>JAEFAR010000058.1 GCA_016287675.1 Lachnospiraceae bacterium
CCAGGATTGAGTATCATACACGGAAAGATGATTTTGTGCCGGCAGCAGGGGACATTGTTCTTTATGATCATGTTTTTGATGGCCATGAGCACGATCATATGGGGATTATTGTTGGAAAAGGTGAGAATACCATCCTCGCCGCGGAAGGTAATATTGACAACAGATCAGGAATTGTCGAGCGCCCTGTCGACGAACATATTCGTGCATATATCAGGATCCCGGACGGATATAAATACGATATGCATTAAAGAGACTATTCTCGACGACTCTTAAGTCTCTAAAGAAAGAAACACTTAACAGACTTCTGGAGGCTTGATTATGGCAATGTCTATTGAGTAAGGAAAGGAAATGGTAAACGAGTAGGATGACGAAAAATAGGATTAAAATGTTAATTGCATTTTCAATGCTTGCTATAGTAGTGATATTGGGATATTCTTTGTCGGCATTGGACAGCAGAAAAGACATATATCCTGATGATGATACAAGGATCCGGCTTTATGGCGAAGCACATGGCAAAAAAGTATACTACGATATCGAATTTGAATTGTGGAAAGAGTGTTACGATGAAGGGTATCGGGCACTTTTTATCGAAGTTCCATATTATACGGCAGAATATTTGAACCTATGGATGCGGGAAGGCTCAGATGAGATAATAGATCAGATATTTGAGGATATTCAGGGCACTCAGAGTGGTAATGAGCATTACTATGAGTTTTTTCATAAGATAAAGGCGAGTTGTCCGCAGACCGTATTCTATGGTACGGATGTAGGGCATCAGTATGATACAACCGGAGCAAGGTACCTTTCGTATCTTGCTGATAACGGTCTTGAGGAATCCGATAATTACCACCTGGCAGAAGAGTGTGTAAAGCAAGGAATGGAGCATCATTCGGATCCTACTGTCCGTGACGGGTTTTCGCTCAAAAGAGAATCATACATGATTTCTAACTTTATTGATGCCTACGATAGATGCGGTACCGAGAAGATAATGGGAATATATGGTTCGGCTCATACTGATCTTAGAGATCCGGATCTGATGGCAGGAAGACTGAAATCTCATTATGGTGATGTTATAAGCAGTGTCAGGATCAGTACCATAGCATTCGGAGAGAACAGACCATACAGAATCGGATTCTGTGTTACGGGATTTGTATTTTTATTGATGCTTTTTATTCCGAATATTTACTGGGGCATGAAAGCAAAACCGAAAGGTTATGATGAAGTTGCTAAAGATGAAAACAAGATCCTGCTATTGTTTGAAAGGGTGGGAGAGGTAACGGTGACCTGTGAGTTTTTAATCTTTCCGGCACTTAATCCGTATTTGAAACTGCTTCCTGATGGTGTGATTTTTGACTGGAAAATCATAATGTGTGTCACTGCGCTTGTACTTATGATCCTTTATGAGTGTTATTGGGTCAGGTATTTCAGAAGCGAAAGGGCATTAAGGGATCAGTACAGTTCTTTTGCCGGATTTCCGGTGGCGGGGGCTACCCTTCCGGTGATTGCAGTTTTTCTTCTGGGGCTGTATTCCATGAACCTGATAGTAACCTTTTCAGGCATCATTCTGGGAATCGGGCATATTGGAATACATTTGAGGCACTATAAAGAAATAATCGGAAAAGATTAATAGTAATTCGAATCCCCTCATACACGCGAGCGTGCCCGGCTTCTTTGAATTTAATTAAACCAGGAGAAAAGACCGCTGCGTTTTTCTTTTACATTTTCCGGATGAAGAGGGTAGCTCTCTTTTACGCCGTCCTCTTGATCTTCAACCTTAAACGATCTGATGGTTTTACTCCCTTCATCCCGGTATCCCCAGTCATTTGATCTTATTACTATCTTCAGAGTAACACTTATCGCTATAAGCACAGCCTCTGCGATCCCTGCCAGAGCACCGATCCAGAATAATGGCTGCTGTAAGCAGAATTCTTCCAGAAAATAAATCATGCTACTCACCCTCCTGTCTGTTTTTTACCATGTCATAAGTAACCTTCTTTTTTGTAAGTTTGCGGCTGAGAATAAAGCTGTCGCGTCTGTCACTCATTGTTAGCGCTGTCTTGACCATAATACCGATGATCACGAGGGGTATAGCGAGACCCCTAATGTCTACGGTGCTTACAGCCAGCATCACTCCGAATATAAAAGCAACAAATGGAACTGTAAGCAAAAACAGCGCCAAAGCACACAACAACATCTTAAACCTGTCCGGCGGGGCAGTGCCCACAACTTCTCCTGTTTTTCCGTTTACAAGTATGGTGAATCTTTCGTCATTATTTTCTCCGATGAAACACCACACGGGAACCAGGACATGTTTCACACTTTCGACATTTACCTGTGTCTCTTCTCTGCAGACCTCTTTATCACGTGCTTCGACTGTGTAAAGGGTCCGGTTCTCAAAGATCATTCTTGTTCTGTGCTTCGCTCTGTTGGTTACATATTCTTCCTTTTCATCTCCGCAGTCTGCATAATAACCCGAAAGATACGAGGCATCAAATTCGCGAAAATCGTCTCCGAAAGGTTCGAGCCTCATGGCGGAATTGTCATCGAACTTTTCCGAAAGGTCAATAGGAAGTCTTGACAATTTTCCTTTCACATGTCTGTAAAAGTGCACGGTATGTGAGTTTTTGCCACTCCCGCGTACGCCTTTAATGATCATCCTGCCTTCGTAATCCATCTCCGAAAAGGCATATGGAATGTATATGCCTCTCACAAGATCAGGTTTGATGTTCCTGAACTGTCTGGGCACAAAAAAGCCCCTCAATTTCTCTGAAATTGCTTTCCATGCCTGCTCCTTGGTGATCGCAAAAGGGATTATCTCGTCAGGTTTTTTAACCTTTGAAACGCGGCTGAAGACTATTGTAGGCTGACCGCAGAAAGCACAGAATGTTGCCGATTCCACATCATTTATCATAAGCTCGGCGCCACAGGCACTGCAGCAATATATCTTTTGCTCAATGGTGTTATTTTGTTCGTTCTTTCCCAAGATCTCGTCGCATTCTTCAGGTGCGAATGAAGATCCGCAGGATCCGCAAGTCAGTTTGCCTGATGTCGGATCGAATTGTATTGCCGAACCACAGTTTTTGCATTTATAGATCATAGCTCGCCCTCCGTCTCTAAATGATTACATTATATCAGACTTAAAGGAGTTGTAAAAGTGGGTTTATGGCGCATTAGCGGTTCTTCTTCCGGGAATATACTCCGGGAACCTTGTCGTGATATGTTCGGCGGTGATACTCGGAATAGGGCATATCGGCATACATTATATGCACGGCAGGGAAAAATAAACGGTCATATTTTTTCGTTTACGCTGTGTAACATTTTGAATCATTGTGTTAGATTGTATATTAACAGGAGGAAAAAAATATGGATAAATTCGAGTACAAAGTGATCTCATATGACACAACAGGCTTTTTTGGCGGAAACGTTAATACCGGAGAGCTTGAAAGCAGGCTTAATCAGTTAGGGAATGACGGATGGGAGATGGTAAGCAGCGCATCAACCAATCAAAGCTACGGTTCGTCCAAAAGTCTGGTTTTTATATTCAAACGTAAGAAAGAGCAATAGCTTGTTTTTGTTTAATTAAACAGGGCTCCTGAGATCCGATCAATGGATCACAGGAGCCTTTTTTGATACTTTATTATGTGTTTACTGTATCCCTCACCTTAAGAATGTTTTCTACCGGGATGCGTCAACTGAAATCACCTTGCTTCCGCAAGCAGTACACATAGATGCAAACCGATTTAATAGTTTTTTATTTTGAATTTCACTCTGCGATATGGTATAAGAGTCTCAATCATGGGCTCTGTGTCTGTGGTTGGATTTTTTACTTGGATCTCACATTCAGGGAAAGGACAGATAATGAAGAAAGATACTGTATTGATCACAGGTGCATCTTCGGGCATAGGCCGCGAGATGGCAAGGATCGTTTCAAAAGAAGCCCGGAAACTGATCCTGGTGGGCAGAAATGCTGACAGGCTTGATGAAATAAAAAAAGAGCTGACAGAAAGCAAAGAAGGACTTGAAGTCGTTACGGAAGTTACGGATCTCAGCGTTCATGAGAACTGCGAAAAACTCCATGAGAAGTTTTCGGATGCGGATCTTCTGATCAATAATGCCGGCTTCGGTGATTTTGGTGATTTTGACAAAACTTCCCTGGAAAAGGATGTTCGTATGATCGAAACCAATGTTGCTGCCTTGCACATCCTTACAAAACTTTATCTTAAGGATATGATCGAAAAGGACAGCGGTCACATTTTAAATGTGGCTTCCATTGCCGGTTTTATGCCCGGACCTTTAATGGCAACCTATTATGCCACAAAAAGTTATGTGGTCAGATTGTCCGAAGGCATAAGACAGGAACTGAAAAGAAGAGGTTCAAAGGTAAAGATCAGTATTCTTTGTCCCGGACCCGTAGCAACGGAATTTGCCAGGAATGCCAACATTTCTTTCCTTTTTATGGGAACGGATGCCCACAGTGTTGCAGAATATGCCATTAAGCATCTTAACAGGTTTTATATAGTTCCGAAGCTTTACGTCAAGGTTTCAAGAATGATCCTGCATATTCTCCCAACCTCACTTACGGCACGTATTGTTTATTTCCTGCAGTCTAAGAGAGGCGTTGATAAGTAAGCAGTGCGAAAGGCTACGTGTGAACAGTAGCAACCCTGCAATAAATTTTTATTATTTTCGTATTTTAATATGTAGATTTTGCATGCGATGTGATATCATATGTATATGATTTAGGGTCACTGCTTTTATTATATCGGGAGGGTCTTCATGCAAAAACAACTTAAAACAAGAATATCCATAATTGTTTTGACTTTCTTTGCTGTTGTTGTCACGATTGTAACTTCGAGGGTAACCTCCATGGCACGCAATTTAGAGGTTGGTCGCCTTGTTTTATCATCTTCACAGATCGCGGGTGTTTTGACGAACATCAGACTTATACTTCTGGTGGCCATGGTGCTTGTGGGGAAGAAAACGGGTATGATCATTTCATATGTCCTGATTTTGATAAGCACGGTTCCCATGATCATTCAGATGTTCTTTCTGCAGAAATGGGATGGCATTCCGGGCCTGGCGAACACTGTTTGTTCAGTGATCCTGATCTATGTTACCTACAGTTTTATAAACAATATAAATCATTACAACAAGATACTTCATTTGCTTTCCCAGCAGGACCCGCTGACGGGGATGCACAATCTTACCGCAGTAAGAGATTACATTGACAAAAGGATCAAGGCAGGAAAGGAATTCTACATTTCATTTCTGTACATAGAAAATTTTGCTCAGCTGAATGATATGATGGGCAGGGATTTCGGTAACTCCGTTTTAAAGTCACTTGCCGGCAGATTCATCGGAAGCACGGTGGAGGGAGAATACGGAGGAAAGAACGGAGATTCCGAATTTGTTATAGTTATCGATTCATCGAAGGAAAACAAGGATCCTGTGGCGGAAAGGCTTGAGGTAGATGCAAGAGTAAAGCAGTTCATTAAGCAGGTAAAGAGACCCTTGATCATCGAAAACACCGAGATCACTCTGGAGCCGAGAGCAGCCATTGTGCGCTACCCGGATGACGGAGGTGACATCAATGAGCTTTACAGACATTTGGATGACACCATTGCTCATTACAGGAATCAGGCAGGAGCTGAGGTGTCCTTCTATGATGCTTCCGTTACCAATGAACTCACTGAAAACGGAAAGATCGAGGACAGGCTCTTCAAGGCTCTGAGTACCGATGAGATCCATCTGGTCTTCCAGCCCCAGTACAATCTCAGAACCGGGAAACTCCGTGGCTTCGAGACCCTGAGCAGACTGGAGGACGAAGAAGGAAAGTCCATTCGACCTGACAAATTCATACAGATCGCGGAGAAATCAAATCTGATCTTCCGCGTGGACAACTGGGTGCTTATTCATGCCATCAAGAGATTCAAGGATGTTGTTAAGGAGAATCCCGATCTTGTGATCTCCGTAAACATCAGCGCCAATCATCTTCAAAAGCCCGGATATGCAGAGTTTGTATTAAGAACTCTTAAAGAGAACGAGTTCCCCAATAAGAATCTTGAGATCGAGATCACGGAAACCGTTTTTGCATCGGCAATCGAGAACGTAAAGGCAGCCATGGACAAATTGAGGCAGAATGAAGTGAAGGTGGCTTTGGACGACTTTGGCACAGGATACGCTTCACTGTCTTATCTGAGTCAGCTTCCGGTTAATCTTCTTAAGATCGACAAGTCATTTGTGGACAAGATGCACACAAGCTGTGAGGATATGGACTTTATCAAACTCATCATATCCATGGGTCATGTGCTTCATGCGGAAGTCCTTGCGGAAGGTGTCGAAAGTGTTGAAAAGAAGGAAGCTCTTTTGGAATGGGGCTGCGATCTCGTACAAGGGTACCTTACAGGAAAGCCCATGGAATTTGAAAAGGCCGTTGAAGTGATCGAAAAGGAAAAGGGTTCTGTTTGAAAGAAAAGCATAAAATGATCTATCTGGCACCTATGGAAGGTGTCACGACACACATATACAGAAAAGTATTCAATAAATACTACACGGGAGTAGAAAAGTTTTTTACTCCCTTTTTGTCGCCCAATCAGACTAAGAGTTTCCAAATGAAAGAGCTCGAAGAGATCGACAATGAGAAGAACCGTGGTATGCTCACCATTCCTCAGTTCCTTTGTTCGAACGCAGAGCATTTTCTTTGGGCCTGCAAAGTGGCTGCGGATAAGGGCTACAGTGAAGTCAATCTGAATCTGGGCTGTCCTTCGAACACTGTAGTTACCAAAAAGAAGGGAAGCGGTTTCCTCTATTATCCGGATGAACTTGATGTTTTTCTGGATTCGATATTTGAAGGAGCAGAGAAGATCGGGACGGAGATCTCTGTCAAAACAAGGCTCGGAAAGCATGATCCCAAAGAATTTGTGAGGATCCTGGAGATCTTTAACAAATATCCCATAAAGGAATTGATCGTTCATCCAAGAATACAAAAGGATTTTTACAAGGGAGAGATAAGGAAGGAGTGGCTGGAATACGCCTATGAAAGATCGGTAAATCCGGTGTGCCTGAACGGAGACATTTTTACATCCGAGGATATCGGAGTGGTTTCCGCGGCCTTTCCCGATGCCTGTGCTCTGATGCTGGGAAGAGGCTTGATCGCAAGACCTTATCTGTTCTCTGAAGGGGATGATCTTATAGACAAGGCTCGTTTCAGGGCTTTTAATGAGGAACTTACGGACATCTACTCGGAAAGAATGAGCGGGGATTTCAGCATATTATGTAAATTAAAGGAACTGTGGTTCTATATGCTTCCTGCTTTGAAGGTCTCCGAAAGGTTTGAAAAAGCATTAAAGAAGACAACAAAAGTTTCCGAATACAGGATCATCGTGAACGAGATCATAGAGCATGCCGGTGAAGCATAAAATAACTGCCTCTCTGTCTTTTGGCGGAGGGGCAGTTTTGGTAAGTTCGGGACCGGTAACGTCATTTTTGCTTCCAATCAAGCTTGTAGTGGTTGTATTCAATACCTTCTTTTAGTGTGTAACCTCTGTAGTAGCAGAGTTCATCGATGGTAACAAACTGATAGCCTTTCTTTGAAAGCTCCGAAAGGATCTTTTCTGCTGCTTCGGGAGAGGGCTTCTTTATTGAATGCATCAGGCTGACGCCGTTGTTTACAGCTCTTTTGATCACATTTGTCGATGTTTCTTTAACCTTGCGGTTGTATACATCATCCGGGGTCTCGCCTTCTTTGGCATCAAGGTTACCGGTGTCACCGGAGGATATGCTCCAGTGGATGATGGGAAGAGGGCAGTTTGACATGTAATCATTCCAGTATCCTCCCGGCATACGGATTATCTCCGGGGCATGTCCCAAGGCTTTTGCGATCACAAGGGATGAACCGTTGATCTCCTGCCAGAAAAGCTTTAAATGGTCGTAATTCTTTGCAGTCTTATCAAAGTAGGAATCTCTGAAATAGGTGTGTTTTGCAGTGTGAGTACCGATCTGATGACCTGCTTCGTAGAGCGCGACAGCTGCGTTTTTCCATTTTTCCGTGGAAAAGCGATCGCTGAGAAAGAAAAAGGTTGCTCTTGCGTTGTATTTTTCAAAGACCTTCAGCAGCTCCAGGTCAACAACATCGTAAGGACCGTCATCGAAGGTGAGGCATATCATCGGTTTACTCGGATCGAGATCTTTTCTGATGCGAGTGTCGCTGATCAGGTTGTTGTCATCATCGTATCGCATGAACAGTTTTGCTTCTGAAAGATCGGTCTCGTATTCGAATGCCGGATGGGACTCACAGAGAGTGTTTTCCGCGAAACGGAAGATGATCTTGTCGCCCTTGATCTCGTAATCGCTGTAATCCGAAGCGCGATAGGGAGTTTCGTAATCCGCAAAGGAAGATTTCTTAAGAGAGTCACCGAGTTCCGGGGTTGTGTACTTTTGAAGTCTTTCCTTTAGGATCGAAAAATAGGAATGAACAAACAGCTCGCCCGCAGGGATCGGAGTAGGAGTCGGTGTGTTCGTGGGCGTGGGTGTGTTTGTGGGCGTGGGTGTGTTTGTCGGAGTATTTGTTGGTGTGGGCGTATCTGTGGCCGTTGGAGTGGGTGTGCTTGTGGCTGTTGGCACAGGCGTCTTTGTGGCTTCAAGGGTCGGAAAAGCGGAGGGTTCGGGAATGACAGGCCCCGGCCCCTGAGGATACAGGCATCCGGATAACAATAACGATGATAAAAGAATTGTGATCAAATGTTTTCTTTTCAATTACAGCACCTTCTTAAATGTTTTTTCGTAAAGAGTGAAAGCAGAAAGCAGTTCTGCCACGCTCCAGGCCTGAGCATAGCAGCCTCTGGAAACGGTGGGTTCAAGTCCGTCGTAGATCTCGGCAAGCTGGCCTGTGCAGCCTTCCCGAAGCCATTTGCGTGTTTCGGACATGTTTTTTTCGAGAATGGCAAGCCTTTGGTCTTTGGCATCCCCCTCCGGAAGAGAAGAGATCGCATTGATCTCCGCGGTGTAAAAGGCTCCCAGGGGAAATGCCCAGACAGTACCCTGATGGTAGGCAGTGT
Organism: Lachnospiraceae bacterium; assembly: GCA_016287675.1. Classification (GTDB taxonomy): domain Bacteria; phylum Bacillota; class Clostridia; order Lachnospirales; family Lachnospiraceae; genus RGIG3528. The sequence goes on from JAEFAR010000058.1 coordinate 9,057, forward strand.
CTCTTTGATAAAGATCTCCGATGTAAACGGGTCTAAAGGCGGGATCCTCAGGGGAGAGGGATCTCAATCCCGCGGTGGTGAAAAGCTCGCGCTTTACTGTTTCAAGAACCATGGATGAAACGTCTTCCGGCAGCATGGTAAAAGGCTGGGTGAGGGCCCAGATCTGGTTACATCTTATCTGATCCTCTTCGGATGTTCCGTTCAGAACATCTTTTAAACATCCTCTTTTTTTATCGACAAATCCTTTAATGAATGAAGTCTTTACAAGCTCCGAAAGCTCCTTAAAGTGGGGATCTTTCGTTGATTCATAGAGGATCTGCAGCGCACTGTACCAGTAGGCGTTGATCTCCACGGGTTTACCGTGCCTTGGAGTGGGAAGGAAGCCGTCTACACAAACATCCATCCATGTGAGCTGTTCTTTGTCTTCTCCGGCACTTATCAGACCGTCGCTGTCCATTTTGATATGATGATCTGTTCCGGTTTCATAGGCATGCTCGACGGACAGCATTACAGGCAGCATTTCCTTAAGGAAATCTTTGTCTCCCGATGCGGAAACGTATTTCCAGACCATGTTTATGAAAAGGAGAGGAGCGTCAACAGAATTGTACCGGGCTTCTTCGCCTCCTTCCGGAAACAGATTGGGAAAAAGTCCGTTATGCTCGTATTTTGCAAAGGTCCTCAGGATCAGTTTGCAGTCATCGAACCGCTTTGCGGCCAGAGTCAGACCGGGAAGTGAAATGAAGGTGTCACGGCCCCAGTCCTCAAAAAAGGGATAGCCTGCGATCACTGTTTTGCCGTTTACGTTCTCGCGTTTTACAATGAAAGCATCGGAAGCACGGAGCAGTTCGAGGGATATCTCACCCTTCAGACCGGAAGCGGAAAGAAGTTCTTTTTGACGGGATAACTGTGAAGAAAGAACTTCTTTGAAACTTGAGGAATTTGAATCGGAAAACTCCTCGGTGGAAAAAGCGACTTCCTGAGGAGAACTTAAGTCATCAAAAGAAATGATCTTTTGGGTAAAGCATTTTCCTGCGGGATTCCTTCCGTCCCGTTCGTCCTGAGAGAAATAGAACGAGGGGGTTTTTACGGAAGGTTTTTCTTTAATGTATCCATTGGTTGCGATCTTTATACAGGATGTATCGGAAAAATCTTTAAATGGTTCGTTTTTTTTCGTGATCCTGTAAATGGGAACGATCTTAAGAGAGACTTTGCAGTCCTTGGAAGCATCTGCCTCGTATCGTATTGCGACAGTGTTGTGGCCGTGGGCCATGGCTATGCTTTTCTTTAACGTGATCCCTTTGATGCAGTAAGTCCAGGTGGGGTAACCGTCAAACTCAAAAGAAGAAAGATACCCGGTGTGATCGCTGTCACAATGTCCGAAATCATACCTTTGAGATGAGAGCATAAAAGATTGACCGTCGACAACCAGGATCTCGTTTACATTCGTCAGCATGTGCCATCGGTCCCCTGGGGCTTTCAGTGATGTCATTAAGAGAGCCTGATCGCCTCTGGCGACGGAACCGGCGTGGGTGAGAGAGCAGTAACCTCCCAGACCGTCCGATAAAAGAAAGCAATTGGATTCGCACTTTGATAATGGCGAAAGTTCTGTTTTATCAAATCTAAACTTCATAATAACTCCGGAATAATATTCTTATCTGCGATCCGTTAAATACTAATTATATCATATGTCAAAAGAATGTAAAATGCATATGTTTTCATATTTGATCAAATAAAAATAATGCAGTATATCAATAAAAATTCCGTTGATTTTTTTATGTATTATGATATTATTATAATTACATTTACCTAATTTTACGGCTAAAACTGATTAAAATTTAACTTAATCACACTTAAACGAGGAGGCAGTCATGCAATACGGCTATTTTGACGAGGAGAAGAGAGAATACGTCATCACAAGACCCGATACACCGGCACCCTGGGCAAATTACCTGGGCAGTCCGGCTTACGGAGCTATCATTTCAAACAATGCGGGAGGTTATTCCTTTGAAAAGAGCGGTGCCAACGGAAGAATAATCCGCTACATTTTTAACCAGTTTGACCGCCCCGGAAGATACATCTATCTTCGAGACAACGATACGAAGGATTATTGGTCAGCCAGCTGGCAGC
>JAEFAR010000021.1 GCA_016287675.1 Lachnospiraceae bacterium
CAGGAGGATAAAAAAATGACAACACAGGAATTTATCGATGCCATTAAGGGCATGACAGTATTAGAGTTAAACGATCTCGTAAAGGCTTGCGAGGAAGAGTTCGGCGTTTCTGCAGCAGCAGGCGTTGCAGTAGTTGCAGCAGCAGGTCCCGCAGCAGCAGCTGAAGAGAAGACTGAGTTCGATGTTGAGCTTACAGAAGTAGGCGCAGAGAAGATCAAGGTTATCAAGGTTGTTCGTGAGATCACCGGTCTCGGACTTGGTGAAGCTAAGGCAGCTGTTGAAGCAGCTCCCAAGGTTCTCAAGGAGGGCGCTTCCAAGGCAGAGGCTGAGGATATCAAGAAGAAGCTTGAAGAGGCAGGCGCTAAGGTTACACTTAAGTAATCAAGGCTTTTATATTAGCGAAGATACCAAAAACTACCAAAAGTTGTACTTTACTTTTGGTAGTTTTTTTTATATACTCCTATAAGAAACACAAGAACATACCAAAAAGTTACCAAAAACTTGACGGTTTTGAAAGGAGAAGGCTAATATGGCAATTGAAAGAAAAGGTTATTGTGTAAACGGAGAATGGAAGACATCAAAGTCCGATAAGTATATGCCTGTTACGGATTCAAGTACGGGAGAAGTCATTGCGGAGGTGCCCTGCTGCACACCGGAGGAGGTTAATGATGCCATCGCTTCAGCTGCGGCAGCTTTCCCTGAGTGGTCCAACATGTCACTCAGCAAAAGAACGCAGATGATGTTCAAATGGAGGAACATCCTTGTTGAGCATCTGGATGAGCTCACATTGCTTTGTTCGAAAGAACTGGGAAAGAACATTGCCGAAGCAAAGGGCGATATTTTAAAAGCTATCGAGCCTACTGAGCATGCATGTTCCCTTCCCACACTTGTTCAGGGAGATGCATCCCTTCAGGTGACCACCGGTTTTGACACCGCAACCTACAGAGTTCCCCTCGGTGTAATCGCCGGCATCGTTCCCTTCAACTTCCCTGCCATGATCCCCTGGGGATGGATGGTGCCCCTGGCTATCGCTACCGGAAACACTGTAGTTTTAAAGGCATCCAGTGCAACACCTCTCACATCCATGAGGATACTTGAACTCTTCTACACCGAAGGAGGATTCCCGAAGGGCGTTGTAAACCTCATCACCTGCAGCCGTAATGAAGCGGACATCCTTCTGACCGATGCAAGGATCAAGGCAGTGACCTTTGTGGGTACAACATCTGTAGGAAAGCAGATCTACTCAAAGGCGGCAGCTAACGGAAAACGTGTTCAGGCGCAGTGTGAAGCAAAGAACCATGCACTTGTGCTTGAGGATGCGGATCTTGAAAATGCAACAACCGCTATCATTAACTCCACCTACGGCTGTGCGGGAATGAGATGCATGGCACTTCCTGTTGTCTGTGTTCAGGAATCCATAGCGGATGAATTCGTTGCACTTCTTAAGAAAAAGGCTATGGCGATGAAGGTGGGATGTGCCTACGACCCGGAGACTAAGCTGGGCCCTGTTGTTTCGGAATCTCACAAAAACAAGGTTTGCGAATGGATCCAAAAAGGTGTTGACGAAGGAGCAACTCTTGTACTTGACGGAAGAAATGTCGTTGTTCCCGGATTTGAAAAGGGATTCTTTGTGGGACCCACCATTCTTGACAACGTAAAGCCCGGAATGAGCGTGGGAGACAGAGAGATCTTCGGACCTGTTACCTGCATCAAGAGAGTAAAGGATTTTGAAGAAGGACTTGCCATCATGAACGCAAATCCTTTCGCCAACGGATCTGTGATCTTCACTCAGAGCGGTTACTATGCAAGGGAATTTGAAATGAGGACAGATGGCGGTATGGTCGGCATCAATGTGGGCATCCCCGTTCCCACAGCCTACTTCCCTTTCTCCGGAAACAAGGATTCCTTCTTCGGAGATCTTCATGTACTCGGTAAGGACGGCGTCAGATTCTACACCAGAGCAAAGACAGTCACAAAGCACTGGTACGATGAAAAGATGATAAAGCCCGTTCACATCGACACCTGGGAAGGAACAGTGGAAAGGGTTTAGAAGATCAAAGAAAAGATTATTGATTTTTAAAAAAGTTAATAAAAGGAAAATAAAGAAAGAGCGGTCATTTTGACCGCTCGAATTTTTTTTTGATAAAAAATTATGCTTGACTCTTTACAATTGCTATGTTAATATAGACAATGCTCTTATTTTGGTTTAGCATGCCTATCTTTATCTAATTATACCACATAAGAGCTGATATGAAAAGATTTTTTTACAAAAATATAACACGAGGTGAAAGCGTCAATGGAAAAGAACAGTATGCATCCTGTCAAAGTCGGTAAGGGGATTAGGATGAGCTATTCGAAGAGAGATGAAGTTCTCGAGATGCCCAACCTTATAGAGGTTCAGAAGAACTCCTATAAGTGGTTCATCGAGAAAGGACTTCAGGAAGTCTTCGAAGACGTATCCCCAATCAAGGATTTCTCTGGCAATCTTGAACTCTCTTTCCTGAGCTATAGGCTCTGCGAGGACGAAAAGAAGTACTCCATCGAAGAGTGTAAGGAAAGAGACGCAACGTATGCAGCTCCGCTCAAGGTGAAGGTTGATCTTCATCGTACGGATGACGGCAGCAGTGTTGTTTCGGAAATCTTCATGGGAGATCTTCCTCTTATGACCGATACCGGTGCCTTCATTATCAACGGTGCCGAAAGAGTTATTGTGAGTCAGCTGGTTCGTTCACCCGGCATTTATTTTGATATAACACATGATAAACTCGGAAAGCGTCTCTTCAGCAGCCAGGTTATCCCTAACCGCGGTGCATGGATCGAGTACGAGACAGATTCCAATGATGTATTCTGGGCACGTGTGGACAGAAACCGTAAGGTTCCCGTAACCGTTCTTCTTCGTGCACTCGGATACGGCACAAATGAGCAGATCCGCGAGGTCTTCGGAGACGAACCCAAGCTGGAAGCTACATTTGCAAAGGATACATGCGAAAACTTCACTGACGGTCTCCTCGAACTTTATAAAAAGCTGAGACCCGGCGAGCCTCTTGCAGTGGACACAGCCAAGTCCCTCATCCACGGAATGTTCTTCGATCCCAAGAGATATGACCTCGCTAAAGTCGGACGTTACAAATTCAATAAAAAGCTTCACTTAAAGAGACGTGTTGTAGGTTTCACTCTTGCTCAGGACATTATAGACATGAACACCGGTGAGATCATCGCTGAAGCAGGACAGAAGATTACGGAGCAGATGGCTGTTGACATCCAGAACGCCGCAATCCCTTATTTTGATATCCAGACAGAAGAAAGAACAGAGCGTGTCGTTACTAACCTTGCCGTTGATCTCAAGGCCTATGTGGACTGCGATCCCGAGAGTCTTGGCATCACTGAAAACGTTTACTTCCCTGTTCTTCGTGAGATCCTCGAAGAGTACGGAAGTGACAAGGACGCTCTTCTCAAGGAGATCAAGAAGCGTGCTGCGGAACTCGTTCCCAAGCACATCACCAAGGAAGACATCATTGCTTCCGTTAACTACAACATGCATCTTGAATACGGTGTAGGAACAAAGGACGATATCGATCACCTCGGAAACCGTCGTATCCGTGCCGTAGGCGAGCTGTTGCAGAATCAGTACCGCATCGGTATCTCACGTATGGAACGTGTGGTACGTGAAAGAATGTCCACACAGGGAATTGAGAGCGTTACCGCTCAGTCCCTTATCAATATCAAGCCCGTTACCGCAGCTGTAAAGGAATTCTTCGGAAGTTCACAGCTTTCTCAGTTCATGGATCAGAACAACCCTCTGTCCGAGCTGACAAACAAGCGTCGTCTTTCAGCCCTCGGTCCCGGCGGTCTCTCACGTGACCGTGCATCCTTCGAAGTACGAGACGTACATTACACTCACTATGGAAGAATGTGCCCCATCGAGACACCCGAAGGTCCCAACATCGGACTTATCAACTCCCTTGCTTCCTATGCAAGGATCAATGAATATGGCTTTATCGAGGCACCTTATCGTAAGACCGATAAGAGTGACCCTGCAAATCCTCGTGTTACCGACGAGGTTGTTTACCTTACCGCCGATGAAGAAGACAACTATGTTGTTGCTCAGGCCAACGAAGCACTGGATGAGAACGGCTATTTCGTAAACAATATGGTTTCCGGACGTTTCAGAGATGAGACTTCTTCCTATGAAAAGAGAAGGGTCGACTTCATGGACGTATCTCCCAAGATGGTATTCTCGGTAGCTACCGCGATGATCCCCTTCCTTCAGAACGACGATGCTAACCGTGCCCTCATGGGATCAAACATGCAGCGTCAGGCCGTTCCCCTTCTTTTCACCGATGCTCCCGTTGTTGATACAGGTATCGGTGTCAAGGCAGCTGTCGACTCCGGTTCATGTATGACTGCTACAAATGCAGGTGTTGTTGAAAAGGCTACAGCTAACGAGATCGTTATCAAGAACAAGGATAAGGGATTAGACACCTACAAACTGACAAAGTTTGCCAGAAGCAACCAGGGCACCTGCATTAACCAGAGACCCATTGTTTCCAAGGGTGAGAAGATCGAAGCCGGCCAGGTTATTGCTGACGGCGCATCCACTTCCGGCGGAGAGCTTGCTCTCGGTAAGAACCCTCTCATCGGTTTCATGACATGGGAAGGCTACAACTACGAGGACGCCGTTCTTATTTCCGAGCGTCTTGTTCAGGAAGATGTTTACACATCCGTTCACATTGAGGAGTACGAATCCGAAGCCAGAGACACAAAGCTGGGACCCGAAGAGATCACCAGAGAAGTTCCCGGCGTTGGCGATGATGCTCTGAAGGATCTGGATGAAAGAGGTATCATCCGTGTCGGCGCCGAAGTACGTGCGGGAGACATTCTTGTAGGTAAGGTTACTCCTAAGGGAGAAACAGACCTTACTTCCGAGGAAAGACTCCTTCGTGCAATTTTCGGTGAAAAGGCAAGAGAAGTAAGAAACACATCTCTTGAACTTCCTCACGGTGAATTCGGTATCGTAGTTGATACAAAGGTATTCAGACGCGAGGACGGAGATGATCTCCCTGCAGGAGTTAATCAGACCGTTCGTGTTTACATAGCTCAGAAGAGAAAGATCCAGGTCGGCGACAAGATGGCCGGTCGTCACGGAAACAAGGGTGTCGTTTCAAGAGTTCTTCCTGTTGAAGACATGCCTTTCCTTCCCAACGGACGCCCTCTTGACATCGTGCTCAACCCTCTCGGCGTTCCTTCACGTATGAACATCGGTCAGGTGCTTGAAACTCACCTTTCCCTTGCTTCAAAGATCCTCGGCTTCAATGTTTCCTCACCCATCTTTAACGGTGCAAAGGAGTATGAGATCCAGGATCTCCTTGAAGTTGCAAATGATTTCGTAAACGGTGAATGGGATGATTTCAAGAATAAGTACAAGGACATCCTTGAACCCGACGTTATCGAGTACTTAGGTAATCACCTTGAAGAGAGAGCAGACTGGAAGGGAGTTCCCATCAGCCGAGACGGTAAGGTTCAGCTCCGCGACGGACGTACCGGTGAGGAATTTGATTCACCCGTTACCATCGGCTTCATGCACTACTTAAAGCTCCATCACCTTGTTGATGATAAGATCCATGCCCGTTCCACAGGTAAGTACTCCATGGTTACCCAGCAGCCTCTCGGCGGTAAAGCCCAGTTCGGCGGCCAGCGTTTCGGAGAAATGGAAGTTTGGGCACTGGAAGCATACGGTGCATCTCACGTACTTCAGGAGATCCTTACGGTTAAGTCCGATGATATTCAGGGACGTGACAAGACCTGTGAGGCTATCATGAAGGGGCAGAACATTGCAGAACCCGGTATCCCCGAGTCCTTCAAGGTTCTTCTTAAGGAATTACAGTCTCTTGCTCTGGACGTTACCGTTCTCGATGAAAACGGCAACGAAGTCATCATGAACGATAAGCTCAACTATGGTGACGAAACAGGCAGTGATGACGAATACAACAACCTCGACGATGACAACCATTACAGCTATGATACGGGCGACTTCGACAGTCACAGCGGATTCACCTATCAGGATCAGGACGGTAATGTCATTGAAGACGGTGACTTTGAAGACGACGACAACTTCGGCGACTTCGATACAGACGATATGGACGATCAAGGCTTTGAAGAATAGGAGGGATACTTAAAATTATGTCAGTTAATTATTCAGATGATTCGGTCAAGGCCGTCAATTACGACGCTATCAAGATTGGACTTGCTTCTCCTCAGAAGATCAAGGAGTGGTCCTTCGGCGAAGTTCAGGAGCCTGAAACAATCAACTATCGTACACTTAAGCCCGAAAAGAAGGGACTTTTCTCCGAAGCTATTTTCGGACCTGTTAAGGACTATGAGTGTGCCTGCGGTAAATTTAAAAAGAACGGTATCAAATCCGGAAAAGATCACATCGTTAAGTGTGACAACTGCGGCGTAGAGATCACAAAATCCTCCGTAAGAAGAGAGAGAATGGGACACATCGAGCTTGCAGCACCTGTTTCCCACATTTGGTACTTCAAGGGAATTCCCAGCCGTATGGGTCTCATTCTTGACATTTCTCCCAGAAACCTTGAAAAGGTTCTCTACTTCGCAGCATATATCGTGCTGGATAAGGGAGAGACCGACCTTCAGTACAAGCAGATCCTTTCCGAGACAGAGTTCAACGAAGCCTGCGATAAGTACGGCAGCAAGGCATTCCGTGCAGGAATGGGCGCAGAAGCCATCAGAGAGCTTCTTGAAGCCATTGACCTTGAAAAAGAATCCGAGGAAATGAAGGAAGCCCTTCTCACTGCCACAGGTCAGAAGAGAGCAAAGCTCGTTAAGCACCTGAGCGTAGTGGAAGATTTCAGAAAGTCGGGAAACCGTCCTGAATGGATGATCCTGGTTAATCTTCCTGTTATTCCCCCCGATCTTCGTCCCATGGTACAGCTGGACGGAGGACGTTTTGCAACTTCCGATATGAACGATCTCTATCGTCGTATCATCAACAGAAACTTAAGACTTCGTAAGCTCATCGGAGCAAAGGCTCCTGAGCTTGTTGTAAGAAATGAAAAGAGAATGCTTCAGGAAGCCGTTGATGCTCTCATTGACAACGGAAGAAGAGGCAGACCGGTTACAGGTCCCGGAAACCGTCCTTTAAAGAGCCTTTCGGATCTCTTAAAGGGTAAGCAGGGACGTTTCCGTCAGAACCTTCTGGGTAAGCGTGTTGACTACTCCGGACGTTCCGTTATCGTAGTAGGACCCGAACTCAAGATCTACCAGTGCGGTCTTCCCAAGGAGATGGCACTTGAACTCTTCAAGCCTTTCGTTGTTAAGGAACTCCTTGCAAACGGCCAGGCTCACAATCCCAAGGCAGCAAAGAAGATGGTTGACCGTGCTTCTGCTGAGGTCTGGGATATCCTCGAGAGAGTTATCAGAGAGCATCCTGTAATGCTGAACCGTGCTCCTACACTTCACAGACTCGGTATTCAGGCATTTGAGCCCATCCTTGTAGAGGGTAAGGCTATTAAGCTTCATCCTCTTGTATGTACAGCATTCAATGCTGACTTCGACGGTGACCAGATGGCCGTGCACCTTCCTCTTTCGGCTGAAGCACAGGCAGAGGCTCGTTTCCTCATGCTTTCACCCAACAACCTTCTGAAGCCTTCGGATGGTGGTCCCGTAGCTGTTCCTTCACAGGATATGGTTCTGGGTATCTACTACCTGACCCTTCGTAAGGAAGGCGAGCCCGGTGAAGGTAAAGCTTTCAAGAGCATGAATGAAGCTTACCTTGCATATGAAAACAAGGTGATCACACTTCACTCCACCATCAAGGTTCGTCGTTCCATGAAGCTGGAAGACGGTTCCGTGATCTCAAGAGTAATAGAGAGCACTCTCGGAACTCTTATCTTCAATGAGATCATTCCTCAGGATCTCGGACTCAGAAAACGTGATCCCGAGAATAAGGAAGATCTGCTCCTTCTTGAAGTTGATAACGGAAAGCCTGTTGGCAAGAAGCAGCTTAAGAAGATCCTTGAAAAATGCATCAGTGTTCACGGTGCCACAAAGACAGCAGAGACTCTCGATGCGGTTAAGGCTCTCGGCTACAAGTTCTCTACACGTGCAGCCATGACAGTTTCCATTTCCGATATGACTGTACCCGCATCCAAGAAGGACATCCTTGCAGAGGCTCAGGCTCAGGTCGACAGGATCGCAAAGCTCCACAGAAGAGGTCTTACCACAGAAGAGGAGCGTTACAAAGCAGTTATCGAAACATGGAAGAATGCCGATGATAAGATCACAAAGGCACTTCTTACAGGTCTCGATCAGTTCAATAATATTCACATGATGGCTGATTCCGGTGCCCGTGGTTCCGACAAGCAGATCAAGCAGCTTGCAGGTATGCGTGGACTCATGGCAGATACATCCGGACGTACCATCGAACTTCCCATCAAGTCCAACTTCCGTGAAGGTCTTGATGTTCTGGAGTATTTCGTATCAGCTCACGGTGCTCGTAAGGGACTTTCCGATACGGCTCTTCGTACAGCTGACTCCGGTTACCTTACACGTCGTCTTGTAGATGTTTCACAGGATGTCATCATCCGTGAGACAGAGTGTATGAGAGAGGATGACACAGAGATCCCCGGAATGTGGGTAAAGGCTTTCATGGACAAGCAGGAAGTTATCGAGTCCCTGAAAGACAGGATCACAGGCCGTTTCTCATGCGAAACTATCCTTGACGACAACGGTGAAGTCATCGTTAAGGCAAATCATATGATCACTGCCAAGAGAGCAGAGAAGATCGTAGCTAAGGCTGAGTTCCTTGAGCCCGATCCCAGACCTTCACATGAAGGTGAGATGTGGGTTAAGCCCTCTGCCAAGGTTAAGATCAGAACAGCTCTTACCTGCCGCTCAAGAGTGGGCGTCTGCGCTAAGTGCTACGGTGCTAACATGGCTACAGGCGAGCCTGTTCAGGTCGGTGAAGCAGTTGGTATCATTGCAGCTCAGTCTATCGGTGAACCCGGTACCCAGCTTACAATGAGAACCTTCCATACAGGTGGTGTTGCAGGTGGTGATATCACACAGGGTCTTCCCCGTGTCGAAGAACTTTTCGAAACACGTAAGCCCAAGGGACTTGCAATCATCGCTGAGTTCGGCGGTAAGGTTGAGATCAGAGACACCAAGAAGAAGAGAGAAGTCGTTGTTACAAATCCTGAAACAGGAGAAGCTAAGGCTTATCTCATTCCTTACGGATCCAGGATCAAGGTACTTGATGAGCAGGTTATCGAAGCAGGTGACGAACTCACCGAAGGTTCCGTTTATCCTCACGACATCCTTAAGATCAAGGGTATCGGAGCGGTTCAGGACTACATGCTTCGTGAAGTACAGAGAGTTTACCGTCTGCAGGGCGTTGAGATCAACGACAAGCACATTGAAGTTATCGTTCGTCAGACCATGAAGAAGGTCAGAGTTGACGAGGCAGGTGATTCCTCATTCCTTCCCGGCACAAACGTTGATATGTTTGAGTTTGAGGATGTCAATAAGGAACTCATCGCACAGGGCAAGCAGCCTGCAGAAGGCAAGCAGATCATGCTTGGTATCACCAAGGCAGCCCTTGCTACGAACTCCTTCCTTTCAGCTGCATCCTTCCAGGAGACCACAAGAGTTCTCACGGATGCGTCCATCAAGGGAAAGATCGATCCCCTTATCGGCCTGAAGGAGAACGTAATCCTCGGAAAGCTGATCCCTGCCGGAACAGGTATGAAGCAGTACAGAAACATTGCGCTTGATACCGATGCGGATACATTCTCGGACGAGTATTCAGATATGGATTATGATGAGAATGGCTATTCCAATTACGGCGACGGCTACTCAGATTTCGGTTCCGATGAGGAAGTATCCGAAGAGTCCGAAGAGCTTGAAGACGAGTTCTATGATGAGCCCGGAAATGATGAGCAGTAAAATGAATTGATCGCGACGAAAGTCGTAAAGAAAGATCCCCTTCTCGGTTGTTACGGGAAGGGGATTACTTTTTTGTTGAAATGTGTTAGAATTGATCCGTTACGATGAACAGCAGGGGAATGTGAACGTAAACGTGATAATTAAGGAGAGAAGTTATGAAAGAAAAATTTAAAGCGGTCGGGTTTTCTCTGATCGCAATTGTGATCCTGCTGGGATCACAGCTCATTGCCGAACTTCTTGCAAGCTTTGTTGCACTTATGGGCGTTCCCACAGTGATATGTAATGTGTTGAGTGCATGTTTATACCTTGCGCTTGCAGGCTTGTTCATTTGGCTTTTCTATGAAAAGCTGCTGCACATCAAAATGGCAGATCTTGGTATGCCTAAGGTTTCTTTTAAACCTAAATGGATCCTTGCGGGCTTTCTTTTGCCCATTACGGTTTCCGCTGTATATCTTCTGTTTTTAAAGGGAGAATATGTTGTTACGGATCTTACTGCCGGAAAAAAAGTTGAGATCGTTCTGACAGGCATATTCTTTACAGGTATGGCTGCAGGCTTTGTGGAAGAAATGGTGTTCAGAGGCGTGATCTTTCACCTGCTTGAAAAAGCCTGGAACAGAAATGTTGCGGTGATCGCACCGTCCCTTATCTTTGGTGTGGTACACATCATCGGAATGGATTTCAGCCTTTGGAGCTGTATTCTTGTCATAGTGGCGGGAACATCCGTAGGCATCATGTTTGCACTGGTAAGGATCGAGTCCGGTTCCGTATGGAGCGATGCTATTATGCATATGATCTGGAATGTTTTGATCATCGGCGGACTGCTTACGATCTCCGAAAAGGCAGGGACATACACCTTAGCATCATATGTTCTTAAGTCCCACTCTTTCGAGATCACAGGCGGAGAGTTTGGTATAGAATCATCCATTACGGCCATTGCGGGATATTATATTATAAGCTTGATCGCACTTTCATTGATCCATAAAAAAGAAGGAAAGACCAAATAGACCAACAAAAAAAGCTTCGGTATTTCGCCGAAGCTTTTGATTTTTTTAAATTCAAGCCTTGTTTGCGGAACCAAAGAGTTCGATCTTCTCGCGAACGGTCTGCTTGATTGCTTCCGCACCGGGAGCAAGAAGTTTTCTGGGATCGAAGCCCTTACCTTCAAGGTCCTTGCCTGCTTCAATGTACTTACGTGTAGCTTCCTGGAAGGAGAGCTGGCACTCTGTGTTAACATTGATCTTTGCAACGCCGAGAGAGATGGCTTTCTTGATCATTTCTGCGGGGATTCCCGTGCCGCCGTGGAGAACGAGAGGCATATCGCCTACCTTTTCCTTGATAGCTGCAAGAGTCTCAAAGCTTAAGCCCTTCCAGTTTGCGGGATACTTACCGTGGATGTTTCCGATACCTGCTGCGAGCATTGTTACGCCAAGATCAGCAACCTGCTTGCACTCATTGGGATCAGCGCATTCACCCATTCCGATGACGCCGTCTTCTTCGCCGCCGATGGAACCAACTTCTGCTTCTATGGACATTCCCATTGCATTTGCAACATTTACCAGTTCTCTTGTCTTTGCGATGTTCTCATCGATGGGATAGTGAGAACCGTCGAACATGATGGATGTGAAGCCTGCCTTAATGCACTTGTAGCATCCTTCATATGTTCCGTGATCAAGGTGAAGAGCAACGGGAACGGAAATCTTCATTTCTTCATCCATTGCCTTTACCATAGCTGCAACCGTCTTAAATCCGGTCATATATTTTCCTGCTCCTTCGGAAACACCAAGGATAACAGGGGACTTCATCTCCTCTGCAACCTGCAGGATAGATTTTGTCCACTCAAGGTTATTGATGTTGAACTGACCAACGGCATACTTACCGTCGCGTGCTTTTTCAAGCATTTCTTTAGCTGATACGAGCATTTTTTTAACCTCCGTTATACTTTATTGTAAAATATGTCTGTGCCTTTAAGTACAACGCAATTATAAACGATAAGTTTTGAAATAGCAACACTGCTGTTAAAAAAACCACATACTTTCGAATACGTGGTCATAAGGGTATTTTTTTCTTGAAAACCCATCAGAATATTGTATAATCGATTTATGAGGCGCATTTTTGACTACTTTAAAAATAATAAGGAATTCTGGATCGGAATCGCATCTTTCCTTCTTTTTGTGGGAATGATGTCGGCTTTCGTTTTTTTATTTAAGAGCGAAGATGATACAGGACTTTCGGAAAAGGTGAACACTACGGTCACACCCGGGTTGACTTCTACACCTTCCCCGGTTCCGACAGCCACATGTACTCCGGCTCCCACTTTTACGCCAACCCCCACATCAACGCCCACACCTACAGCGACACCCACTCCCACGTATACACCCACCTGTACACCAACGCCAACACCCCTGACGCCGGAACAGCAAAGGCTTTGGGAACAGTATAACGATGCCGGGGAAACATATGCCCGGATGAAAGAAGAAGCGGAGAAGAGGGTACTTCCTGTAATAAGCATTACGACGCTGGACGGGGAGAAATTTCAAAGAAAAGAGACGGTCACCGTCGGGAATATGACAAAGACCGTCGACAGATGGATCACAAGTTACGTTGAGGTCTGCAACTGCGAAGAAAAGTACGAGCTTTCCGGCTTTGCAGATGTCAAGGTCAGAGGTAATGCCAGCGCAAAGAGTGCTCCCTATCCTTTGAGGATAAAGTTTGATGAAAAGCAGGGAATGCTGGGCCTTAATAAGGGAAACGACTTTAAAAACTGGGTGCTCTTAAGACCCTGGTCAAAGGTGGTTTCCGATCAGATGGCCTTTAAACTGGGACAGAAGATCTACGACGGCAAGTACTACATTTCAGACTGCACCATGGTAAATGTCTACGTGAACGGGGAATACTACGGACTTTATCTTCTGGCCGAGCAGAATCAGGTTAAGAAGAAAAGAGTCAACGTCAATGAACCTGAGAACGGTGATACAAGCGTTAAAACCGGCTATCTTGTTGAGATCGACAACTATGCGGGGAACGATCTGGATGCGGATCCCAGCTTTAAGGTGCCCTACAGGGTAAACGGAAAGAGTGTTACTGTAAAGGATTTTCTGGGAACCGAAGGCACTTTTGTGAATTACACCAGATACACCATACACAGCGAGATCTTCAGCGATGATCAGATAGATTACATTTCCAAGTACGTGAACAATGTATTCGAGGTTATATACTATGCAACGATAAAGGATAAGTTTTATGCTTTGGACGAGAATCTGGATCTTGTGGATGCGAGTGACAGGTTCAAGACAGCCGAAGAGGCTGTGGCAGAGGTCCTTGACATTGATTCCGCGGTGGAAACTTACCTCATAGAAGAGATCACGGGAAATTACGACAGAGGAAACGGAAGCTTCTACATGTGCGTGGATTTCTCAAAGAAGGCTAAGTACGATAAACTTACCTTTATGGCTCCCTGGGATTTTAACTGGTGTGTCTACAACAAGGAATTTGTTGCGGGTACCTTTTACGGGATAAACGAAGAAGGCAGATTTAAGGAATGTGTTCATCCCTGGTTCGTGCTTCTCATGAATGAGGACTGGTTCAGACAGCGGGTGGCGAAACGATGGGATGAGCTTTATTCTACGGGACAGCTGAATGCGGTCACACAGGAGACTTTGGACATGATAAAAGCCGCTAAGGCGGATTTTGACCTTTTCTATAAAAAGGTCACCAAAAGAAACGAATACAAGGAAGCAACGGAAGCTGTCAAAAATCTTGAAAACCGCATGAAATGGCTGAATGAAGAATTTCTTAAATGGCTTTCCGAATGAACGTATTCAATTGACAAAAGTGCTTTAGCGTGCTAAAATTTTAAAACCTAAAGGCACCAAGAAAGGGGCATAAAATGTCTATTTACACAGGAGCAGGAGTTGCAATCATCACACCTTTCAATGAGGACGGATCCATTAACTTTGATAAGCTTGGAGAACTCATTGATTTTAACGTAAACAACGGAACGGATTGTATCGTCATTGTCGGAACCACCGGAGAAGCATCCACGCTTTCTCACGACGAACACATCGAGTGTATCAGGTATGCTGTACAGAAGACAGCACACAGGATCCCGGTAATTGCGGGAACCGGTTCCAACTGCACGGAGACTGAGGTCTTCCTTTCCAGGGAAGCATATAAAGCCGGAGCAGACGGTGTCCTTCTTGTATCACCTTACTACAACAAGGCTACACAGAAGGGCTTGAAAGAGCATTTCGGAGCAGTGGCAAAGTCGGTTGACATTCCCATTGTTCTTTACAATATTCCCGGAAGAACGGGAGTTAACATCCTTCCTTCCACCATCGAGGAGCTGGCAAAGGAATATGATACCATCATCGGTGTTAAGGATGCTACGGGTAACATTCCCCAGACTATGGAGCTTCTTAACAGGCTGAACGGTGATTTTGATGTATATTCCGGAGAAGACGGACTTATAACACCTTTGCTTTCCATCGGAGCCAAGGGCGTTATCTCTGTCCTTTCCAACGTTGTTCCCCGTGACACTCACGATATAGTTGCGAAGTTCATGGCAGGAGATGCCGAAGGATCAAAGAAGCTTCAGATGAAGTACCTTCCTTTGATCAATGCATTGTTCTGTGAAGTAAATCCCATTCCCGTAAAGGCTGCTCTGAACCTCATGGGATTCAACGTAGGACCTTTGAGACTTCCTCTTACCGAGATGGAGCCCGAGAATCGTCAGCGTCTTGAGAATGAGATGAGAAAAGTGGGAGTATTAAAGTAAATGACCAGAATGATAATGTGCGGCTGCAACGGAAAAATGGGTAGAAGCATTTCCGAGATCGTGGCCGGAGATCCTGATATAGAGATCGTTGCGGGAGTTGATAAGGCGGGAAACAACACCTTTGGTTATCCTGTCTTTTCAAACCTTAAGGACGTAAATGTTCAGGCGGAAGTAGTGATCGATTTCACTGCGCCTGTGGCATTAAAAGAAAATGACATGTTCAGGCTTGCGAAGGAGAGAGGATATGCCCTCGTGCTCTGCACGACCGGCTACTCACAGGCGGAGATCGAAGAGATCAACGAAGCTTCAAAGGAGATCCCCATCCTGAGATCCGCCAACATGTCCCTGGGTATCAATCTGCTTTTAAAGCTTGTGGCAGAAGCCGCAGCCATTCTTTGCAAAGAGGGCTTTGATCCTGAGATCGTTGAAAAACACCACAATCAAAAGGTGGATGCTCCTTCGGGAACGGCTCTTGCCCTTGCGGATGCCATCAATTCGGTTCTCAACAATGAGTACGGTTACAAGTACGACAGACATTCCGTGAGAGAGAAGAGGCCTGTTAAAGAGATCGGTATCTCAGCTGTCCGCGGCGGAAACATCGTGGGCGAACATGAGGTGCTGTTCGCAGGTACAGATGAAGTGATAGAGTTTAAGCATACAGCTTACTCAAAGGCAGTTTTCGGAAAGGGAGCCGTGGCTGCTGCCAAGTTCCTTGCCGGAAAGAAGCCGGGAATGTATTCCATGAAAGACGTTATACTTTAAAGATAACAAAAAAAGCAAGTTCCGCGGGGACTTGCTTTTTTGATGTTTTGTTTGGCTGAGGTTAATCCGATACTTCTCATGAGGTATGGGGTAACCGCATCATCTGAAGAACTGCCATTAAAGCGTAGTCTTCTTCGTCTGTTTAGTCGATCAGTTACTGCTGATCAGCTTCGACAGTAGCATCCTGCACGGGCTCCTGAACTTCTGCCTCGGAAACGGTTTCCGGAGCATCTGTCTGTTCAGGCGCTTCAGGGAGAACTGCGGGAGTTTCGGCCTTGACCTCTTCCACAGGTTCTTCTGTTACTGTCTGCTGTTCGTCGGATTGTTCGCTGGCGGAGGCGATCGTTTCAGTCTGCGGTGCTTCAGGTTCAACCTGCGCTTCTTCTGCGGGATGAACCGTAACTTCACAGGTCGCATAACCTTTTGAAATTATGCAGAAGATGCTGGTCTGTCCGACTCCTTCCCCTATAACTCTTCCGCCCGGAGAAACCGATGCAACGGATTCATCGTTGCTGGTGTAAACGGGTGTCTCTACCGTGTTGATAGGGAAGAGGAGATGGGAGAGTCTTGCCTGATCACCCACTTTGAGGTCCAGATTATAACTTGAGATCAGGACTGCCTGAGCGGGAGGACCGACTTTTACACTGCAAGCCAGGGTCGTAACGATCTTTCCCGATTCGAAGATCCTTGCGGAAATTGTAGCGTTTCCATTGTCTTTTGCTAAGATCACTCCGTTCGAGTCAACGGAAGCAACTCCCGGTCGTGAGGAGTTGAAGTAAACGACTTGATTGGATTTAAGATTATAAACCCTCAAGCTGAAGGATTTACCTTTTACAATTTCTGCTGAACTGACATTTAATTTTGCTTCAAGTGCATTACCTGCATATGCAGTTTGTTCAAACATAGGCAGGGTGATGAATAGGATAAGAACCATGCCAAAAGTCAATATGGAATTAACTAATTTCCGAACTTTCATGCTGTTTCCTCCTAACCAAATTACGTTGTGTCACATCCGCCGACATTATAATAAATATTTTTGGCAAACAAGTGTCAAAAAAAAGCGATTTATGAGATTTTTGCAAAGTTGATTTTATAAGAAGGATTTGATATACTTTTTCATATATTTTGGGAGGTAGAAATATGTCTAAAATATTGATCGCAGATGATAATTCCGATATTACGGACGTTCTTTCCGTATACGTTGAAAAAGAAGGCTACGAACCCGTTATCGCTACAGATGGGGACGAGGCTTATAAAATGTTTCTTACAAGTAACCCGGTTTGTGTTTTGCTCGATGTTATGATGCCCAAGATCGACGGCTTTGAGGTCTGCAGAAAGATCAGGGCAAAGTCTGATGTGCCTGTTATCCTCATTACAGCAAGAGGTGAGGATTTTGAAAGGATCATGGGACTTGACATCGGTGCGGACGATTACATTGTGAAGCCCTTCAGCCCCAGCGAAGTCATGGCCAGGATCAGAGCCGTGCTCAGAAGGCTTTCGAAGGCCGAAGCGGGGACCGATAAGAACAACGAGATCACTGTAGGCAACCTGGAGATCAACATCGAGGAGTACTCCTGCAGGATCGGCGGAGAAGACGTGAAACTCACAAAGAAGGAAATAGAGACAATGTGGGTCCTTGCCACAAATCCGGGCAAAGTCTTTACAAGAGACAATCTCTTGGACAGCCTCTGGGGGCAGGATTACTACGGCGAATCGAGAACCGTGGACTCCCACATCAAACGTCTCAGATCCAAGATCGACAAGCTGGATCATCCCGCATGGGAGATCACCACTATCTGGGGAGTGGGCTACAAGTTTGAAAAATTAGATAAATAGCGGGATTTTACTATGGATAATAAAATACAGACAAATATTCCGGGCAGCGGAAAACTGTTTTTTAAAACGTACATCAGTTTTGCGGCGGTTATTACGATATTTGCCATCAGTCTCGGTGTTTTTTACATGAGGATGTACGACGCCACCGTGATCCGTACAAGCACGGAGGAACTTCAGGAGAAGGCGGTGAATCTTGCAAGAAAGTGTTCGGCATGTTTCACATCAAACGACTATGAAGCGTGGTTTGCCTATCTTCAGTATCTTATGGGCATAGACGGTCTGGACACCATGACCTTTGCCAACGGATCCGCGCAGGTTCCCTTAAGCGAACGCTTTACCGGACAATACGGCAATGCGGAGATGGACGGGGATAAAGTCAAGGAGATGACCGATGAGGTCATAAAGACCCTTTCTCCGATTTCCGGGACCGGCTACTCCATCGGTCATGATTACAAGACCATCATTGCGGGCGCTCCTGTTTACGGCTTTGAAGGCGAATGTGCAGGGGTGCTGTTCGTGTTTATGAACGTGAACGCCGAAAAACAGATCGTCGCATCAACAACAAAAATGATCGTCATCAGCTCCTTTGTGGCTCTGCTCATCGCATTTGCGTTTGCTATACCTTTTGTAAGTGCGCTGACAAAACCCATCTCCCTGATCAGATCCACTGCTTTGACACTGGCATCCGGCGATTACAGTGCAAAGACGAACGTCCATGCGAAGGACGAACTGGGAGAACTGGCGGAGGCAATGGATTTCCTGGCGGACAAGCTTTCCGAAAATGAGGCCGAAAGAAGAAATGCGGAGCAGGTGAGACTTGACTTCTTCGCAAACGTATCTCATGAACTAAGGACACCCATTACCGTAATGCGTGCATATACTGAGTCCCTTGTGGACGGTGTGGTAACGGATCCGGAAAAAGTGAAGCAGTACTATCAGAGGATGAATGCGGAGAGCATTGCAATGGAAAGACTGGTTGGAGACCTCCTCACACTTTCCAAGATGCAGAATCCGGACTTTGAGATAGAGAAAGAGCCAGTCAATCTGAAGCAGGTCTTCAATGACCTTGCCAGAGCTGCAGGAACCATGGCGGAAGAGAAACGGATCAGGATAGACCAGCAGATGTGCTCAGAACCCTGCATTATGATGGGAGACTATGAACGACTTCGACAGATGTTCCTTGTTATCATTGACAACGCCATCAAGTTTTCCGATGAAGGAAGTACGATACACATCAAACTGGAATGCGACTCGAAGATATATGCCTCGGTTTCCGATGAGGGCGTGGGTATCGCAAAAGAGGAGATCCCTTACATCTTCGATAAATTCTACAGATCCAAGCTTCGTCAGAATGCCAAGGGATCCGGACTGGGGCTTGCCATTGCAAAGAACATCTGCATAAAGCACAACGGTGAGATCAATGTGGAAAGCGAAAAGGGAAGGGGAACGACCTTTACTTTCACCTTCGAGCCCGAGACAAAGGTAAGAAGAAAGTGATTTTTGGGCTTGCATTTAAAGAACTGTTGTGATATTATGACAAAAATCAAACGAAAAGCTGTGACAGAGACAGTAGGCTTGGCGGAAGTTCAGAGAGAGGCCGGTTGGTGCGAGACCTTACGGAAGTTAAGTTGAAGACCACTCTCGAGCCGCACGTGAAAGGGAAACCGAAGCGCTGCCGGATTGCTTCCGTTAAAGGCAACTTGAGTTAAATTCAAGGTGGAACCGTGCATTGCACCCTTGGGACATTATGCCCCAAGGGTTATTTTTTTTCTACGTAAGAGCCGTCGGTGAACAGGGAAGGTTCTTCGTTAATGAAAGGAGTTTGAAATGGTAAATTTTAAAGAAGATGAGAGACTGAATACTCTCAACCATTCCTGTGCACATGTTATGGCACAGGCTGTTAAGCGCATCTGGCCTCAGGCAAAGTTCTGGGTCGGACCTGTTGTTGCGGAAGGATTCTACTACGACATGGATCTCGGCGATGAGGTCATCTCCGATGACGACATCCTGAAGATCGAGAAAGAGATGAAGAAGGTCTGCAAAGAGGGCAAGTACATTGTTCGTAAAGAGATCACAAAGGCTGAAGCCCTTGAGATCTTCAAGAACGATGAGTACAAGCTGGATCTTATCAACGACCTTGAAGACGGGAAGATCACCTGCTATGAACAGGGCGAGTACATCGATCTCTGCCGCGGACCTCACGTTGAAAATACAAAACTCTGCAAGAACTTTAAACTCATCAAGCATTCCGGTGCCTACTGGAAGGGAGATGCTGCAAACAAAGTACTTCAGAGAGTATACGGCGTATGCTTCCCTACTCCCGAAGAGCTGGATGCTTACCTTCAGGAACTTGAAGAAGCAAAGGCAAGAGATCACCGTAAGCTGGGTAAGGAAATGCAGCTCTTCATGGTGGATGACCTCATCGGACGCGGACTTCCCATGTTCCTTCCCAAGGGTTACACTGTATGGAGAGAACTGGAGAACTATATCCGCGATAAAGAACTTAAGCTGGGCTACCAGCATGTTCTTACACCTTGCGTAGGTACCGTTGATCTTTACAAGACTTCCGGTCACTGGGATCATTACAAGGAGAACATGTTCCCTGCCATGGAAGTTGAAGGCGAATCCTTCGTGCTTCGTCCCATGAACTGCCCTCATCACATGATGATCTATGCTAATCGTCCCCATTCGTACAAAGAGCTTCCCATCAGGATCGGTGAGATCGCTCATGATTTCCGTTTCGAAGCCAGCGGAACACTTAAGGGCATTGAAAGAGGACGTCATTTCTGCCAGAACGATGCTCACCTCTTCGTTACTCCCGATCAGATCGAAAGCGAAGTAGCAAATGTTGTTGCTCTGATAAAGGAAGTATACAGGGATTTCAACATTACAAATTACCGCTGCGTTCTTTCTCTTCGTGATCCTGCGGACACAAAGAAGTATCATCAGGATGACGAGATGTGGAACACAGCTGAGAATGCCCTCAGAAAGGTTCTTAACGATCTGAAGATCGACTATACGGAAGAGATCGGTGAAGCAGCCTTCTATGGTCCGAAACTTGACGTTAACGTAAAGCCTGCCGTAGGAAACGAGTACACACTTTCCACATGCCAGCTTGATTTCTGTCTTCCCATGAAGTTTAACCTGACATACATCGATTCCGAAGGCGACAAGAGAACACCCGTCGTTCTTCACAGAGCTATCCTGGGATCCCTTGACCGTTTCATGGCATACATCCTCGAAGAGACAAAGGGTAACCTTCCTCTCTGGCTCGCTCCCGTTCAGGTCAAAGTTCTTCCCGTTAAGAACGACGATCCCGAGCTTATGGCATATGCCGAGAAGGTCTACGATGAACTCTATGTCCGCAATGTAAGAGTGGAGCTGGATGAGCGTGCGGAGAAGCTGGGCTACAAGATGAGAGAGGCTCAGATCCAGAAGGTTCCTTACATCCTCGTTCTCGGAAACAACGAGAAGGATGCAAACACTGTAACATTCAGACTTCACGGACAGCAGGAGTCCACAACTGTGGATCTCGATGCTTTTGTTAAGAAGGTTGTGGATGATATCGCTACAAAGAAGTACGAGCTGTAATATACCCGGTGGTTTGCAGATAATAATCTAACAAATATAAATATTTAGATAAAGTATCAGAATTTATTGACAACTACCTCTACAGAGGGTAAAATGCAATTAAATAGCCGATGTATCGGAGCTTTGAAGGCTTTCCTACATCGGCTATGCCGTCATAAGGCGATCATTGTATGCCGGCAAAAGCAACCGCAAAAGCGGATTACACTTTGGGAGGTAGTTTTTATGGCATCATTATCAGGTAACAGACGAAAATCCAAGAATCTGGAAGAAAAAAAGAACAAACGTGCCAATCTTTCGACACATCTTGCCGTTTGTGCTTCCAATGTAGCATTGCTGGTCGTAACCATTATTCTTTACACGTCGGGAGTCACATCGGGAGGAGAATTGATCTTTGCCGCCATAGTATTGATCGTATCCGCCATGACCTCCATGATGATCTATTTCCTTTTTACATTTGATGCCACAAAGTATCTGAAGATCGCTTTGCCCATCTTTTATGTGGCATTTACCCTCATTACCATAAGAGCAGGTACTTTGAGCAGCACTATACTGGCGTTTCCGGTGGCTGTGGCGATCACGATCTACGGAAGTCAGAAACTTGTGGGCGGTATTGCGGGAGCAAACATCCTGATCGCTGTTATGAATGCCGTTGTCTGCAGATTGATGGGAGTACAGGAAGAACCTCTTAATGCAACGATCATACTCATGTTTATCGTTATAATGAATGTATGCCTCGGTGTGACCACTGTCATTACCAAGCAGACAAACGATGAGCAGCTTGAAGAGATCATCGAGAATGAAAAAGAACAGGAAAGGATGATGGATGCCATCGCTTCCATGGGATCGAAGATAGATGAGTCGGTTCAGTCCATTACTGCTCTTGTGGAAGAAGTGAACGAAGATACAAAGGGAGTTACCAAAGCCATGAACGACGTCGCCGCCGGAATGGAAACGACCCTTACCAGTATCAACGAACAGGCCCGTACCACCGAAAAGATACAGAAGGTAGTAAAAGAGACCGCTCAGGTTTCCGATGATCTGGGACAGATCGCAAAAGTTTCATCCGATTCAGTAAAGGAAGGCTTTGTGCTTGTTAAGAATGTCGTTAATCAGACGGAGATCATGGAACAGGAAAACAATTCCGTAAAGGCAAGCATGGAAGAACTTCATAACCACACACTGGATATGGAGAAGATCATCGGTATCATCCAAAGCATATCCAACAAGACTAACCTTCTTGCCCTTAATGCTTCCATAGAGGCTGCCAGAGCAGGAGAAGCCGGAAGAGGATTTGCTGTAGTAGCAGAACAGATCAGGGTCCTTTCGGAACAGACCAAGTCTTCTACGGAAAACATTCAGGCCATCATTGAAAAGCTGAATGAGAATTCCAATGCCACCATCGAATCCATGGACAGTATGATCGACAAGATCAATACCCAGATCTCCATGATCCATGATATTGAAAACAATTTCAACAAGATCTCCGGCGGACTGGAAAGCCTTGACGATTCCATAGAGAACATGAACGAGAAGACAGAAGAGCTTGTTGAAACGAACGCCATCATCACAGACAGCATCAACAGCCTTTCGTCCGCTACGGAAGAGATCTCCGCTGCGAGCGAAGAAACAACGGCAATGTGCGCTCAGAACTCGGAAAAATTTGAGACTGTCAACGATGTGGTTTCCGCATTGGCGACCGAGTCGGCAAAGATGGGACACTTCATAGACGAATACATTAAACAGAAAGCAGCAAAAGCCCAAACATGATAGAGATTAAAGAAGAGATCGAACGTTTTATCCTTATAGGTGTCTCTCTGGGAGACACCTATAAAAATGGAAAGATACAGGCCGATGATACGGCAGAATCCATAATTGAATTAAAGGAACTGGTAAAAACAGCCGGGGGCGAAACCGTCGGTGTGCTGATACAAAACCGTGAAGCCGTTGACAAAGCCACTTATTTCGGAAAAGGTAAAGTGGAAGAACTTAAGGTAATGGCAGCGGAACTGGGAGCTACAGGAGTCGTGAGCGATGATGAACTCACTCCCGCCCAGCTCTCCAACCTTGAAGAGGCACTGGATCTTAAGATCTGTGACAGGACCCAGATCATTCTGGAGATCTTTGCAAAGCACGCTCTTACAAGGGAAGGAAAGATCCAGGTAGAGCTGGCACAGCTTAAATACAGACAGTCTCATCTTGTGGGACTTGGAAAAAGCCTTTCAAGGCAGGGCGGCGGTATCGGTACCAGAGGACCCGGTGAAAAAAAGCTTGAGACCGACAGGCGTCTGATCAGAGACAGGATCTCGGAACTCAACAATGAACTGGAAAATGTGGTCAGGACCAGAGATGTGACCAGAGCCCAGAGAACAAAGGCGAACATTCCTTCTGCGGCCATAGTCGGCTACACAAATGCAGGAAAATCCACTCTTTTGAACAAGGCTACCGGGGCCAGCGAACTGGAAGCGGACATGCTTTTTGCCACCCTTGATCCCGTGGTCAGAGAGCTTGATCTCGGCACGGGTCAGAAGGTCCTGATGACGGATACGGTCGGCTTTGTAAGAAAGCTGCCCCATCATCTTGTGGATGCCTTCAGGTCGACTCTGGAAGAAGCCAAATACTCGGATATCATCATCCATGTTGTGGATGCGTCTAATCCCGACATGGAAAAGCAGATCGAAGTGACCTATGAAACACTGGATAATCTTGGCATCAAGGGAAAGACCTTTGTTACATTTTTCAATAAATGTGACAAGCCCGAGACCTTTGATCTGCAGTTAAAAGACCTCAGGGCGGATCATGTTATCAAAGGCTCCGCCAAGGCAGGAACCGGTCTGGATGAGCTGAAAACCGTGCTGGACAGGATAATTAAGGAGAAGAGGAACTACATCGAAAAAGTCTTCTCTTTTGCAGATGCCGGAGAGATACAGAAGATCCGCAGAAACGGCCAGATCATTTCGGAAGAATACAAGGAAGACGGGATACACGTAAAAGCCTTTGTGGACAGAACGTAAAAAATGAGCAAAACACAATATATAGTATTTGTTAATACTAAAACGATCCACCTATGGTGGAAGACATTAAAGAAAAAGGGTAACGAATGTTACTCTTTTTTTACATTCTACAAATGAATAATGATCAAAAAACGTGAGATTTAGAGGGAGTTCTTATTTTTTTAATGATCAGTTCCGAAATATAAAAAGGTTGCCTTTAAAGCACAAGATGTTGTGGAGAAGAAGAATAATACAATCCATATTTTGTTATTTAGCTCTTGACTTAGAAACTCGGGTTTGCTAAAATCGATTACAGAGCGTTGCAGACAGGCAACAGGAACGTTGTTTCCAATACTTACTTGAAAGGAGATAGTAATGATCAGTGTAGTAAAAAGGGATGGGGAGATAACAGATTTTAACATTTCTAAAATTTCGGGCGCTCTGGCAAAGGCTTTCACAGCCACTCAGAAAAATTTTAACGAGGACATCATAAACCTCCTTGCTCTGAGAGTAACCAGTGATTTTCAGGACAAGGTTAAGGACGGGGCTATCACCGTGGAGGATATTCAGGACAGTTGCGAGCATGTACTTGAGCAGGCCGGTTATACGGATGTTGCCAAGGCATATATTCTCTATCGTAAGAACAGAGAGAGAATCCGCAACATGAAGTCCACTATCCTTGATTATAAGGACACTATTAACAGCTATGTAAAGGAAGAGGACTGGAGAGTAAAGGAGAATTCAACGGTTACCTACTCCGTAGGTGGTCTCATTCTTCACAACTCCGGTGCAATTACCGCAAATTACTGGCTGTCTGAAATATATGACCAGGAGATCGAAGGCGCACACAGAAACGCAGACATCCACATTCATGATCTGTCAATGCTTACAGGCTACTGTGCCGGCTGGTCTTTGAAACAGCTTATCAAAGAAGGTCTGGGCGGGATCCCCGGAAAGATCACATCTTCTCCCGCAAGCCATCTTTCCACTCTCTGCAACCAGATGGTAAATTTCCTTGGCATCATGCAGAACGAATGGGCAGGTGCTCAGGCATTCTCATCATTTGATACATATCTTGCACCCTTTGTAAAGATCGATAACCTTCCTTACAAAGAAGTCAAGCAGTGCATCCAGTCTTTCGTATACGGTGTTAACACACCCAGCCGTTGGGGAACACAGGCACCTTTCTCCAACATCACCCTTGACTGGACAGTTCCTGCGGACCTTGCAAATCTTCCCTGCATCATCGGCGGAAAAGAAGTTGATTTCTGCTACAAGGACTGCAAAAAGGAAATGGATATGGTCAACAAGGCATTCATCGAGATCATGATCGAAGGCGATGCCAACGGACGCGGATTCCAGTATCCTATCCCCACCTATTCCATTACAAAGGATTTTGACTGGAGCGAGACAGAAAACAACAAGCTCCTTTTCGAAATGACCGCAAAATACGGTACACCTTATTTCTCAAACTACATCAATTCAGACATGGAACCCAGCGATGTTCGTTCCATGTGCTGCAGACTCCGTCTTGACCTTCGTGAACTCAGAAAGAAGACCGGCGGTTTCTTCGGATCCGGCGAGAGCACAGGATCTGTGGGTGTAGTAACGATCAATATGCCCAGGATCGCTTATCTTGCAGCTGACGAGAGAGATTTCTTCGGACGTCTCGATCACATGATGGACATTGCGGCACGTTCACTTAAGGTTAAGAGAGACGTTATCACAAAGCTCCTTAATGAGGGACTCTATCCTTACACCAAGAGATATCTCGGAACCTTTGAAAATCACTTCTCCACCATCGGTCTTGTGGGCATGAACGAAGCCTGTCTCAATGCGAAATGGCTGGGCAAGGACCTGAACAATGTGGAAGCTCAGGAGTTCACAAAGAAGGTTCTGAACCACATGAGAGAGCGTTTGAGCGACTATCAGGAAATGTACGGAGATCTTTACAACCTGGAAGCTACTCCCGCCGAATCCACAAGCTATCGTCTTGCAAAGCATGACAAGAAGCATTATCCCGACATCATCACGGCAGGTAAGCCCGGAGATACTCCTTATTACACCAACAGCTCACATCTTCCCGTTGACAGCACCAGAGACATCTTTGAAGCTCTCGACGTACAGGATGAGCTTCAGACACTTTATACATCAGGAACAGTGTTCCATGCATTCCTCGGAGAGAGACTTCCCGACTGGAAGGCTGCAGCAAAGTTGGTACGCACCATTGCAGAGAATTACAAGCTGCCTTACTACACCATGTCTCCCACCTATTCAGTCTGCAAGACACACGGCTACATCACGGGTGAACACTTCACCTGTCCCGTATGCGGCGAAAAGGCGGAAGTTTACAGCCGTATCACAGGCTACTATCGTCCGGTTCAGAACTGGAATGAAGGAAAGAGCCAGGAATACAAGAACAGGCTTGTTTACGACATTGCAGGATCAAGCGCAAAGCCTGTTTCCGAGACAGCCAAGGAAGCTGAAAACGACGGAATGGTTGAGATCAAGGTTGACGGCGTAGCAAAGAGCGACGAGAAGATGTACCTTTTCACCACAAAGACATGCCCCAACTGCAAGATGGCAAAGGAATTCCTGAGAGACTATCACTATGAAGTGATCGATGCGGAGGAAAATCAGGAGCTCGTAGGCAAGTACGGTATCATGCAGGCGCCGACTCTCATCGTTATCAAAGACAATGATGTTCTGAAATTTGCAAATGCATCCAGCATCAAGGGCTTTGCCGACAGTAACAGATGATCGTGCCGGATAAGGCATATATTGCGGGCGGTAGTTTTACCGCCCGCGTTGTTGTTGAAATGCTACAAGCTGTATCAGGGAGGAAAAAAGGATGAGTTATGCAGACAGGGTTTTTGTCGGAATGTGCAGGGACATTCTGGAAAACGGGACAAATACAATGGGGGAGAAGGTGCGCCCGCACTGGGAAGACGGCACTTTGGCCTACACGATAAAGAGATTCGGAGTGGTCAACAGATACGACCTTTCAAAAGAATTCCCGGCTCTGACACTCAGAAAGACAGCCATCAAGGCAGCTACTGACGAAATCTTATGGATCTGGCAGAAGAAATCCAATAATATACATGATCTGCACAGTCACATCTGGGACGCATGGGCAGATGAAAACGGCTCCATCGGAAAGGCCTACGGGTATCAGATGAGCGTAAAACACGAATACAAAGAAGGAATGATGGACCAGGTGGACAGGGTGATCTGGGATCTGAAGAACAACCCCTACAGCAGGCGCATAATGACTAACATCTACGTGCATGCGGATCTTCATGAAATGAACCTCTATCCCTGTGCCTACAGCATGACCTTTAACGTATCGAAAAAAGAAGGACATGACAAACTGGTGCTTAACGGTATTCTGAACCAGCGCTCCCAGGATGTCCTTACAGCCAACAACTGGAACGTGTGCCAGTATGCGGTACTCATGCATATGATCGCAAGAGAGTGCGACATGGAAGTGGGAGAATTCCTCCATGTGATCGCGGATGCCCACATCTATGACCGTCATGTGGATCTTGTTAAGGAACTGATAGAGAGAGAACAGTACGATGCTCCCACATTCTGGCTGAACCCCGATGTTAAACACTTTTACGACTTTACTCCCGAGGATGTGAGACTTGAGAACTATATCACCGGGGAACAGATAAAGAACATTCCTGTGGCGATTTAAGGAGGATACATGAATTTAATAGTTGCAGTTGATAATCATTGGGGAATCGGTTATAATAACGGGTTGTTGGCCAGCATTCCCGCTGATAAGAAGTTTTTTAAACAGATGACCACGGGAAAGACCATAATCATGGGAAGACGTACACTGGAGAGCTTTCGTGACGGTTTGCCCCTTCCGAACAGAAACAATATCGTGATCACGACAAAAAAGGATTACGACGGTAAAGGAGCCATTGTTGTTCACAGTCCGGAGGAAGCACTTAAAAAAGCGAGAGAGCTTTCACCCGAAGAAGACATTTTTGTCGTGGGCGGCGGTCAGATCTACAAAGCGTTGTTTGATCTTTGCAGTAAGGCCTACGTAACCAAGATCGACTACAGATACGTTGCGGATACCTTCTTCCCGGATCTTGATGCAGATGAAAACTGGAGGCTTGCGGAGGAATCCGAAGAGCAGACCTGCTTTGATATTGAGTTTTCGTTCTGCACCTATGAAAATCTTTTGTTGGAAAAGGAATGATATAATATGCTTGAACTGCTTGTTTCGGACCTTTCGACACTTCATGCCACAGGGTTCGCCGTAGCATTTGTGCTGACGGTACTGCTGATCAGGTTCTTCGGTAAAAAGCTGCCGAAGGATCAGGGAAGGAAGTTTGCTGTTGAAGGCGCACTTTCGGAAGGAAAGGGAAGAGGGGCCGGAATCATTTTCGTCTGCGTGTTTGCTGCGGTTTCCTGCCTTTTTGCATTGCAGACTTTAGAGAGCTGCATCTATCTTTTGTTTATACTTTTTGCAATGATCACCGGATTTTTGGATGATGCGTCGGACAAGGCCTGGAAGGATTACAAAAAGGCGGTCTACGATCTGATAACTTCAGTCGGGATCACTGTTGTCTATATCATTGAGAACGGTACAGGCATAAACCTGGCCCTGCTGGGGATCGAAATCGAACTTCCCGTATGGCTTTTCGGGCTGTTTTCGGTGGCATTGATCTGGGCTTCCATAAATGTAACGAACTGCACCGACGGAGTTGACGGACTGTCGGCCACTTTGGGGATCGTAACACTGATATCCTTTACACTGTACGATTCCATTTCCGCAGGTTCCTACGGAGACGGCTACACCATGCTCCTTTTCTGCGCATGCCTTATGGGCTATCTGCTGTTTAACGCCCATCCAAGTACCATCCTTATGGGAGATGCGGGCTCCAGGGCAATGGGTACCGTGATCGCCATTGCAGCCTTAAAGAGCAGGGATCCCTTCCTGTTGTTCTTTTTCGGTATAGTGTTTGTTTTTGACGGCGGACTTGGCCTTATAAAGCTTTTCCTGGCGAGGTTCTTTAAGATTAAGATCCTTAAGAACATCAGGACTCCGCTTCATGATCATGTAAGAAAGAATCTCAACTGGTCCAACACCCAGACAGTATACAGATTTACTATCATTCAGTCCCTGGTTTCCGTTATAGCATTGTGGTTCAGCGGACACGTTTGATCTAAGAAAGAGGTAATGAAATGAAAACAGTAGCAGATTATGTAAGAACAATACCGGATTTCCCCGAGCCCGGGATCATGTTCAGGGATGTAACAAGCGTTATTCAGGATCCCGACGGACTCCGTCTTGCTGTTGACAAGCTGGAGGGACTGGTTCAGAACGAGGATTTCGATATTGTTGTAGGTCCCGAATCCAGAGGGTTCATCTTTGGTGTTCCCATCGCTTACAATATGCACAAATCATTTGTTCCCGTTCGAAAAAAAGGCAAACTCCCCTGCGAGACCATCGAGCAGGAATATGACCTGGAGTACGGCTCTGCCATCCTTGAAATGCACAAGGATGCGATAAAGCCCGGACAGAGAGTCATTATTGTTGACGACCTCATTGCCACAGGCGGAACCATCGAAGCAATAATAAAGCTGGTTGAACGTCTCGGCGGAAAGGTCGTAAAGATCGTATTTCTTATGGAACTTGAAGGCCTTGAAGGCCGTGAGCGCCTCAAGGGCTACAATGTGGATTCCGTTGTGAAATATCCCGGAAAATAAGATCTGACCGGGAAATAATACCGGAAGGAGTGCCAATGGCAGAAGCGGACAAAAAAGAATTCAAATATGTGCTGAAGAAACCCATCAGCGAGAAATCTTTTTCCACACCTTCGGACTTTACCGATCCGGAGGCGCTTTTTGCGCGTTTGGAGAAGACCATCCGGTCATATAGAAGCCTTACTGATCTGGGGCTGATCAGGAAAGCCTACGAACTGGCTTCCGAAAAGCACAAGGATCAGAAACGTAAGTCCGGAGAACCCTACATCATTCACCCTCTTTGCGTTGCCATCATCCTTGCGGAACTGGAACTTGATAAAGAGACCATTGCTGCGGGAATTCTTCACGACGTGGTGGAAGATACGGACACCACTCTGGATGAGGTGAGAGAGCAATTCGGGGACGAGATCGCCCTTCTGGTGGATGGCGTTACGAAGCTGACTCAGTTGAACTACGACATGGACAAGGTGGAGGTTCAGGCGGAAAACCTGAGAAAGATGTTCCTTGCCATGGCGAAGGACATCCGTGTCATCATGATAAAGCTGGCGGACCGCCTTCACAACATGCGTACCATGCAGTACCAGCCTGTTCCAAAGCAGCTGGAGAAGGCGCATGAGACCATGGACATTTACGCGCCTCTCGCACAGCGTCTCGGTATCAGCAGGATCAAGATCGAACTGGACGATCTTTCTTTGAAGATCATTGAGCCTGAAGTTTACGCCGATCTGGAAGAGAAGATCGCAATGCGTAAGAGCGACCGGGAGAAGTTCATTGACGCGAGGATAGATGAGATAGCGGAAAAGATCGAAGAAGGTGAGATCAAGGCTCAGATCGACGGCCGTATCAAGCACTTCTTCAGTATATATAAAAAGATGAAAAACCAGGACAAGACCCTGGATCAGATCTATGATCTCTATGCGATACGTATCATTGTGGATACAGTAAAGGATTGCTACGCCGCACTGGGAATCATCCATGAAATGTACAAGCCCATTCCCGGACGTTTCAAGGACTACATTGCCATGCCCAAGGCCAACAATTACCAGTCCTTACACACAACTCTTATTGCCCACAACGGTCTGCCTTTTGAGGTTCAGATCCGTACCATGGAGATGCACAAGGTTGCTGAGTACGGTATCGCAGCCCATTGGAAGTACAAAGAGGCACAGAACGGTGTCAGATCGGATGCCAAAGAGGAAGAAAAGATGGCCTGGCTCCGTCAGATCCTTGAATGGCAGCAGGAAATGTCCGATAACAAGGAATTTCTTTCAAATGTTAAATCAGACCTTGATCTTTTTTCCGACTCAGTTTACTGTTTCACTCCCACAGGGGATGTAAAGACGCT
This sequence comes from Lachnospiraceae bacterium, assembly GCA_016287675.1. Taxonomy (GTDB): domain Bacteria; phylum Bacillota; class Clostridia; order Lachnospirales; family Lachnospiraceae; genus RGIG3528. Next base: position 30,989 of record JAEFAR010000021.1, read on the forward strand.
GCCTGCAGGTTCTACTCCTGTCGACTTCGCTTACTCCATTCACTCTGCTGTGGGTAATAAAATGGTGGGAGCAAGAGCTAACGGCAAGCTTGTCACCATGGATTACGTCATTAAAAACGGCGACCGGATAGAGATCATCACATCACAGAACTCCAAAGGCCCCAGCCGTGACTGGCTGAACATCGTAAAGAGCGGTCAGGCCAGGAACAAGATAAATCAATGGTTTAAGACGGAACTTAAAGAAGACAATGTGGTTCACGGCAAAGAACTGCTCATGAGCTACTTAAAGACCAAGGGTATGAATCCCCAGGAACTCCTGAAGGCAGATTTCATGGAAGTCACCATGCACAAGTACGGATTCCACGACTGGGATTCGGTACTTGCAGCCATCGGCCATGGAGGCCTTAAGGAAGGTCAGATCGTAAACCGTCTTCTTGAAGAACTTGAAAAGAAAAAGAAACGTGAGATCACGGATGAAAAGATCCTGGAATCCGTTGCCGAGATAAAGAACACCAAAAAGCCCGTGGAAGTCAAGGCCAGATCGGGCATTATCGTTCAGGGCGCGGGGGACATCTCCGTACACTTTTCCAAGTGCTGTTCTCCCGTACCGGGAGATGAGATCGTGGGCTTTGTTACGAGAGGCCGCGGAATTTCGATCCACAGAACGGACTGCATAAATGTAATAAATGCGACGGATGATGAGAGGATGCGTCTTGTCAGCGCCGAGTGGAACGAAGGTGACAGGCAGAGCGGAAATTACTTTGCGGAGATCAACATCTATGCTCACAACAGAAGCGGAATGATCCTGGACATTTCCAAGGTTATGACCGAGAACAAGATAGACATGACAAACATCAACAGCCGTGTCAGCAAGAACGGAACCGCCACCATCACAATGGGGTTCGATGTTTCCAGCACGGAAATGCTTACCACGGTGATCTCGAAGCTGAGAATGATCGAGGGTGTGGTTGATGTTGAAAGAACAATGGGATAATGAAACAGATATATGCTTACATAAAGGGCTTGGATTACGGTCAGGACATCGGACCGCTGATTAAAGCCTTTTTTAGAGATTGTGAAATCAAAACAGTAAACAGTGAAGAGGCGGAAGAAGAGAAAAAGCGTGAAGAAGCGAAGATAAAACGCGGGCACGGACAGATCGAAGCACCTCTTATCGTCGGTGCATTTAATTTCTTTCTGAATGACAGGGATTTTTCCATAGAAGCGGAAGTTTACGGTAAAAAATCTTCTGCTGATGAGGACTTTTCCCAAAATCCCGAGTTTACTTACGTAAATGAAGGAGACCCGGACAGGAGGATGTACCGTAATCATCTGCATCGCGCTCTGTATCGGATACTCAGCGAACTCTCCGGCAGAACACTTCCCTGGGGCACGCTGACAGGGGTCCGTCCCACAAAGCAGGTTCTGGATATGCGTCAGAGGGGATGTTCGGCGGATGAGATAATTTCTCATTATGAAAATGAGTATCTTGCAAGCTCTGAAAAAGCAAAGCTTGCTCTGCGTGTAACGGAAAATGAGATGCGGCTTCTTGAAGGCCTTACATTTGACGACACTTACAGTCTTTACATCGGTGTACCCTTTTGCCCGAGCATATGCCTGTATTGCTCTTTTTCTTCCTATCCCTATGATAAGTACAAGGCTTACGCAGAACCTTACGTGAGTGCGCTGCTTCATGAGATCGAGGCTACTGCCGATATCATGAAGAACAAAAGGCTTATAAGCATATATTTCGGCGGCGGAACACCCACCACTTTAACGGCGGAACAGCTGGGAACCGTGATACGAAAGATCAAGGAATGCTTTGATCTTAAGGATCTTAGAGAGTGGACGGTGGAAGCCGGTCGCCCCGACAGTATCACGAAGGAAAAACTGGTGGTGCTGAAGGAAGAGGGAATCACAAGGATCTCCGTAAATCCCCAGACCATGCAGCAAAGGACACTGGATCTGATCGGAAGAAGACACACCGTGGATGATGTGCTTAGGGCTTTTGCACTTGCAAGAGAGTGCGGCTTTGATAACATCAACATGGATCTGATCGCCGGACTTAACGGAGAAACCATTGAAGATTTCAAGGATACTTTGAGGCAGGTGGGAGAACTGGATCCGGATTCCGTCACTGTGCACACGCTCGCCGTAAAACGCGCTGCTAGGCTGAATGCGGAAATGGATGCCTATGCAGACAGTCTGAGCACCGAGACGGGGCTCATGACTGAGTGGGCGGAGAAATTCATGAATGAAAAGGGGTACGAACCCTACTATCTTTACAGACAGAAGAACATGTCCGAAAACCTTGAAAACGTGGGATATGCAAAGCCGGGAAAGGAAGGACTTTACAACGTTCTGATCATGGAGGAATGCCACACTATTGCGGCCTGCGGTCCGGGAGCGTCCTCAAAGCTGGTCAGGAGCGATGAGATCTTCGGCAGCGGGTTCCTGAACGAGGCCGAGGACGGGGAATACAAAGTCAGGAAGATCGAACGGACGGAAAACGTAAAAAGTGTCAGGGATTACGTGGAACGAACAGAGGAAATGATCGAACGAAAGAGGAAACTCTTTTCGGATCTAAAATAATTTTTAAAGGAAGATATCATGTATTTTGATTCGGAGAAGGAAATCAGAAACATCCTCTATCTTTTGAACCTTAAGGGTGTGGTGACTGAGGATCTGGAAGACAGCATCGACCACGGGAAGCTGGTGGCTGCCATTGTGAAGATGCTGGCGGGACGCATCGGACTTGATGAAAAGACAACGGAGACCATTTACAATGCTGCATGTGTCCATGATGTAGGAAAGCTGAAGCTTTCCCAGAGCATATACGGACGTGACAAAAAATCTCTTCATGTTGAGGAAGTCAGACACATGAGGATGCATGCGAAACTGGGAGCAGAAATGCTGGGGCAGTGCAATTACCCGGTTGATATCGTGGAAGCGGTTTACCATCATCATGAGTGCTATGACGGCAGCGGCTACCCTGACAATCTGCGAGGGGAGGACATTCCCTATTCCTCCAGATTCATTAAGATCTGTGATGCTTTTGCGGCACTGATTTCTGACAGACCTTATCGAAAGGGCTTTGACAAGGATGCTGCCCTCGGTATGATGATCGAAGACAACAAAGAGTATGACATCAGGCTTTTCTTGGATTTCATGAACATGGTGAATTCACCTGAATTTGATGAGATCCTTAAAATGGCCGAAGAAATGAATAAGAAACATTCCTATAAATAAAAAAACGGGGTGCGCATTTTACATATGCACACCCTTTTTATTTCAGTAGGGGTTCAATCCTTGACACATAAGATCATGCGCTTTCATACTTCTTAGCCGCGTGATGAAGCGGTATGAAACATGAAAACAGTGCTCCGAAGGTGGGAATAAAGAGCGAGAATGCCCAGAAGCCTTCAAATTTAATAAATCTGTCCATCAGGATCGTTATTAAGGGGTAGATGAGTGCCACGATCATTGACCATAATCTGAGGGCTTTAAGTATGGGTTTCCAGTTGTTGTTATTGAATGTGACACCCGGCATGTTCATTGAGAATGATCCATCCCTGTATTCCTTAACCTTTTTTTCATCATAGTATCCGGGAAGCTTCTCCTTGGCAACGACCCAGAAGTAGATCCCGAAAAAGTAGATAAGGAACAGTACTGTCGGTAAATGAAGTGATATGACAAACCAGTTAACATCCTTGAGAAACAGAAGTACAGAGCACTCTGCCATGGACGCTATGATGATGCTGATGATCGCGCAGACCCTTGTAAATCTGTGATATTCAGCTTCTTTTTCCAGTTTTGCATTGTTCAGATCCATTGCCCGCTGAAGCATATCGTCCACTTCTTTTTTATCTATTTTTTCTTCGATTTCCATAATTCTCCCTTCCACCAGTTCGGTGAGTGACACGGAGAGGATTTCAGCCAAAGGCTCCAGGATCGTGATGTCGGGGAAACTCAAGCCTCGTTCCCACTTGCTCACTGCTTTGTCTGAGATCCTGAGCATCTCCGCAAGTTCTCTCTGTGTAAGATTCATTTCTTTTCTGCGTTCGGTAACGAACGCGCCAAATTGTTCTTTGTTCATGGTGGCCTCCATTTTATACGGGAGCGGGAAAGATCTCCGCATCCGTGTTACGGAAATAATAGCCTAAATGAAGAAAAAAGACAACCGACTGTTGGTTTACCTATGAAAAATGGTGTTCCGGAATGGAAAGTGGTGATCAGGCGTGGAAAGTTGCTGATTGCATCGGAAACAGTGAAAATCCAGGAATCCGATGTAAAAAAACAGGTTGAGAGGGGCGGATGATGGGAAAAATGCATCGGAAAACAAAAAAATATCCGAAATCGATGCACAGGGCTTTGATTTCGGATATTAATTATCTTGTCTTATTTCTCAGGCATGATGATGGCGATGTGGTCCTCGTCAAGCTGCTTCTGAGTAACTTCTGCGGGAGCACCCATCATAAGGTCCTGAGCGTTCTTGTTCATGGGGAATGCGATAACATCTCTGATAGCGTCCTTACCAAGGATCAGCATTACCATACGGTCCACGCCGGGAGCGATTCCTCCGTGAGGCGGAGCACCGTAGCAGAAGGCGTTGTACATTGCGGGGAACTTTGCCTTAACGTCCTCTTCACCGAGACGTACAAGTTTGAAAGCTTCGATCATGATCTCGGGATCATGGTTACGGATGGCACCGGATGAAAGCTCAACACCGTTAACAACCAGGTCATACTGGTAAGCAAGGATGTCAAGAGGATCCTGAGTCTTAAGGGCTTCCATTCCGCCCTTGGGCATTGAGAAAGGATTGTGGCAGAATTCAAGTTCGCCGGATTCTTCACCGATCTCATACATAGGGAAGTCAACGATCCAGCAGAATTCGTACTTTTCCTTGTCCATATGTCCTTCTGCGGCTGCGCCGAGAAGCTTTCTGAACACACCTGCCGTCTTCTGGGCAGTAAGGAGATCGCCTGCCGCAAGTCCTACGAAGTCTCCGTTCTTAAGACCGAGAGCATCGATAACAGCCTGCTTTCTGTCTGCAAGGAACTTGGAAATACCGCCAACGAACTCACCGTTCTCGTCAACGCGGAACCAGTAAGTCTTCTGGGCAGTTGTAACTTCAACATCTGCGATCATGGCATCGATCTGCTTACGTGTTGCATTCAGTCTGTCAACAACTACAGCCTTTACGACTTTGCCTGCGAAAGGTTCGAAGCCGCAATCAGCCATTACGGCAGTTGCATCCTGAAGAACGAGATCGATACGAAGATCGGGCTTATCGGAACCGTACTTGTCCATTGCTTCGCGGTAAGGTATGCGTACAAAAGGAGCCTTGGAAGCTGTTTTGTAAACGCCGTACTTTGCGAAGATGGGAGGAAGCACGTCCTCTATGACTGCGAAAATGTCTTCCTGGGAAGCGAAAGCCATTTCCATATCCATCTGATAGAATTCTCCCGGGCTTCTGTCTGCACGGGCATCCTCATCACGGAAGCAGGGTGCGATCTGGAAGTAACGGTCAAAGCCTGCTGTCATAAGAAGCTGCTTGAACTGCTGAGGTGCCTGGGGAAGAGCATAGAACTTTCCGGGGTGATTTCTTGCGGGAACAAGATAATCTCTTGCACCTTCAGGGGATGAAGCTGTGAGGATGGGGGTTGTTATCTCGAGAAAGCCGTGTGCGGTCATAGCATTTCTGAGCGCTGATACGATCTGGCTTCTGATAACGATGTTCTTCTTGACCTCGGGATTTCTGAGATCGAGATAACGATACTTAAGACGTGTGTTCTCGTCTGCTTCGGTTGACTTGGTTATTTCAAAAGGAAGCGCGTTGTATCTGCACTTTCCGAGGATTTCGATCTTCTCGGGAACGACTTCGATCTCGCCTGTGGGCAGGTCCTTGTTCTTGGAGGAACGTTCTCTTACGATGCCTGTGGCGGAAATGGTGGTCTCCTTATTGAGATTGTCAATGATAGCCATCATTTCTTCGGTTTCTATTACAAGCTGTGTTGTGCCATAGAAATCGCGTAAAATAACGAAGCCAAGATTTTTGCTGACTTTACGGATGTTTTCAAACCATCCCACCAGCGTAACCTTTTCACCGGCATTTGCAAGACGAAGCTCGTTGCAGTTGTGGGTTCTTGACTGAGTCATGATAATGTCCTTTCGTGTTACTTATACAGTAACTTCTTTCTTTTTATCAAATATTTATTTTATCACGGAATAAGGGGGGAATGCAATGAAAAGTTTTGAAGAGGCAAAAGGGAAGGCAAAGGCAAAAAAAGGAATCGTCATTCGTGACGATTCCGGTGAATTTACTTATTTAGATATGATGCTATCTGCTCATCTGATACCCCGTTCTGCTTTAGAAGGGCAAGAAGCTTGGAGTTTTCAGCGGTTAATGTGGAGTTCTCAGCAGTTAACGAAGCATTCTCCTCCGTTCTTATCTGCAAAAGATGCTCAAGAGTTCTTTTATCGAGCATATATTTCTCATGTGCTTCCATAATTGTTTTTTCCTGACTCTGGACGTTGGAACTATACATAACCTGCGCCACCTCCTTAAACGCATCATTATTCGAGCAAAGGTCTTTAAGTTCCTCCCATTTGGTTGTTTTAAAAAGCTTTGCCCAATAAACAAGACCGTTATCGATATCTTCCTGTGTAGCTATCTCAGTCTGGTTTAAATATAACACATTTAATTTCAAATATGAAGAGTAAGGTTGGAAGTTTTTGGTGTTAAGAAGTTCGTAATGAGAATAGAATTCAGGATAATCAGGAAAAAGCGGATCGTTCATTATAGCGATGAATGTTGTAGGTTTAAGCCTTAAATAGTCATCACCTTTCCCGATGCTGTCAAATGATCGGCACATATAGAGTAAAGACCTAAGCTCCCATTCGTCATTTATATACATCTGGAGCTCGATGTCTATGATCTCGTCATTATTCAGAAGCACTTTTACGTCAAGTATGATGGCTTTTGTAGCATACATCGAATAATCAACGGGATTGGTGAGTATCACTTCTTTCACAGTTTTAGGATCAAGGCCTTTAAGAGCACAAACCAATCCTTTAAGAGCTTTTGGGGATTTAGCCATGACAAGGTGGAACATCATATCGTTTTTAAGGGTAACATCAATAGGACCTGTTGCTTCCTCAAAGGAAACAGGCATAGTTTTAGTGTTTTCAGTTGTATTCATTAAACCTCCTAGGGAATTATTAAAAAGAGTTTTACTATGGGATCTTCAAAAAAGAAAAAGCTGCAGCCGTTACCAATGAAGAGCCATTGGAAGAACTGGTATCATTATACTTGCGCAACATGCGATTTTCAATATACATAGTTCACAAAAAGCAAGCAAAAAAATGTACAGAGTGCACAAAAGCAATGGGGGAAGTATCTGTCTTGAGCTGGAACATAATTTGATATTAATTTAACAAAGCGTTGTTATACTACGCATAACAACTAAAGGTACAGGGTTGACACCCTATACCTTTAGTTGTATCTCTTGACGATTATTTTGAATGACGCTGTCATGAGCGTTAAAAAATTAACAATGCATTGTTGCATGGCGGGAACATTTATGGAACTGAAAAGACAATCTTATTATATGATCCCCTTCTTACCGAATGAGTCTGAAAAGTACCTGAAACAGATCGCGAAAGATCAAGATTTTGAAGAATATTATACAGAGATCAGATACCTTTCGGGATATGTTCACGAATACTTTAACAGCGGAGAAAGGGGAAAGAATCATCCGTGCCACATGTTCAGACTCAGAGCAAACGGTTTTGAACATTATGGCCTGACAGAAAAAGAGATAGGCTGCTTTACAAGCATTATCGATAAGGAAGAATACAGGTTTATCATAAGTGACGTTACCTGCTATATTTTTTTGGACGGAATATCTTTTTTTAGAATAGGGATCAGGTATCCTCAGGAATATGGTTTAGAGGATATAACCAATTTTAATTTTGTATTTTCGAGATTGTTTCAGTCAAAAATGTGTTTTCGACTTGGCGAACAGGAGATTGATCTAAGCACAACGTTTTTGAATCTTGTGAACGTCGGTGGCAAAGCGGCTTTTCTTCCAGAGAGACGTCAACTCACATCGTATCATTTGGTCGGACTGGAAAGGGAAAACAAGAGAGATGAGGAAACACTTCGTTTCCTAAGCCGTGGAAGGCACACATCGTTTGAAGCGACAAGAGAGAGATCCAGCTTAAAGGAAGAATTGTTTTCTTATTCTCCAAATGAGGATGTAATATGGGCGGGGAGTACAAATGCCGTATGCGCTGTTGCATACGGGACAGATGGGGCGTCTTACACTGTGAGGAATTTCCCTAATCATGTTCTGCATGACTATTTTATTGTTTTCCTTTTACGGCTATACGAAAGAGAAATGCTTCTTTGGTTTAGCAGGAAGATCTTAATTGAAAGAAATAATAAAAAGAATCTGATAACAATGCGCGAAAAGATGGTGGATTTCAGGGCCATATACATGCATGACACCGTTTCGCTCGAAGCGAATTACCGTGAACTGGATCGACGGATACGAGAGGTTTTTTGCATAGAGGAATTGGAAAAGGATGTTGAAGAATGTATCGATTCGATCAATTCTTTTGTTGCTGATCGAAAAAACCGCAGAACGGACGGACTTTTGACCGCGATCGGTTTACTGGCTGTGATCTCGGCGTTGACAGATGGACTTGGTTTCGCAGACAGAGTAGGTGAACTGTCCGGCGGAACTCTTTCTTTCGTTCATTTTGCTGTTTTGGGTGTTGTTTTGATTTTTGTGATCATTGGCGTGTTCAGTTTTTTTAAGGAGGGGTAAAGATGCTTTTTGGCTTTCTTACAGAACAGAGTTTAAAAATAAACAAAGCAATTTCATTAACAGAGAAATCTTTGAGTGAGATCTTATCATATGCAAATGATTCGGAAAGAAATTGTCGTATCGATCCGGATAAATCGATGATCTCTACCCGTCAGGCTTTAGAGGTCCTTATCAGTTCAATTCTTTGCGCAAATGGAAAAAAGAGTTTTGACAGAACAGATTCGCTTTATGTAATGATCAAAGAATGTCAGACGCAGCAGATCATAACCCAGCAGCAGAAAAAGAAACTGGATTCCCTCAGGATCAATGCCAATGATATTGTACATGTTGAAAAAAATGTAACAAAGAATTCTTACAGTATAGAAGGAAGACACGCAAACATTGATGATGCAACGCAGGCGGTTATCGATCTTTACGATGTATTAACCGATATGTTCGGCAGGCAGGCGATCAGAATTGACAAAGAGGATCTGCCTATAGGCGAGTATGAAATCGTGAAAAAATATGCCGGACGAAACAGTGATATATTGTATGGAAAGTATGAATATGTTGGAGTCAAGAAAAACGGCCTTGTTCCAACGTATGTTTATATCAGACCTTTTAAAAAAGAATGCGATGAAAAACAGGCGTTCAGTGAGAGGGATATTGCTGCTCAGACAGTGTTGAAAAATCTCCCGGATACAAATTATATTTTAAAAGGAAATGAAATAACCGTCAGTGCAAATAATAATGTCAGGTATGTAGCATATGAGATCAAGAAAGGAACAACTACGCTGGATCGACTGATCCAGCCACTTAATCCGACGGAGGCACTTGGTGTAATGCTGGATATTGTTACCGGATTATGTGACATAAAAAGCGATGGGATCAATCTTCATCACAGGGGGATCAATCCACATTGCATTTTTGTTAATAAAGAGGGCGACAGATACAGAGGTAAACTTGGGTGTTTTGAAACATCAAAAATAGAAATAAGTGAACAGAGCGTGGAAACGGTATATGCGGGTATGGCATCGGCAAACAGAGGCAGTGTATATGTTCATCCCTTTTTTCTGAACGGAAGTTATGAGTATGACAGCGCAGAATGGGGAAAAGCGGATATTTATGCAATTGCAGTTTCGTTACTTTATTGTTTGGATGCTAAAAATGTTGACAAAAAAGTAATAGATACAAGTTGCTTTTATGATGTATATTCCACTGATTTTGCAGACACAATGGTAAGGATCATTGACACAGGCTCGTTGGAGTTGATACCTACTATTGAAGAATTCAAGACACTGTTGGCAGAGGAGATTTCCAATGGATCTTATTAGAGTGGATCAACACAAAGAGTACAGGGTAAACAAGTGTATTTATAAGAACGAAGGTGTTTCCGAAGTCTATGATGTCCTTGATACGGAAATGAAAAGGGAAAGCATCCTGAAAAAAGTCTGGTATAAGGATGAGAAAGAATATGAGTGGCTGAAGAGGGAAGTGACCAATCAGATCGTGGCATCGGGGAATTCCGATTATGTCCCCGGGATATTAAATTTTTACAAACAAAAGGGTTTTGTTTGGATAGAGATGCAAAAAAAGCAGGGAAGAAGCCTTAGGGATATTATTGACCTGCAGATGAAAGATGCCAATGTCGGAATCAGGTTTAGCGAAAGTGTGAAAATATTCAGATGGCTGTGCTGTACTATGGCCCAGTTACACGGGGAAAAGTTGTTTATACATAAAGACATTAAGCCTGAAAATATAATCATTAATACAAGCAGGGAATGTGCTTATGTTATAGATTTTGGCACCAGCGGGCCATGGAACGTTAAAGGAATGGGAACTCCAAAGTATATGGCACCGGAGCAAAGAGCGGAAGTACGAGGATTACATGTAACTCAGGCTACGGATGTGTTTTCTATGGGGCTCATTTTTTATGAGATGATAACGGGTAAGGTTCCGGAGTTTGGTAAAGATATGGTTTTTGACCCTATAAAAAAAGAATGGTTAAAAACTTTTATTGACGAGGGTCAAATAAGTAATATGGACCCGGTGGCATTTAAAATAATTGAAAAATGTCTTCAGGCGAATCCGGAAAAACGATATGCAAATGCCTGTGTGTTGAGGAGAGATCTATGGGGGATCAAAAAGATAAAACATTAAACAAAGATATGGCCAAAGGAACCGTTAGCGACATTTTGGATGATACAGACATTTTTGCCTTTGGAGAGGAATTGAACAAAATTGTCAAAATGCCGCTGTTTATAAAGGAAGTAGATACAGATTATTTGATGGAGATGCCGAATGATACAATACATTGAACTTCGGGCTGATAATATTTTTTCGTTAGGGCGTTCACCGATCATTTTCTTTATATCAGAGAAGGTTTCAACGAAGTATGCAAATGAAGTAGATAGCTTGGTCGATGAGTTACTGAAAATGGAGTATCTCACGATTTATTATTGTGATCTTGATAAAGATCGTATAGCGATCAATTGCATGACTTCCGATCATGTCTTTGTTGCCATTCCTACGGATAAGCGAAATTATCATATTGCAAGTATCTATATGAGAAAAGAATATGAGGCAAAAAAACGCTTTAACTATGTTGGAAAAGATTCATTTCAGATAATGATCAACGCGGGAAGTGTAGTTGATATCTATGGTGAAAGACGCAAAAGTGAAAAGTGCGGAAATGTAGTCGACAAGGGTATGAATGAAAGTGCATTTAATGATCTGCAGGATGCACTGGTTTCATATTTCCAGACGGGGAAAAGTAAGGATCGTGACAAGCGGCCGACGGTGGACCAAAACTTTGAGAGGATGATATTGGCGCCCATCAGAGATTATACATATTGCGAAAAGAAAGTTGAAGAGATGCTTTCTTATGGCGAGAATTATATTGTATATGAAAAAAGGGATGCAGCCAGAGGAAATGCAAAAAAGAAAAAAGT
>JAEFAR010000022.1 GCA_016287675.1 Lachnospiraceae bacterium
TACATCGCAAGTGAGGAGGCAGCGATCCGTGTCATGGAGCCCAATGCCGAAAACATCTGGTCTCCCGCAGGCGGCGAACCCGTTATCGTTAATGTGAAGGAAGGTGCAGACATATGAGTATCGAATTTATCTATCCGCAGTTTGAAGTGATCAGAAACGAAAACAGATGCACCAACTGCCGCCTGTGCGAAAAGCAATGCGCCAACGGAGTGCACTTTTATAATACCGAAAAAGGCATAATGGTAAGCGACGAAACAAAGTGCGTAAACTGCCAGCGCTGCGTTTCTTTCTGTCCCACAAGAGCCCTGAAGATCGTAAAGACAGATAACGCTCTCAGAGAAAATGCCAACTGGTCGAATGCAACCATTACGGAGGTCTTTAAGCAAGCCACGGGAGGAGGAGTGCTCCTCTCATCCATGGGAAATCCCGCACCCCTTCCGGTCTACTGGGACAAGATCCTGATAAATGCCTCTCAGGTTACAAACCCTCCCATAGATCCCTTAAGAGAGCCCATGGAAACAAGAGTCTATCTCGGTAAAAAACCTGAAAAGATCCAAAGGGACGAAAAAGGTGAACTGATCTGTAAAACAGAACCTCAGATCAGGCTTTCAATGCCCATGATGTTCTCTGCCATGAGCTACGGTTCTATCAGCTACAACGCTCATGCAGCTCTTGCAAAGGCTGCAACGGAGCTGGGCATACTCTACAACACCGGTGAAGGCGGACTTCACGAAGACTTCTACGTTTACGGCCCCAACACCATCGTTCAGGTGGCCAGCGGACGTTTCGGAGTCCATGAGGACTACCTTTCGGCCGGCGCAGCCATAGAGATCAAGATGGGTCAGGGAGCAAAGCCGGGCATAGGCGGTCATCTTCCGGGGGCAAAGATCGTGGGAGATGTCTCAAGAACAAGAATGATACCGGAAGGATCAGATGCCATTTCTCCTGCTCCCCATCACGACATATATTCTATAGAAGATCTCCGACAGCTTGTCTTCTCTCTTAAAGAAGCAACGGAATACAAAAAACCTGTTATCGTAAAGGTAGCGGCAGTTCACAACATAGCAGCCATAGCAAGCGGCATTGCAAGAAGCGGGGCGGACATCATCGCCATTGACGGCTTCAGAGGCGGTACGGGTGCAGCCCCCACCAGGATCCGTGACAATGTGGGCATCCCCATCGAGCTGGCCCTTGCTGCTGTGGATCAGCGACTCCGCGATGAAGGCATCAGGAACAATGTTTCACTTGTTGTAGGCGGTTCCATCAGAAATTCCGCAGATGTGGTCAAGGCGGTAGCGCTGGGTGCAGATGCCTGCTACATTGCCACTGCCGCGCTTCTGGCCATGGGCTGTCATCTCTGCCGTTCCTGCCAGACAGGAAAATGTAACTGGGGCATAGCCACCCAAAGACCTGATCTGGTGAGCCGACTCGATCCCGAAGTGGGAAGCAGGCGCCTCGTAAACCTTATGAATGCCTGGAGGCATGAGATCATGGAGATCATGGGCGGAATGGGCATCAACTCCATCGAAACCCTGAGGGGCAACCGATTAATGCTCAGAGGTATAGGGCTCACGGAGAAAGAACTTCAGATACTTGGTATCGGGCACGCAGGCGAATAAATTTTATTAAGATAAAACAGTTTTATTGCAAAATGGGAATATATATGCAAAAATAATCGGAGGAAAAATAATGCGTATACAAGCAAAGGATCTGGATCACAAAGCTTTGAACGAAGCCATCAGGAACTCCCGGTCCACCTGCACCATAGAAGACTGCTGCGGACAGCGTTTTATTGCTGCCGGCATGTCTCACAGAGAGATCGAGATCACGGGAATCCCCGGAAACGCTTTGGGCGCGTACCTGAACGGTGGCAGGATCACCGTCATGGGAAACACCCAGGATGCTGTGGGAGACACCATGAATGCAGGTGAGATCATCATCCACGGCAACATCGGAGATGCCGCAGGCTACGCTATGCGCGGAGGCAAGATCTTTGTCAGGGGGAATGCCGGCTACAGAGCAGGGATCCACATGAAAGCCTACAAAGACAAGATCCCCGTAATGGTCATAGGCGGAAACACAGGCAGTTTCCTGGGAGAATACCAGGCAGGCGGGCAGATCGTAGTTCTTAACCTGGACGAGCCCGGTAAAAGGATCGTCGGAAACTTTCCCTGCACCGGTATGCACGGGGGCAAGATGTTCTTGAGATCGGAATGCAAAGACGTAGTCTTTCCCGATCAGGTTACAGCAAGGCCGGCTGAGTCCAAGGATCTTGAAGAGATCAAAGAAAGCATAGATGAATTTTGCACTTATTTTAATATTGATGCCAAAGATGTACTGTCGGGCGTTTTCACAGTCATTGAACCCGACAGCAGCAACCCCTACAGACAGATGTATGTCCAAAACTGATCTGTAGCACCAGATGATACGGAGGAGACATGAAATACTCAAAGGATGAGATCTTACAATTTGCGCAGGAAGAGGACGTAAAGTTTATCAGGCTTGCCTTTTGCGATGTTTTCGGAAGGCAGAAAAACATTTCCGTAATGCCCGATGAATTGCCGAGAGCCTTTGAACAAGGCATAGCTTTCGACGCATCTTCCATCCTGGGCTTCGGTGACGAAACCCACAGCGATCTTCTGCTTCACCCCGAGTCAGACACCCTGACGCCTCTGCCATGGCGCCCGGAACACGGCCGTGTGGTGCAGATGTTTTCATCCATCACCTATCCCGACGGTACTCCTTTTGAATGTGACACAAGACGTCTTCTGAAGAATGCCGTTGCGGACGCAAAGAAAGCCGGCTTCAACTTCACCTTCGGTGCCGAGCAGGAGTTCTACCTCTTCCTCATCGACGAAAAGGGCAATAAGACAAAGATCCCCTCGGACGAAGCGGGCTACATGGACATAGCTCCCGACGACAAGGGTGAAAATGTCCGTCGTGAAGTCTGCCTGACTCTGGAAAAGATGGGCATACATCCCGAGAGTTCCCACCACGAGGAAGGCCCCGGTCAGAACGAGATCGACTTCCGTTATGCAGATCCTCTCATTGTGGCAGACAATGCCCAGATGTTCCAAAGAGTCGTAAAAACAGTGGCAAACAGGAACGGTCTGGCAGCCGACTTTTCTCCCAAGCCTTTAAGAAAAGCCCCCGGAAACGGCTTCCACATCAATATGTCCGTATATCCTTTTGAAGAAAAGGGGAACTTTAAATATATGCTTGCGGGAATCCTTAAAAACATCAAGGCAATGACGTTGTTCCTGAATCCCGCAAGGGAATCCTATCTGAGACTCGGTAACAACAAGGCTCCGGGCTTCATTTCCTGGTCAGCGGAAAACCGTTCCCAGCTCATCCGTATTCCCGCTGCAGTGGGCGAATACAGACGTGCGGAACTCCGTTCCCCGGATCCCGGTGCAAATCCCTACCTTGCCTTCACGCTCCTCATCAGAGCGGGACTGGATGGCATACAGAACAAGCTGCCTTTACCGGAAAGCGCGGATCTGAACTTCTTCACCGCAGCTCCAAAGATCCTTTCAAAGTACGAGAAACTGCCGCGCAACTACAGAGAAGCCTGCAGATCGGCAGCATCAAGTGATTTCATCAGGAAAAACATTCCTTCCGAGATCCTTGAAATCTACTTGAAAGCTCGATGATCCTTCTTAAGGGATTTCGAGGAAAGGGATTCGTATGAGTCTACAAGAACGGGTGTACAGCGTTCTCGTCGTTTCGACGGCAGAAAAACTGAATACAGCTCTTTCGGGCATACTCACGGAGTCCCGTTGTTCTCCCGTCAGGTTCGTGTCGGACATAAGCTCCGCAAAAAGAGTATGGAGTGAAAGTGCCTATGATTTTATCATCATAAATTCTCCTCTTCCCGACGATACAGGAGTGCGGTTCGCTATCGATGCCGCTGCATCAAAGGGCACTGTGGTGCTGCTTTTGCTTCGGACCGAGATCTACGACGAAACGAGGGAGAAGGTGGTGGAGCACGGAGTCTTCACTCTCGCCAAGCCGCTCTCACGTCCCGTGATCCTGAACGCTCTGGACTGGATGGAAAGCGCAAGGGAACGTCTTAAAAAGATGGATCTAAAAACCTTGTCGGTGGAAGAAAAAATGGAAGAGATCCGTACGGTGAACAGGGCCAAATGGCTCCTTATCTCCGTGCTGAAAATGGATGAGCCCGAAGCTCATCGATACATTGAAAAACAGGCCATGGATCGATGCATTTCGAAACGGGAAGTGGCTGAAGAGATCATCAAAACATATGCCTGAAATTAAAGCCAATGGGGGCTTCAACCGGTTTTTGCCATGTTGAAGTCCCGGATTTTTTTGAAAGAAGGAACAGCTATGTGCGGAATATGTGGTTTTACAGGAAACATTGATAACAGGGAAGAAGTACTCACGCGGATGATGAACAGGATCATCCACAGAGGTCCCGACAGCGGCGGGCAGCACATTTCAGACGGTATTGCCATGGGCTTCAGACGCCTCGCCATCATCGATCTGAACAACGGAAACCAGCCCATGTACAACGAAGACAGGACTCTCGTCGTCACCTTTAACGGAGAGATCTACAACTACAGGGAACTCCGTAAAGAACTGGAAGAAAAAGGACACATTTTCTCAAACAATGCCGACACGGAAGTTCTCCTCCACGGTTACGAGGAGTACGGTGCGGGTCTTGTGGAAAAACTTCGCGGGATGTTCACTTTTGTGCTTTGGGACATGAAAACAAAGACACTTTTCGGTGCCAGGGACCATTTCGGGATAAAGCCCTTCTACTATGCACCTTTGGGTAATGACATCGCCTACGGCTCCGAGATCAAATCGATCCTTGAGCACCCCTCCTATCAAAAGAAGGTCAATCCGGAAGCCCTGGAAAACTATCTCACTTTCCAGTACTCCGTTCTTCCCGAAACCTTTTTTAAAGGCATATTCAAGCTCCCTCCGGCCCATTATTTCACATTTAAGAACGGAGACCTTAAGATCACACGCTACTTTGATCCTTCCTTCGCTCCGGATGACAGCCTTAAATTTGAGGATGTAGTCAACAGGATCGATGAAACAATGCAGGAATCGGTAAGGGCACATATGCTTGCCGACGTGGAAGTGGGATCTTTCCTCTCATCGGGGGTGGATTCAAGCTACGTGGCAGCATCTTTCCACGGTGACAAGACCTTTACCGTGGGCTTTGATTACGAAAAATACAACGAGACGGAATACGCAAAAGATCTGTCTTCAAAGATCGGAATAGAGAACTACGGCAGGATCATTTCCACCGAAGAGTACTGGAACGTGCTTCCCAAGATCCAGTATCACATGGACGAGCCATTGGCAGACCCTTCGGCAGTGGCACTGTATTTTGTTTCGGAAACAGCTTCAAAACACGTTAAAGTGGCATTGTCCGGTGAAGGTGCGGATGAATTCTTCGGAGGCTACAACATCTACCACGAGCCCTTTTCGCTTGGGGGCTATCAAAAGCTTCCCGAGGGGCTGAGGAAGGGACTTGCAGCTGCAGCAAAAGCCATCCCCTTCAGATTCAAGGGTAAGAACTTCCTGATCCGCGGAAGCAAGCCCCTGGAAGAACGCTTCATCGGAAACGCTTTTATGTTCAGTGAGGAGGAACGTGCAAAGATCCTTAAGAATCCGACGGGACTTTACAGCCACAAGTATCTCACAAAGCCTTTTTACAAAAAGGCGGCAGGATTTGACGATGTCACGAAAATGCAGTACATCGACGTGAACTTCTGGCTCATTGGAGACATCCTTTTAAAAGCTGACAAGATGAGTATGGCAAATTCCTTGGAAGTCCGCGTGCCTTTCCTGGACCGTAATGTTTTTGATCTGGCCCGCACTCTTCCCACAAAATTCAAGGTCAACGACAGGAACACAAAGATCGCCATGCGGGCTGCGGCTCACCGCCACCTCCCGGAATCCGTAGCGGAAAAAAAGAAGCTGGGATTCCCCGTCCCCATCCGCATCTGGCTTAAGGAGGAAAAGTACTATAACATAATAAAAGCCGCATTTACGGGAAATGCGGCGGAAAGCTTTTTTAATACATCAGAGATCCTGAAGCTCCTGGACGATCATCGCGCCGGAAAGGCGGACAACAGCAGGAAGATCTGGACGATCTATATGTTTTTGGTGTGGTATAAAGAGTTTTTTGAATAACCTATTCTTTGTTACGCTCAAAACCCATAAAGCGTGTGCCTTTGAAGGACAGATCACCGTGGTCCCCTTCTATCAGGTACCCGTATTCATTTTCGGGGACGGTGAGTTCCATCCTGTCTCCGCTGTCAACCTGGAATGTCACGTAATAGGTGTGAAACGTGCTTGTAGAACGCATATGCCCTTCTGTTCCGTGCATTCCTCCGCTCACGCGGGTATCAACCCTTTTACCCACCACTTTTGCCTTAACGGTAAGAAGCGGCGAGCTGTTGTTATGCGACCATTCTTTAATACTTTTAAAGAACGTCATAACGATCATTACGAATACTATTCCAAAGACAAGCATAAAAATGATCTGAAAAAATCCGAAGCCGAAGCCAAAACCTCCGAAGCCTCGCGAAAAGCCGTACGTTAAGTTCATAATTTTCCCCCCTTGCGGATAATGTTACTTATACGATAGCATTTACCCGCCGAGATTTCAACCGCCGTTTCGGCAAATTATCCCCTTCTAATCATCCAGTCCCAAAAACATACGATCATAAACAGAAACTTCCCTCATGGCGTTTCGGATCAATGTTTCGTTGTCATTGTGCTCCATCAGTATTATAAGGCCAAAGAGTCCCGCAAGAGATACCGATCCAGCAGCACCTGCTCCCATGATCGAAAGCTTTACGGGAATCAGCAGTTCCAAAAGGGGTGCAAAGAAAAAGAATAAATTAAGTACCGCAATTACGGATGCAAAGATCACTTCCAACTTTGAATAGTTTCTGTAATGTATCGTGGAAAGTCCGATCATAAACGCCGCAGTCGGCGCGAAGAAAAGCCCTGTAGTGAGAATACCAAAAGTCTCCTTTAAACCGATGCCTAAAACAAACGCTCCCACAGATGTTGTAACAGCACTTGCGACGAGACCTGCCCCGGTGGTCAGCAACAGGTTCACAAGCCACAGATCCTTAGCTTTCTTTCCCGCTGCAACATAACAATTGATCCTGAAAAGATCTCCTGCAGAAAAAAGGACCTGAGTGTAGATCAAGGGGATCGCAAGCCCCGAAAGATTTAAAACAGTCCCCGCCTTCACTCCCAAAGCTGTATTTAAAACCACATAGATCACGGGACAAATGATCATTCCTGCCACTTTACCGGGCTTAAGCATCATTTTAAATTTATACCATAAAAATGCATTCATCTTCTTCCTCCGTTTGTAAAGATCTCTTCCACGGTCAGCTTTGAGATCATGTATTTCGCCGCAAGGAAAAGGCCTGTAAAGAAAAGCACTTCAGCTCCCAAAAACAGCAGGCTGAACTTCTCCGCCATAAGCAAAACATTGACCAAAAGGACAGTCCCGATTATCACGAAAGTTCTGAAGCCTGCTTTTACACTCAGCGAGATCACCGTAACCCCCGCAAGGAGCACAGGCATTTCCGCCAGGCAAAGCAACGCTCTTAAGATAACCATCGGATCAAACCGGTTTTGAAGTGCCATAATTAAAACCAGGATCATCGATTGCAATACAATATACGTCACTGTCACCACTCCGGGAAAAATAAGTTTACTCATCACCACATGTCTCATATCCCTTTTAATGCAGAGAACCTGCTTTAAAGCCGCATCATAAAACGAAATTACAGCTTTATTGGAAAACATGAGGGTAGCGAGAAGGCATATGCTTGTGAGCGCGATATCGGGATCCAAAAGGCGGCTCAGCGTACAGGCGGTGCCAAGGCCGAGCAGCAACAGCAAGGTGATCAGGTTTTTGACACCTGCGGAAACAAATTTTTTCTGTTCAAGCCACATAAGGGCATCATTTTTCCTGTTCATCACATCAGCACCTTTGCATACATCATCTCCAGCTCGGATTTTTCGGTCTCGTGGTTGCTCAGCGGCGCTTCATTGCGGATCTCGCCCTGTTTCATGAAAACTGCTTTATCACAGACTTTCTCGATCTCAGTCAGATCGTGGGAGCTCAGAAGAATGGTGCAGCCTTCCTTTTTCAGTTTAAGGAGCTGCTCCGTAAGAAAATTCTTGCCCTCCACATCGAGCCCCAGATAAGGCTCATCCAGGAGGATGAGTTCCGGTTTTATCACCAGCGTACGGCCGATGGCGAGCCTCTGTTTCATGCCTTTCGAAAACTTGGTGATGACCATGTTTTCTTTTCCTTTGAGGGAAATCTCTTCAAAGATCCTTTCGATCCTTGCCCTTCGCTCATTGACGGAGCTTTTGGGATTATACATGCGGTCGTAAAACTCCATGTTTTCCCAAGCGGTCAATGGTGCAAAAAGGCCGGTGGTGTCCAGCACAAAAGCGATCTTTTCGCGTAAGGCATCACATTCGCTGCTCCTCACATCGATCCAGTTAATAAGGATCTCGCCTGAGTAACGGGAGTATATGCCTAATATACAATTTAAGAGAGAGGTTTTGCCGGCGCCGTTGGCTCCTACCAGCGCCACCGCTTCCCCGCTTTTTAATTCCAGATCTATCCGGTTCAAAATTCTGACATTGTCCGATTCCTTTGAAAGATCCTTTATTGAGAGATTCATTTTACTCCTCCAGCTTAACAGATAAGAATGATTTTTTAACCTTGACGGAGTACTTGAGTTCGTAAGTTTCCCGGCCCTCATTCATGGCATTCATGATCTCTTCGATCTCCTTTGCAACGCTTTCGTCCGTCATGTACCATCCCAGGAAGGTGTTTACTGTGTCGCGGCACGGTGCATTTTGTTTTTGCTGCGCGAACAGTGCGAATTTCGGAGAATTCTTGCCGCCCTTGTACTTCTGGGATCTGATCACACTGCTGCATCGAACGATGACTCCCTCATTTGGGGAAGTGATCGTGATCTCGCCCGAAGGATTCGTCTGTTTTATTTCGACGTTTGCTTTGGTCTTCCTGACCTCGTTTCCCATAAGCACATCCAGCGACACATTCAGTTTTTCCGAAATAATAAGGAGCTTCTCGACTTCCGGATAGCCGTTTCCCGATTCCCATTTTGAAACTGCCTGTCTGCTGACATCCAGCATCTCAGCCAGATCCTCCTGTGAAATGTTTTGCTCTTTTCGGATCGTTCTTAAATTCTCTGCGAAATTCATGTTGTCCTCCCTGTCTTGCATCATTTTTATCAAAAGCCCCGTAAAAAGGCTACCAACTCACATTTGCATTTTGGCAACTTCAAGTTGCGCACCTTTAAAATAGCACTTTTGAGGGGAATTGTATATAAAAAAGAATTCATATGCCTGCTGCTCCCACCCAAGTTTTTTAAGTTTTACAAAACGGTTGTAAAGGTGTATGCTTTTAGCATTAAATTCAGAGGATAAAACATGAACAAGCAACTTGAACTTTTTCTGACCTTCGCCAAGATCGGCGCTTTCACCTTAGGCGGCGGCTATGCCATGATCCCGCTGATTCAACGGGAAGTGGCGGAAAACAAAAAATGGATCACAGACAAGGATCTTCTGGACGTTATTGCCATAGCTGAATCCACACCGGGACCCATCGCCATTAACGCCGCGACTTTCATCGGTAACCGCGTGGCAGGCGTGTCGGGGGCGATCTGCGCCACTCTCGGAGTCGTCCTCCCCTCTTTTCTTGTGATCCTTGCGATCTCCTACGTATTTGAAGCATTCAAGCATATAAAGGCTGTGGAATACGCCTTTTGGGGCATACGTGCCGGAGTTACCGCCCTGATCCTGAAGGCTTTTTTCACGATGTTCAAACAATGCAGGAAAGATTGGCTCAGCATCCTTCTTATGGTGCTGGCTTTCGCCTGCGTGGTGTTCTTTAAGATAAATGCCATCTTTGTGATCCTTACATGTGCTGTCATCGGTATAATCTCATTTCAGTTAAGGAGGACGAAAGAATGACTCTTCTTGAACTCTTTTGGACCTTCTTTAAGATCGGGCTTTTCACCTTCGGCGGCGGCTACGCTATGCTGCCGCTGATCCAGAGCGAAGTCATAGCGCACGGCTGGGCCACCACTGAAGAGATCGTGGATTTCATCGCCATCAGTGAAAGCACCCCGGGGCCGTTTGCCATAAACATTTCCACTTTCATCGGTCGTACCGTGGGAGGCATCCCGGGAGCATTTTGCTCCACTTTCGGTGTAGTGCTCCCTTCTTTCCTCGTGATCCTCATCGTTTCGCATTTCTTTTCGAAATTTAAAGAAAGCAAAGCAGTTAAAGGCGCAATGACCGGTCTTCGTCCCGCTGTGGTGGGTCTCATTGCATCCGCGCTATTAAGTGTGGGAATGAAGGTTTTTATTCCCTCGGAAAGCCTGATCGCTGCTTTCAAAGAAGGCTTTAACAGGAGTACTTTAAATATCTTTACGGAGGTTTTGCCCCTCATCATAAGCATCACATTGTTTATCGTCTCCGCTGTACTTGCTTTCAAAAAAAAGCATCCCATAATGATCATCTGTCTGTCGGCAGTAGTGGGGATCATTACGGGATATGCCCTTGGATTATAGCTTTCTAAATCTTACAATATATCGATGACTTCTCCCGCGAGGGCTTTGTTCATGCTTCGAACTGCGCAGAACTTGCCGCACATGCTGCAGGTCTCGCTATGATCGTCTTCGGGCGCACGGCTTGCACGAATGGCCTTTGCGGTCTCGGGATCCAGCGCTTCAAGCCACTGTGCTTCCCAATCAAGCTTCTTCCTTGCTTTTGCCATCCTGTCGTCTCTGTCACGAGCACCGGGTATGCCCTTTGCAATGTCCGCCGCGTGTGCTGCGATCTTGCTCGCGATGATACCCTGATGAACATCATCCACATTGGGAAGAGCGAGGTGTTCTGCAGGAGTCACATAGCAAAGAAACGCTGCTCCTGCTGCCGCCGCAATGGCGCCTCCGATGGCTGCGGTAATGTGATCGTAGCCCGGTGCGATGTCTGTAACAAGGGGCCCGAGAACGTAAAAAGGTGCTCCCTTACAGATTGTCTGCTGTATCTTCATGTTTGCTGCGATCTGATCCATGGGAACATGTCCCGGGCCTTCAACCATTACCTGAACATCCTTTTCCCATGCTCTTTCCGTAAGCTCTCCCAGACGCAGGAGTTCTTCGATCTGGCAACGGTCCGTTGCATCCGCAAGGCATCCGGGCCTGCAGGCATCGCCAAGTGAGATCGTCACGTCGTACTCACGGCAGATCTCCAGGATCTCATCATAGTACTCGTAAAAAGGATTCTCCTGTCCCGTCATCGCCATCCATGCAAACACAAGGCTTCCTCCGCGGCTCACGATGTTCATCTCCCGCTTTCCTTTTCTGATCTGATCTATGGTGTCACGGCTGATTCCGCAGTGGAGCGTCACAAAGTCCACTCCGTTCTCCGCATGAAGTCTGATCACATCCAGGAAATCTTTGGCAGTAAGTTCCTTAAGGTCTCTCTTGAAATGTATGACCGAATCATAGATGGGAACCGTTCCGATCATGGCTTTACACTTCTCACAGAGCATCTTTCTGAAAGGCTCCGTGTCTCCGTGGCTTGACAGATCCATGATGGCTTCCGCGCCCAGTTCAACCGCTCTCTGCACCTTTTGAAGTTCCGCATTTATGTCTTTGCAGTCTCTGCTGACTCCCAGATTTACGTTTATCTTCGTCTTCAGCATGCTTCCGACGCCGTTGGGGTCGAGGCATTTGTGATTCCTGTTTGCGGGGATCGCAACCTTTCCTTCAGCCACCATCTGCCTGATGAATTCAACTTCTCTGCCTTCTTTTTCTGCCACTGCCTTCATTTCAGGGGTAATGATGCCCTTTCTTGCGGCTTCCATTTGTGTGTGATAATTTCGTTCCATATTGATCTCCTGTGTACTTAGTGGTTATATTTTTTGCTCCGCCTCTACTTTACTTGCCTGCTTTTTGCATCGGAAAGCTTCCAAATTAGTGTTTCCGATGCTTTTTTTACTCCGCCTCTACTTTACTTGCCTCATTTAGGCATCGGAAAGCTTCCAAACTTGTGTTTCCGATGCTTTTTTCTCTCTGCCTCTACTTTACTTGCCTCTTTTTGGCATCGGAAAGCTTCCAAATTTGCATTTCCGATGCTTTTTTCTCTCCGCTTCTACTTTACTCGCCCCATTTTGGCATCGGAAAGCTTCCAAACTTGCGTTTCCGATGCTTTTTTCGCTCCGTTGCTACTTTACTCGCCTCATTTTGGCATCGGAAAACTTCCAAATTTGCATTTCCGATGCTTTTTTTGCTCCGCTTCTACTTTACTCGCCTCTTTTTGGCATCGGAAAGCTTCCAAACTTGCATTTCCGATGCCTACACATGCCAGAGAGGACCTGAGCCTGCACCAAGGTCGAGATCTTGGGCGATGCAGTTTGTGAGGTACCTCTTCCCCCGCTCCACGCTGTCCACAAGGCCGTAACCCCGAGCAAGGAAAGACGCGATGGCGGAAGACAGCGTACAGCCTGTTCCGTGGGTGTTGGGATTGTCGATGCGTTTCCCTGTGAGCCGCACTGTCTTCATGCTCTTAAGGCAGAGGATGTCCGTCGACATGTCGGAAGCAGCCATATGCCCGCCCTTAAGAAGAACGGCGCAGCCGAATTCTTCCGCGATCTGCTTTGCGCATCTCACCATGTCCTCTTCCGTTTCTATTGATGAAACACCCGTAAGTACGCAGGCTTCGGGAATGTTGGGCGTGATGAGAGTCGCCTGCGGGATCAGTTCTTTTTTCAGTGTCTCCGTGGCCTCATCTTCCATGAGCTTCGCACCCGAAGTCGCCACCATGACCGGGTCGAGGACAATGTTCTCAGCTTTGTAAAAAGCAAGTCTCTCCGCGATCGTGCGGATGAGGTCTGCCCCCGCGGTCATTCCGATCTTCACCGCGTCAGGGCGGATGTCCTCAAAAACAGCATCGATCTGATCCTTTAAAATGTTTTCCGGCATTTTTAAAATGCTTCTGACTCCGGTCGTGTTCTGGGCTGTGACCGCAGTGATCGCGCTCATCCCGAAAACGCCGCAGCCCTTCATCGTCTTAAGATCAGCCTGGATGCCGGCGCCTCCGGAGGAATCACTTCCCGCAATTGTAAGTACAGTATTTTTTTTCATTTTATCCCCATCCTTTGTTATCACTTTAATGCTGCATTCTCTGTTGTAATTATTTCCGTTTTGTCTACCGCAATCTCAACGGCATTTTCTGCTATGGCTTTTGCCGGATCATATGCTGTATTATCTGAAGTATCAACTTCTCATTCCACACAGTTTTCTGTAGCTTATCAGCCTTTTCCCGCCAAAAGATTCTGAAGGTTCTTGAGCAGATGCGTCTGATAAAGAACCGAGATCAGGCATATGGCTATCAGAGTGCCTCCCGCAGTGCTCACAAGAAAAGGAACAACGTAAACAAAAAGTGCCACTTCCTTTCCCATTATGAACGCAGCGACGGGAAACGCCAAAAGTCCGCCGAGAATTCCGGTGCCGATCACTTCTCCCATGTAAGTCAATGTAAGCTTACCCGTGTATCTGTAGATCAGACCGCAGCAAAGTGCACCCACCATGCTTCCGGGGAAAGCAAGAAGTGTGCCTGTTCCAAGAAGATTTCTGATGAGGGATGTACTGAATGCAATGCCCACTCCGTACCAGGGTCCCAGGAATACAGCAGAAAGCACGTTAACCATGTGCTGAATGGGAAAACATTTTGATCCACCCACAGGGATCGAAAAAGCGGATAATGCAACAGCCAGTGCAGTAAACAATCCTGCCAGTACAAGTTTCTTAAGCTCTAATCTTTTCATTTGAAAATTACCTCCATAACCTTTTCTTTTAAGATCTTTGCAGCCCTTTCAACATTATCTTCTCCAAAAATGCCTGAGACAACAGCAACTCCGGATATTCCCGAACCCCCGAGCCTTTCGACGTTGCCTGAGTTGATCCCGCCGATGGCGACCACGGGGATCGACACGGCTTTTGTTATCTCTTTATACATTTCAAGGCTTGTAACAGGCTTTGCATCGAGCTTCGTGGCGGATCCGAAGGCAGCTCCCACACCGAGATAATCCGCTCCGTCCGCTTCCGCTTTCAAAGCTTCCTCAAGGTTGTGCGCCGTTGCTCCGATGATGCGATCTTTCCCAAGGATCTCTCTCGCTTTTACGATGCTGCCGTCTTCCTGTCCCAGATGAACGCCTGCCGCCCCAACTTTCAGGCAGACATCCGTGCTGTCGTTGATGATCAGAGGAACATGAAACTCATCACAGACCTCTTTTACGACCTTTGCCTTCTCGACCGTTTCCGCCTCGCTCAAGTGCTTTTCTCTGAGCTGGACCAGGCTTACGCCTCCAAAAAGTGCTTCCGTTACGGCTCCTGCAAGATCCAGTCCTTTTTTAAGGCATCCTCTGTCGGTCACTGCATAGAGAGCGAGATCCGCAGCGGAAAACTGCTTTCTCCAAGACTCTCCCGACATGCTTAAAGTGTCTAAAAGGAGAGTCTTAAAGGATGCGATCCCCCTTCTACCTTCCGTAAGGCATCGTACTTCAGCCTTCCTTGCGGCCCGACTGTAAAGCAGGATCCCGTCCCTGACAGCATCCGTAAAGCAGAGTCCGCTCTTCTTCGCATCTCCCAGAAAAGCTCCGAGCACGGCAGTCATCATACATCCGGCTCCGGTAAATCGTTTCTGCATTTCGCATCCTCCCGGAAGCACCTCAAACAGACCTTCTTCGGCAGACACAAGCCTCACCTTTTCGCCGCTCTCAACGATCACTGCTCCCAGTCTTTCGGAAAGAGAAAGCAGTGACTTTTCATTTGCTCCTTCTCCTGACGCTTCCACTCCCTTGACATGATCAGATCCTTTGGCTTCTTTGATAGCATCAGATGCTTTGACTTCTATTGAGACTTCCATTTTGAAGACCTTCTCTTTTAAAGATTTTTCTTTGAAGGCTTCCTTTTCGTCTGCTTCCTCTTTCAGTGTTTCGAACAGTCCGCAGAGCGTCCGTATCTCGGCTGAATTCCCACGCACGCAGGTCACCTTCACTTCTTCCAAAAGATCTTTAATCATCTTTTTTCTGAAGTCCGATGCTCCCACTCCCACCGGGTCAAGGATCACAGGTATCCCTTTTTCATTTGCAGCCTTTCCCGCCGCAAGATAAGCCTTTTTTCTTTCTTCCGACGGTGTTCCGGTGTTAAGTACCAGCGCATCAGACATAGAAGTGATCTCCGCTGCTTCTTCCGGAAAATCCGCTCCCACAGCCGTTCCGCCCACTGCAAGGATCGCGTTTACGGCATCCGTTACCGTTATGTAATTGTTGATAATGTGCACCTGAGGGTGATTTTTTAGATAAGCGGTCATTTTCTCTTTCGCCACTTGCTGAGAGACCTGCTTTTGAAGAATGTGAAGAACGCTCCGTCATGCATATGCTTGCGGGATAGTTATCGGAGGCCGGAAAACAAAAAAGCGCCATCCGATCAGATGACGCAAAACAGCAAGTTTACATTAAAACGCGAATGTTGACGATTCCTACGTTGGCATTATCCAAATCAGGTTTTAGGGTCGTGCTCTCGCACCTCTCAGCCTTGCGGCTCCCCTTGTCTTATATTTTATTCGCGGACAAATATAGCACAGATGTATTTCATGTGCAAGTTAAATCTACTAATGGGTTTGATTGTAGTACATGATAAAGATCAGACTGATAAAGGTTCCGCATTATAGCATTGCACCACTATGCCTTTAAAAATCCTTTTACTTTTTGTAAAATATACTTGACATTTTGTAAAGCATATGTTATTTTATGATCACAACCTTAAGGTGTGAATTCATATTTCTTTTAAAACTTTTGTTTAACAACTCACAGGGAGAGTAAAATGAAACAAAATATACAACTTTCGACTTTGATATTACTGGGATTTGCGATCGCTTCACTTGTTTTTATCTGTATGGCGATCTATCACCGGACCGTTACACCCTATCTTTACATAGCAGGTTTCCTTAATGCCGTATCGATAGTCGGAAAAGCAGTGATCAGAAGGAAAGGAGAGCAAAAATGTCAAAAAAAGTAAGGAACCTGATCCTAATTCTCGGTTCCATTGTCGTATTTATCGCACTTTTATTGATCTTTTATCCAAAAAACAATTATTCTTCAAATTTTGAAACAAACGTCACCATACGTGATTCCTCTGCGGAAAACGATACCTTCGAAACATCCGTTGATGTTAAAAGAAAAGGGATATACGTGATCTCCTTTTCTTTTTGGCAGGGCGAAAGTCCAAACTACCGTGTTCCCGGGTTTATCAGCGGTATCACAATCCTTGACGAAAAGGGAAATATTGTTAAAGCGACTTCCGCCGGAGCTCTTGAGATCGAATACACCCCTATAACACTTGAAAAGGGCAAGTACACTTTAAAAGTAAAAGTGCTCAGCGATCAAAAGTCCTATGATGAATTCTGTCAAAAATACCTTGATATGCCTTCATCAGCAGACACCATCGACATTTTTAAAGACGGCTCCTGGCAAATGCACTACAACTTTAAAATACAACAATATGTCGGCCTGTTCATTATCGGATTAATAGCAGGCAGCATCTTCCTTGTGGCTGTTCTGATGATACCCATCCTGGACTTTGCCCGAATCGACAACGACAAAACCAAACAATATGACGAACGTCAGATCGCAATGCAGGGTAAGGCATATAAATACGCATTTTACACCATGCTCATCTACTTTTCTCTTATAGCATTACTCACATTGCTAAACGACCTTCCGCTTTTTATTAAGCTCCCTTTTTCTTCCGATCTGCTTATCATCTTCGGATTACTTCTCGGAATCATTGTATTTGCGGTCACGGCGGTAATGAAGGATGCATACTTCAGTCTTAACGATAACAAGAATTTTTTCATAACATTTTTTTCTATTCTTGCTTTTGTTAATCTGGCCTTGGGCATATATCATATTGCCCACGGAGATATTGCAAGAGACAACGGATTCACCATGGTCAATTTCGGAAATCTTTTGTTCGGAACAGCTATGCTCGTCTTACTGATCTCATTGCTGTTAAAGAAGATCAAAGACAGAAAAGAGGATTGATATGAAAAACCTGAAATTAAAAGCCGCCAGAGCTGCGTTGGATCTTTCCCAGCAGGATCTGGCGGACAAAGTGGGAGTCTCGCGCCAAACGATCAATGCGATCGAAAAGGGCGACTACAACCCGACAATAAATCTGTGTATAGCGATATGCAAAGCTTTGAACAAAACACTTGATGAACTGTTTTGGGATCCTTCATAACGAAGGATCCCATTTTTCTAAAAGATATAAGGTCACTTTTTAATGCCCCATCATCCCAGTCCCCGGGGTTCAAACAACATTTTTGGTGAAGCCCCTTGAAAAGCCTTTTCTGTAGTTTAAATCACCTATGACATAGCAGATCAGCCCGCCAAGCAGCAACAGAAGGTAAAAGATCACGATAACCAGAGCATGCGTTCCGGTTTTTCCAAGTGTTTCAAGAACAGGAGCGTAAAGCATCTGATAGATCTTATCCAATATGCTGCCCCCGAACAAAAACGCGATTCCGACAGAGCAGATGAGTAAGAATACCAGCGAAGCGATCATATGGATGAAGCTGAAGCTCAGATAAATAAATCCGAAAACACACAAAAGAGCTGTAAAGAGGATCGCCATGTAAAGCTTCTCTATCCGGACTTCGTCAAAGTTTTCGCCCTTTGCGATCACACCGATGGTTATGAACACCCTTATAAGGATGAAGATCGTATTTGCCGCAAGCGAAACCGTAAGTGCGGAAAGGCTTGATGCAGTTACTCTCAAAAATCTCTTCTTAGGAGATGCAGCCACCATGCCAAAGAAGGTGGGAGTCACCGCAAGCTGATAGATAAAAAGCCCGACCAGTGCAAAGTATATGCTTGAAAGAGGCATAATGTAATTGTTTCTCAAGTTGACGGTGGTCATGCCTATCTCAAATATCACACCCAAAACCAAGAAAAAGGAGGTCATCCACAGCATCTGTTTCGACTGTATTCCGTTTTTAATCATATACATCACTATTTTAAATTTTTTCATTTCAAGCCTCCATCAAAGGTTTTCCGTAGGTCTGTAGCCGGCTTCAAAATTTTTCAGGCAGATCCTGTACAATGTTTTTCCACCCGCTATGGCAAAGACTGCGGAAAGTACCGTAAAGCCCGGGCCTGCCATAAGGCCGAAGCCGGCTCCCTCTGCAAGCTGCATCAGCAACATAATACCGATCAGCACCGCTGTTGCAAACATCAATCCAAATTCAAGAACTACCATATTCACGTTAATGCTCAGGCATTTATTCCTGACAAAGGCTATCAAAAAGAACAATGCTCCGAGGAAGAGTCCAAAGCCTGTCAGGCACGGGAACACTCCGCCCTTTACAATTGATGTTGCAAGGCATCCGACAAAGCCCGGGGCCAATGTTATAGTTTTAAAACATATGTCTGCTTTAATGTACTTTTCGACAGCGCTCTTCGCGAAAAACGAGCTCCTGACAAAATTCATGCATCCGCGGTTCGATCTGTTGAATTCCGAAATACAGCAGTAATCAAGAAATCCGACAAACATGGTGATCACGGCTCCAACGACGACGATGGCCCAGCTTCCGAAGTAAAAGCCGCCTATCGCTCCCATCGCTGCCATTATCACGGCCGCAACGAAAGATGCGATCTTATAATTCCGGTAAGCAAATGCTTTAAAGCATTTCCAGCCTGTTAATTCCATAGCTCCCGCTCCTTTCGCTACCTGACCAGAGAATTCTTCTTCATCACAGCCACGCTGATCTTGAAAAGGCTCGCAGTTTCCGTCACCACGTCAAGTCCGGCCAGTTTGTCAAGGTCGTCCGCCAGGCATATGCCTTCAAAACCATAATTGGAAGATGTCATGCTGTAAAGGATCTTCTTCGCAGCTTCCGCATCCCCCGGCTCGCCCTTGACTGCGATGTACTTTTCCTTAAGATCCTCAACAAAGCCCTGTTCCACGATCTTGCCATGCTCCATGATGATGGCGTAGTCCGTAACGCCCTCCATGTCGCTGATGTTGTGGGTGGAGAAAAAGACGCTCTTGCCTTCGCCGGAGTTCAGGTAATCGCGGATCATCTCGCAGAGCTTGTCGCGCATCAAAGGATCCAGCGGGGATGCGGGTTCGTCCATGATCAAAAGATCCGTCTCTCTGGAAAGAACGCCCGCAAGCATAAGTTTCGTCCGTGTTCCGTCGGATAGCTCCATCACCTTCTTTTTCCCGTCAAAGTCGCCCTGTCCGAAGATCGCGAGATCGTTGCAATACTTAACGAATGCGCCCTCGTCGAACTTTTCAAAGAGGAGCTTCGAGATCTCCTTCACCTGATCGACAGTCCATGTGGGCAGGTAGTAGTTGTCAGTTCCCGTGTATCCGATCCTCTCCTTGATCTCCGGTTTCTTTTCGATCTCGTCCGACGAGTACTTTTCGAAGTACTCGATCTCGCCATTGTAATCCAGACGGATGCCGGAAAGGATGTTCAAAAGCGTAGTCTTTCCCGCTCCGTTCTCCCCGATCAATGCTGTGGCAAAGCCCTTGGGGATCGAAAGCTCAGGAATGGAGAGTTCAAAATTCTTGTATCCTTTTTTCAGATCCTTTATCTTAATAACACTGTTTTCCATAGTTTCCTCCGTCAATCTAATTCAATTCTTCCATTTCCATAAGAGTTTCCAAGGTTTCGATCAGCTCATTCCTGCCGATCCCTGCGATCTTCGCCGCATCAATGGCTGCGGAAAGAGCTTCTTCGACCTTTCTCAAATGCTGCTCCTTGAGCATCTCGCTGTCCTGTGCATTAACATAAAAGCCTTTGCCCTGTGATGCGGTCACCAGCCCTTCAAGCTCCAGCTGTTCGTAGGCTTTCATCGTTGTGATAACACTGATCCTCAGATCTTTTGCCAATTCCCTGATGGATGGCAGGTACTCACCCTGAGGGTACTTCCCCGCCAGAATGTCGGTTTTGAAAGCATCCGCTATTTGCTTGTATATCGGAACACCGCTGTTCTGGGAAATCTTCAACTGTCTTTCCTCCTTGTTTTCTTGTTTTCTTGCTTATTTTCTTCTTGTTTTCTTTCTTGCTTTCTTATTTTCCCGTTTGCTTGCTTCCCCAACTGTTTATGTGTTATATATACACCTATAACAGAAATATGTCAACAGATTTTTTTCCTCCGATCATGCTCCGGGAAGCAAAAAAAGAGGCCCGCAGGCCTCTTTCAATAATCTCTATTTCACCATCATCCTGTAGATCTTTGTGCAATCTTCTTCCGTAAGCTTTACAAAGCCTTCAATGTATCCTTCTCGTCCGTCTCCGTTACAAAGCACATCAACAAGCTTCGGGATATCCTCTTCTTTTGCACCCAGCTCCGCAAAGGTAGTGGGCATTCCTATGCTTCTTAAGAAGCGCTCCAGCATGTCTATGCCTTCAAGAGCTGTTCTTTCGGGATCATCAAAGTCCATCTGCACGCCCCAGACACGGGTGGCAAGCTTTGCAAACCTCATCACATCATGTTTGTAAACGTATCTGAATACAGCAGGCATAGTGACCGCGAGCCCTGCACCGTGTGCGCAGTCGTAAAGAGCAGAAAGCTCATGCTCGATGTTGTGACTGTTCCAGTCCTGGCTGCGTCCAACACCCACAGCGTTGTTGTGCGCCATCATGCCGGCCCACATTATGTTTGCGCGAGCATCGTAGTTGTCGGGATCCGCAATTACTCTGGGTCCTTCATGCACCATGGTAAGAAGAAGAGCCTCGATCAGGCGATCCGTAACTTCAACTTCCTTAGTGTTTGTAAGATAGCGCTCGTGGAGGTGAGCCATAATGTCCGTAATTCCCGCTGCCGTCTGGTAAGGAGGAAGTGTCTGGGTGAGAGCAGGGTTCAGGATGCTGAACTTCGGGCGAAGGCAATTGGCACTTGCGCCTCTCTTAAACATGCCCTCTTCCTTTGTGATAACGGAGTCGGGGCTGCCTTCGCTGCCGGCTGCCGCGATGGTGAGAATGGTTCCCAGAGGGAGAGCTTTCTCGATCCGGCTCTTTCCGGAATAGAAATCCCAGAAATCACCGTAGTACAGTACCCCCGCTGCTATAGCCTTGGAAGAATCGATAACACTTCCGCCGCCGACCGCAAGGATGAAATCTATGCCTTCCTTACGGCAAAGATCGATGCCCTCGTAAACCAGGCCGCTTCTGGGATTAGGCTTAACACCGCCCAACTCCTTAAAGGCCACGCCCGCATTATCCAGCGATTTCTTCACTCTGTCCAGAAGGCCGCTTCTTACAACGCTTCCGCCACCGTAATGGATCAGAACTTTGCTCCCGCCGAACTGTTTGACGTACGCACCTGCGTCGTTCTCGGTGTCTTTACCGAAAGCAAAAAATGTAGGGGAATAGAATGTGAAATTGTTCATATTGCCTCCTTTTCTTGACAAAGGTTCACTTCCTTGATTATCACAAAAGGTGCAGGATTTGTCAACAAAGCAACTTGGTCTGTTTTGACGGATTATTGTCATCTTTGCACCGATATTTTTGGTTTATAATAAAACTCTTGTAAAAATCTCAATTAGCGTTAAAATACTATGGCACTTACAAAAGCATTTTAAGGCAGGTTTTAAAGCAATGAATGATATGACAGTCGGTAAGATCTCGAAAAATATAGTGCTGTTCGCGCTTCCCGTGTTTTTGGGGCAGCTTCTTCAGCAGCTTTATAATATTGTGGATTCTATAGTTGTGGGAAGGGTTGTGGGAAGCGATGCCCTTGCTGCAGTCAGTTCCTCCGGAAGTCTCATCTTCCTCATGGTGGGCTTTGTTCAGGGGCTTTTCATCGGTGCGGGAGTCATCATCGGAAAGCGTTTTGGTGCCAAGGATTACGATAAGGTGCGCGTTGCGGTCCACACCGCCGTAGCCTTTGCTTTTATTGCAGGCATTGTTCTGACTGCAGTGGGAATCACCATCACTCCCACTCTCCTTCGTCTGATGAAAACACCGTCTGAGGTAATGCCCAGCTCGGTTGCCTACTTCCGTGTTTACTTTATCGGCGGACTGTTCATCGTAATGTACAACGCCTGCTGCGGCATCTTTCAGGCAATGGGCGATTCCAGACATCCTCTCTACTATCTCATGGCCAGTGCCGTTACCAACATCATCCTCGATCTGATCTTCGTAGCGGGATTCAAAATGGGTGTTAAGGGCGCAGCTACCGCAACAGTGATCTCACAGTTTCTTGCGGCTTCATTGGCGTTCCTTAAGCTCACAAAGGTTGAAGGGGCTCACAGGCTGATAATAAAAGAAATAAAAATAGACCCTGACACTCTCAAACAGGAGCTGGGTCTGGGTCTTCCCACCGGTGTGCAAAACTCTGTTATTGCAATAGCAAATGTGATCGTACAGGCAAACATAAATGCTTTCGGAGACATCGCCATGGCCGGCTGTGGCAGCTACTTCAAACTCGAGGGCTTCGCCTTCCTTCCTATCACCGCCTTCAGCGCCGCCCTCACCAACTTCATAAGCCAGAACCTTGGCGCGAAGAAGTTTGACCGTGTAAAGGCCGGTGCCCGCTTCGGGATCTTCATGGGAGTAGGCATAGCAGAAGTGATCGGCGTTCTCTTCTACATCTTCTGCCCCGTTTTGCTGACCATGTTTTCAAGCGAACCCGATGTTATTGCCTACGGCATTTCCCAAGCTCACACGGAAACCCTGTTTTACTGTCTTCTCGCCCTTACCCACTGTATGGCAGGCATATTACGAGGCGCAGGCAAAACCAAAGTTCCCATGTTCGTCATGCTGGCATGCTGGTGTCTGATCCGTATCACCTACATCACCATAGCTGTCAAGCTCTTTCCTGTGATCACCACCGTTTTCACAGCCTATCCTCTGACCTGGAGTTTAAGTTCCATTATTTTCGTGATCTATTACTTCAAGGCCGACTGGGTACATTCGTTTGAAGGCAAGGCAGCGTGATCACTTGAAAACCTTATCAAGTGTTATCTTCCCTAGTACAGCGGTTTTAAAATAAATGGACTAATGCGCAGAATGCTTGCTCGAATGCTCGTGCGTGAAAACGCAGGTGTAGCGGGCTACTCCGAGGCTTTCATGTACGGGCAGTCGGGTAAACAGGCAAGCATTGGGTCCAGTTATTTAATAACCGATGTACTAGTACCTCACTTTAAAAAATCTGTAAGCATAGTTTTCCGCTACAAAATACACCCCGACAAAAGCCAAAGTGATCAGAACAATCAGCGGAAGCTGAGCTGTGATATTGGCTCTGATAAATACAAACACAAGTTCGAGCACGCCTCTCAAGCGTCCCACGATCCACATGGCAGGATTTCTTATTGTAATATCTCTGGAATAGGGCTGAATATAATAATAGACAAGCCAGTCCCAGATCTCGCTGATGATCAGAATAGGCGGGCAGACAAGGATCATCTTCAAAAGATCTTCAAAAGGAAGTCTGATCCCCGATGTAAGGAAAAATGCAATTATCTCCATTGCCAGAAATGCAAGTACAAGCATATCCCAGCAGAGTGTTCTAAGGAACCTCTCCGTCATCAGTTTTTTAACACTTTGTTTGTTAAAAAACTTAAGCTTCATAAAAAAGCTGTCCATATTTCTGAAATACAGATAGGAAAAGGAATTGGCGCAGGATGAAGCCAATGTCGCGGAAATTATAACAGGGGAATATTCCAGCACATTTTCCGCACTGACAGTTATCCACCCGGTTCTGACACAGAGTCCGAGGATCCCGAGAATGATGACCTGAAAAACAAAGTGGCTGATTATAGGCTCTCTGATAGCCTTTCCGTACCTCTTTCTGAAAGTCTCATCCATATAAACCAGAGGAGATTTGTGTTTGTTGCTTTCAAAGTACTTTTTTCCGTCCTCAGGTTTTATGCTCTTCAGTCCATTGTCACCCTCATTTAATTCTTCGCTCGATCCGACGGAGATGTGAACAAATCCCTTATCCGTGTACTTTATGGCCATTTTTTCATAAAGCTCGTACCTGATCTGATAAATGAAAGTCAGAATGATGACCGGAACACTTACAGCCAATAAAGCAATTAAAAATCCCCTGCCATATGTCATCTTGTTCAAAACTTTGGTAAAACACAAAGCATATGCCACAAAGAGGCTTGCAAAAGAAGACCACTCACGGATCCTTACATGTATGATCCTGTTCTTTCTTTTAAACATCTCAAGATAGATCACATTGGTCAGCATCTGTACAGCCATTCGAAGCGCAGTGCAGGCCAAAACAGTCAGCACATCCCTGAAGACAAAACCCAGCCCCGCTGCTATAAATACTCCCTGAAAAACTATCTTTCGGAGCATTTTATACTTATAGTACTTGCTCGGATCCACCATAAAGTGATGGATAAACATAAAATCTTCTTTGGTACACTTGAACAGGGTGCTCCCCCCGAGCATGGTTCCAAGAACAAACAGTAAAAGAAACATGCCCATATATGTACCGTTTCCAAGCTCCTCCTCTTTCATGATCACTCTCGGGAAGTAGTAAATAAAGAGCACGAGGGCCAGATTGGCTTTCACTATATTTCCCAGAGCATCCCATAGGATTCCGCCCCATGACAGCCATTTTTTTATCTTGTACATTCCAAAGATACGATCCGGAATGAAGCGCCCGATTATCGGAATATTCCTGAAAAAACTCAAAAAGGCATTCGTATCGTTGCATATCTGAATTTTAATAAACGTAGTGTAATCCATGGCATTTACTCCGATAATTCTTCGATTATGTACTTCTCGAATTCAGCTGAATGAATGTCTATGGATGTCATCAACTGCATCTTTTTATCCCGCAGCAGAACGATCTCATCGCTGATATCCTGGGCCAGCTGCATGATATGAGTCGACATCACGATGATGTGTTCCGATTTCATTTTCACCAGCGCTTCCTTTATCTGATGCGAAACTATGATATCAAAAGAAGAAAGGGGTTCATCGAGTAGAATAACCTTGGGTTTTCTGATCAGGCAGCAAAGAAGCTGGATCTTATTCTTCATTCCGAAAGAGTAATCCCTGAGGATCCTGTGTCTGTCCTCCTCCTTGATCTGTACCATATCAAAATACGAATCTATAACCTTTTCATCCGTCTCCCCGTGAAGCTGTGCAAAGAAGTAAAGAAACTCATATCCCGTAAGATAATCCGGAAGCATGGGCGAGTCCAAAACAAGTCCGACATCCTCGAACTTCAGTTTTCTTCTCTCCCCTTTTTCGTTTTCCAGTTCCACCTTTCCGCTGTTATAAACAAGATCCCCATCCACGCAATTAAAAAATGTGGTCTTCCCCGATCCGTTAACTCCTATAAGGCTGTAGATCTTCCCTTCGTCAAAGGAGATGTTCACGTCCTTAAGTACTTCTTTTTTTCCGTAACTCTTGTTGAAATCGCTTATGATCAGCCTATATCCCATAATGTTCCCCTGCCTCATGATAATTTTATTACTGTGTTTGTAAGACCAAAACAAATACGTTTCAGATCTTACAAGAAAGAAAGTATACTTCGGTCAAAAAATCCTCATTTTTGTAAAAGCTTCATCGCCATATCCATAGCTTTCTCATCATCGCACTGAATATCCGGAACTATTCCTTCGGAAGAATAGGTCTCACCTTTGCAATCACCCATAAACGCCGTTACAAAGGTTAATAAATCTCCGTCACGAAACTTGTATATATTGTAGGAAAAGTTTTTCCCATATGTTTTCTGTCCTATGATAGTAACCTTATCACCAAAATTACTTTTCAGGCAATGAGCTAATGCTTCAGCAGAGCTGATCGTTTTCCCGTTGCAAAGGATCACCATGCGATCAAATTCAATAAGCTTCTCTTGATTGCTTTTATACTCTGTAACTCCATTCGCTGAAATCTCAGTATATACCGTTTCATCATCTTCAAAAAATGCTGATAAAACGGAAACAAGTTCAGCTGTAGATCCACCTGTATTATTTCTAAGGTCAATAATTATTTTTCGTCTATGCGATATTACTTCTTTGTATTCTTTCAGTTCATTATATGTTTTTCCTTTAACGAAATCAGGCATTTTAATAATTGCCACATCCCCGTTTTCTTCAACAGTCAAAACTTTGTCTTCCGATAAGATGTTTCTTACTTTAGTTGCTTCTTCTCCGGTGTAAAAATGGTTATAAGTGGTTATGTGAGCGTCCTCATTTTTATTAATATCCTCTAAAACCAATGAGATCATGTATTGTTCAAAATTCAATCTAAGTTCTGCTGTTTCATTATCTTTTTCTATATAAGATTTTCCGAGAGAATCCTTCATAGCATTTTTGAGATTATCTTTTGAGTAATAATGATCAATTAAAAGATTTTCAAGTTTTGTGTACTTATCATCAAAATAAACTCGTTTCCCCAGAATAATGACCAACCCGACAAGCATCCCAAGTATTCCGCCGATAACAGATTCCCTCACAATTCTTCTCTCTTTCTTTTTCTCCTGCGATATGCTTCTTTTCTTCATTTAGATTTACTCCCATTTTTTAATTTTGGGCAGATTGCATTCACACAATCTGCCCAAAGCAGAAATTAGTTCATCAGCCAATCTCCGGCAGTGCTTAATGCTTCACCTGCCTTATCAAGGCCATATCCGATCCACCCTGCAAGATCATGCTCTGTATTTCTTTCAAGAGCTTCATTGCCCACAATAGTACCTGCTACAAGCACAATACCGCCAATGATAAGTCCAATAAGTCCACCATTTACTTCTTCCTGCTCATTGTTGTTTAATTCAACGAAAAACTGATTATTCATAACATTACTCCTCCTTTAGTTCTGTAAATATTCACCGGCCGCAGATAAAGCTTCTCCAACCTTATCTATTACATAGCCTGTTCCATAAACTGCCCATTCACCGATACCTTTTCCGGTTTTGTTTTCACAGTACTGGTCTCCTGCAACATACGCAATAGTGCCAACTACACCAATAATAAGTTCAAGCAAAAAACCTCCGTTAAGTTCCTGTTCGCTGTCTAACGACAGTTCCTGAAAATAATTATTATTCATTTTGTTAGCTCCTTTCATTAAAACACTTCACTGAGAAAGTCTCCGATCCACTCACCAACGCCTTTCCCCGTAGCTTTTTCGCAAATTGTATCCGCGACATCTACCACGAAACATGCCCCAATAGTGCAAAGCGCAGCAATTCCAATAGCAGCCAACGTTACTACTCCACCATCAACCTCAAGTTGATCCATTGAAGAAATCTCTTCAAAGTCATCTGTTTTATAATTCATATTTTCCTTTCCTTGAATGTATATCGCTCTTTTAAAGAGTTGCATACATACAACACAAATGATAAGAAACAATTATGGTTTACATACAATCAAGGAGGTGATATACTTATACGCGTACCTCATTGAGTGTACAAGTTGCAATCTTCGGAAGTTTCTTAGCGGGAATTCCGAAGATTTTTGCGTTCTCACGCATATATACTAAACTCACGTCTGAGTTAGGTATCAAATGAATAACTAACAAGATACTAAGCTCTTCCCTGTGATCACCACCGTTTTCACAGCCTATCCTCTCACCTGGAGCTTAAGCTCCGTCATTTTCGTGATCTATTACTTCAAGGCTTACTGGGTACATTCGTTTGAAGGTAAGGCAGCGTGATCGCCGGAGTATCTGAAGGCCATCACGATGCAGAGAGCGCCCAGAACAACGCCGCAGATAATGAACATTAATCCGCATCCTCTTCCCGCTCCCGTTCCGATGTAGTTTCCGATGACTTCATATCCGATTGTGCCATTGTTACTCATAAAAGGTTCGAGCACATTGTCGATGATGGGTCCCGAAAAAATGCAGGCCAAAGGGGAAGCTATTTTTAACAGTGCTGAGATCAGCGATCCCACTCTTCCCAGACTGCTCGGATCGAAGGATGTCTGCAATCCGGTCTGGAAAAGTGTGTTGGCGTAGGGAACGCCGAGGAAGAAAATGAACATTCCGACACCGATAATGATCCAATAGGGTGTAAAGCCCGATACTATAAGTCCTACACCCGAAATGGCAAGAATGGCGAACATTGTTCCGAAAAGATTCTTCGCTTTAGGCATTACAGTCGCCAAAAGTCCACCCAAAAGCATAGCTGCCGCGTATATCGTCTCAACGTTTCCGAACTCAACCGATGAGTAATTTGCCATTACCATAGGGCCCACAAGTACCATTGCTATATTTGCCACAAAATTCAGGATTGAAAAAACTATTATTACCGTAAGGAAACCGTTCTTCTCTCTGATCAGCTTCATAGCTGCTCCAAAGTCTTTTACGATCAGCTTCATTCCCTTGCTCTCAGTCGCTTCTGCAACACTCTGAGGAATCTTTGTGATCAGAGCGGTAAAAATTCCGATCAGGAAGGTTCCGAAATCGATCATCAGTAATCCGCTCAATCCCAGGAAAGGATACAACGCTCCCGCAAGAG
The DNA here is from genome assembly GCA_016287675.1 of Lachnospiraceae bacterium. Taxonomy (GTDB): domain Bacteria; phylum Bacillota; class Clostridia; order Lachnospirales; family Lachnospiraceae; genus RGIG3528. The sequence continues at coordinate 28,565 of JAEFAR010000022.1, forward strand.
CAGGTGCGATCATGCTCTGAGCTGCATTTGACATTTGGATAAGGCCGTTGGCCTTCGATAATTTATCCTCTTCCACAAGCATAGGAATACTCGCGCTGTAGGCAGGTGCCTGAAATGTCGAAAAGGTTGATGAAAGGAAAAGTATCGGATAAACCATCCAGACCTTCATCGACCCGGTCAGAAGAAGCCCCACCATGAGCACCTTAAGTAACGCATCCAGGCTGTCGGTAGCAACCAGTATCATCTTTCTGTTTTTTCTGTCGGCAAAGGAACCTGCTACAGGCGCAAAGATTATGCCCGGCAAAAGATTGCAGAGGAAGGACATTGCAAACGGTGTTGCCGCCCCTGTTTCGTTATACAGCCACACTGACAGACCGAAGGCCGAAAGCCCCGATCCCAAAATTGAGAAGAACTGTCCTCCCCAAAGAACCAAAAAACTTTTAAAACTCTTTTTCATTCTTTAACCCACTTTCTGCTGTTTTGTCCCAAAACTCACCTTATCCAAGGAAAGATTGACTCGTCCAAGCCCCGGAACATCAATACATGGTGCAAAACAAGAGATTGAAAAACGTTTGTCTTCCACAAAGCGCAGACTTTCCTTAGAAATGTCAATATTGTATCTGTTTTTTAGTTTTTGTGCAATGCATTCCATGCTGTAAAGATCGTATTCTTCGGTATTTACCGCAATAATTGCTATTATCGATCGATCATCTACGTTAATCGCGGCAATTGAAAGCTGTTCATTGATCTCCAGGAAGGTTAAAAGGTACTTCGGCTTGTAGGTGATGTCTTCATAAACAAGACAGTTGTCAAAATATGCACCGCCGCCCCTTATCCTCTTAAAGTTTTTGAATCCGAAGCTGTGCATATCTTCATTTATTATGTCATCTATAAAACATGATACATCCATTATTGCTAAAACTCCTCCTCCGTATTGAGGTTTTGCAGGTATCTTTTTTATTTTTACACAATCACACATTCCTTTTGAAACAAAAGCCTCAATCTTGCCCTTCATTTCTCCTTCAGCATCTATCGCTCCAAAGTATTCATCAAAAAAATACTTTCCGAAGGGATAGAATGTCAGCCCTGTTGTTGTGGGCCAAGGATCGCGAATGTATATGCCTTTCGCATATCCTGCGTCATCCAGTTGATACCCACTGTACAATACCCAGTGCTTCCCCTTTGAAACAAGCATAGGAGCACTGAACCTCGTACTGGCAATACAGGACACGATCTTTTCCGCTGCCTCAAAAGAATCATGAACCAATTCACTCAGCCTGTCACAATCTATCCTTTCCGCCAGATAGCTGTAGACCGCCCCCGGATCGGCGTACCAGTTCTCTTTGTCCTTAGTCCTTTCCTTAAGCTCATTGAAGATCTCTTCCTGCTCCTTTTCGTCCTTAAGGCACATTTTTATGCAGGCCGCGGCACAATAGTAGTACGTTTCCTGTTTAACTGTCTTAATGTCATCGATTATGCACATTTGTCCTTGATCTTCATTCATATCATTTACCTATACTTAAGCGTAATTTGCTATGTAAGCACCGCCATATGCTCTCAAATCACCCTTCGGATTTGATAGTGCTACTATAACCCCCAATCCCCTGTTTCACAATTTCCCACATAAGAAACATAATTGTTTCCATTTTCTTTAATAATTATTGTGAAAATCATACTATAATCCATTGATTATCGCACAAAAGTTTGCTAAACTAAAGCAATAAAGTGTTGGCTTGGGAGGTGCCATTATGGGGATAATCAGCGCTTCGGAAACAATTAAAAACGCCAGGCTGCAGGCCGGGCTTTCCCAAAGCAAGCTTGCTGAGGGAATCTGCTCCACAATTGCTCTCAGTAATTTCGAAACCGGTAAATACGGGATCAGTCCGTCCAATTTTTCACTGCTCATGTCAAAGCTTGGAAGGCCTTGTGAAGAGTACCCTTTGTTTGAGAGCATGAACGATTATGAATGTTCAAAGCACCTGGAAGATGCAAAGAGTTACATTTATTATTGTAAGGCAGAGCTTGCTCTTGATGAGTTAATACAACTGGAGCAAAAAAGGTTCAATCGAAACAAATTCTACTATCAAAGATGGCTGTCCATGTATTCCTACATTCTCATTATGGATGACCTACGGGACGGGGATGAGATCATCGACCTTTTAACAAAGACTGTCGCTCTGACTCAGCCGGATTTCGATATTAACAAGCTTTCTCCCGAAAGCTACAACTATATCGAGGTCAGCCTGATCCTTTTTATCGCTCTTTTTTCGATCACAAAAAAAGAGAACTCTTTGCTGTGCGCGCAAGTTCTTGAAAAAATGAAAAAAGTCTGTACCAAAATTACAGACAATCACCTTCTTTATCTCTTCATTCAGTGTGTATACCATCTTAAAGCTCATGATTACAGCTCTGTGTTACCTGAAGCAAAAAAACTGAAACAGCTTTCCCTTGAAAACAACATTAACACTTTTCTTGTCACTTCCGTCTTTTTCACGGGTATAGCCCTCTTTAAACTTGACGATCCGTCTGCAAGCGAGCATATGCATGCTGCATTCCTTACCGCAGATAAATACTATCCGTTTTTGTCCTGTTATTTTCGAAAGGTGTTTGAAAGAACCCGATTCCCCTACAACTGCGGATCGATCGCAGATTCGGAAGAAGATATCTCTTTTAAACTTCTGTCATTGGAATTACCTAAGGATCTGACCGACGGCTCTTTTGACATTTACGGAGATGATGTCGTAACTATAGGAACCATTATCGAAACTTTGAGGAAAAAGCAAAAGCTTTCTCAGCAAATTCTCTGTAACGGTCTTTGCAACAAATCCACCTTAAGCAAGATCGAGAAAAACCTTTTAAACCCCGATATTCTGGTCGCTCAAGCCATCCTCGAAAGGCTTGGCCTTTCCTCCAAGGAATTTGTATTTTTCGGGAATCAGGTTGAAACAGAATTTTACAATATCAAGATCCAACTTACCGGCAATTACAAACTGAGCAAAGAAGAATACAAACTTTATGTGGACCGTCTGGGAGAACTTTCAAAAGAAAGTCCTCTGATAGAACAGCATTACTATCTTTTTAAAACTCAGACGATACAGGACAAAGAAAAGATCATGGAGCTGTGTAAAAAAGGCATAAAGATCACCCTGCCCGACTTTACCATGCGAGACATAACAAACTATCGTTTATCCTGGGCAGAAATGACTCTGGTAACCATATGGATTAATACACTTGCCTTCACCGAAAATCATTACGATGCGCCTTACTATTACCAACAGCTCTATCAATACTCCACCGATTCTGATTTTGAGTTGTTGTGGAAGAAAAATCACTTGGCGACATTATTAATAAAGTACGATCGTTATCTGGGAGAAAACAAAATGTACCAGATACTGTTGGCTAGAGTTGAGCAATGGGATTTTGATTGTTGTAATTTTTATCTGGATAATATGCTAAACTATAATTATTATTTGTTCCGTGCATACTCTTCATTTAATAATACCGAAAAAGCCAAAGAATACTATGACCTGACTGCATCAATGACAATTATCTTAGACAAGCCTGACGATCTTGCCAAGCTGCGAAATATCACAATATAAAATGCTCCGGACTGCTTTTATTAAAGAATTTGGAAACGCCTTAGTTTCCTTAATCGGAAATTACAATGATCATGGTTTTTGTATAAACTAAAGCCATAAAAAAAATAAAAGGAGTCAGCCATGAAAGTATTAAAAATTTTTTCGTTTAGCTTTGTACTTGCGATTATGTTAGCATTTTTAGCTCAAAGATTTACAAACACCACTCCCGAAAACACTTTTATTTCAGTCGCAAACGAAGAATGGGATGATAACAGCACTACTCACTACGATAATGCTTAAAATATTACATAATCGCAAAAGACCGCGCTTCTGCGCGGTCTTTTGCTTTCTTCTTTCATGAAACTGCTCATAAAAGTCCCTTGAAATGTCATAATCGATGAAGTAAAACTTCTGCAGGATCTCCATGTTCCGTGCTTTGAGCAGTTCAGCATCCATTTCCGAAAGATGATCCGTGATTTCGGAAGTGTCACGCCATCTGCGATGACCTGACCAAACGTCGGAATGTATGATAATTGCCTTCGGCAAGCATTCCTCCTGTCCCCAAAGGGTCATTTCAGTAGTACGGGGTCGCTGCCGTAAAACTTGTAGGCTGTTACGTTCAGGCCATTCGCTTTCACGTACTCTTTTACAGCTTCCTTCCTTACGTTTTCCTTTACCGTATCATCGGATATCAGCATAGAGTAGGCATCGTACCGCGCTCCGAAGATCTCTTTTGCACTTTCCGCATTTCCCGCTCCCGAAACCACACGTTCCATTTCGGTAAACTTCCAGATCCCATCGGTCTTTTTTCCTTTAACGACTCCGGGGAAACATCCGCCGGACACATTTTCCAGTACTGTTCCGTTCAGCTTGTAATCCTGAACCCAAAAGATGCCGTAGACCTTTACATTTTCCTTGTCTTCATCATCAAGATCCACAAGTATCGTAAAAGGAATGCAATGCTCGAGCGGAGCAAAGTACTGTCCGAGCTCTGCAGTAAGAAATCCGTTCAATGCTTTTTTAAAGTTTTCCTCATCATCCTCCGCGCTATTCTCATCCTCAGAGTATTCCGAGGGAAGTGTCTCGGAGTTTTCGCTCGAAGCTCCGTCCGAAGGATCGGGATTAATTGCAGGAGTTTGGCCCGAAATCTCCGTCACAGTCGAAACCGGTGTCTCCGCCACATCGCCGGATCCCGTGTTTTTCGCCGTTCCGCAGGATCCAAGAAATATTAATATGAAAACTGTTAAGAAGATATATGCCTTATTCATTATGCCCCTTTCGTTGCACGCAGGTAATCGTCAGCTCTGCAGCAACTTTTTATAAAAACTTTCTCGTATAAGCATGTCTTATTGAGTATAATGTTACTCAACCATTACATTTCACGGAGGGAAAACTCATGGATGTTCAGAATGTGATCAACAGCGATCAGATCAACAAAAAGGCCGAGTCAACGGAAGATCTTTTACGGCAGATCCTTGAATTACAAAAGAAAAAGAATAAAGACACAAGGATTTCAACGGTAACACTGATCGTGATCGCTGTTCTGTTTGCCCTTGCCATAGGCTTCACCGCTCCGAGAGTGATAATGTTCTTTAATCACGCGGAAACCAGCCTCGCAAAAGTGGATCAGCTTGCAACGGAGTCGGAGAAAGCCATGCTGGATCTCCGTTCCATCACGTCAGGCGTTGACGCCATCGTTAAAGAATCAAACGAGACCATCGCTCCCAAAGCCGTGGGCCTCATCGATCATGCGGAGAAAAGCCTTACGGAGCTGGACAAGCTTATTGCGGAATCCGGTTCCTCCATCGCAAAGCTCAACACCGTCGCGGATGATATGGACGCCCTGATCGCTCAGGCCGGTGTTTTGATCGAAAACTCCAATGCTATGGTGGAGAACAATACGGATGCTATCACCGAAACCGTAAACAAGCTGAACAATGTGGACTTTGAAGCTCTGAATCAGGCAATTCACGACCTGAGCGCCGTGATCGAACCTCTGGCAAGATTTGCGTCCATGTTCAAATAAGATCAGAGTCTTTTGGTGAAAAAGGGGATCCCGCCACTGTATTCTGCCGTCGATATGCCTTTATCGATCATGTTGATCAGGGATACGATGAAAATCCCTGCGATCAGCACCCAGCAGAGGGCCTTAAAGGCTGAAAAGAGGTAATGTCTCACGGCTTTCCTTCTCCAGTCTCCCTCTTCTCCGAATTCTTCGTGCATATGCAGACTGACCATTGCCGGGATCCTGAAGATCACATTGAGAAGAAGCATAAGGGCTATCACCAATGCCTGGGCATTTTCAGGCTCTTCCACAGGTAATAAAAGGCCGAATCTTCCGCCCGTAAGGCTTCCCATAAAAACGATCCACAGCACGAACAGCCACCAGAACACCTCAAATTCGATCTGTACTTTATCCTCATATTTCTCTTTGGAACTTTCATCATCAAGTTCGGGAGCATTGGGATCGCTGCTCCGATAGACGTGGAAACCGCCACGCTTGGTCAGATAGGTCCATGACTGCCGGCTCATGATCTCAAGAGTCTCCGAATCCGGTCCTTTGTTCAGCCAGTCAGCCACCGCCAAGTGATACTTCACATTTTTTTTCTTTTTATACTCAAAAAAAGAGAGTCCGAGGAAAAAACCGTTCTTTTTAAGATACAGTCCTTCTTCCGCCATGTCCGAAAGCCAGTTTTTTATGCCTTCCCTGTCATAATAAGGGCAGGGCGTCAACATGCAGACTGTTTCGCCTTCGTAATAGGCTCCTTCCAAAGTATCCATTGATGCTTTTTTATAAAATCTCATATTATCCCCCTGTTGGATTCATGCACTCACCTGATATCAATATAACATATGCCCTTACGCTTACGCAACTCCCCTGTTTTCAGGCAGGAAAAGAAAAACGGTTCACTGCTGCCCATGAGTCAATGGGGACGTTTCATTTTGACTCGTCTTCGATGAGTCAAAATGAAACGTCCCCATTGACTCATTTTCAGGCAGAAAAAAAGTTCACAGCTGTCGATCAGACAGTTATGAACCTTTTTTTTCTTTCGGATCGGCTAAAGCCTTTTTCCGTTATCTTACCATATGCTTATGCGCTTTTCGGGAGCAATGTACATCTTGTCCTTTTCAGTAACTCCGAATGCATCATACCACTCACTGAAGTTTCTGGGCTGCATGTTTGCACGAAGGACCGCAGGGGAGTGAACATCGTTGGCAAGAAGGAGCTGAATGTACTCTTCCTTTGCCTTCATGCACCAGACTCTTGCCCAGTTCATGAAGTACTGCTTGAAATCCGCATCGGGAAGTGTGTGCATGATCTCGATGGTAACGCCCATACCGCCGTTGTCTGCGATGTTCTCGCTGACAGTGAGCTCGCCGTTCACTTTGCCGCCGTGGAATTCAAGGCCGTCGAACTGTACCGTCATGTCCTTGGTCAGATCCTTGAATGCCTTGAAGTCCTCTTCGCACCACCAGTTGTTCAGATTTCCGTTCTCGTCGAAGTTTGCACCGTTGTTATCGAAGGCATGAGAGATCTCGTGTCCGATGACCGCTCCGATACCGCCCAGATTCTCGCTTGCGGACTGGGACAGTGAGTAGAAAGGCTTCTGAAGGATCGCTGCAGGGAAGGTGATGTCGTTGCTGGTAGGGTTGTAGCAGGCATTTACCATATGCCCGGGCATTACCCATTCTGTGCGGTCAACGGGCTTGTGAAGCTTGTCGAGGTTGTCCTTCTGGAAAACTTCGTTGATCTTTTCCGCAGCCGTATAGTAGGAATCGTCCTCATCAAACACAAGTCTTGAGAAGAGTTCTCTGACATTGTCGGGATAGCCCATCTTTACAACGATGGTTGAAAGCTTCTTGATGGCCTGCTTTTTGGTGGATTCCGCAAGGAAAGTGTTTCTTTCCATTCTGAGCTTGTAGGTGTCGATGATCTTGTGGACCATGTTCACAACATCCTTTTTGGCTTCTTCACCGAAGTAGGTTCTGCCGTAGTAAACTCCCACAGGCTCGGAGTACATGGATGAAGCGGTCTGATACGCTTCCTTCTCAAGCACGGGATCGGAAGCAACGCCGGTCAGCGTCCTTCTGTATGTGTTTCCGAGCTTCTTGAGTTCCATCGAAAGGCAATCCGTCGATCTGAGAAGCGTCTTTACATAGCACCAGTGCACATAGAGCTTCAGGTTCTCCTTTGTGAAGTAACCGTTCATCTCTTTCACAGCCTTGGGATCGTAAACGATCAGGGTCGAAGGCGCCTTGTCCTTGTAAACATCCTTAAGGAGCTTCTTAATATCAAAAGGAGCCACGTAAGAAGCAACCTCGTCAACGCTCATGGGGTTGTAGTTCTTGTAGTACTCGGACCATTCGAGCTTGCTCTTTACTTTCTTTGCGATCAGCGCATCGTAAGCAAGTGTGTCATCAAGGAAGGTCTTCTGCTCTTCCTCGGACAGAGGAGAGAACTTCAGCACCTTTGCAGCCATATCTGCATATACGGACAGGAGCTGCTTTCCTGATTCATTGTCCTCTGCATAATAAGTCGTATCGGGAAGGATGATGGAAGGTCCCAGCACTACGAAGCAATGCTTTGTGCCGTCTTTCATATCCGTTGATACTCCCATTTCGATGGGAAGGTTGATGCTCTTATACAATAATTCAGCGGAAACATTATTAAGATCCTCGATCGTTTCGATCGCCTTGATCTTTTCAAGAACGGGAAGAACGGGAGAAAGGCCCTCTCTGTTTCTTCTTTCCTCATCCTTTACCTTCTTGTACATGGAGATTGCATAACGCATCTCAGGGATGTCGGTCGTCTTTGTCCCCTCGGCCAGCGCCTTGAAATCGTCCATCATGATCTTTTCCACGTTCTGCGCAAGTGTGGAAAAACCGCCTGTTGTAGGTCTGTCGTCGGGAATAACTGCGGTTTTCAGCCATTCACCGTTCACAGCTTCATAAAGGTCATCCTGAATTCTTACTGTTGTTTCACTCATAACTCTCTTCCTTTCCAATAAAATTACGCTACCCTGTGTATCGGTCAAAAAAACCGATGACCTATTCTATCACAAGGCAGCGTGATCCGACAAATACTATCTGTCGAGTTTTATATATGTTTTCTTTCCGTATCGGAAAGTCGGTTTGATCCCGAAAGGAAAAGTTCAGCTTCCCGTTGATCTGTAAAAACGTATCCCTCTGTGAAAAAGGAAGGTCATGAGCACGAACACCACTATGCCCGAAAGAGGAGTAACAAAGGCTGTCCATGTCGGAAGCCCGTAAAGAGGCTTCCCAAGGATCCAGGCAGCAGGCACATGGAGAGTCAGTGCAAAGGGGGCAATGACCGTGAAGAGCATCCTTAAAGGCCGTGGATAGATGTCGATGGGATACTGGCAGGCGCTTCGTCCACCGTAGGTCAGGGCATTCACCAGTTCCACCGACTTAACGCTGTGGATACAGAAGATGGCTTCGATCATGAAAAGCCCCATGATCAGCAGACAGCTCATGGCAATTGATTCTGTAAGAGCCAGCACTTTAAGGGGCGTCCAGAGGATTGCAGACATCCTGCTTCCCATAACCAGTGCCGCTACTCCCACCGCTATGCAGGTGATCCTTCTGGGATCCACTCCTCCGCAGATGACCTGGGTGAGAACACCTCTGGGACGAACGAGAAATGTATCAAGCCGCCCGCTTCTCACCATTGACGGAAAGTCGCCCGTGATGCCGCGGCCGAAGAGCTCTGTCAGGTAAAAGGAGACTGACATCATTCCGAAGAAAAAGAAAAGATCTCCCCCTGTCCATTCCTGAACTTCCTCAAAGCGGTTCACGATGAGGATCACCGCCATCATCTCCCCGCCTTCCATTATCAGCTGGGCTATGGTCTGCATGAAGAAGGAAAGGGGATACTGCAATTGGCTTTTTATCAGCATGGACATGGATCTAATGTACAATTTTACTGTGTTCATATCATCCTCCCTGCACTATCATGCGTTTTCTGTTGGCTTTCCAGATCCCTGTTCCAAGCATTATCAAAAGCCCTGCCCACAAAGCCTGCACCGGGATGATGTGAAAAGCTTCCGTTACCGCGTACTCACCCGTATAGAGCCTTATGGGTGCATCCAGAAGCTGGGCATAGGGAAGCAGGGTGATCACCCGCTGCCAGCTGTCAGGAAAGAGGGTAAGGGGTAAAATGTTCCCGGAAAAAGTCATCATGAGGAGATTCAACATGCTCTGGATCCCTCGCGGATCAAGGGTTCTCATGGTGAATCCCATTGTCACGTTTTCCAGTGCGCACATGCAGAAGAACCCGGGCACAAGGGACAGGATCGCGGCAAGAAGCCCGAGAGGTGAATCCGGTAATGTGAGTCCCCAGCCCTTAGGAAGAAGAGCCGCCACCATCAGCATGGGCACGCCACGCATCAGGCTTCCCATGAGCTTTTGGGCCGCGATACGGGCATAATAGAACCAGTACATGTTTACGGGCCTGCACATGTCGTAGGCAATGTTGCCGCTTCGGATCTTGTCAAGAAGGTCGGGGTCCGTTGCCAGAAGCATGCGAAAGAAAGCCTGCTGAAGCCAGACATAGCTCACAACATGTTCGATGGGGACACTTTGAGGATGTCCCGCATAGAGGGCTCTGTACAATGCGGTAAGCACAAGACCGAAGAACATCTGACAGAGTATGCCTCCGATCATGGCTCCCCTGTATTGCAGTTCCATCAGCAGTCTCATCCTGAAAACAACCAAATACGCTCTCATAGATCCATCTCCTTGTACATAGATGCGATCAGATGATCGATGTTTTCGGGCTGCAGCGTCATCTCCCTGATCTTTCCCGCGTTCTGCAATGCTTTAAGGAGCTCAGGAGTCGGGAATTCTTTGGGAGAATAGGTTATTACGATCTCATCGCCGTTACGCCCCGTCTTTACACTTTCAGGCATATCGAGCACCGGATCATCCGTTTCATATTTAACGCTGACGGTGCGGATCGTATCGAATTTTTCCAAAAGATCCGGCAGTTTCCCGTCAAACAGTTTTTTACCGTGTCCCAGGACCATAACCCGGGAACAAAGCGCCGCAATGTCCTCCATGTCGTGAGTGGTGAGCATTATGGTCGTTCCGTATTCGCGGTTCTCCCATTTAAGGAAATCTCTCAGAGCCAGCTTGCTGACCGCGTCAAGCCCTATGGTGGGTTCGTCCAGGAACAAAAGCTCCGGCCTATGAAGGAGGGATCCGCAGAGTTCTGCCCTCATGCGCTGTCCCAGGCTCAAAAGTCTTAAAGGCGTCCGCATCAGTTCCTCCAGCTGCAGAGCCTCCGACAATTCCTTAAGTCTTGACTCGTAATCGCTTTTTGAGATCTTATAAATGTCCTTAAGCAGACTATAGCTGTCGATGATTGGTACATCCCACCAAAGCTGGCTTCGCTGACCGAACACGACACCTATATGCTTTACGTACTCTTTTCTGTCCTGCCATGGCACTCTGCCTCCCACGGATGCTTCTCCTCCGTCCGGAGTCAGGATCCCCGACAGGATCTTTACAGTGGTTGACTTTCCCGCGCCATTGGGTCCGATGTAACCCACAAGGTCTCCCTTTTCGACCTCAAAGGACACTCCTTTTAAAGCTTCCACTGTCTGTTTCTCCCTGAAGAGCTTCCCTTTTTCACGTTTTTTTCGGACAATGAAGCTCTTTTTAAGATCGTCCACTTCAATAAAACTCATTTGATCCTCCCCCTTTCAAATCCGGTCTTCATAATTACAGGAAAATGTGCTATATTTTAGCATAACCAAGAATTATATGCAAGTCAGAACATCTGTTTTATCGGTGGAACACATGGGAAAAATACAGCAGATCATCATAGTTGAAGACGACAAAGACTTGAATACGGGACTTTGCAAGGCTCTGAAAGACGAGTCACGAAGCATAGTATCCCTGAGCACCTTAAGGGAAGCAAGGGAGCAGATCGGACTCACTCAGCCCGCCCTTGTGATCCTTGACATTAACCTGCCCGACGGGAACGGTCTGGAGCTTCTTAAAGAGATAAAGACAAAGGATCCCCGTATCTCAGTGATCATGCTCTCGGCAAATGACACAGACTCAGACGTCGTAAAGGGACTGGATCTCGGCGCGGACGATTACGTCACAAAGCCTTTTTCATTAAGTGTCCTTCGGGCAAGAGTGAACACACAGCTCAGAAAACACGAGGCCGCACGGTCCCCCGAAGAGTTCGATCTCGGCAGATACCGCTTCGATTTCGAACGCATGATCTTTATGGTGGGGGATGAAGAGATCACCCTTAGCAAGACCGAGCAGAAACTTCTGAAAATGTTCGTATCCAACCCCGGGATCACTCTCGGAAGGGCGGAACTCCTTGACAGGATCTGGTCGGAGGGCTCGGATTTTGTGGATGAAAATGCTCTGTCCGTTGTTGTAAAAAGACTCCGGGACAAACTGGACGCCAAAGACCTGATCAAAACCGTCTACGGTCTCGGATACATGTGGGTAAAAGAAAATGCCTGATTACATCATTGCCATAGCGATAGCTGCAGCCCTTTCCGTCATTGCGTCTGTCCTTTTCACTCTTTTTGAAAAAAGGAAAACGAGAAAGACCTTCGAACGCATTGAAGAAATGCTGGACGCCGCCATCGCAGGCGATTTTAAAGAAACAGAATACAGCGAAGAGATCACATCCCGTCTGGAGACGAAACTTCATGACTATCTTGAGTCCTCTTCCATCTCGGCGGGAAACGTGAAGCTGGAACGTGACAAGATCAAAACCCTCATCTCGGACATATCCCACCAGACCAAGACCCCCATCGCAAATCTCCTCCTCCACAGCGAACTTCTGGCGGAATCTCCTCTGGACACTTCGCAAAAAGAGAGTCTGGACGCCATTTCAAGAGAAAGCGAAAAGCTCCGTTTTCTGATCGATTCTCTTGTAAAGCTCTCCCGTCTGGAGAATGGCATATTAAGCCTCAACCCTTCCGAGGACAGCGTTTCTGCTCTTATGACCGGAGTGTATGACGAAATGAGAGCAAAAGCAGAAAGAAAGGGGCTGGATCTTATCCTTGAACCCACTTCCGCAAAGGCTGTTTTTGACCGAAAATGGACAGCGGAAGCCCTTTCAAACATCGTCGATAATGCGATCAAATACACAGATTCCGGAAGTGTCCGGCTTTCCGCCGTCGAATACGAGATGTTTGTGTGCCTAAAAGTCACGGACACGGGAGTCGGCATCGCAGAAGGAGACATCCCACGCATCTTCTCCAGATTTGAAAGGCTTGAAGCTTCCCGCCTTCAGGAAGGCGTCGGCATCGGGCTGTATCTCGCCCGGGAGATAGTTTCCGGAGAAGGGGGCTACATCAAGGTTTCCTCACTCCCCGGCAAAGGCTCCGAATTTGATATTTTTCTTAAAAAGCCATGATTCTTTCAAAACCGAAAGAATTGAGATCCCTTTTTGAAAGAATCAGGAAAGATTTTTGTGTGATAATACGTGTGTAAAGGACATCACTTACACACGTTTTTTTTTAAGGAGAGTTATGATATGAGTATATTACAGGCAAAAGATCTGATCAAAACCTACGGACAGGGAAGCAATGCCTTTAACGCAACCAACGGCATCAGCCTCGAAGTGAACAAGGGTGAATTCGTAGCCATTGTAGGAACTTCGGGAAGCGGAAAGACAACGCTGCTCCATATGCTTGGAGGCCTGGACAGGCCCACATCCGGCAGCGTGATCATCGACGGCAAAGACATCTTCGCTCTTAAGGACGACGAACTTACGATCTTCAGAAGAAGAAAGATCGGTTTCATCTTTCAGGCATATAACCTGGTGCCCGTTTTGAACGTTTATGAAAACACGGTCCTTCCCATCGAACTGGACGGAGAAAAAGTCGACACTTCTTACGTGGAAGACATTCTTTCAACCCTCGGCCTTTCCGAAAAAAAAGAAATGCTTCCCAACAAGCTTTCAGGCGGTCAGCAGCAAAGAGGCGCCCTTGCAACAGCCCTTTCCTCCAGCCCTACCAT
>JAEFAR010000059.1 GCA_016287675.1 Lachnospiraceae bacterium
TACCACCATGTTTTTGATACAGATATTATATCATAAAAGTGGATGAAAGTCGCTAAAACAAAGCATTTGAGCATAAAAAAACAAAGTCCCATGCCATATCGAGCATGAGACTTTGTCGACAGTCTGAAGCAGTTCCGAATGGAACTGCTTTTTTAATCGGAGTGACAAGATTCGAACTTGCGACTTCCACCTCCCTAAGATGGCGCTCTAGCCAAACTGAGCCACACCCCGATTTCTATCAGGTGACCTTGTGTTAAGGCACGCGCTATATATTACTCCCATTTTTAAAAAAATGCAAGCATTATTTTAAAAATTTTTGTTTTTCTTAGAAAGACTTCTTCGATCGTCTTCTATCAAGCGCTTTCCCTGCAGATGAGCCTTCCTTCGATCAGGTGGATACCCTTGTTCGTTTCGATACCGTTCAGCTTTTTAAGCACATTTCTCACTGCTGAATCCGCCAGTCCTTCCATGTTTACAGCGTATGTTGTGAGCGGAATGACGCAAAGTCCGGGGTGAAGGTAATCATCAAATCCCGTAACCGCTACATCCCCGGGAACGGAAAAACCCTTCTTCGAAAGTGCCTCGATGATCTTGCTGGCTGTCATGTCGCAGTTGCAGACAAAGGCTTCGGGCATTTCTTCAGGAAGCTCGATCTCGTTATACATTACTCTGTTCATGTCACGATCATTGATGACCCAGTCTTTCCTGATCTCGATCCCTTTTTCCATGAGCGCTTTCACATAACCCAGATAACGGTCGGTGATACTCTCGGTGGACATGGGCGTTCCCACGTAAGCAAGCTTTCTGTGACCTTTTTCAAGGAGGTAGTTTGTGATGGCATAAGCTCCGTAAAAGCTGTTGGAGATCACGGAATCCTCCTGTATCTCTGAATCGTAGAAGTCAAGGAAAACAGTTGGAGTAGCATAATGAGCCCTGATCATCTTCAGATAGGAAGTCTTCATGGCCCCCATCACGATCAGCGCATCCACTTTGCTCTCTCTCAGAAGCTTGGGAGGATTACCGGCATTCTCATCTTCCCCGGAAATAGTCTCAAGCATGACAAAGCTGTTCTCTTTTGCGGCGGAAGTGTTGATGGCCTGATAAAGTTCCCAGTAAAAGGCTTCGTACTTCGTGATGTAACCCTCGGGAACCACAACTCCGAAATTATAGCTCTTTGAAACGCCTCCGGACTCACCGGGCTTCTCGTATCCCAGTTCCTCTGCGAGACGGATGATCTTATTCTTTACTTCTTCACTGACACCCTTTTGTCCGGATAGGGCCTTGGAAACCGTAACCACACTGACTCCAAGCCTTCCTGCGATGTCAGACATTTTAACCTTTTTAGCCATTTTAAATCTCCTAACAAAAAAACCTGTTTTCGTTAAAGTTAATTTAACTTAAAAACAGGTCTGTGTCAAGCTAATATTTACTCTAATAATTTATCAAAGATTACCCTTAATGTCTGAAAATGATCTCTCCCGTAGCAGGATCCATGGATTCAACAATCGCAAGGCTCTCCACTCTGATACCCATGTCACGGATCAGCTTACCACCGCGCTGGAAGCCTTTTTCCACTGCGATGCCGACGCCTTCGACAGTCGCTCCCGCCTCTCTGATAAGGTCGAGAAGTCCCAGTACCGCACATCCGTTTGCAAGAAAATCATCTATAATAAGAACATGATCGTCCTTGCTCAAAAACTTTTTTGAAACGATCACATCGTAGATCCTCTTTTTGGTAAAGCTCTCTATCTTGCAGGCATATACATCCCCGTCGATGTTGATGCTCTGAGCCTTCTTCGCAAAAACAACCGGAACATCGAAGGAACGGGCTGCGACGCACGCTATGCCTATGCCTGATGCTTCGATGGTAAGGATCTTGTTGATGGGCCTGTCCGCAAAAAGGCGCTTCCATTCCTTGCCCATCTCATCAAAAAGCTTAACATCCATCTGATGATTGATGAAACTGTCTACCTTTAATACATTACCTTCTTTAACGATACCGTCCTTCTTAATCCTGTCCTCAAGAAGTTTCATTTGGTTATCCTCCGTTTTTTCACTGCCATTTTTCTAATCTTTCCATAGGTAAACATGGAAAACAAATTTCTTTGTATTCAATATAGCACATCTTAAAAACATCGTAAAGACATTATCACTCAGCTTAAGCAATGCTTATAAATCACATTAAAAAAATGAGATTTACAAAAAATTTACAATTGAATATAATTCGTGTTGCAAAGGGGAACAAAATCCCCTTTAACAATTTCTAACATTTCATGTAAAACGGAGGACAATTTTTATGAAAAAGCTTTTAAGCTTGATCCTTGCCTGCGCAATGGTTCTTTCCCTTGCAGCATGCGGCGGCAAAGACGCAAAGTCTGATTTCAAGATCGGTGTGATCCTTCTTCACGACGAAGCATCCACTTACGACCTGAACTTCATCAACGGTATCAAGGATGCTGCAAAGACCCTCGGTCTTAAGGACGATCAGGTTATCATCAGAAGAAACATCGAAGAAGGCAATGCATGCTACGAAGCAGCTGCCGATCTCGTAGACCAGGGTTGCAAGATCGTATTTGCAGACAGCTTCGGTCATGAAACATATCTTCTTCAGGCTGCAAAGCAGTTCAAGGACGTTGAGTTCTGCCACGCTACAGGAACAATGGCTCACACAGAGAAGCTCGACAATTTCCACAACGCTTTCGCTTCCATCTATGAAGGACGTTACCTCGCAGGTGTTGCTGCAGGTCTCAAGCTTCAGGAGATGATGAAGGCTGATTCAAAGGTTACTCCCAAGATCGGTTATGTAGGCGCTTTCACATATGCAGAAGTAATTTCCGGTTACACATCTTTCTACCTCGGCGTTAAGTCCATCGTTCCCGAAGTAACAATGGAAGTACAGTTCACAGGATCATGGTACGACGAGATCGAAGAGAAGAACGCAGCAGCTGCTCTCATCGACAACGGCTGTGTACTCATCTCCCAGCATGCTGACTCCATGGGTGCTCCTTCCATCTGCGAAGAGCGTAAGGTTCCCAACGTTTCCTACAACGGAAGCACAGCAGCAGCTTGCCCCAACACATTCATCGTTTCTTCCAGAATTGACTGGGCTCCTTACTTCGAGTACATCTGCAATCAGGTAATGGACGGCAAGAAGATCGACACCGACTGGACAGGTACCATCTCCACAGGTTCCGTTGTTCTTACAGAAGTTAACACAAAGGCTGCGGCAGCTGACACCCAGAAGAAGATCGACGAAGTTAAGGCTCAGCTCCTCAACGGATCTCTCAAGGTTTTCGATACAAAGACATTCACAGTAAACGGTGCTCCTCTTTCTGCAGATCATCTTGCAGATGTTGACACAGACGATGCTTTCACACCCGATACAAAGGTTGTAAAGAATGGCTACTTCGCAGAGAGCGAATTCCGTTCAGCTCCTTACTTCGATGTTCAGATCGACGGCATCAAGCTCCTGAACGCTAAGTATTGATCACTTTTTCAAATCATCACAAGCACATAATCCGACGGCGGAGTCATTTTCGGCTCCGCCGCTTTGTCGCTTTTATTGACTTTTGGTTTTAAGCGAATTATACTTTATGCGTTGTTTTTTATTCTGCCCCGGAGGTAACCAAACTTGAAAGAGCTTGCTCTCGAATTAAAGCATATTACAAAGGCATTCGGAAGCGTCGTTGCAAACCACGACGTTTCTCTTGATGTTTACAAGGGTGAGATCCTTGCTATCCTCGGTGAGAACGGCTGCGGCAAGACCACCCTTATGAACATGATCGCAGGCATATATTTCCCCGACGAAGGCGAAGTCATCGTTAACGGAGAGCCTGTCATCATCCGCTCCCCCAAGGACGCCTTCCGCTATAAGATAGGAATGGTTCACCAGCACTTCAAACTGGTGGACATTTTTACCGCAGGCGAAAACATCGTTCTGGGAGACGCTTCAAAGGAACGCTTCAATCTGAACGATGTCAACAAGCGTGTTGCGGAGATCACCGCAAAATACGGTTTTTCCATCGACCCCAAAAAGAAGATCTACGAGATGTCAGTTTCCGAAAAGCAGACTGTGGAGATCATCAAAGTCCTCTACCGTGACGCGGACATCCTGATCCTCGACGAGCCCACTGCGGTCCTCACTCCCCAGGAGACCAGGAATCTCTTCAAAGTCCTTAAAAACATGAGGGCTGACGGTAAATCCATTATCATCATCACCCACAAGCTTCATGAAGTCCTTGAGATCTCCGACCGCGTAGCCGTCCTCCGAAAGGGCGAGCACATCGCAACAGTGGACACCAAGGACGCAACCGAAAGCTCTCTCACCGAGATGATGGTTGGCCAGAAAGTTTCCCTTAATATAGAAAGAACAGAGCCCAAAAACTCCGTTGTACGTCTGAAGGTCGACAATCTCTCCGCCACAGACGACGAGGGCATACGGGTTCTTGACAACATCTCCTTCGAAGCAAGAAGCGGCGAGATCCTTGGGATCGCGGGCATCGCAGGAAGCGGCCAGCGCGAACTCCTTGAGGCCATCGCAGGGCTCTATCCCCTTAACGAAGGAGATATAATCTACAATAACCCCAAGACCGGTGACACCGTGGATCTGCGGGACAAAACTCCCCTCCAGATCAGAAATCTCGGTGTCCGTCTTTCCTTCGTTCCCGAAGACCGTCTCGGAATGGGTCTCGTGGGCAACATGAACATCACAGACAACATGATGCTCCGTTCCTATCGCAGAGGAAAATCCGTGTTTGTTGATCGTGCAAGGCCCAAGGCTCTCGCATCGGAGATCATTGAAAGCCTTCAGGTGAACACCCCCGGCGTGGGAACTGCAGTAAGAAAGCTTTCGGGAGGTAATGTACAGAAGGTCCTCGTAGGCCGTGAGATCGCAGCTGCCCCCACAGTCCTTATGGTGGCCTATCCCGTTCGCGGTCTGGACATCAACTCCTCCTACACCATTTACAATCTTTTGAACAAGCAGAAGGAAAACGGTGTTTCCGTGATCTTCGTAGGTGAAGATCTTGACGTGCTCCTTGAGCTCTGCGACCGCATCATCGTCATTAATTCCGGCCGCATTACAGGCACCTGTGACGGACGCACTGTTACAAAGGAAGAGATCGGTCTTCTGATGACCAAATCACAAAAAGATGAAAGAGAGGTTAAAGAAAATGAGTAAAGTTCATACAGAAAAAGAACCTCTTTTCCACATCACCAAGCGTGAGGATCTTCCCATCTGGTCCAAGGCAGGCATACGCATCGCAGCTGTTGCTCTGGCCATCCTCCTTTGCATGATCCTCTCCTACATCCTGATCGGTATCAACCCTCTCAAGATGCTGGGATCCATGATCTCAGGTTCCTTCGGAACAAAAAGAAGGATCTGGAAGTTCCTTAAGGATCTGTCAGTCCTCCTTTGCATTTCACTGGCTGTTACTCCCGCTTTCCGAATGAAATTCTGGAACATCGGAGCAGAAGGTCAGGCACTTATCGGAGCCCTTGCTTCCGTAGCCTGCATCATCGGCCTGGGTGGCAAGATACCAAATGCACTGCTCCTCATCATCATGTTTGTTTCATCAGTAGTGATCGGAGCCATCTGGGGCGTGATCCCCGCACTCTGCAAGGCTCTCTGGAACACAAATGAAACTTTGTTCACACTGATGATGAACTACATCGCAACCTTTATCGTGTCCTACTTCCTGATGATCTGGACACCCAGCGGATCCTCAACACTGGGAATGCTGAATTTCGGCTATCTTCCCAAGCTTGGGCATGAGTACCTGCTGCTGATACTTGTGGTTGCTGTCCTCACCATCGGTCTCTACATCTACCTGAATTATTCCAAACACGGCTACGAGATCTCAGTTGTGGGAGAGAGCCAGAAAACAGCCCTTTACATCGGTATCAATGTTAAAAAGGTCATCATCCGTACCATGGTGATCTCCGGAGCTCTCTGCGGACTGGCAGGTTTTTTGATCGTTTCCGCTCTTGATCACTCCGTAACCACCGCAACCATCGGCGGACAGGGCTTCACAGCCATCATGGTCAGCTGGCTCGGAAAATTCAACCCGATCTACATGGCCCTCACCTCTTTCCTCATCACTTTCCTGGATCAGGGTGCGTCACAGATCTCAACGGACTTTAACATCGACTCCGCATTCCCGTCGGTCATCGTGGGTATCATCATCTTCTTTATCATAGGATGCGAGTTTTTCATTTACTATAAGATCAATTTCCGCCACAAGGCAGTAAAGGAGGCAAAATAATGAGCATCGTAAATTACCTTTTATCCTCCTTCTCCATCGGGATCATCTTCCTTCTGGGTGCCACGGGCGAGATCATTACAGAAAAAGTCGGTCACCTGAATCTGGGCATCCCCGGAGTCATGAGTGTGGGCGCCGCAGGCGGCTGTGTTGCTTTGCAGCTCATGTACGGTAAAAACATTCCCGGATTTCTCATCGTACTGATCGCCCTCCTCGCCTGCTTCATAAGCGGCGGACTCATGGGCGTGCTGTACAGCTTTTTGACCGTGTCACTTCATTCAAACCAGAACGTTACCGGTCTTGCTCTCACCACCTTCGGTGTGGGCATCACCAAGTTCATCATGTCAAGACTCACAAGGATCGGAGCTCATGAGTATCTCTATGCACTCGAGTACTTCCGCGCTCCCTTCTCAAAGACCACAAACTCCTTAAAGTACTGCGGAGTCATGACCTTCCTTGCACTGATCCTTGCCCTTTCCGTTTCCTTCTTCCTCTATCGCACAAGGTCCGGTCTGAACCTCCGTGCCGTGGGAGAAAGCGCTGCCACTGCCGATGCTGTGGGCATCAACGTTACAGCATACAAGTACATCGCAACCATCATCGGATCGGGCATAGCGGGACTGGGCGGCCTCTACTACATCATGGATTACGCAGGTTCCCAGGAAGCCTACCTTTCCATCGAGGCCCTCGGCTGGCTCTCCGTGGCGCTGGTCATCTTCTCCCTTTGGAAGCCTCACATCTGTATCGCAGGCTCCTTTGTGTTCGGCCTTTTGTACATTGCAAATGCTTACGCATCCAGTATTTTAGGCATACAGCTTCCCATGGCGATGACGCCTCTCATAAAGCTCCTGCCCTACGTATTCACCATCGTGGTGCTGATCCTGACAAGCATCAGAAAGAAGCGGGAAAATCAACCGCCCGCAGGCTTGGGAATCACATATTTCAGAGAAGAAAGATAAAAAATACGAGTCGAAGGAATTGCTCTTCGGCTCGTTTTTTTGTTTCGTGATCTGTATTATCTTTTACACTCGCGGATCTTCTTAAAAAATGCCTTGGCAACCTCGCGCTCGCTGTCGTAATAAGCGATGGTTCTCTTTTCCCCGCGCTCGCTGTAATAAAAATGCCATCTGTCCCCATCCTTCTCAATGCAATAGGCCTCACCCGGCAGCCCGCCGGAAAGGGAATACATGTGCTTGGGAACAAACATCAGTTTCAGCAAAACCTTCAACCAAAAAATACTCATTTTATTCTACCTCCCCAAAATCTGTTTATCAGTCAACACTTCTCCGCATTGTATCTGCTTCTCTCATTTTCTTTATCGCCCACACAAGGGTAATAACCGCGGCCATGATGAGCGCACCCACGCAGTCCACCAGGACATCGAAAGGGTCGCTCACTCTGCCGTAAACAAAGGATTGGTGGAATTCGTCAAACACAGCGCAGAAAAAAGTGCAGACGAAGGAGAGTCCCAGCCTTGCAAAGAAAGGCAAAGGCTTGCCTTTGAAGCGAAGTATGCAGGATATGGGCAGGAAGAAGCAGAGCATGAGCAGCGCGTGTTCGCCGGCATGGCCTGCTTCCCTGATCAGTTCGTTCAGTTTTGCCACGTAATCCTCGTACTCCAGTGCACCAAGGCTTTTTCCCCGCACATCGCACAGAAAAGTGGCCACTTTTCTTGCCATCCTGTTACTCATGCCTCCGGACACAGTCCCGCTCTGGCTCGAGAAAATGTAGATACCTATAAGATTTATGATCAACGGAATAACCGATAATATCTTTTTTATTTTAACGTTTTGCATGTCAGCCCCGTAATTGTAACTATATATATTAAATGATGCGCCTGACGCACTTAGGATTTATTGTGTCTTTTAGCCTTTGATCAGCCAAAATATGATTATAAAGTAAACCTGCCAAAAATACCAGCCTTTTTGTTACCTTTGCCTATTGAATTTTCTTTTTTACATATATATAATATTTTGAAAACGTTTATTTTGAAAACGTTACTGCTCACACATATGCAGCCGGGGCTGCATATGTTAATGCTTCGCATTATATGCAGGCACAAAGCCACTCTGAAAGCTTGCTTTCAGGATGGCTTCGTGCTTGCATATATGTGAGCAGTAACTTGAAAACAATTCCGGTTACTGCTTGGGCGCTTTAAACAGTACTCAAGCCAAAGAAAGAGGCAAAATAATGGAAAACAACATGGGACACATGTTAAAGATCATGGCTGCATGGAACAAATTCAAGAGCAACCATCCCAAATTTCCCGCTTTTATGAAAGCAGTACAAAAGCGTGGTTTTAAAGAAGACATGATCATCGAGGTCATAATTACGGAACCTGACGGTGAAAAGATCGAAACCAGCCTTAAACTCACACAGAGTGATATTGATCTCATGGCTGAGCTCAAAAAAATCAACCCAAATTCATAGAAAACTGATTCATAGAACATCTTAACAGCTATCGACACTCCATACGGGAGTTTAGGAAAAACCATTTTTAGGAGAAAAATTATGCATATCACACTGACAGGCAATCTGGGAAGCGGAAAATCCACATTAAGTAAAGTTTTTGAAAAAGAATACGGCTACGAGATCTATTCTACAGGAAAGGTGATCAGAGAACTGGCCGAGGAGCGCGGCATCACGGTTCTTGAAATGAACAAGCTCATGTCTGAAGACTCAAAGTACGATCACATGATCGACGACCGCTCCGCTCAGATCTCAAGAGAAAGACAGGCAGACAACATCTTCTTTGATTCACGACTTGCCTGGCATTTTGTGGGAAAGGCATTTCGCGTGTTCCTTTCCGTAAGCCTTGACACAGCGGTTTCCCGCATCATGGGAGACAACAGAGGAAACGTTGAAACCTACTCTTCTCCCGAGGAATGCAAAGCTTCATTAAAAGCAAGAGTTGCAGAAGAAGAAAAGAGATACAAAGAGATCTACAACATCGACTACTTTAATTACACCAACTACAACCTCGTTCTGGATTCAACCGTCTGCACTCCCGACGTACTTTCAAAGATCCTCTACGATGAAGCTGTCGAGTACTACAAGGCAATGGATGAGGGAAGGACCTACACCCGCCTCATCATCTCAAAAGAAAGAGGTCTGGATGATTTCAAAAAGGAGGCGGAAGCCTCAGCTCCCGAACTCAGGACGCTTCACGGTCACGAGTTCTATGTTATCACATTAAAATAAACGATTTAAAATGCCAAAAAAACAGCCTGCGAAACGCTTGACAAGCGCCGCAGGCTGTTTTTGTCATTTAATTTCAGATCCCGTATACGAGCCAGATGTAGATGTATGCGGGGATGATTGCTGCCAGTGTGAAGGGGATTCCGATCTTAAAGAAGTCAGAGTTCTTCACATCGCATCCTTCCTTGCGGAGAATGCCTATGCCTGTGATATTGGCTGAAGCACCGATGGGAGTAAGATTTCCGCCCAGTGTGGCTCCGGAAAGAAGTCCGAAGTAAAGAGGTGTGGGATCGATACCCAGCTTCATTGCAAGCCCCTGAATAACCGGAAGCATGGTGGCAACGAAGGGAATGTTGTCAACAAAGGCTGAGAACAGAACGCTGCCCCAGACGATAATGGTGTAGATCAGGAAAACGTTGCTTCCGCCGGCCTTTGCCATGAGGTCCGCAACCCAGTCGATTACGCCCATTTGCTTGATGCCGCCGATCACAAGGAAGAGTCCCACAAGAAGTCCGATGGTCTGGAAGTCGATCTCCTTGAATGCGTTCTTAATGACTTCCTTTGCTTCGCCCTTACGCTTGAACCAAGTGTAGATGAGTCCGATCACAAACATGGTGCAGCAGATCAGTCCATTCATTATGCCCGGAGTGTTTGGGATGAAGGAAGCGACGATGAGGAGAAGGATGGCACCGCACAGAAGATAAGTGGGGACCATGTCCTTTA
>JAEFAR010000060.1 GCA_016287675.1 Lachnospiraceae bacterium
GCGGACGTGGTCATGATCACGCCCGAGTTTTTGTATGGGATAGAAATAAAGAGCGATGCGGATACATATGCCCGGCTGGACAAGCAGGTCAGGAACTACAACTGGTACTACGACCGGAATTTTGTTGCGGTGGGCAGCCGGCACGCCATGCATATAGAGGAACACGTGCCCAAGTGGTGGGGGATCATAACGGTGGAGGAAACTCCCGAAGGGCGCGTGGATTTCTACATCCTGCGACAGCCCGATGTGAACCCGCGGGTGAAGGACAAGCGGAAGATCAGTATCCTGTGGCGACCGGAGCTGAACCGCCTGCTGGAGCAGAACCACCTGCCCAGGTACCGCGAAAAGAGCAAAGCCTTCGTCCAGGAGAAACTGCTGGAAAAAGTCCCGCCGGAGAAACTGTGGCTGCAGGCCTACGAAGAGCTGTTCCAGCGCGATTACACCACCATTGCGGCGGAGATCAAGGCTTATAAGAACAAATGACACCCACGATACGATTCACAACAGCAACGATGGAGCAAGCCCCTGAGATCTGCGATCTCATGCGTAAGGTTTACGAAAGCATGGAGGACAGATCCCTGTTTGTTTGCGATGACGAAGAATTTGTCCGCAGGCATATATCTTCCGAAGGCTTCACAGTCCTTGCCGTTACCGGATCATCAGAGATCGTGGGCTGTTTTATTCTGCGTTTTCCGGGAAACAGCGCGGACAACCTGGGGCGGGACTTAGGCTTACCCGAAAGGGCACTGGCACAGGTGGTGCATATGGAATCCTGCGTGGTCTCCCCCGCATTCCGGGGCCAAGGCCTGCAGCTTGCAATGCTCCAATTTGCCGAGTCTTTGCTTGACAATAACAAGTACAGGTACCTCATGGCAACTGTGTCCCCCAACAACCCCGCCAGCTTCAGAACATTCGAAAAAAACGGCTACCGTGTGGCAGCCGTAAAGGAAAAGTACGGGGGCTTCCCCCGCCGTATCTATCTGAAAGAATTATGACCCTCGGGGTTATGGGGTTATTTCCCCCTGTACATCATTAAGCAATCGCCCGGGCGGATCGTGGTCCCGCCATGGGGGATGATCTCTTCATTTTCACGGATGATGAGAGTGATGATCTCGTTTTCCGGCAGGCTGATCTCGCGGATCTTTCTGTTCGCCCAATGATGCTCGGGCGTGATGTCATGAGTAACAAAGGAGACGGGATCGTTGCTGTCGGACACCCCGGTTCCTTTTTTTATTTCTTGGATCTTTTCCGCTCCCAACCTGGAACCCAGCTCGTGAGCTTTCGTGTACTGCTCAACGAAGCCTGCGGAAATGATACCTGTGGGGATAGCCACCATACCTACTCCGAGAAAGGAGATAATGATGGCCATGATTTTTCCGGCAATTGTAAGGGGGTAGATGTCTCCGTAGCCGATGGTGAGAAGAGTTGAAGCCGCCCACCATATGCCTGAGAACGCATTCTGGAAAATGTCCGGCTGGGCATCGTGCTCAAGGGAGTACATGCACAGGGACGCGGAGATCATGAGGATCAGGATCATGGCAATGGAGGAAAGCAACTGGTTGCGCTTTTCTTTTAATACCGAAATGATGACGTTGAAGGCGTCGTATTGCGCGTTGATCCGGAACAGGCGCAGGATGCGGATCACGCGGAACATGCGGAATGCCACGGCACCTGCGGGGAAGATAAACGGGAGATAGAAGGGCAGGAATGTAAGGAGCTCAATGAGCCCGTAAAAAGAGAAAACGTATCTGAGCAGCGCCACTCCCTTTGACGAGTCGGGATAGAGACAGTCGGAGGTCCAGAGCCTCAGGGCATATTCTATCGTGAAGATCACAACAGTCACTGCCTCGATGACATTGATGGCTGTTTCGTAAGCCTCCGCCGCCTTGAAGGTGGAAAAGAGCGTTGTGATCAGGTTTATCGCAATGACCAGTACGATCCCGTAGTCGAACATGGTACTGGGCACGTCGTTCTTGTTACCGATCTGTATGATGTTAAAGATCTTCTTCTTTACAGCCTGCATAGACACCTCCGTATCGAACCTACAGACAGTGTAGCAAAAATGAAGAGAGATGGCAAGGGATGAACCCACGGAGAGATTGCCGTTGATTTCGCAGTGACGAGACTATATAATTAAATGCATGAAGGAAGCGGGGCATGCACATGCACTGCCTGCCGGAAAGCCGGAAATGAGCTGTTTTACGACATGGTCTGTAAAGGAATGGTGACACTAGATTATGAAAAGGTCGACACTTTGTTATATGGAAAAGGACGGATGCTACCTCATGCTGCTCCGGAACAAAAAGAAAGCGGATGTAAATGAGGGAAAATGGATCGGAGTCGGCGGGAAGCTTGAGGAGGGCGAAACTCCGGAAGAGTGCCTTCTTCGTGAAGTCCGGGAAGAAACAGGCGTCAGCCTTAGGGAATACACTTTTATTGGCGTCATCGGATTCAGGCTTCAGGGCGCGGAAGACGAGGACATGTACCTGTACAGGGCGACTGCCTGGGATGGCGCCGTCGATATGGACTGTAACGAGGGGACGCTTAAGTGGATCCCCAAGAAGGACATAATGGATCTGGAACTCTGGGAAGGTGACAGGCTTTTTCTGGAAAGGATGCTGCGGGGTGAAGACAGTGTGAACATGGATCTGTTTTACAAGGATGATGTGCTGATAAGAAGCTGTGAAAGAATACAGTGAAGATCAGCTTTCCGAAAGGAGGTACTATGGTACAATACAAAGTGACCGGGATGAGCTGTGCGGCCTGTCAGACCAGGGTCGAAAAGGCCGTGAATGCCGTGGATGGCGTAGATAGCTGCGCAGTCAGCCTGCTGACCAATTCCATGGGAGTTGAGGGAACGGCGAGCCCGGAGGATATAATAGCTGCCGTTGAAGCGGCAGGCTACGGAGCAAGCATCAAAGACGGAGCTGTAAAAGCAAATGGAGCATCACCTTCCAAGGATGCCTTGAGCGACACAGAGACCCCTGTGATGAGAAAAAGACTGATCGCATCGGTAGCGATTTTGTTGCCCTTAATGTACGTGTCCATGGGGCATATGCTTTGGGACTGGCCTCTCCCCGGATTTCTTGACGGAAATCACGTGGCAATGGGACTGTACCAGCTTTTATTGTCAGGGCTGGTGCTGGTCATCAATCAGAAGTTTTTTATAAGCGGATTTAAAGGACTGATCCACAGAGCTCCCAACATGGACACTCTTGTTGCAATGGGAGCTACGGCTTCCTGGGCCTACAGCGTGGTGGCCCTCTTTGCGATGACGGGAGCGGTGGTTAAGAGCGATGAAGAGCTTGTCATGTACTACATGGATCAGTTCTATTTTGAAGCTGCAGCCATGATACTTACCCTGATCACCGTGGGTAAGATGCTGGAAGCCCGGTCAAAGGGCAGGACGACCAACGCCCTTAAGGATCTGATGGATCTTTCTCCGAAGACCGCCGTGATCCTAAAAGACGGCAAAGAAGTTACGGTACCCATAGAAGCCGTAAAGGTGGGCGACAGATTTGTTGTAAGACCCGGTGACAGCGTGCCTGTGGACGGTTTCGTCGTGGAAGGTGAAAGCGCGGTCAATGAGGCAGCACTTACAGGGGAAAGCGTACCCGTTGAAAAGAAGGCGGGAGACACAGTGTCTGCTGCGACCATAAACACCTCCGGTTACATGGTCTGTGAAGCTTCACGTGTAGGTGAAGACACGACTCTTTCTGCCATAATCAGGATGGTAAGTGATGCGGCGGCAACAAAAGCACCTATTGCGAAGATAGCGGACAGAGTGTCGGGTGTCTTCGTGCCCGCGGTGATCGGGATCGCAGCCGTAACGTTCCTTGTCTGGCTGATCGTCGGACAGAATGTGGGTTACGCTCTTGCAAGAGCGGTTTCTGTCCTCGTGATAAGCTGTCCCTGCGCTCTGGGCCTCGCAACACCTGTGGCCATCATGGTTGGAAACGGCGTTGCAGCAAAGACGGGCATATTATTTAAGACTGCCGCCTCACTGGAACAGGCCGGAAGAACACGGATCGTGGCACTTGACAAGACAGGAACGGTAACTACCGGTGAAATGAAGGTCACTGATCTTAAGACTGTTAACGATGTTTCTGAAAGGGAACTCCTGGAAGTAGCCTATGCTCTCGAATCCAAGAGCGAACATCCCATCTCCGGAGCTGTTACGGAATATGCACGGGAGAAAGGGACTGTTCTAAAGGAAACAAATGAATTTGAAAACTTGTCGGGAAAGGGGCTCAAGGCTACCCTCGGATCGGAGGTGATCAGAGGAGGCAGTGCGGAGTACATCAGGGAGATCCTTGGCGGACCGGACAGTGAGACCGAGGCGATAGCGGAAAGCTTTGCAAAAGAAGGGAAGACTCCTGTTCTTTTTACCTGCGGAGAGAAACTCCTGGGAGTCATCGGTGTGGCCGATGTGATAAAGGAGGATTCTCCGAAAGCCATAGAAGAACTCAAGAAACTGGGGATCCGCACGGTAATGCTTACGGGAGACAACGAGGTTACGGCAGCGGCCATCGCAAAACAGGCGGGGGTTGACGAGGTTGTGGCATCTGTCAAGCCTGACGGCAAGGAAGCAGTTGTAAGAGAGCTTATGAAACAGGGTGCTGTCACCATGGTAGGAGACGGGATAAATGATGCCCCTGCTCTTACCGCAGCGGATCTTGGTATTGCAGTCGGAGCGGGAACTGACGTGGCCATTGATGCCGCAGACGTGGTACTGATGAAGAACAGCATTAGGGATGTTGCTGCAGCTGTAAGGATCTCAAGGCACACTTTGAGGAACATCCACGAAAATCTGTTTTGGGCCTTCTTCTATAACGTTTTGGGGATCCCTTTGGCGGCAGGATGTTACATTGCTGCCTTCGGATGGGAACTGAATCCGATATTCGGGGCGGCAGCCATGGGCTTATCCAGTTTTTGCGTGGTAACAAATGCCCTGAGGCTGAACCTGATAAAACCCTATGACGGAAGCAGGGACAAGGCGATAAAAAATCATAAGAACAAAGACATTGAACTCATAAAGGAGGATAAGGAAATGAAGATCAAGGTAAAAGGAATGATGTGCGAGCATTGCGAAGCTCATGTAAAGAAGGCTCTTGAAGCGATTGACGGCATCGAGAGCGCAACTGCATCCCATAAGGATGATGCGGTAACGATCACAACTTCAAAGGAAGTTGATGAAGCAGCCATACAGGCAGCTGTCAAGGAAGCCGGATACGAGTACGCCGGGATAGTAAAGTAAAGACATTTTGCATTCATATGCCTATGAACACAGGATTAAGGAGACAAAATGATCCAGGACATTTATCCGAAAAGATTGAATAACAGCTTTACCGATCTCAAACTGAAAGATGAGGATGTACTTCTTTTCTTTGATGAAAAGGGCAGGATCCTTGTTAACATAACGGATGGGCACATAACCTACCCTAAGGGAGATGAAAAACACATCGGAAGAACCGTGTACCTGTTTTCCATAGACAAAAGATTCTTTCTTGCATTGGATGAGACGGAGCATGTAAAGGAAGACTTTTCCTATTGTAAGCCGAGAGATATGAGAGAGCAGTGCAGAGAGAATGAAATGCTGGCTGTTTTTACCGCCTTCCATCTGTGGAAGTGGTACTCGGACAACAGATTCTGCGGCAGATGCGGAACAGGGCTTGACCTTGATAAAAGCGAAAGAGCCCTGAGATGCCCGAAATGCGGCAACGTGATCTATCCACGCATCAACCCCGCTGTCATAGTGGGTGTGATCAACGGGGACAGGCTACTTATCACCAGATACAATCGTGGCTTTGCCCATAATGCGCTTGTGGCCGGATTTACGGAGATAGGCGAGACTCTGGAAGAAACTGTGGCAAGGGAAGTAAAGGAAGAGACCGGCTTAAACGTAAAAAACATAAGATACTACAAGTCCCAGCCCTGGGGAACCGCCCAGGATGTGCTGATGGGCTTCTATTGTTACGTTGACGGTAATGATGAGATCACGAGAGATGACAAAGAACTTAAATATGCGGAATGGGTGAGACGCGAGGACATAGTCCTGCAGCCCGACGGGCTGAGCCTTACCAATGAGATGATGAAGATGTTTAAGGAAAACAGGGAGAACTGACAATATGCTCAGATATTGTACGAACTGCAAAAAAGAATTCGATTTCCCACCCAAGGCTGTAACCGCTGCGGCACCTCTCATATGCCCGGAATGCGGCCGTGAGATACCGAAGGAGAGCAGAAGACCGGACATGGGCCGGGAAGCGGAAGCCGGTGTAGAAAAGATCGGAAAGGCCGCATCGGTGGTATTTCACCTGATATATGTCTTTTACGTATCCTTGGCAGTGGCGGGAACAGTGGCTTATGTCACGGGCCTTAACGGGCTGCTCTATGCGACTGCCGGCATCTCGCTCACAGTCTATCTGCTTCAGGTGCTGACACATTCCACAGCCTTCCCCACCGGAGTCATATTCATACCTCTGGGGGCAATAGCCGGCTTTCTCCTTTTCAAAGGTCTGCCCGGGGCGTGCCTTGGGGTACACATTGTGTTTGCCCTGCGCCATATTGTAAGGGATATAGTCTTAAGGACCTTCTTTTGGATCATTAGGAAATGCAGTAACGTACAGTGAGGTTAACAGCTTATGATCAGAAATGTGGATCTTAATGAGATTTCGGACGGAAAACTCTACGAAGCCAATGACATGGTAAAACTGGGGGTGGAGGACTGCGAGGGCTGCTACGCCTGCTGCTGCGGGACCGGGGACACTCTGAACCTGGATCCCTACGACATTTATCGCCTTGAAGCGGGACTCGGCCTCGGCTTTAAGGAACTCCTGGCAAAGCATCTGGAACTTCGGGTGGCGGACGGGGTCATTATGCCTTTTTTAAGGATGGATAAGACATTGACGGTAACCTCCTGCGGTTCATCGGTAACGGAAAAAGAGGCCTGCACCTTTTTGAACGACCGGGGCAGATGCAGTGTCCATGACTGTCGCCCGGGCATATGCAGGCTCTTCCCTCTTGGACGTATCTATGAAGGAGACGGACATAAGTACATCCTTATGGAAAACGAGTGTCACAAAGAGCGAAGAGTAAAGATAAAGATCAGGAAATGGCTGGAAACTCCCGAGTTTCAAAAGTATGAGGAATATGTGGATGCATGGCATCATTATCTTGCGCAGATCACGGATCATGCGAAGGAAATGACTGAAGAAGAGCTGAAGAGAAAAAACATGGCCCTGCTCCAATCCTTTTACCTTCAAGACTATGACGTTTCCGAGGACTTTTACAAACAGTTTTATGAGAGAATGAAATTCTGAAAATCGTTACCTGAAAGGTAACGAAAATGATTGACTTAGTCATCGTATTATATTTGTTCAGATCATCGATATCGAAAGGAGTACCGCCATGTCCCTTACGAAAATCATCATCAGATCTGCGGCACCTGTGCCGCGTGTTGAAAATTTCAAACGCTATCTTTTTGTGGGTCCGCATCCGGATGACATCGAAGTGGGAGCGGGAGCGACCGCAGCGAAACTGGCTGCAAGCGGAAAAGATGTGTGCTTTTTGATCTGCACCGATGGCAGGTTTGGGGACGAATTTGCGCCCGAGGGAGTAGAGGGCGACAAACTGGCGGAGCTCAGAAAAAACGAGGCCATCGCCTCGGCAAAGCTTCTGGGTGTAGAGGATGTACGCTTTTTAGGCTTGAGCGACGGCGGCTTCTACTCAGATGAGGAACTGCTGACAGGCCTGGCGCGTGTGATCGGCGACTTTAAACCGGACGTGATCCTGACTGTGGATCCGGATGTTAAGAGTGAGTGCCATGCGGATCACCTGAAGGTGGGGCGCGCTGTGAAGAGCATCGCCTACTTTGCACCATTTTCAAAGATCATGGCGAAGTACGGCGCCGAGAGCGCACCTGTGAAGGCGTTGGCGTTTTATATGACCGCTCGCCCCAACAGATTTGTAAAAACCGGGAGATTCTTCAAAAAACAGCTGGAGGCACTGTTCACCTGCTTCCCCAGCCAGTATCCCAAAGAAAACCCCGCCTCGGCTTCGGTGGAGCTGTACCTGAAATTACGCGCCCGTGAGTACGGACTGCGCCATTTCTGCAGTGCTGCGGAAGGCTTCAGAGTACTTGGCGTAACGCATATGCATTGCCTGCCTGAAAGCGGAGAATGAACCCATGGGATTAAGGTTGGAAAGGTGCAGTAATAATAGCAGCAGAGGCATGCCCGGACCATGTGCATATGTTCGTGAGAATTCCACCAAAGTATAGTGTTTCAGAAAGAAGCGGACATTATCTGTATGAACGACGGCAAGAGACATTGAGAGGAAGGCATAATGACAGACAAAGAGTTATGGGCAGAATTCTGCGCAAAGAGAGATATTGACATCAATACGACGTATGAAGCATGGGCTTTTGGAGATGATACGGACGGACTTGCGGAATTGGTTCTACAGGGAAAAAAGTTCGGAACAGCAAGTGCTTACGATGAGTATGTCATGGAGGGCGCTTTGGATGAGATTCCGAAGCCCGGGGATTACAGTGTGATCCTGAACAGCAAAGATGAGGCTGTATGCGTAATAAGAGACTATGATGTATATGTCAGAGCATTCGGTGAAGTGCCGCCTTTTCATGCATATGTGGAGGGAGAAGGCGACAGATCGCTAAAATACTGGCGGGATGTTCACGCGAGCCTTTTCAAAAAATGGCTCGATGAAACAGAAATGCCGTTCAGCCGGGAGTCGCGCATTGTATGTGAGAAGTTCAGCGTTGAGTATATTCCCGGAAATGATTTGCCTGCGGAGGAACTCCTTTTTGTTGAGCCAACAATGAACTTTGCAAAGGAGATAGCCGCATACAGACAGGAAATGCTGGATGCGGATTCCTCATTTGACGGATGTTTTTCCATGAAAAGGATGCCTGACGTGCAGGAATATGTTGATTACTGCATAGGCTGGGCAAACCCCGGAAGAGAAGCGGACGAACATGGAGCATGGGGAAATGTGCTTTTGGTGATCAGAAAGTCTGATATGAAGATGGTGGGCTGCATGCAGGTCCACAATGTACTTACCGAACGTATGAAAAAGTATACGGGACATGTTGGGTACTCGGTGCGCCCGTCGGAGAGAAGGAAAGGATATGCCAAAAAGATGCTGGCTAAGGCGCTGGATTTCCTTTCGAGTTTCGGATTTGAAGAGGTTTTTGTAAGCTGTCTTCCGGATAATGAAGCCAGCAGGAAAACGATCCTGGCAAATAACGGGGAATTCGTAGAGACAGTCTTCTTTGAGGAAGAAAATGTCAAACTTGAAAAATACAGAATAAGGCTTTAGCCTATCTGTTAAATCGAGTGTGTGAAGTTTTTCTGTAAATAAGATATCCTAAGATAATTGACGAGCTGTATGGCGGTAAGATTACCGTTGTCCGGCTCGTTTTGGCTATACCTAATTCCATTGATTTCGTCAAGAATTATGATAAAATTGGAATATAATTATATTTCAGGATAATAGACTAAGACAATCGAGATTTGCTTATTAATGAAGTATAATAAAATGAATTATTTGGAAGAGAAAAAAAGATGAAAAAATTATTCGTATTAATTAGACAGGATAATTTGGAAGAAGTAAAAAATATTATTGAAAAAAGACCTGACTTGTTAAATAGTATTGCAGGACCTCAACCTAAGAAAGACCATGGTTAGTCACTGCTTCAAGTGGCATTCAAGACGGGAAAACTTGATATTGCAGATTACCTGATTGAAAAAGGCATAGATGTTGATTTTATGGAGGCTGAAGACGATGATTCCGGTCTAAGAGCACCAGTGCTGTTTGATGCAATCACGGCAACTATCGATGTGCTTTGTATCAATCAATTTGCGACGCAGAAAGAGGTGCAGAATAGATTTGATAAATCAGACA
>JAEFAR010000023.1 GCA_016287675.1 Lachnospiraceae bacterium
TATCTCTCAACGTTTCGGATTTATTATAGACAATCTGAAAATAATTGCAAGGCTTTGTTGAATGTAATGTGAAAAGAAAAAGAGCGAAACATCCGCAGATATTTCGCTCCCTTTTCAACACAATTTACCTTGATCTATGCCAATGCTTCTCCAAGCTTCTTGCATGCGGCAACACCGACATCATCGGGTGCTTCATCTCCTTCTAACGAGATTTTATTTCTCTTTCAACAGCTCGTCTATAGCCGTAATCCTTTGACTGAGTGTGGGATGGCTGTACTCAAGCTTTACCAGTAATGGTGAAGGAGAAAGATTTGAATAGTTTTCTTTTGCAAGTTTCTTTAAAGCGCTCTTCAGCTGCTCTCCGTAGCCGTCTTCCACTGCCTGTCTGTCAGCTCCGTACTCGGCTTTTCTTGATAGAAGATTTGTTGCAAGCTGAAAAAGAGGTGCAAAGATCGCAAATTCCACATTCATGATCAGTACAAGGGCAAAGCCGTAATTAACCTTATCAAACCCAAACTGTAAAAAGATCTCCGGTGTTCTTAAAGTCAGCCACACCAGAACTCCGATCCCCAGCATCTGAAGGAATGTCATGAAGCGATTTCTCAAAGTGTCTTTGTGCAGGCCGTGTCCCATTTCATGGGCAAAAACTGCGCAGATCTCATCCGAAGTGAAGTTTTGAACCAGTGTATCATAAAGAACGATCGTCTTCATTTTACCGAATCCGGTAAAATAGGCATTTGACTTTGTTGTTCTTCTGGAAGCATCCATCACATTTATCGCCCTGACATGATAGTTGTGCTTTTCAAGCAGTGCATAGATCTTGTCCTTTAATTCACCGTCCTCAAGGGGAGTGAACTTATTAAAGATCTTACTGAATATGGGGAAAAGGAATGTAATGATCAGAACAAATGCCGTCATCGCGATGGCAAACACCAGGATGATCCAATCCCCGAAAGATCTGTGCAGCCCCAGAAGCAAGGATGCAAGCCCCGTAGTCAGGATCAGTGACAATATGAGATTCTTGATCTCATCCGTAACAAATGTTTTTGTGGTCGTCTTGTTAAAGCCGTATTTCTGCTCGATCCCCATTGTGTCATGCCATGAAAAGGGGATCATTATAAGCCCTGCAGCCGCATCCAAAAGAACAACCGCAATGATCTGAGTGAAGTAGTTTTCGGGAAACAGGCCCGCAAAAAGTGAATAGGCATTGGTTGCCAGAAGCAGGAACTCCACAATGAAGGAAACCGTGTTTTTGATAATGTCAAATCTGTTTACCTCATTATGATAAGCCCGCCATTTTTCATAGGTTTCACTGTCGTAGACATCCTTTACGTTCTCAGGCAGCTTGTTCTTTTCCGACCTTATGGAAACTATGGCAAGAAATTGCCTGTAAGCAAACACAACCGCAACAATGATAAGTGCAATGATCTTAAAACTCATCTCATAACCCTCCCAAATTTTTTTAGATTATAGCACCTTTTATTTTTTTCTGTAAAGGGCTAAAGTATCAAATTATCGTTCCCCCGCAGCTTCTCCGTAGTCCGCGTAGTATTCGGATCCGGAAGTAGGCAGCATCACCGCACCCTCCCGGTCGGTGCGGTGCACCTCCGCACCGACCGCTTCCAGGGTCTGTACAACGCTCCAATGGGGATGACCGTAAGGATTTCCATGCCCACAGGAGATCACCGCAACGTCCGGACGGACAAGTTCCAGGAATTCCAAAGAAGAAGCCGTGCGGGAGCCGTGATGCCCCACTTTAAGTATCAGCCTGCGGGAGTCACTGTGTCCTGCCTTCAGTATCGGTGTGTGGTCGCCCAAAGTGTCAGCTTCATTCTTTCCTCTCTCTTCCCTCAGCAATTCCTTTATCTTCCCGTTTTTAAGCAGTTCTCCCTCGGCTTCAATTCCCGCATCCCCCATTAAAAGTGCACTATACTCAGGGCTTTCAAGCAGGAACACAAGTGATGTTTCATTTTCTGATTTTTCCGCATCTAACGGCGACAAACACCGCAGTCTGCAATCCCTGTCGTTTAGCGGGATCTCTCCGCCCGCCCGGATGAACTCAACCTTTACATTCTTTTTTTCTGCAAGTTCCATAAGCTTGTTGTACGCCTCGCCCCTTTCCTTAACAATCGGCATTACAAGCGCCCTAACCCCGACATTCCCCCTGTACCTCATGGCATAATCAATATCATTCCTGTACACATTCATGTTTTCAAGTATCTCAATGATCCCGCTGATATGATCCGCATCAGTGTGTGACACCGTAATCCTGTCCACCAGCATGATACCCTCAGATTTAAGAAACGTTTGCAGCACCCTCTCGCCCACTTCAGTCTCGCTTGTGCTTCCGCAGTCAAAAGCCACGCTGTCCCGTTTCTTTAAGGAAAGTAAGCCGTAATCCTCTGCTTTATCCGCACTTAAATCCCACTTTTCACTCAGGAACACGCCGCAATCCCCCTGCCCCACGGAAAGGAATGTAAGCCGATTCCCTTTGGGGATCAGAGCGGTGGCAACAAGCAGGATCAACGAGCCGAATGCCACCTTCGCCCAAAGTTTTAAAGCCCGATGGTTACAGCCACCGCAAGCATCACTTAATCTGTCTGTCTCTTTCCTTTCCGCCTTTTCTTTCATCACATGCCCGAGTTCTCTCATCAAAAAGCAAATAGCGATCAAAAAGGCATAGGCAAAGCAGATCTCATACCATCTCAGCCGACCGATCAGAATACTCGAAAAAGGAAGCCCGGAAAAAAATCCCGAAACACATTCAAACACACGGAGCAGGACAAATGCAAGCCCTCCGAACACTTTGCCGAGAAGAGGCCAAAAGCATCCAAATATCCCTGCACAGATGCCAAAGCCCAAAAGCAGGCCGGTAAGAGGGATGACTATAAAATTTGCCAGAAATGAATAAGTGGGGATCTCAAAAAAGAAATAAGCAGATACGGGTAAAGTAAAGAAAGTAACCATCATTCCAAAGAAAGGGCCTGTCCCCGTTTCTCTTGCAAAACAAACTCCCGCCACGGCAGTAACCGAAAGAATGAAGGCAGGGTCATGCAATTCGTAAGGAAAGACCAATAAGATGAGGATCATTGCAAACCCCAGGGCAGATTGCATGTCGTAATGCCGACGTACGAGTCTTCCCAAAAGAAAGATCCCGCACATTATCCCTGCTCTCACCGTTGAAACCGCAAAGCCTGTAAAGTAAAGGAAAAACAGGAGGAAAGAAAACGCAAGTCCCGCAGCCGGGTATCTTCCCAGAGCCATTTTCTTCAGTCCCCTCCACAATCCCAGAACCAGAAGTGAAACATGGAGTCCGGAAATTGCAAGGATGTGACCGATCCCCGCCCTTCTGTAGAGTTCTTCCGTTTTTTCCGTCTTGTAGCCCTTGTTTCCCGTGATCATGGCGATGAGTATCCCTTTATCCTCATCACTGAACACATTTCCGATCCCCTCCTCAAATCTCATGGCCATTACAGAAACCGATTCTCTTAAATAACTCGTCTTCTCTTCCGTGATCCAAAGCTTTTTTGCATATACCCTGCTGTAGATCCCATCCTTCACCGCCCCGGGGAACACATCGTATTCCCCGGGATTATGTGGTTCCTCAATGAGATAGGTTCTACCGTAAACTCTGACATGATCACCGCACTTTGGGATCACTCCATCTTTCACATACACGACACATCCCCCCGCAGGTCTTTCAATGTTTTCGGAGTAGCCCTTTACGCGGCATCTGTCCAGCTTTAAAGCGTAATGCTCACCGTCAAAGTCCTTCATCCTGACACGGCCCTCCAAAATGCAGGTGTCCTCCGCATTTTCATACATAATGAGATAAGGTTTCCTCTCTGCTTCGACCTTTTTTTCGTAAGCCTTCCCCCGCAGGAAAGAAAGCACGAA
Organism: Lachnospiraceae bacterium; assembly: GCA_016287675.1. Lineage (GTDB taxonomy): Bacteria > Bacillota > Clostridia > Lachnospirales > Lachnospiraceae > RGIG3528. The sequence goes on from JAEFAR010000023.1 coordinate 3,898, forward strand.
AAGCAGGGGCAGGAGCCCCATCATCAATATTAAACTGCCGTATCTTGAGGGTTTTACAAATTTCAGGATCAGGTCTTTAAACCTGTCCGAGAAATAAAAGAAAAGAAAGATAAGGAGTGCCCAGGCACAAACAACGCCCACCGCAGCCATGATTTTTAAACCGCTCAGAACGAGTCCCGAAACCACGGCTGCCAGCAGGGCTAATACAGGTCTTTTTATCATTTTGCTCCTTTTGCTTTGTAAACAAGAGGTATCTTCATGGTGAACAATGTGCCTCCCAGGTCGGAATCACTGACCTTCACACTTCCGTGATGCATAAGCACCACTTCCTTGACGATGGAAAGTCCCAGGCCTGTGCCACCGGTCTCACGGGATCTCGCCTTGTCAACACGATAAAACCTATCGAAGATCCTCTTTTTTGCATCCTGGGGGATCCCCACACCTGAGTCCTCCACCTTAAGCACAAAGTACCTGTGATCCGCATTAACGGAGCACTTCACCGTGCCGTTATCCTTGTTGTATTTGATGGCATTTTCCACGAGATTGGTAATCACCAGCGAAAGCTTGACTTCATCCACCTCCGCGATCACATTTCTGAAGCTCTCAAAAGTCATCTCGATGTTTCTGTTAAGTGCCAAAGGCTTCAGCTGCCTCATGCAGTTCTCTACCAGCTCGTTCACCGAGATCGGTAAAGGCGCCACCGCATCCTCCTTTTTCGAGATCTTTACCAGTGTCAGAAGATTTGAGATTATCTTGTTTTCCCTGTCGATCTGGGAATTAATGTCATTTAAGAATTCCACGTACATTTCCTTGGGTGCGTCCTCAGAGGAAAGCAATGAATCGGAAAGCACCTTCATGGAAGCCAGCGGGGTTTTTAATTCATGGGAAACATTGGACACAAATTCGTCTCGTCTGGCATCCGTCTGTGCCATCTCCTCAAGCATATCGTTAATGGAGTCCTGAATGTCCCAGACCTCGGAGGGTCCGTTGATCGCCAGTTTCTTGTCATGATGTCCCTCCGAAAACTCACTGATGTCATCTGCCAGCTTTTTAAGCGGAAAAGAAAGTCGTGCGGAGATCAGAAAAGCAAGTCCGATGACCACCGGCACCACAGGAAGCAAAAACACAGGCAGCTGGGCATAGTAGATCTCGGCCAGTCTGTCGGCATCTGCCCCGGAGTCAATGGCGGAAATCGCAATCCCTATGGCTGCGGAGGATGTGATCCCCATGGGAATGATCCCGAAAAGGATCAGGTAAAGAAGCACTTTAAACTGTATGCTGTTCAGTTTTTTCATGAAATTCTTAAGCTTCAAAGTAGTATCCTATTCCCCATTTTGTATGAATGTAATCCGGATTTCCGGGATCCTTCTCGATCTTTTCCCTGAGTCGTCTGATGTGAACATCCACCGTTCTCGCATCTCCGTAAAAATCCTCGCCCCAGACGGCTGTCAGCAGCTTGTCCCTGTCGTAGATCTTGTTGGGTTCGGAAGAAAGGAGCTGCAGGATATCAAACTCCTTTGCGGTAAGTCCCACATCTGTTCCGTTAAGGAGCGCCCTTCTGTTCTCGGCATCAACTGTCAGCTCGCCGAAGGTAACGGAAGCTGCTTCCTTTTCCTCCTTCTTTCCGACACGTCTTAAGATCGCCTTGATCCTCGCCTTGACCTCTACGATATTAAATGGCTTCGTAACGTAATCATCCGCACCATATTCAAGCCCCATGATCTTGTCCATATCCTGATCCTTGGCAGTCAGCATGATCACTGGCACATCCGAAAACTCCCTGATCTCCCTGCAGACATCGTATCCGTTCATTTTCGGAAGCATCAGATCCAGGATTATAAGATCGTATTCATTATTTTTTGCCTTGTCTAGGGCCTCTTCCCCGTCATAGGCACAATCCACTTCGTACTCATCCTGTTCAAGAGAGAATTTGATCCCTTTTACGATCAGTTTCTCATCATCCACGACCAAAATCTTTTTTCCCATGTTCCACCTCATTCCACTGTGATAAGATCGGCAATACGTGCATATAAAGACTCTCCGATGCCGCTCACGTTTTTAAGATCTTCTTTATTGTTAAAAGCACCCACTCTGTTCCTGTATGCAATGATGTCTCCTGCCCTGCTTTCTCCGATCCCGGGGAGAGTCATCAATTCTTCTGTATCCGCTGTATTAATGTTTATGATATTATCCTTTTCATCCCTGCCACCCCCGGTTTCGCCTCCGCGAATGACATCTTTTACGGAAAGCATCGCCGTTTCGACACAGGAAGGAACGTAGATCCTTTCTCCGTCCTTAAGGACTACCGCCAGATTCAGATAATCCCTGTCAGCGTCTTCACTGAAGCCCCCTGCAGCCATTACCGCATCCATCAGCCTGCTGCCTTTTTCGACCCGGACAACTCCCGGAGAGTTTACCGATCCGCACATATGCACAACAATAAAGATTTGGGGGATAACCGTCGGAGACGGTGAAGGTGCGCATGTTGCAGGGGTTTGTATTTCCGAAGAGTTTTCCGCTTCCCCGTTGTCTTCCCTATAAAAAAATGCGTACCAAAGACCTGAAAGAATTGCAAAAACAACAATCAGAACGATCAATATCTTCTTTTTCAATGTACAAAACGACCTTTCCGTCCGCACATCTGTTCGCTTGCACTATTTTAAACGAAAAAGGGTGGATAAGCAACAATAAAATGAAAATATTGTCTTATCAATAACAATAAAATATGATATGCTGATTGGGATGATCCGTGGCTTTAACGCCCCGGATCCAAGATCATGAATCGGGAGAAATCTATGAACAAGACACAAAACAGAAATCCTTCCCTCGACTTTATCAGAAGCCTTGCCATCCTTATGGTCTGCTGGGTTCACTCCGTAAACAGGATCTACAGTTTTACACTTAAGGGCATGAATTCACTTTCTTCGGCTTCTTTTGTATTCGGAAATGTCGCTCACGCTTTCGGGCAGATGGGCGTTCCTCTTTTCCTGATGCTTTCGGGCTACCTTCTTCTGTCCCGTGAATACAACAGTTTTGAAGATGTCAAAGCTTTCCTGAAGAAAAAGCTGCTCCCTCTGCTCATCTGTTATGAGATCTGGGTTGCGCTCTATGAGCTGTTTGCGGTCTTTGTGGTTAAGCTTAAGCCTTTTTCCCTTGGACAGTGGGTGCGTCACAGCCTTATGCTGGAAGAATTCAAGTATCTGAGGCACATGTGGTACATCCCCGCCATAATCGGGATCTATCTTTTCATCCCGCTCTTATCCATAGTTTTACACAAGCTTCCCGCAAAGGCTTTTGTACTCCCTCTGCTGGCAGGTTACTTTTACTTTTTCCTTGTACCCACATTGAACATTTTTCTTGCACCCACAGGTCACACCCAGCTTTCATCCCGCATCAACATTGCATATATGGGGGCACACAACGGGATGTATGTGCTTTTTGGCTACTTTTTTAAGACCTGTCTGGAGCCCCGGCTTATAAGATCGGACCGTAAGAGGATCTTAGCTGTTCTTTTTGCAGTCTGCTCAGTCGTAACCGCTGTCCTTACAGGTGCGGTCCTTTGCTGGTCCTACAGGCACAACGCAGCCATCACGGTACAATACAGTAACGCTCTTCTTCCCATTTTCGGAGTGTCCTTGTTTTCCGCAGTCACTCTTATGGGAGACCGTATCCCCTTTGCCGGTCTATGGAGGTCTGTATCCCTGGCGTCCTTTGGTATCTTCTTTTTCCATTATCCCATTCTGCTGTGGATCCTGGATCATTTTAAGACACAGCTGGCAGAGATCAAAAAGCCTTTAGGCTGCCTCCTGCTCTCCGGTGTCATTTTCCTCAGCGCCTATGCCATCGTAGTCATTCTGTCTCATCTTCTTCCGGGAGTTTCAAAGATATTGTTCCTGAGAAAACCGGAAACAAAAAAAGATAAGGCTCTGAGTGAAAATTTATCTTGACAGAATCAAACATCCGCGTTATTATTCTTGGGTATGTTTTAGAGGAACGTCCGTGTCCGACTCTTCTAAAGCCGTCATGCAGAACGAATGAAGAAATCATTATATCGGAGGTGTTTCAAAAATGGCAAACATTAAGTCAGCAAAGAAGAGAATCAGTGTCATCGAGACAAAGACATTAAGAAATAAGATGATCAAGTCCAAGGTTAAGACTTTGATCAAGAAGGTTGAAGCTGCCGTAGCTGCTAACGATAAGGCTGCTGCAAGCACAGCTCTCAAGGATGCTGTTGTTGAGATCAACAAGGCTACTTCCAAGGGAATCTTCCACAAGAACACAGCTGCAAGAAAAGTTTCCAGACTTACCAAGGCTGTTAATGCAATCGCTTAATCAAGCACTTTTTAAGGGCCGCATGGTATGCGGTCCTTTTTCTTTTACGAAAGGAAAACACATGAAAACCACACCCGTTAAAGGAACAAACGACTATCTGCCTTCCCAGACCAAGCTGAGAGACTACGTTCAGAGAAAGATCCTTGAAGTCTACGAATCCTGTGGCTTTGAAAGGATCACCACACCGGTCATCGAAGACATGGAAAACCTGAACAAAAGTGACGGCGGCGACAATCTTAATCTCATGTTTAAGATCATGAAGCGTGGGGAAAAGCTTACAGAAGCCCTCGAAGAGTACAAGACCCGGGGTAAAGAAGATATTGCTGATCTGGGTCTTCGTTACGACCTGACTCTCCCCCTCACCCGTTTCTATGCCAACAACAGAAACACTCTGGCCTCCCCTTTTAAGGTGATCCAGATCGACCGTTCCTTCAGAGCCGAGCGTCCTCAGAGAGGCCGACTTCGTGAATTCATCCAGTGTGACATCGACATTCTGGGAAGCACTTCCAAAAACTGCGAAGTAGAGCTCATCGACACCACGGCAAAGGCTCTTTTGAATGTAGGCATATCCAATTTCAAGATCCGTATCAACGACAGAAGGATCCTTAAGAATCTCATCCTGGCTGCAGGCTTTAAAGCAGAGGATTCCGATTCTGTCTGCATCTCCTTTGATAAAGCCGATAAGATCGGAAATGAGGGAGTAAAGGCAGAGCTTCTCGAAAAGGGTTTTGCTCCCGAAGCTTGCGAGAAATTCATGGAAATGATGTCAAAGAAGCCCTTCACTCTTTCCGATGCCGCAGAGTATCTTGAAGACAAAGAGCCCATCGAATCCGTGGGTTCCATCATAGAGAAGATCAATGCATTAAATAACGGTAAGTACGAGATCGAGTATGACTGCTCTCTCGTTCGCGGTCAGGGCTACTACACCGGTACCGTATTTGAAGTGGAGTCTCTTGATTTCGGCGGAACGGTTGCAGGTGGCGGACGCTACGACAATCTCATCGGTAAGTTCATCGGCGAGGAAGTTCCTGCCGTAGGTTTCTCCATAGGTTTCGAACGTATTGTCTGCATATTGAACGACAACAATTTCAAGATCCCTGATTCCAAAAAGAAACTGGCTGTGATCTATCCCGCAGATGATGTTGTAAACGCCATCAGGATCGCTGATGAGTATCGTAAGGAATACGATGTTACTCTTGTGGAAAAGATCAAAAAGATGGGAAAACTTTTCGGAAAACTTGAAGAATCAGGTTACTACGGATGCAGGATCATTGATGAAAGTGAAGAGATAAAGATCCTGGAGAAATAACAGGTTGCTTTAAAAGAGCATTGCCCGATGGACAATGCTCTTGTTTTTTTATAAGAATTTCGAAAGCGTAGCGCAAAGCCTTTCAAAATCTATGGGCTTTGCCAGATGTTCATTCATGCCGGCTTCTTTTGCTTCGTTAACGTCCGAAACAAAGGCATTGGCTGTCAATGCAATGATGGGGATGCTCTTTGCATCCTTACGTCTCATCTTCCTGATCTGCCTTGTTGCTTCATAACCGCCCATAATGGGCATTTCTATATCCATGATGATGATATCGTAGTAGTTCTTTTCGGATGCACTGAACTTGTCCAGTGCGTTCTGTCCGTCACAGGCTCTCTCAACGTCTATGCCTGTCATTTTAAGGACTTCTTCCGCTATTTCCGCATTCAGGTCGTTGTCTTCAACCAGCAGGGCTCTCTTACCCGTAAAGTCCTCCCGGATGCTCTTGTCCGTGTCAGCATCTCCGTCAGCAACCTCTTCCACACCGTCGGATATCAGCAGATTCAAGCGGACAAAAACTTTTGTTCCTTTTCCTATCTCAGAATCCACCAGGATGTCTCCGCCCATCATGGTCACAAGGTTCTTGGTTATCACCATTCCAAGGCCCACTCCGTTGTCAGTAGCTTCTTTTACCTCTTTCTTGGAAGCAAAGGGTTCAAACAGATGCTTTTGCAGATCATCCGACATTCCGACGCCGGTATCGCTGAAGACGATCTCAAACCGTGCCACTCCGTTTCCGTCTTCTTTTTCTTCAACATAGACAGAAACATTACCGCCCTGAGGTGTGAACTTGATGGCATTGGAAGCGAGATTTGTGAAGATCTGCTCAATTCTCGTGGGATCCCCGATCACGTGGATGTTTCTGAGTTTCTTCTTTTCAAGTCTGAAGTTTACTCCTTTGTTCTTTGCGGTATCGGCTGTCATGGCAGCAAAATTGTCAAGGAAATCATTGAAGTTGAAATCACAGACATTGAGTTCCGATCTTCCTTCTTCGATCTTTTCTATATCAAGTACTTCATTTACAATTGAAAGAATGTATTTTCCGGCTTCTTTGATCTTATCAAGATCGTATCTGAGTTTTTCCTCATCGTTTAAATTTGCCAGGGCCAGGGATACAAAGCCCATAATGGAATTCATGGGAGTTCTGACATCGTGGCACATTCCGGAAATAAATGCGGATTTGGCAACATTGCTCTTGATGGCTGCCTCATAAGAATTTTTGTATTCATCCAGCATCTTTTTTGATTTTCTTTCGGAAGTAACATCTCTTGCAATCCCGAGAATGCCGATGACATTTCTGTTCTTATCGAAAATGGGATACTTTGATGTGGATAAGGTGCACATCATGCTTCTTCCGGTGATCTTACCCTCTTCAAGAGAATTCAGAATGGGTTCTCCGGTGGTCATTATCCTGTAATCTCCCTCTCTAAGAGTGTTCCCGATGTTTTCATTTCCGTTAAGTTCAACTGCATCCATTCCAACGATCTCATCGCCGGAACTGTAACCAAAAAGCTTCGCAAAACTGTCGGAAGCCGCAACATAAACCGAGTTTTCATCTTTAACAAAAACATAGTCCTGAGTGTACCCCAGAAGAGAATCGATCATAGCATTCAATTCTTCATTGTTTTTCCTGAGATTGTCCATTTGGCTCCTCCAAATACTTATGAAGATTTTAACCTAAAAATAGGTCAAATACAACACTTTTTTTGTGCATATTGCAAAAGTACAGCCATTTTTCCAAAACTTTACGAAAAGTTTATATCATAATCTGCCATTTGTTACTCATCCGGGAACAATAGTTTATGAGTTCCGGATTTCCATAACGAAAAAAGCCTGTGATCTCACACAGGCTTTTTTCTCATATGTTCTTTAGTTCTTTTTTTCGATGTACTTCTGTGCAACAAGAAGCTCTGCGGAAAGGATCGCACCACCTGCGGCACCGCGCTTGGTGTTGTGTGAAAGTCCTACGAACTTCCAGTCATAGACCTTGTCTTCACGAAGACGGCCTGCGAAAACTCCCATTCCCTTTTCGGAATCGCGGTCAAGCTTCGCCTGAGGACGGTTGTCTTCTTCAAAGTAGGTGATGAACTGCTTGGGAGCGGAAGGAAGATCCATCTCCTGAGGAAGTCCCTTGAAGTTCTTCCATCTTTCAAGGATCTGCTCCTTGGTGGGCTTCTTCTTGAAGCTTACAAAAACAGCTGCTGTGTGTCCGTCGGAAACGGGAACACGGATGCACTGGGTAGTGATGACAGGTGTCTCTGCCTTAACGATCTGACCGTTTTCAACCTTACCCCAGATCCTTAAAGGCTCCTGTTCGCTCTTCTCTTCCTCACCGCCGATGTAAGGGATAACATTGTCCACCATCTCGGGCCAGTCCTTAAATGTCTTTCCTGCGCCGGAAATAGCCTGATAAGTCGTAGCAACCACAACTGTGGGCTCGAATTCCTTAAGAGCGTGAAGCATGGGTGTGTAGCTCTGAATGGAGCAATTGGGCTTTACAACGATGAAGCCCTTCTTTGTTCCGAGTCTCTTCTTCTGGCTTTCAATCACAGCGAAATGCTCGGGGTTGAGTTCCGGAACCACCATGGGAACGTCAGGGGTCCAACGATGAGCAGAGTTGTTGGAAACAACCGGTGTTTCCGTCTTTGCATATGCTTCCTCGATCGCCTTTATCTCGTCCTTTGTCATGTCAACGGCACTGAAAACGAAATCAACGAGGGAAGCAACCTTCTCAACTTCATTAACATTGAGTACGGTTAATTTCCTGACTCCTTCAGGCATGGGAGTTGTCATCTTCCAACGATCTCCGACAGCCTCTTCATAGCTCTTTCCTGCACTTCTGGGGCTTGCGGCTACGGCAACGACTTCGAACCAGGGATGATTCTCAAGCAAGGAAATGAATCTCTGTCCAACCATTCCCGTTGCACCGAGAATACCGACCTTAAACTTTTCCATAATGATCTCCTTTTGCTGTTCTTTTTTTGATCCTGTTTTCGGATCCGTTTACAGCTTCATTTTACACTTTATCGTGTTAATGCGTGACATTGTAGCACAACATATAGATCAATGCAAGTATAAATTCAATATTTTTTCCAGTTCCTCGTAACTTTCTATGTAATTGACCTTATCTCTGAGCTTGGAAGCTCCCGGGAAACCTGCCATGTACCAGGCCACGTGCTTTCTCATTTCTCTGATGCCCGTGTACTCGCCCTTATAGTCGATCTCCATTCTTGCATGGCGTAAAGCCATTTCTATCCTCTCGTTTAATGTGGGTTCGGGTAAAAGTTTTCCTGTTTCAAGATAGGTCCTGATCCTGTTAAAGATCCACGGATTTCCCTGAGCACCTCTTGCAACCATTATCCCGTCCACGCCTGTTTCCTCAAGCATACGCTTTGCGTCCTCGGGTTTGTAGATGTCTCCGTTTCCGATCACCGGGATCTTCACGGCTTCTTTGACTCTCCTTATACATTCCCAGTCCGCTTTTCCGAAGTAATAGTCTTCTCTTGTGCGCCCATGAACCGCAACCAGCTTTGCGCCTCCGGCTTCGGCAGCCAAAGCGCATTCCGTTGCATTTTCCTCGTTTTCTTCAAACCCTTTGCGGATCTTCACACTTACAGGCTTTTGTGTCCCGTCTGCAGCAGCTTTGACCAGTTTTTCGATCAGGGCGGGGTTCTTCATCAGAGCAGCCCCTTCTCCGTTATTTACCACCTTGGGAACCGGGCAGCCCATGTTGATGTCGATTATGTCCGCATTGACCTTCATTTCCTCAAGCATACCCACCGCCTCGGTCATTACCAGAGGTTCAGAACCGAAAAGCTGCAAAGCAACGGGTCGCTCTTCATCAGCCACCCGCAAAAGATCTTCCGTATTCTTGTTGTGAAAGGTTATCGCCTTGGCACTGACCATTTCGGTGTAGATGAGACCTGCCCCGCATTCTTTGCACAAAAGGCGAAATGGCATGTCAGTAACACCTGCCATAGGTCCCAAAGCGATACCGTCAATTTGTAGATCTCCGATCCGAATCATTTCTTCGTCTTTTGATAAATCAGCCAAAGTCCCTTCATCGTAAGGTCTCTGTCATAGGTTTTGATCGCGTCGCAATTTTCGGAGATCAATCTTCCGAGTCCGCCGGTAGCGACCACCTTGACATTCTTAAAGCCTGATTCCTCAATCACCTTTCTTATAATATAATCGGTCTGACCGATACAGCCGTAAACAAGTCCTGCCTGCATACTGGTGACAGTATCCTTGGCAAGGATGGAGGGCGGCAGCTCTATCTCGATCTCCGGGAGCTTTGCCGTGTCGTTCCATAACGCATTTGCGGAGATCCTGATGCCGGGACTTGTTATGCCGGCTATGAATGTTCCGTCCTCAGTGAGAAGGTCGTAGGTTGTCGCCGTTCCGAAATCACAGACGATCACGGGACCGCCGTAGAGTTCAAAAGCCGCAACCGCATCTACGATCCTGTCTCCGCCGATCTCCTTGGGATTTGCGGTCTTTATCATCAGTCCGGTCTTGGTTCCTTCTCCCACTATCATGGGTTTCTTTCCCAGGTACTTTACAATACCGTTCACCAGAGAATGCATTACCGCGGGAACAACAGAAACTATGATGACATCCTCGATTTCCCTGATATCAATGCCTCCGTTTCTGAGAAATTCGGTAAATGTGATACCGAATTCATCGGATGTTCTCTGCAGCTTCGTAGTGATCCTGAAGGAAGTCTTGACCTCCATCTTTTCCATTATCGCGCATGTTATGTTTGTGTTACCCACATCAACGGCAAATATCATATATGCCTCCCAAATAAAAGTATCTTATACAACGATTAAAAAGGATCAGAAAATGTAGCCCCGTGAGGCATAGATCAAAAAGATCATTAAGATGGCGATCCCAAGCATTATCATGGACATGCCCATGGTCTTCTTTTCCTTGGACCTGATCATAAACAGTCCGTTAAAAACATTGATAAAGGCCCCAAGAATAATGACAGCGCAGATGCTGATAATGTTTCCCGTAAGCGAAAAAACCAAAAGGGCAACCACAATAAGGATGCCCATGATCAGGTTTAAAACCTCTTTAACAAGACCTTTGTCAGAAAAAAACTTTCTTAATCTTTCCAGCATTTTATGCTCCGAGAGTAGCTGCCATTACAGCTTTGATGGTGTGCATCCTGTTTTCCGCTTCGTCAAAAACAACGGACTGTGAAGACTCGAAAACTTCGTCCTCAACTTCCAGTTCACTGAAGTTGAATCTCTCTCCCATTTCGCGGCCGATCTCAGTCTTGAGGTCGTGGAATGCAGGCAGGCAATGCATAAAGATGGCATCTTTGTTTGCATTTGCCATGATCTTTTTGGTCACTTTATAAGGAGTGAGCTCTTTGATCCTCTCTTCCCAGATCTCGTCAGGTTCTCCCATGGAAACCCATACATCCGTATAGATGATGTCTGCACCCTTTGTGCCTTCCATTGCGTCTTCCGTAAGTGTTACAGTGCTTCCCGAAGCTTTTGCAAATTCCCTGCACTTCTCCACAAGAGCTGCCTCAGGGAAGTACTTTTTGGGCGCACAGGCAACAAAGTCAAGTCCAAGCTTTGCGCAGACCACCATGAGCGAATTACCGGTATTATAGCGTGCATCACCGAGGTACACAAGTTTCCTGCCCTTAAGAGAACCGAAGTGCTCTCTGACAGTCAGCATGTCAGCCAGCATCTGAGTGGGGTGAAATTCATTGGTGAGACCGTTCCAGACCGGAACACCTGCGTATCTTGCCAGTTCTTCCACAATATCCTGTCCGAAACCACGATACTCGATACCGTCAAACATTCTTCCAAGAACCCTTGCGGTGTCAGCGATGCTCTCTTTCTTTCCGATCTGTGAGCTCTTGGGATCCAGATAGGTGGCGTTCATTCCCAGATCATGTGCCGCAACTTCAAATGCACAGCGTGTTCTCGTGGATGTCTTTTCAAAGATCAGAGCTACGTTCTTGCCCTTAAGAGTGTCATGAAAGATCCCTTTTTTCTTCTTTTCCTTGTAATCAGCAGCCAGATCTACAAGCGCCAGGATCTCCTCTGCCGAAAAATCCATTAATTTGAGAAATGATCTCCCCTTAAAATTTTCAATAACCGACATGTTTCCCTCCTTTTAATAAATAACTCCTTCTTTTGCCTTGATCGTGATAGTTCTTTCAAATTCGGTCGTATCCGTAAAGTAAACCGTGAAGCACTGAGGACTTCTTCCTTCGCTTCCGAACTTACCCGCCACAAAATCGTGATCGTAGAATGCGGGTCCGACTTCAATTGCATATTCTCCTCTGGTTGCGGTCACCATGCCGTCTTTTGCGATCATGCATTCTCCCGCAAGCCCCTCGATGTCAAAATGGTCGCTTACAATGGTTGCTCCTGCATCAAATGCAAGTTCCAGACGCAAAGGCGCTCTGTCCACTCCCGACACCTTGATCTTCACTTCCAGTCCGTCTTCGATCTCCTTCACCTTAACGTCAAAATCCATGTTCGGTCCCGAAAGCTTGTTCCTTGTATTCTGATTGTCCATATTCCACCAGTCGGTGGTGCCTCTGTATTCTCCGAAGGGCAGGTAGTACCAGCCTTTCATTGTTTCCTTTAAGACATATGCACCGTCGACCTTTTCAAGGCTCTCACTCTTAAATGCTCTGTGTTCGCAGAAGCTTGCGCCGATCTTAAGGCTCAGGCAAAGGTCACCGTTCTGGAACCATACAAAGTTCGTAGCGTTGTTGATGATGGTGTAAGACCAGTTGTTCTTTCTTCTTCTTACTATTCCGGATTCTTTGTAAAAAGCATCATATTCCGTTTCGTAACCGCATCCGTCGAACTCAAGATCTATGAGTTCGGGATAAAGCATGAAATTGATGAGGAATTCGGGATAGTGATCCTTTCTTTGGTTAAGGGCCATAATGTAGTTGGCTGCCTTAAGGAACTTTTCGTTTTTCCTCTTCATTCCCATGTAGAGGTACTCAAAATAGTAATCTCTGGGATAGATCTTAACACCTCTGTCCTGGCGGGTGGAATTGTTGGTAAAGATTGAATCGTCAGGTTCGAGGTAGGTCAGCATCATGTTAAGGTTTCTTTCGGCACAGGAAATGTACTTTTCTTCTCCCAGTATCTCTCCCACAGTTATCATGGCATCGTTGTTGATCCTGTTGTAATTACCCGCGGAGCGCTCTGCGTACTCGCCGTCCTCCGTGCAGTCTATGCCTTCTGCCAGATATTTTTCCGCCTGTGTCTTAAATCTCTCATCTCCGAAAAGTTTCCAGCACTCCAACAGGTTTGAAGCAATGGCCCATCTGTGATTCGGAGTGTGGAAGCCGCTTTCCGTCATTCCGTTGGCGCCTGCCAAAAGAATCTCCTTTAGTTTTGCGGCAAACTCACCTGCGGAAGGCGCATCGGGATTCTTTAAAACGTATTTGTAAAAAGGCAATAACCTCTTAACGCAAAAAGCTGTGTCCGGTCCCGAGAAGAAATTACAGTCCACCAGATCGAAGGTTCCGTTGGGTCTCTGCTCTCTTTTGATGTAATCCAGTCCCAGAAGGATAGCTTCCCTGAGTTCCGGGCTGTTGTACATGCAGGTTTCCCTGTTCATGTAGACTGCAGCCATGTTTACAACCCTGTAAATGGAAAACTTGGGCTGGATAACATTCTTTCCGTCCTTAAAACCGCCGTATTTAACCGATGATCTGTCTTTGATCTGGAAGCGTAAGGATTTCAGTGCCCTCTTTTCCGCATCTCTTAAAAGCATTTCATAATGTGCGCGCATAAACATTGCCTTTCTGTTTTTATATTATGATTTAGACTTAACAATAACAGCCCAATAACTTATTATTAATTTACCAAATCCATGGAGGCATTTTAGCATAATAAAGTCTCCATCTCAATATCGAATTATAAAAAAGTTGTATTATTCAAAGAATTATTGTAAAATATAATGTACCACAAAAGTGAAAGGTAGGAACAATGACTGTATCGGATTTCACACCGGGACAGCAGGTGAAGCTCGATGTTCGTGCCAACAAGGCGAAAGGTAGCTTTGATGCTGTCGTTGCGTTGACGTACAAAAACATCCTTTTACTGGAGCCCATCATCATAGACGGAAAATTGTTGGGATTCCCTCAGGATTATACAGCAAATCTCACGGTGATCGTAAAGAACATCTGCTATGTGTGGAGTAACATTCAGGTCCAGGCCGTATCCTTTAAAGGCCGTCATTTTCATGCGATCGAACTTTTTGGTGAAGCAGAATCCAAAAACCGCAGAAACAATTTCCGTGTTCCCATCGGTGAAATGATGAATGTGGTTTATTTTACGGAATCGGGTCCCAAGCCTCATCACGCCCTTATCAAGGACATCAGTGAAACAGGCTTTGCCTTCATTTCAAAGGAATCTTTTGATATCGGCAGAATGGTGCGTCTTAACATCGTGCTTCCCGACAAGACCCGTCTTGCCATGAGTGCCAAGATCGTAAGATGTCAATCTGCTCCCAAAATGGCCGAAAGCCTGTATGGCTGCCATTTTTCCGAAAAAAATACCAAGCTTTCCACTTTTCTCATGCAACTCCAGCGTGAAAAGCAGAAGAAAAAGATAGGGCTCTCTTCCTTCTCCGGCGGAAGACGTCAGAACTGACTGTAATACAGTTCGCTGTAAAAGCCTTTCTTCGCCATGAGTTCCTCATGGTTACCCATTTCAATGACATTGCCGCTCTTCATCACAAGAATGACGTCGGCTGTCTGAATTGTGGAAAGTCTGTGGGCCACCACGAAGCTGGTCCTTCCTTCCATCATGGTGTTAAATGCTTTTTGGATCCTTATTTCGGTTCTTGTATCTATAGAAGAAGTAGCCTCGTCCAGTATCAGAATGGGCGGGGTTTTTAACATTACACGGGCAATACAGATCAGCTGCTTCTGTCCCTGGGAAAGTTCGTCACCGTTTTCGCTTAATACGGTGTCAAACCCGGCGGGCAGTCTTTTTATAAAGCCGAGTGCATGGGCTTTTCTTGCAGCTTCTTCGATGTCCGCATCCGTTGCATCGGGGGAATTGAGAGCTATGTTCTCTCTCACTGTTCCGTGGCGGAGCCATGTATCCTGGAGCACCATAGCAACATTCTGTCTGAGCTGTTCTCTGGACATTTCTCTGATATCGATACCTCTGAGTCTGATGCTCCCCTCCTTCACATCATAAAAACGCATAAGAAGGTTGATGAGGGTTGTCTTTCCGCAGCCTGTGGGACCCACAATGGCGATCTTCTGTCCTTCCTTGACCTTAAGATTAAAGTTCTGAATAAGAGGCTTCTCCGGAACATATGAAAAGCTTACATTATCGATGTTTACTATGTTTTCCTTGTCCACGGCTTCTGCAGCGCTTTCCGAAGCAGTGTCGCTGAGTTCCTTTTCTTCCAGAAACTCAAAGACTCTTGCAGCGCATGCAAATGCGTTCTGGAATTCCGTAATGACGCCGGAGATCTCGTTAAATGGCTTTGTGTACTTGCCTGCATATGTTAAGAAGATGGAAAGCTGACCTACAGTGATCCCGCCGTTAACTGCGGCAATAGCACCAAAGACACCGACACCTGCGTAAACAAGACTGTTTACGAAACGTGTGCAGGGATTCACAAGGGATGAATAGAAAATGGCCCTTAAGGAGTACTTTGCCATTTTTTCATTGATCACGTCAAACTTTTCCTGCCTGTCTCCTGCCATTCCGTAGGCATTGACAGCCTTCTGGTTTTCTATGCTTTCATTGATGAAGGCCGTCTGCTCGCCTCTTGTTCCCGACTGCTTTTGGAACATGGAGTAGCTGCGCTTTGCAATAAAAGCGGAAACAAAAAGGGAAACCGGAGTGACCACTACCACAACAGCCGCGATCAAAGGATTTAAGAGCATCATGATCACCAGAGTCATGAGGATGGTGAGTACTCCCGTAAACAGATTTGTAAAGCCCATGAGCAATCCGTCCGAAACCTGCTCGATGTCGTTGGTCATGCGGCTCATTATGTCGCCGCGGGTGTGGGAATCAAAATAGCTCACGGGAAGTCTGTTCATTTTTGTAAATGCATCTTCCCTTATGCTGAGGCCCACCTTATAGGCTGTCCTGTTGTTGCTAACGCTTAAAAGCCACTGGGAAACAGCGGCTCCGATAACGCAGATCCCCATTTTAATGAGGGTATCGGTTATGGCTTTGAGGTCCGTCAGGCCGTTTTCCATGCATAGGTCGATCACATCACCGGTAAGCACCGGGATATAGAGGGTCAGGACCACCCATGCTGCAGCCAGCACAACAGAAAGCACCACCAGCGGAAGCTGCTTTTTAATGTATGATAAAAGTTTTTTTGTTGTCTCTTTATTGTTCTTTTGTACAGCTTTCATAGATTTCCCTGTAAACCGAATTGTTTTTCAAAAGTTCGTCATGAGTGCCTATGCCTGCGACCCTGCCGTCTTCAAGCACGATGATCCTGTCCGCGTGAAGAACGGAAGCTGTCCTCTGGGACACAATAAACACAGTCATTCCTTTAAGCTCCTTTATCGCTTCTCTTAAACGTCTGTCCGTGGCGTAATCCAATGCGGAGGATGAATCATCCAGCACAAGGATCTCGGGCTTTCTGACCAGCGCTCTTGCGATCATAAGCCTCTGCTTCTGTCCTCCCGAGAAATTGGTACCTTTTTCTGCGACAGGCTCTTTCAGCTGTCCGGGCTTATCCATTACAAAATCCAGTCCCTGGGCGATCCTCAGTGCTTCCTTCACTTCATCAAAGGTTGCTCCCGGTTTTCCGAAGGCCACGTTTTCGTATATGGTCCCCTTAAACATGTAATAATGCTGGAAGCAGAATCCGACTTTCTTTTTGAGCTCGTCGGGATCGTAATCTCTGACATTCTTGCCGTCCACCAGCACTTCCCCCGATGCAACCGGGTAGAATCCCGGGATCAGACTTACAAGTGTGGTCTTTCCGCAGCCTGTACTGCCGATGATGCCGATAGTCTCACCCTTTTCGGCCGAAAAAGAAATGTCTTCGAGAGAATAATCTCCCGCTCCTTCGTATTTCATATATACATTTTTGAATTCAACGCTTTTCACCGATCTCAAACACCTCACTGATCCTGTTTGCAGAAGCCAAAGACTTTGTAAGCAATATGATAAGGTCCGCAAGCTTGATAAGTTCAACCAAGATCTGGGACATGTAATTAACAATCGCTATCAGCTCACCCTTTGTCAGATCGCCTGTGTTGACTTCCACGGATCCGTTGTAAAGGATGACGATGAGGGCAGCGTTTACGATAACAAAGGTAATGGGATTTAAAAGTGAAGACACCTTTGATGAAAAGATAGCCTTTGATGCGTAATCTTCTGTCTCTCCCTTAAACCTCTTTTCCTCTTTCTTTTGCATATTAAAGGCACGTATTACCCTGATCCCGTCCAGGTTTTCTCCCACAGTGAGCAGGCTCCTGTCCAGAGCCGCCTGAACTTTCTTGTAAAGGGGAACAGTGCCCAGCATTATGCCAAATACAACGACAGAAAGCAAAGGGATCGCCACACAGAAGAAAAGGGCGCTCTTCCTGTCAATGGTAAATGCCATGATGGCAGCTCCGAACACAATGAAGGGGGATCTTAAGAAAAGCCTTAATGTCATGTTTATACCGGTCTGCAACTTGTCCGCATCCGCAGTCATACGGTTTATCAATGTCGCGGTCCCCACAGTGTCAAGTTCCGAAAAGCTCAAGGTCTGAATGTGTCTGAAAAGCGATGATTTCAAGTCCTTCGAAAACCCGACAGCCGTTTTGGCAGCGAAAAACTGGGCCGTAACAGACATTATGAGCCCCGCAGCCGCAAGCCCCACAAGGATCAGACCGTGCTGCAGGATGAACGCTCTGTCATTATTTTCAATCCCGATGTCTATGATCTCTTTCATCACAAGAGGCACAAAAAGTTCCAGTACCGCTTCAAACATTTTGAACAACGGTGCCGGAATCGCTACATTAACATATGGTTTTAAGAATCTCATCAATTTACTCATGGCGACTATTATACGATTTAAAAATGCATTTGTAAAGAAACCAATTGTAACAGGCTGTGGGGATAAAATAAAGCACTGCTGTTCCCACGCTGAAACCCGGCATCCGTAAACCGGTCACGGATTGATGCTCGCGCCGCGGGTCCCCGCGGTATTCTGCAAAGCAGAATATGCCGTTATTAAGTCAATTTTGAAAATATTTTTTTCAAAATTGACTTAGAAACGGCACATCTGCGAGCATCAATCATCGAAGATACACGTGATCATCGTATAGTGTGACCCGTAACCATGAAAAACCCCCTGCCGATCATCGGTAAGGGGTCTTTCTTTTATATCATATCATCCAAGCCATTTTGTCATTACTTCACGCAATTTGTTCAGATCCACAGGTTTTGCCACATGTTCGTTCATTCCCGAATTCTTGGCCTCCTGAACATCTGCCATGAATGCGTTTGCCGTCATTGCGATGATGGGTATGGTCTTTGCATCCGTAATGGGAAGCGCACGGATGGCTTTCGTTGCATCGTAGCCGTTCATTACCGGCATCTGAATGTCCATAAAGATGATATCAAAGTAGTCGGAGCCACGATCCGAAACCACTTCCACGGCTTCAGCACCGTTTGAAACGCATTCCACGGAGATCCCGGTCATTTCCAGTAATTCCTTGGCTATCTCCGTATTAAGCTCATTATCCTCTACAAGAAGAGCTCTTCTTCCATGGAAATCATTCTCCATGAACTTCTTGATCTCGGTCTCTTTTTTCTCTTCATGGACATCTCCCAGCATCTGATGCATCGCACCCACCACCCGGGATTTAAAGAGGGGCTTTGAAATAAAGGTCTTCACTCCGTGTCTTCTGGCTTCGATCTCTATGTCTGTCCAATCATAGGCAAAGATTGCAAAGACAGGTGCCTCTTTTCCCAGTGCAGAGTTAACAGCCTTTATGGTCTTGATGCCGTCAACTTTTGGCATTTTCCAGTCGATCAGAGCAAGCTTAAATGGATCGCCCTTTTCTGCTTCAGTGATCATGAGATCGATCGCTTCCTGTCCGCCGTAAGCACTCTGAGACCTCATGCCCATGCTTCGGAGCATGGTGGCATTGTTCTCACAGGAAACGCGGTTGTCATCCGCAACAAGGATGTGGATACCGTTAAAGCTGTTGTACTTTTCTTCCGGCTTTTCCTGTATCTTTAAGCAAAAGCTTGCGGTAAAGGTGGATCCTTTTCCGATCTTGCTTTCCACTCTCATTTCGCCGTTCATCATGGTAATGATGTTTTTGGCTATGGCAAGTCCCAATCCTGTTCCCTGAACATTTTTGGTCTTTTCGTTGTATTCTCTCGAGAAAGGTTCGAAAATGTGGCTCATGAATTCCTCGGACATTCCTATACCGTTGTCCTCGATGACAAATTCGTAAAAGCCCATACCGTTTTTGATGAACTTTTCAAATATGGAGATCTTGATCCTGCCATGCTCTCCCGTGTACTTGACAGCATTTCCCGCAAGATTCAGGAAGACTTCTTCAAGTCTCGTGGGGTCTCCGATAACATTTTCATGTTCCACGTTCACAACATTGCAGATCAGATCCTGATGCTTTGCATCCGTCTGTGAATGGATCAATGTAACCAGATTGTCCGTCAGGTCGGAAAGAGAGAATTTCTCCTCGGAAAGCTCCAGCCTTCCCGTATCGATCCTGGACATGTCCAGAACATCGTTTATCAGCATCAAAAGATGTTTGCCCGAATCAGAGATCTTTTCAAGACAATAGGCAACCCTTTCCTTGTCATCCAGTCTGGTGAGGGCCAGAGCTGTCATTCCCACGATACCGTTCATGGGAGTTCTGATGTCATGGCTCATACGTGAAAGGAAATCCGACTTGGCATTGTTTGCGCTGTTTGCTGATTCCAAAGCACTCTTCAGCGCTTCCTGCATCTGAAGCTCATGTCTCTTCTGCGCATCGATCTTCTGGAAGCCCAAAAGCATCTTGGTAACTTTGCCCTTGGAATCTCTTTCCGAAGCTATCAGGTAGGTTCTGGTCCATCCAACATAGTTGCTGATGAACTCTCCCATGACACTCTTCTGATTTCCCAGTCTCTGATCTATGGTGAAGATGTCACAGAATTCATGCATTTCATCCTGATATTCAAAAGAAACCGTTTCATCCACAAAACGCTTGTAAGCAGTAGAAAATCTGCCTCTTTCGCCGAAGATGAAGGTTATAAAATCCTGGGGAAGTATTTCGTAGAAACTGTCTTCTTTTACGTCGATAAAGCAAGCGTAATAGAAAATTGTACTGAAAGAATTGATGACAAGACTCTGATTCTCGATGGATCTGGCTCCCGTCGAAAGCTTCTGCATGCTCTCTGCCAGATCTTTGGATGTACTGAGTGATATAGCGCAATAAACGGCCCCGCCGGCACCTATGCTGAGCAGAAAGGCGATCACCGCTATCAGCTGAAACCAGTTGTTTAATGCAACGGCCGCCTCGGGATAGAATTCATTGACTTTAACGATCACCCTGAAAAATACCAATGCAAAAACAAGAGCGACAACTATAAAAACCATCAGACTGATGGTATGTGCATATAAAGACTTTTTGTTTTTTCCTTCTGCCTTCTTCATGAGTCCCATCTCCGCCCCCATACCGCGGTTAATTATTTACCCTAAAAAGAAAAAAAGAATTTTTGAAATTTGAAAATGCGGATAACAGGACTTGAACCTGCACGCTCTCGCACCAGAACCTAAATCTGGCGTGTCTGCCAATTCCACCATATCCGCGTATACGGCAAGCTAAACCCCTGCCGTTTCCATGCCGGTCTCAAGGAAATTGATGTAATCTCCTCTTGTCAGCGGCTTTGAATAGTAATATCCCTGAATGTAAGTAACACCGAGCTTACAGATCTCATCGCTCTGTTCCTTGTTTTCGACACCTTCGGCCACGATCTCAAAGTCCATCTCCTTAAGCATTTTGATGGTTGAACTCATGATGTGCCGTGCCTTTTCATTAATGAAGTAGGCATTGATCATTTCTCTGTCGAATTTAACGATCCTTACAGGCATATCCATAATGTAATTGAGGTTTGAATTACCTGTTCCGAAATCATCAAGGGAGAACGTAACTCCGTAGATCATGAGTTCGTTCATGTTTCTTAAGAGGATGTTCTTTTCAGCCACGGATCCCGTTTCGGTGATCTCCAGATTGATCCATGTAGGATCAACGTGGTTTTTGTTCATTATCGCCACGAAAGAATCCGCCAGACACTCATAGGAGCACTGAACCGTGGAAAGATTGATCTCGATGTAATCAACATCAAAACGCTCATGCAGCATCTCTCTCGAAAGAAGCTGACATGTTTTTTCAAACACTATCTCACCTATCTTAATGATGGTTCCGTTTTTCTCGGCTACGGGAATGAAAAGTCCCGGAGGAACGATGGATCCGTCCTCTCTCCTGATCCTGGCAAGAGCCTCCGCAGATACGAAACGCTTTTCCTTCACGGAATAGATGGGCTGATAGAATGCCTCTATCCTGTCATTGTCAATGGCATCCCTGATGATCTCTTCGATCTCTCTTTCTTTCACAAGATCTGTGAGAGAAGCGGGTGTGACAACATTGACATCATTAACATTGGAATTTGAATAACCGATGAAACGTATAGCCTGGGAAAGGGATTCCCAGCCTTCGAACTCCATGGAGTTCGGAACAAAGATGTACTTTGTCGGAAGGATAACGTTCTTCTTAACGCCCCAGCCGTAATTAAAACGTTCACGCACAAGTTCAAGAGCATCATTGGCATTTTCTTTTGACTCAAATGCCATACAATACTCACTTTCATTTATGATGAATATGTCTCCCTTTTCAAAGCTCATGACATATCTGTTGATCTCTTCCTGTATATCCGCTTCAAGACTCAGCTTTTTACCGCTGTTTCTGTAGGGCGAGATCTCCAGATAGACCAATGAGAATCTTCTTCCCACGTTAAAATGCTGGTTTGCGTACAACCCCAGCGCATTCTCGTTAAAGAAGCCCGTGTTTCTGTCAAGGTTTGACTCCGGATTTTCAAGAGCAAAGTAAATGATGGTAACACCCAGAGAAGCACCGAAGCTTACGATGAGAAGTTCATTGTTAAAGAACTGTATAAGGGCGGTCACTACCCAGGTAGCGATCCATATGTAAACCACTTTTCTTCGGTTTATGTTTACGATCCTCTTGTTAGTCTCGGTGGTGACCACGATCATCGCTATGACGATCGCCACACAGATGTAAGTCGCGAGAGCGGAAGGTCCCTCCGTGTACTTTGCAACACCGTTCTCGTCATAGGCTACATAGATGGGCAATGAGAAGATCACAGCCACCATCAGTACCCAGGTCGCATAGACCCTGATCATGGCTTTTTTGTACTCTTTATTGTTCTTGTAAACATCCGCGCAAAGGTAGCGCAGACCGAAAATACACACGCTCACCAGGGAAGCCACGTAAGCTTTGCAGACGATCTCAACAAAAATAGCGGGAAGCGTCGCTTCATGGTTGATGCAGAAGATGGAAAGCATGTCAAATAAAGTGCAGACAAGAGTTGCAAAAACCAATTGCAGATAATTCTGTCCCGTCTTGATCAGGATCTTTCTCCTGAAAGAATAGAAATATACTATTGTCGCCAGCAAAGTTAAGCCACAGCATTGTGACAGGATACTCATTTTCGCCTCCGAGCGCAGCTTTATTATTTCGACAAAAGTTACCGCATAAAATTATAAACTTTAAAGCATGAAAAAACAACCAAAAAATCGATTAAACTTAAACTCCTCTGCTGAGTCCGGTAATTCCCGTTCTGGCAATTTCAAGGATCCTGTAATCGGAAAGCAGTTTAAGAAAGGCCTCAAGTTTCGACTGATCCCCCGTAAGTTCGGCAATAAGCGACTCCGGTGTCACATCAACGATCTTCGCCCTGAAGATCTCCGCGATCGAGATGACACCCTGTCTTGATTCCTTTGTCGCAGCGATCTTAACAAGGATCAGCTCTCTGTAGACGGATGAATCGGGACTCAGTTCCTTGACTTCCTTAACATCCTCCAGTTTCTCCACCTGCTTTTTGATCTGATCCAGGATCTGCTCATCGCCTGTCACAACAACTGTCATTCTTGAGTACTCGGGATTCTCCGTTTCTCCCACTGTCAGACTGTCAATGTTGTAGCCTCTTCTTGAAAAGAGTCCCGAAACCCGGCTCAAAACGCCGAAGGTGTTATCGACAAAAATTGACAAGACCATCTTTCTCATTGCTTTTCCTCCATAAATCAGTTGATCATTCCTCTGAAATCTTCGACTATATCTTTTAAAGCGTCCACCGTCTCATCTATCTCGGCTTTTGTGTTTTCCGAGCTTAACGAAAATCTTAGTGACGAATTGCATCTTCTGTCATCAAACCCCATAGCCTTAAGCACATGGGACGGTTCCCCGCTTTGTGATGTACATGCGGACCCTGTGGATGCACATATCCCAAGAGACGAAAGCCTCATGAGGACACTCTCTCCCGTGACACCTTCTATACTCACATTTATGGTTCCGGGGATCCTTCCTTCCCGCCTTCCGTTTAATATGCATCCGGGGATCTCTCCCAGCAGTCTGTCGGTCATATGGTTTCTCAACTCAGTGACTGCCGCAGCATCCTCTCTGTCTTCAAAGGCAGCCGCAAAGCCTGCGATCCCGGGAACATTTTCGGTCCCGGATCTCATGCCCATTTCCTGCCCTCCGCCATAAATGAACGGAGGAAGATCGACTCCCAACTTCCTGTACAAAAGTCCTGTTCCTTTGGATCCTCCGATCTTGTGGGCCGAAGCGCTCAAAAGATCGATGGGGCTCTTTTCCAGATCTATGTCCAGATGCCCGAAGGCCTGCACCGCATCTGTGTGAAACAGTGTCCCGTTCTTTTTGCAGATCTCACCGATCTCATCTATCTTCTGTAAAACACCCGTTTCATTGTTTGCATACATTACTGAAACAAGTATTGTATCGGGTCTCAAAGCCCTTTTCACATCATCCGGATCAAGGAGGCCCTCACTGTCCACGCCGAGGCATGTCACTTCAAAGCCTTTTTTACGAAGAGCATCGCACGCGTTCAGTACGGCATGATGTTCGGTCTGTTGCGTGATCATATGCCTGCCTTTTTTCGACATGGCTTCCGCAGCTCCGAAAATGGCCCAGTTGTCACTTTCGGTTCCGCCGGAGGTAAAAAAGATCCCTTCTCTTCTGCAGTTAAGGCCTTTTGCGAAAACATCCCTCGCTCCTTCAACCACACGTCTTGCCTTCCCCGCCGCAAGATAGACGGCAGACGGATTGGCATAGTTTTCCGTAAAGCAGGGAAGCATTGCTTCCAGCGCACTTTTTTTCAGTTTTGTGGTGGCTGCATTGTCAAGATAGATCATTTTATAATTCGTAAGGTGTTACCTGGTAAACGTAGTAGTTCACCCAGTTTGTGTAAAGAGTGTTGGCATGACCCCTCCAGGAAAGCAAGGGCTCCTTTTTCGGATCGTTGCCGGGATAATAATTCTTGGGGATATCAGGGTTTATGCCCTTGTCCAGATCCCTCTTGTATTCCTTGTCAAGGGTCATCCTGTCGTACTCCGGATGTCCCATCACGAAGATCCTTCTCTTTTTCTTGTCCATGCAAAGGAAGATCCCCGCCTCCTCCGATTCGGCCATGATCATAAGGCGCTTGTCCTTTCTGATGGCATCGTTGTCAGACTCCGTGTATCTTGAATGAGGGATTTTGAAAACATCGTCAAAGCCGCGTACCAATGGCTCTTTTCTGTTCATGACCCTATGTTCGTACACACCGGAGAGCTTCTTTCCCAGTTCCTTTTTGGGAATACCGTAGTGGTAATAGAGCCCCGCCTGAGCTCCCCAGCAGATGTGCAGTGTGGATGTCACGTTGGTCTCCGACCATGCCATGATCTTTTCAAGTTCC
The DNA here is from genome assembly GCA_016287675.1 of Lachnospiraceae bacterium. GTDB lineage: Bacteria > Bacillota > Clostridia > Lachnospirales > Lachnospiraceae > RGIG3528. The sequence goes on from JAEFAR010000023.1 coordinate 28,525, forward strand.
TCCCAGTAAGCCACTTCCTCAAAGGGCATGAGTTCCACCGGAGCGCCTGTGATGATGAGTCCGTCGTACTTTATGTTCTTAACGTCTTCATAGGTCATATAGAAGGTGTCAAGATGGCTGGTGGCGGTGTTGTGTCCCACATAGGAAGCTGTGGTCAGGAAGGTCAGATCGATCTGCAGCGGCGTGTTTGACAGGCTTCTCATCAGCATCACTTCAGTGTCCTCTTTTAAGGGCATGAGGTTCAGAACCGCGATCTTTAGGGGTCGGATGTCCTGCTTCAGCGCACGCTTTTCATCCATAACGAAAATGTTCTCTTTTTCCAGAACCTTCTTTGCGGGAAGGCTGTTTTGTACTTTAATTGGCATTTCAAGTCTCCTGTTCCTATCTCTTTATCAGAGATTCAGAAACTCATCTTCACTTATGATCCTGATGTTCAGCTTTCTCGCCTCTTTATTCTTTGAGGAGTTCGAGTTGATGTCGTTGTTGATGAGATAATCTGTCTTTGAGCTCACCGATCCCGCAACTTTTCCTCCGCGTTCTTCTATGTAAGCCTTTAATTCATTTCTGTTCTTGAATTTCTCAACACTTCCGGTGACAACAAATGTTTTTCCGTCAAACTTTAAGTCTGCCTGCTCTTCCCTGGGATTTTCAAGTTCAACTTCATTCAGAAGATCATCCAGAACGTCGTTTACTTCTTTTCTTTTGAAGTAATCGGCGTACTCACGGGCTATCACATCTCCGATACCGTCAATGGCAACCAGTTCATCATAGGAAGCATTACGGATCTTGTCCATATCATTCCCAAAATGCTTGCATATGAGTTTTGCCGTGGCTATACCTATGTTGGGAACTCCCATACCGAAAAGGACACGAACCGCATTGGTCTTTCTTGCCTTTTCAATGGCATTGCGGGCATTCTCGTAGGATTTTTCTCCGAAGCCCTCCAGATCAACGATCCTGTCTTTAAACCTGTCGATCCTGAAGAAATCCGGCGTTGTCTTTAAAATGCCTTCATTTATCCACTTCTCGATGGTATTTTCTGAAATCCCTTCTATGTTCATCGCATCTCTGCTCACAAAGAGGGAGAAGCTCTTTATCTTTTTTGCGGCGCAATCCGGATTGTTACACATCAAAACCCTGACGCCGTCATCTTCTTTTATTTCCGTCTCCATACCGCAGACGGGGCAGATCCTCGGAGGTCTTGCAGTTCCGCTTTGGGTTTTGTTGGCTGCGATCTGGGGGATGATCATGTTCGCCTTAAAAACTTCGATCTTATCACCGACACCCAGCTTCAGCCCTTCCATAATAGACACATTGTGTATGCTTGCCCGGGAGACATTTGTTCCTTCCAGTTCCACCGGCTCGAATATGGCTACGGGATTTATGAGTCCGGTCCTTGAAGCGCTCCACTCTATTTCAAGAAGAGTGGTCTCCGCAGTCTCATCCTGCCATTTAAAAGCGATGGAATCCCTGGGGAACTTGGCTGTTCTTCCCAGTGAAGCCGAATACTCAAGATCGTCGTAGCTCAGAACAAGTCCGTCGGAAGGGAAATCATTTTTTGAGACCTGAGTTTTAAAATACGAAAAGACTTCGTCAAAGTTGTCCCTGTTTACAAGTCTTTCTTCAACGCAGGTAAAGCCCATGGATCTGAGCCACTCAAAGCCCTCGTGGCGGGTCTTAAAGCCCATGTCGGGTTCCGTGGAGATCAGGGCAAAGACATAGAGATTTACGTTTCTCTGTGCAGTAATGGCATTGTTCAGCTGGCGGACACTTCCGCTGCAAAGATTTCTGGGATTCTTGTACTTTGCATCCGCATCCGGTATCTCATTGTTGATCCGTTCAAATTCCGAGTAGGTGATAACAGCTTCTCCGCGGATCACCAGTTCTCCCTTGTAAGGTATCCTTAAAGGAAGATTCCTGTAGACCTTTGCATTGTTGGTAATGATCTCTCCGATCTCTCCGTTTCCGCGGGTGACTGCCTTCACCAGCTCTCCGCCGGAGTATGTCAGTACATTTGTGAGGCCGTCCATTTTCCATGAAAGCAGCCCATCCTTATCCCCGAGAAAACTCTTGAGAGTCTCTGTCTCCTTTGTCTTGTCCAAAGAAAGCATGGGTGATGCATGTCTTTCCTTCGGAAGTTCCGAAAGTACTTCATAGCCCACGTTCACTGTGGGGCTCTGGGACATAACATAGCCGGTCTTCTCTTCCAGAGCCTTAAGCTCGTCATAAAGCTTGTCGTACTCAAAGTTGGACATTATCTCTATGTCCTTTTGTTCATAGGTCAATCTTGCCTTGTTGAGATACTCAACAAGATACTCTATTCTTTCGCGGTCGTTCATGATCTCTTTATCTTCCATGCTGATCGGTCACTCTCCTGCTTCAGGTTCTTCCGCCGTTCTTAACGCTGTCCCGTGCCGCCAGCTTGGTGGAATTCTTCAGCATATTCTTAAGTTCTTCACGCTCGGTAGTGGTCAGATGCCTGTATTCCCCCACTTTGAGGCTTCCCAGTGTAATGTGCATGACTCTGACTCTTTTAAGGCTGACAACCTTGTAATCAAAATACTCGCACATTCGCCTGATCTGACGGTTCAGTCCCTGTGTAAGGATGATCTTAAAGCTCTTCTTTCCCGTGGGCTCGATCTTACAGGGTTTTGTAACGGTGTCCAGGATGGGAACCCCCGTAGCCATTCCCTTTAAAAATTCGGGACTAATGGGCTTGTTTACAGTTACTTCGTACTCTTTTTCATGCCTGTTTCCGGCCCTCAGGATCTTGTTTACAATATCTCCGTCGTTGGTAAGGAGCAAAAGTCCTTCGGAATCCTTGTCAAGTCTTCCTATGGGGAAGATCCTCTTGGGATAGCCGATAAAATCTATCACATTATCGGGTTCACGCTTTGTGTCCGTTGTACAGACTATGCCCACAGGCTTGTAAAAAGCAATGAGCACCTGATTGTCATCTCTGGAGACCTGTCTGCCGCAAAAAACCACTTCCTGTCCCGGAAGCACCTTGGTTCCGTTCTGCGCCACAACGCCATCCACGGTGACCTGTCCTTTTTCAACAAAAACATCGGCCTCCCGCCTGGAACAGAGACCTGCGTCACTTAAATATTTGTTTATACGAACTCCGTTTGAAAGCTCCGGAGTCTCAAATTTTTTGTTAGTCTTCATAAATTTTTATTATAACGCATATGCACTCTGTATTTCAAGTCTGAAAGTGCTAAAGGGGAAACTTTCATCCTTCGGTGCTTGCTTTATTTTTTTCATTCCTTTACTTTTAATCTTTGTTGTTGTATAATCACACGGTACTTTTAAGTCACTGTAGCCCAGCTGGACAGAGCGTTCGCCTCCGAAGTGAAAGGCCGTCGGTTCGAATCCGATCAGTGACGCTAAACCCCCGCCGAAAACGACGGGGGTTCTTTTAATTCCGTAATTAATCTGACTCATCCTGCGATCACCGAAGACAAAGCGTAAAGCATCTCGGGAAGCAATTGTTTCTTTCTGCTCATGACATTCGGCATGTCGTACACCTTCTCCGCTATCTGCTTATAGGGCAGCAGCTTTTCCGCCTTGTATCCGGTGGTAAGGAGCACACTGTTTTCCTTAAGGACATTTGTGATCATGAGGGCAGCCCATGTCAGACCGTTTTTCTCACGCACGATCTCAAGGTTGTCCAGATAGGTCTGCATGTATTCTTCCAGATCGTTCAGAGTGGTGACTTCGCACTGCCCTATCCCGATCATGACGCCTTTTTCCGTGTATTTCTTGAAATCCGAAAGTATCGTCTTTTCCGGCTCTCTCTTTCCAAGACTTTCCACATGACTGAACATCTCGCGTCCGAAGGTGTCGATGTCAACATGGCAAAGCTTTGCCAGTTCTTCGGCCGTTTCCGTGTCGATCTGTGTTGTGGTGGGGCTCTTAAGTATCAATGTATCGGATATGAGTCCTGCAAGCAGTACCTTCGCGGTGTATTCGTCCGGGACAATGTTGTTTCTCAGAAACATACGATAAACTATGGTGCATGTGCTTCCAAGAGGCTCAGTGTCTATGAAGATCGGAAGATTTGTTTTGGAAGCGTCAAGCCTGTGATGATCCACGATCTCCACGACCTCCGCACTTTCTATGCCTGTGACGGATTGTCTGGCTTCGTTGTGATCCACCATTATGACCTTATAGGAAGGAGCTTTTAAGAAGCATCTTCTGCTGACATAGCCCGTAAACTCATCTCCCGAAAAGACCGCAAGTCCTCTCTTCTTTGAGTTTGAAAGACTGAGCTTTGCCTCTTCAAATAGATCGTCTTCCTGAATGGGCGCCTCGCTTTTTCCGAGAAGCTTGCCCAAAGTGGGGATCTCCGCGATCTGGCCTTCTTCTCCCAGCTTGTGCATAAAATAAACCGTTATATCTTCACCGCTCAGAAGTCCTTTGAACCTGCCGTTCTCATATATGGGTACAACTGAAGGCGTGGTTTCTTTGTAGCTTTTCGCAAGATCGGTAAGAGGCTGGGATACATCCAGTTTCTCCGTGGGCTTCAGCATTACATCCGAAACCTTCGGGTAAACATTGCTCAGGTACCGGGGAGCCTCTATCTGTAGCGTGTTCAGTATGGCTTTCACGCTGTCGCTCAAATGTCCCGCCCGCACAGGGATGTATTCGTTTTCCTTATCCGTCAGGCTCTTCAGAACCGAATAGGCATAGGCACTGCAAAGGCTGTCCAGATCCGGATTCTTGTGTCCTGTAATATAGATCCTGCTCATATGAAATCTCTCCTGCTTTAATAGGATATCTGTATACAAATATATCAGAACATCGGAACAGACGTCAATAGAGTCTGCAAGGAATGTCCTATGCCGCTATCTCGACTTTTCCCGTTTCCAGCTCGTACCTGTAGACACTGTCGGAAAGGAAATCAGTCTCGTTCACTACCGTGTCGTTCACCCCCTTAACCGTTTCACAGAGCATTTTAAGGTCATAGGCCTCGATCTGGGGGACAATGATCACTTCATGAATGCTGGAGGGCAGGATGTAGATGTTTCCTCCCAGCCTCTCGGCTATGTTTTTAAGCACATCCGCCATGAGCATCACCGCCGCCCCGAACATGCCGGAATCGTTGGTGCAGACATAGATCTCGCTCTGATCCAGCTTTTCGTCACCGGACATATAATCTTCCGCTATGCTTCCTTCGCAAATGCGTTTCACAAGGTCTGCCAGCTTGTAAAGCCTGGTCTTAAAAAGGTTGCCGGTGTTTTTTTGAGCAAGCTTGAACAATTCATCGCGATCCAGCTTTGCTTTTTCAAGCTCCTCGATCTTTAAAGGTTCCGAAGTCCTGATCCCGTCTTCCTGCACATTGAGCCACCTGTATCCCACCGTGATGTCCAAAACGCTGTCGCAGGGAAACTCATTTTTTAATCCCTCTGCCGCCTTTCCGCTCATTACACGCATAAAAAGTCTGTCTTTATTAAGTTTTGTATTTTCCATTTGATTCTCCTGAAAGTAAATGCAGAGTCTGCCATGAAACTGCTTTGAGATTACCGAGAAGATAAAGATGAAGCTTCTACATTTTAGCACGAAAAAAAGTCCGGTACAAGACCGGACCTTTGTTTGATCTGTAGAAAATAAGGTGTCATTTTTGTGCAGATTTCACAAAAATCTGCGGTCGGATCTGCTTTCCAAATCCGCCGGAAAGCATCAGGCTAATAGAGTTGAAGCCACATTTGCAGGTACGGGTCTGCTGTAAAGGAAGCCCTGGGCCTTGTTGCAATTCATGCGTCTCAGCATTTCTTCCTGTGCATCCTCTTCAACGCCTTCAGCCACCACGAGCATATTAAGTGCCTGAGCAAGACTGATGATGGTCTCCACGATCTTTTTGTCTTCGTTATCGATGGTGACCGCTTCCATGAAGCTCTTGTCGATCTTCAGATTGTCTACGGGAAGCTTTTTCAGGTAGTTAAGCGATGAATAACCTGTTCCGAAATCATCCAGTGAGAAGAGGATTCCGAACTGCTTCAGTTTTTCTATGGTCCTGATAGCGTAGTTAACGTCTTCTATGGCAACTGTTTCCGTGATCTCAAGTTCCAGATAGGAAGGATCGATACCGTATTCCGAGATCATGTCCGTAACGTAATCGATAAGGAAAGGATCCCTGAACTGCTTTGCGGAAAGGTTTACTGCGATCATGACCTTGTTTCCCGCCTTATGCCATTCCGCAAGCTGCTTGCACGCCTTGTTCAGAACTATCTTTCCAAGTTCTATGATGAGTCCGCACTCTTCCGCTACGGGAATGAATTCATCGGGGAAAAGAAGTCCCTTCTGAGGATGATGCCATCTGATGAGTGCTTCGAAGCTTGCCACCTTGTTGGTCTTAAGGTTGACCTGAGGCTGGTAATAAAGCTCGAACTGATTTTCCATAATGGCTTCTCTCATATCCGCCTGGAGCTTCACACGATTGGACATCATCTGCTCCATTGGATTGTCGAAGATCCTGTAGGCGTTCTTTCCGGAGTCCTTTGCCACCAGAAGTGCCGTATCAAGATTTCTTGTCAAAGCCTGAAGTGAAGGGCAATTGTCTCTGGAAACCACCAGAACGCCCATGCTTGCGCTGACAGACACATCCTTGTCGTCCATAGCCTTGAAATGCTCAACGCTGAAGATGTGCATGATCTCAACAGCCTTCTTTTCACATTCATCCCTGCTCAAAAGTCTGTTGAAAAGGATGATGAATTCATCACCGCCCACACGTCCGATAAAGTCCTCGTCTCCGAGAACAGACTCAAGTCTGTCGGCTACCGATGCGATGACCGCATCTCCGTTCAAATGACCCATTGTATCATTGATGACCTTAAAGTCATCGAGGTCTAAGTCGATCACGGTGAAAAACTCACCGGGATAATTCTTTTTGATCTCATTTTCCAGCTTGTCCATAAAGGCAACTCTGTTGGGAAGCTTGGTAAGATAGTCGGTGTAGGCCACTTCCTTCATCTGTTCCTTGTTTTCCCTGAGTTCATCGTACTTTTCAAAAAGCTCCGTCTTTGTGTTTGAAACTTCATCATAAGCCATTTTAAGATCGACGTAACTTTCTTCAAGTTTGGCATCGGCTCTGTCAGCCCTCTTCTCGGCTTTGATGCGCTTGGTGATGTTGATACACAACGCCACAACAAGTGCCGCAAGAAGTACTGTCAGGAAGATATCTCCCATCGGACCGTACTGTATGAAACTGATCTGATTTAGCAATAAAGGCATCTGTTTTCCCCTTTCGAAAGCATATAGGTTGCTCCATTTTCGCCTTATAGTCAACCCTATTAAAGCATAATAATCTGAAACTGGCAACTCAAATTTAATCATTATTTTATAATATTTTTTTATTTTACTGATCACATATATACAACATGATGAAACTCTGAAAGCTTGCTTTCAAAGAGTTTCGTCATGTTGTATATTCTGCGAAGCGGTAACCGCCACACCCACATGAGCAAGTAGCGAAGCGGATTGCAGAGATCGATGCGCGCAGATGTTTACATACCGTGATAAGTGGTGTAAAATCAAAGCATCAGGACAATAAGATCAACGGGAAGGTTAATATGAACACGATCACAATCATATCACTCATAGCCCTTTTAATCGTCAGCGTCATCCATCTGTACGGAACATACAGATGTAATCCGAAGATCCGCAGATTCACCAAGTGGCTCCTGCTGCCCCTTATGGCAGTGGCATACTGGTTTGCGGTACCTTCACCCGATCTTTATGTGACGGCAGCTTTCTTCTTCAGCTGGGCCGGGGATGTCCTTCTTTTGGGCCGCGGACCCCAGTTTTTCGTTCTCGGAGGCATAGCATTCCTTTTAAGCCACGTTTGCTTCATCAGTGCCTACTGTTCGAATATCGACTTCAAGGCTGTCCCCTACGGAACGATCCTACCGCTGCTGTTCCTTTTTATAGGCTTCATCTGCATGGTGCGCGGAAATCTCAAGGATTACGTGCCCAAGATGCTGAAGGTGCCGATGGTGGGCTATCTGATGGCCAATGCACTGATGAACACCTTTGCAATAATGCAGATGTTTTCAAATCCCTGTGCCGCAACCATTACCATTTCCCTGGGAGCACTGCTGTTTTTCTACTCCGATGTCCTCTTGTTCGGAGTCCGGTTCCACAAGAGCAATTCCCTCTATAAAAGACATTTTCTGGAGATGCTCTCTTACATACTCGGAGAATTCCTGATCTGCTACGGATTTATGCAGATGTAAAGCCGGACATCTGTCCACTGCGCTTCAAAGTATAGAGTTATGTGCTTTTTCCGGTTGCGTTAAATTATTGACAACCCGCTAAACAGACAAATGCCGTCGAAAGTTCCCTTTCGGCGGCATTTTTAGCGGAAGCGGTGGGATTCGAACCCACGAGCCCTTGCGGGCTACCTGATTTCGAGTCAGGGCCGTTATGACCGCTTCGATACGCTTCCATATTCTATTCCGAATAAAAAAACCTACTGTCAAAAACTCCTCGCACAGCGGACAATAAGATAACATAATTGTTTTACAAATGCAAGCAAATTTTTTTATTGCATCACGAAAAGTTCGACTATGTTTTTTTCGTCGATCTTTCCCACCTTAAAATCCTGTTCAAGCTGAACTCCGAACTCCAGCTTTCTGCGGATGGCGGATGTTTTAAAGCTTCCCACCTGCCTCATGAGCTTTTGGGTAACAAAGGGATGCACGGAAAGTGTCCTTGTTATCTCATCCGCGGATCTGCCGGCAGCTTTTAATTCCTTTGTCACCAGAAGCTGCGTATAATGCTTGATCAGCATGCGCCAGGTGAGCTGTATCGGCTGTCTCAGAGCATTCAGTTCATCATAGACCCGAAGTGCCCGATGCTTGTCTCCTGCCGCTATGGCATCCGTCAGGTCAAAAATCACAGCCTTTAACTGACGCGTGCATATGCTTTCTATGTCGCTTTTTTCTATTGAAGGCCTGTCAAGGGCAAAAAATCCCAGCTTTTCTATCTCGATCTTGAGATTCCCCATGTCCGTTCCGGACCACTCCGTAAGATAGGAAGCGGTGGCGGCGGAAATGGACTTTCCGATGGCTTTGAATTCGGTTCCGATCCAGAGGAGCAGATCCTTTTCATCCAACGAGTTCATCTCACAGACATAGCCTGTCTCTTTCACTGCCTTAAAGGCTCTTCCCCGTTTGTCAGCCTCGTCTTCCACAAAAACTACAACGGTGGTGTCGGGAATCTCTCTTAAGTAATCCGCAAAGGGATCCTTACCGCTTTCCTTGTCTTTTTTGTCGTCATCGGACCCGTCTTTTTTTGACAGTTTGAACTTACCGCATCTGTTCACAAGGACCAGTCTTCTGTCGGCAAAAAAAGGCATAGTGTCGCACATGCTCTTAAATTCGTTAAAATCAAAGGAATCTCCCCGGATAACGGTCAGATTCATGTTGTCATCATCGGGGATCAGCGCCTTTTTCAGCTTGTCGGAATAGAGCTGTTTAAGATAGTTCTCACTGCCGTATAAGAGATAGACTCTTTTGTATTCACCTGTTTTAATATCATTTTTGATGTTTTTCATGACAAAGATTATAGCACAAAAAATCCGCGACCGAAAGTCGCGGAAGGTATTTTTAAACTATTGTATCGATTATCCCCGATTTCAGGATTCGATGTTAAAAAGCTGAGAAATGTTATCGTTGGGTCTGTAATTACCGGTACTTGTGTAGGTTGATGCGGGAGTTGCCTTTCCAGTACCTGCAGCAGCGGAAGAATTGATCTTTCCGATCTTGTAGGATGCCTGATAGCCAAAGCTTCCCACCCCGTTAAACATGGAGGATTTGGATGTGGAGTAGGCTTTTTTCCATTTTTCCTCATCAAATGAGATCTTGTTGTCCGTTCCCAGCTTCATGCCAAGTTCGTTCAGCATACCCGCATTCTTCTTCATGTAATTCACAAGAGAAAGAGTGTCCTTCAATACGCTCTGACGATCCACTTTGACGGAACTCTCGATCAGGGAATTGTAGCTTTCCGCAAATCCCTTGGCGGCAGCCAGAGACTTTTCGCCATCCTCTTCCTTTGAGAAATCGATCTTCCTGAGTCTGCTGACGGAATCCTTGAGATTCGAAGCATCATTTGAAACCGTCTTAAGATTAGAGATCTCCGAGGTTACAGCATCGGTTGCGGAATTTCCGCCTGCTCCGCCGTACTTCTCATAGTAGGCGGAAAGAAGTCTCTTGTAGGAACCTTTTTTGATCATTGTGAGATCGCTGAAGGTGTTGCTTCCCAGTGCCGAGAATATGTCATTCGTGTCGGCGGTCTTAGAGGATTTCTTCTTTGACGGATTGCCGTTCATGCTCTCAAGAAAAGAATTAAGTGCATCGGCAGATCCGCTCTTTCCGGACTTTCCGTTATATAAAGCTTTGTAAAGATTTGAATTTGTAAGAGATGAAATGTTGGCCATAAACGCCTCCCGGAACTATCGTTCCATGAATACAAACAAAATTTTCCCTCTGCCTGTATTATATCGGATAAGTCCCACAAATGTGTGTCAAAATTCAAAACTTTTTATCAAGTTTTTTCGGCCTCCGTTTCAAAGCCGCTCATTCAGGCGGTTACAATCTCACTGGCTTTTTTAAGTCCCAGTTTTTCGATGGCATCCTGTCTCATCTTGTATTTAAGTATCTTGCCTGCGGCATTCATCGGGAATCCATCGACAAAATCAATGTACTTGGGCACTTTGTGCTTTGCCATGTGATCCATGATGTACTTCTTCATTTCATCCACGGTCATGGTCTCGCCCTTCTTTAAGACTATGCATGCCATGATCTCTTCGCCCATGGCTTCGTCGGGAACGCCGATGACCTGAACGTCCTGAACCTTATCATGGGTGTAGATGAATTCCTCGATCTCCTTGGGATAGATGTTCTCGCCTCCGCGGATGATCATATCCTTAAGACGCCCTGTGATCTTGTAGAAGCCGTCTTCGGTCTTGCAGGCCAGGTCTCCGGTATGGAGCCATCCGTCCTTGTCGATGGCAGCCGCTGTAGCCTTTGGCATCTTGTAGTAGCCCTTCATGATGTTGTAGCCTCTTGCCACAAATTCGCCCGTAACATTGGGTCCCACTTCCTCTCCCGTCTCGGGGTCAACAATCCTGCATTCGA
>JAEFAR010000061.1 GCA_016287675.1 Lachnospiraceae bacterium
AAGCTACAAGGCTTCTTGCACCCTTTACTTCAACTACGCAGATACGGCAAGCGCCGATTTCGTTAATGTCTTTTAAGTAGCAGAGGGTAGGGATCTTAATGCCGGCATCATGAGCTGCCTGAAGGATCGTAGAACCCTTGGCTGCAGCAACGTCAATACCGTTGATCTTAATATTAACTGTTTCCATTGTATCCAATCTCCTCTCTTAGTTCTTTGAAATAGCGCCGAACTTACATGTGGACATACAAGCACCGCACTTAACGCACTTGGAAGCATCGATCTCCATAGCTGCCAGTTTCTTGCCGGGAGCGATGTAATCGGTTCTTGAAATAGCGGAAGCAGGGCACTGCTTAGCACACATACCGCATCCGATACACTTGTCACGATCGATCTCATACTTAAGAAGATCCTTACATACGCCTGCAGGGCACTTCTTGTCTACGATGTGAGAAATGTACTCGTTACGGAAGTAACGGAGTGTTGAAAGAACAGGGTTGGGAGCTGTCTGACCAAGGCCGCAGAGAGCGTTGTCCTTGATGTAGTAGCAAAGCTCTTCCATCTTATCGAGGTCTTCGAGAGTAGCCTGACCCTTTGTGATCTTCTCGAGCATTTCGGAAAGTCTCTTTGTTCCGATACGGCAAGGAGTACATTTACCGCAGGATTCATCGACTGTGAAATCAAGGAAGAACTTGGCGATATCAACCATACATGTGGTTTCATCCATTACGATGAGACCGCCGGATCCCATCATGGAACCGATGGCGATGAGGTTATCGTAATCGATGGGAACATCGAGATGCTCCGGAGGGATGCATCCGCCTGAAGGACCACCTGTCTGAGCTGCCTTGAACTTCTTTCCGTTGGGAATGCCGCCGCCGATCTCTTCTACGATCTCACGGAGAGTGGTTCCCATGGGAACTTCTACAAGTCCTGTGTTGTTGATCTTTCCGCCGAGAGCGAAGACCTTTGTTCCCTTGGACTTCTCGGTACCCATTGACTTGAACCAGTCTGCACCGTTAAGGATGATCTGAGCAACGTTAGCATAGGTCTCAACGTTGTTAAGGATTGTAGGTCTTGCAAAAAGTCCCTTTACTGCAGGGAAAGGCGGTCTGGGTCTGGGCTCACCGCGGTTACCTTCGATGGAGGTCATAAGAGCTGTCTCTTCACCGCATACGAAAGCACCGGCACCGAGACGAAGGTCGATGTCGAAATCGAAACCTGTTCCGAAGATGTCCTTACCGAGAAGGCCGTACTCACGAGCCTGTCCGATAGCGATCTTAAGACGCTGAACGGCAATAGGATACTCTGCTCTTACGTAGATGTAACCCTGAGAAGCTCCGATAGCATAGCCTGCGATAGCCATTGCTTCGAGAACTGCATGAGGGTCGCCTTCAAGAACAGAACGATCCATGAATGCACCCGGGTCACCTTCGTCGGCGTTACAGCAAACGTACTTCTGACCGCCGTCCTGAACGAGGTTACGTGCAAGCTGCCACTTCTTACCTGTGGGGAAACCTGCGCCGCCACGTCCGCGGAGACCGGAATCAAGGATAACGTTGATTACATCTTCGGGGGTCATCTCTGTGAGAACCTTTCCGAGAGCTGCGTATCCGTTTGTTCCGATGTACTCATCGATGCTTTCGGGATTGATAACACCGCAGTTACGAAGAGCGATTCTGTGCTGCTTCTTGTAGAATGCGGTTTCTGCCAGGGGCTTGATCTCCTCGTTGGTAACTGTCTCTTCGTAAACATACTTCTTTACGATACGACCTTTAACAAGGTGCTCCTGAACGATCTCAGGTATATACTCGGGCTTTACTGCCGAGTAGAAAGTTCCTTCGGGATAAACGATCATGATGGGGCCGAGTGCGCAAAGGCCGTGGCAACCTGTCTGAACAACAGCTACTTCCTTTGAGAGTCCTGCCTTCTCGATCTCTTCCTTCAAAAGGGACTGAATTTGCTGGCTTCCGGAAGAAGTACATCCGGTTCCGCCACAAACTAAGACATGTGAACGATACATAGTGTGCTTTCCTCCTTACTTCATTGCCTTCTGCAATGTGTAGTCATAGATGGGGGTTCCGCCGATGAGATGCTTCTCGACAACTTCGAGTGCCTTCTCGGGGTTCATCTTAATATATGTTACTTTTTCCTTGCCGGGTTCAAGAACCTCAACGATGGGCTCATACTGGCAAAGTCCGATACATCCCGTCTGTACGACTGAGATGTCTTTTAAATTCTTGGTCATAACAGCATCCGACAGAGTGTTGAGAACGGGTCTTGCGCCGCTGGCGATACCGCAGGTAGCCATACCTACGATAACACGGGTGCCTGCTTCGGATTCAGCACGAAGTCCGACCTGTCCCTGCATCTTGTCGCGAATTGCTTTTAATTCTGCAAGAGATTTCATGTTTTTTTCCTCCTGGTCTTTGATGGTAAAGACTGGACCGTAACGGTCAGTCTGCGATGATTAGATCAAATCCTGTCCCGAATTGACTTCATCTGTGTTTTCCTTAAGAAAATCCCTGATGAAGAGGGACACTTCCGGAACGTCGAAAGGGACGTCTCCGAGGGTTTCGCGAAATTCTCTCGTATCAAGCGTGAAGCTTTTCAGATTGTATGTGTAAGTGTAGAGAAAATCGCATTGATGATGCATGACTATCAATTGATGCATTGTGGACACCATGTCTCCCAGAGGCATTCTGTCAATGCTGGAGAGGACATACGCTGCGCATATGCTTGTGCCTACACCGGGGGTTGAACTGATGTCAAAACTCCCGCCGGTCATTTCCGCGGATTGTTTGAAAAACGGAACTCCCAGCCCCACCTTTCTGGTGGTTCGTGTGGTGAAAAACGGATCCGTAACTTTTGAAAGCTGTTCAGGTGTCATGCCGCAACCATTGTCCTCGATCCTGATCACGAGGCTGTCCTTTGCGGTGTCTGCTTCCACGGATATCTTTATCAGTGAGGCACCTGCCTTTACGGAGTTTTCGGTGATGTCCAGTACATTCAGTGAAATTTCAGTCATCATAGGCTTTACTTAGTTGTACTTCGCTAAGATAGAGTCGAGAGAGTCAACAGTAAGCTTGCCGTAAACATCATCATTGATCATCATTACGGGAGCAAGACCGCAGGCACCGATACAACGGCACGCGTCAAGCGAGAACTTTCTGTCGGGTGTGCATTCGCCGCCCTTGATGCCCAGCTTTTCTTCAAGCTTTTCGTAAACAGGGCCTGAACCCTTTACGTAGCAAGCAGTACCAAGGCATACGGAAATTCTGTACTGGCCCTTCGGGAAAAGAGCAAACTGTGCGTAGAAGGTAGATACGCCGTAAACCTTCTCGAGCGGAATGCCGAGCTCATCTGCGATCATTGTCTGAACTTCGATGGGAAGATAGCCGTAAATTTCCTGAGCCTGCTGCATTATAGGCATAAGGCAGCCCTGCTGGTCTCTTAATTTACGGATGACTTCCTTGAGCTGGGCTTCCTGCTCTTTTGTTCCGGTGAAAGGAACTGAACTTTTTTTAGAGCTCATAGTGGAAACCTCCTAAAATATGTTGTTGGTTTTTCGTCAAAAGATCTGCCCCAAATAAGCTTTGTTAAAAAAATAACAATAGGTCAGACCGTTCGTATCAATTATTCTACCATAACTCTGTTAAAAATACCACAAAAATCTATTTTCGGAATTCTTTTTGACTTTTCATTTTTTTAGGCATAATATAGTATAGAATTTGCTTTTCAAGCACGTTTTGGTGTGTTTTATTGAGGAGGTGTCAAATGAATACTTTAATCATCGTAACCATCATTGCTTTTCTGTTCGCTTTGGGGAGTGCCGTATTTGCGCTTGCCACGGGAAACAAGAAACTGTTTGCGCTCATACCTTTGGCGCCGGCAGTATGTCTTATTGTGTTAGGGTGCATTCTGGTTCGGGCTACCATGTTTAGAACGATCTCCATCGGATGTTTTGTGATCGCGGGAGTTCTGGTTGCTGCTTCAGCCTGCATATTCCTGCTGATAAAAAAATAAATGTGCTCAAAGGGGAACACATATGAAACCCGGGTGCTTGAGGCACCCTTTTTTGATTGAAAATATGTTTTTTTTCTGATAGAATAAAAGTAGTGATTATTTTTGAAATAGACAGACAAATCATATATATGATCGACGGAGGTTTATATGACAGTTAAAGATGTACAGGAAACTTTGGGCGCACGGTACGCCAGCGGAGAACAGTGGGCGGACAGAGAAGTGCACATGGCATGCGGTTCCGACATGATGAGTGATGTTCTGGCGTTTGTAAAGGACAGAGCAGTTCTCCTTACGGGACTTTGCAATCCGCAGGTTATCAGAACGGCGGAAATGATGGATGTTGTGGCGATCGTGTTTGTGCGCAGCAAAAAACCGGATGAACAGATGATCGAACTGGCCAACGAAAGAGAGATCCCTCTCCTTTGCACCGGACACAGGATGTTTTCGGCATGCGGCCTTCTCTACGAAAAGGGATTACGCGGAGGTGCCGATTATGAGCGACTCAATTAAATTAAATTATCAGATCACCGACGAGGATTTCACAAGGGCGGGAGAAGCGTCCGGAGATGTGAAAAAAAGACTTCGCCAGATGGGCTGTTCACCCGAAGTCATCAGAAAAGTGGCCATCGCCATGTATGAAGGAGAGATCAACATGGTGATCCATGCAGACGGCGGGGAGATCGATGTGGAGATCACACCTGAAGAAATAACCATGGTTTTGAAGGATAAGGGACCGGGAATCCCCGACATAGAAAAAGCCATGCAGGCGGGCTACTCAACTGCACCCGACAATGTGCGAGCATTGGGCTTCGGAGCAGGAATGGGCCTTCCCAACATGAAAAAGTACTCCGACGAGATGCACATAGACACCGTGGTGGGAGTCGGAACAACCGTAACTATGAAGGTTTATCAGCAATAGACACAGTAATATGGGGTGAAGCATTGAACAACGAAGACATATTTACGAACTCGGTCCGCCTGGATCCCGACTTGTGCAAGGGGTGTATCAACTGCATCAAGCGATGTCCGACCCAGGCGATCCGTGTCAGAAATCATAAAGCCATAATTACAAAGGAACGATGCATAGACTGCGGCGAATGCATCAGGATCTGTGAGAACCATGCAAAGCTGCCATCCTATGATCCGCTTGATGTGATCAACGATTACGAGTACACGGTGGCGCTGCCCGCGCCCTCACTGTACGGACAGTTCAACAATCTGGACGACGTGAACATTGTACTTACGGCACTTAAGAAGATGGGGTTTGACGACGTTTATGAAGTGGGAGCTTCCGCTGAGGTGGTTTCCCAGCTTTCAAGAACATATATAAGAGAACATCAGGATCAGTGGCCTCTCATCAGCACTGCCTGTCCTTCTGTGGTCCGCCTGATCAGAGTCAAATTTCCCAATCTTATAGAACACCTTCTTCCGATAGCACCTCCCGTGGAGATCGCGGCGAAGGAAGCCAGAAAAAGAGCGGTTGAAAAGAGCGGTCTTCCCGAGGATAAGATCGGGATCATCTTCATTTCCCCCTGCCCTTCAAAGGTGACTGCCATGAAGTCGCCCCTGGGCATGGAAAAGAGTAACATTGACGCAGTCTGCGCCATTAAAGACGTTTACGTAAAGCTCCTTCCTTTGATGAAGCAGATCGATGAGCCGGAGGATCTCGCCATCGCGGGAAAGATCGGAGTGGGCTGGGGAATTTCCGGCGGGGAAGCCGGCGGCCTGATCACAGACAACTACCTGGCCGCGGATGGCATAGAGAATGTGAACAAGATCCTGGAAGATCTTGAAGATCAGAAATTCGAAAACCTTGAATTCATCGAACTGAATGCATGCAACGGAGGCTGTGTGGGAGGCGTTCTTACGGTGGAAAATCCGTTCATTGCCAAGGTCAAGATGAACAGGCTGAAGAAGTATATGCCTGTGGCGCTTAAGAGGCTGGAATCCGGGGATGCGGTACATCCGGATGACGCCGTATGGACGAAGGAAATAGAGTACGAGCCCGTGTTCAAGCTGGGGAGCAGCATGAAGGAAAGCATCCGGAAGATGAATGAGGTGCGGGAGATCGAGAAAAGGCTTCCGGGACTGGATTGCGGGGCCTGCGGCGCACCCACTTGCCTTGCGCTGGCTGAGGACATAGTAAAGGGCGAGGCAAAGGAACTGGACTGCATACATCTTCTCAGGGAGTACGTACACAGGCTTTCCGGAGAAATGAGCAAGATCGACGGATGACAGATAATTCACGGTAACCGTTTACAGAATATTTTATACACTCTTTCTTGGAAATGCACCAAATATGTGATAAAATAGTGAGTTGATAGAAATTGTTTCTGTTGATTTTGCAAAAAGGACAAAAATTATGAGTTTCGTTTATCATTTTGATATCGCGGCCCTGTGTCTGGCTGTGGTCATCATAATAGAATACCTGATAAGGGCAACGATCAAATCCAGGCAGACCAATGCCTTTTTAAATCTTCTGTTTGCAGCTACCACCGCAACCATGTTCGATCTGGGGAGCTGCTTTGCATTGGCCTACGCAGAAGTGCTGCCTCTGTGGTTCAACCACTTCCTGCTTTTGGGATTTAACATTTTCTACCATGGACTCGCACCGTTGTATCTTTATTACATGATAGTTTCCTCCAAGACCGATGAGGAACGTTTTAAGACTTCAGAGTATCTTTTGGTGGCGGTGCCTTACTCGCTGGACGTCATTATGGTCCTTACAAACGGTATAACCCATTTTGTTTATTACATAGATGAGAACTTCGTTTATCATACGGGCTTCGGCGCCTTCATCAGCTACGGCCTTGCATTCGTTTATCTGGCAATGGGCGTCAGGTACTTCGTAAAACGCAGGAAGAACCTCCACGGCAGACAGATAATGAACATGATCGTCTACTCGGCGATCCTGTTTACAACCCTTTTCATCCAGCTGACTCATCCTTCCGTACTGGTGGTGGATTTCGGTGTAATGCTGGCGATCCTGATCATGGCCTACACTATGGAGAGCCCTGCTTATTACGAGGAACAGCAATTAGGCATATACAACCGTCTCGCATTTGAAACCTTCACATCAAACCTCATAGCAAACGGAAAACAGTTTGCAGTCGTGGGGATCAAGGCTGAGGGCCTTTCGGATTTCAGACAGCTTGTGGGGATCGGAAGTGTTTCACAATTAAGAAATGAGATTGCAAAGTATCTGGTTTCCATAATGGGACGTGCCAATGTATTTGCTTTCACGGAATCAAGATTTGCCATAATCGTGGATGGTGGCGAATCGGAAGTTGAAATGGTTACGAAGAAGATCCGGAGAAGATTTGAGAATCCCTTTATGGCCAATGAAGAAGGCATAAGACTGGGATGTTCGATGTGCAGGTTCGCTTTTCCGAGAGATGCCCAGTCTACGGAAAGCGTAATGAACCTTTTGGAGTACTCGCTGTCAAAGGCATCCGAAAGCGGAAAAGAAGCAGTGGTGGTTGCAGATACGGCTCTTCTGGAAGAGAGAAGAAGGAGCACGCAGGTTTTAAGGATACTGAAAAAAGCCTTGGCAGAAAGCAGATTCAGTGTTTATTACCAGCCCATCTACTCGGTGGAAAACAGACGTTTTACATCTGCGGAAGCTCTGCTCAGACTCTATGACGATGATTTTGGGTTCATCAGCCCCGAGGAATTTGTTCCCATCGCCGAAAAGAACGGACTCATCGTAAAGATCGGTGAATATGTTATCAGAGAGGTCTGCCGGTTCATTTCCACAAACAAGATCTGGGAAAAGGGTATCGAATATATTGATATCAATCTTTCACCCATGCAGTGCCTGCAGGATGATCTGCATGAACGGATCGTCTCGGTAATGGATGAACACAAGCTGGATTACTCAAGGATCAGTCTTGAGATCAACGAAACCGCAAGTCTTGTTTCTGCAAAGCTGCTGAGACAGAATATGCAGAAGATGACAGACAGCGGGATCAGATTTTCACTTGACGACTACGGATCAGGCTTTGCAAACCTTACCACCGTTGTTGAGTATCCCTTCAGCATCGTGAAGCTGGATAAGAAGATGCTCTGGAATGCGATGAAGAGTGATAAGGCCATGACGGTTCTGAGACAGACCATACGAATGATGAAACAGCTTTCGCTGGAACTCATAGCGGAAGGCGTTGAAACCGAGGAACAGGCTCAGCTCCTGGCTTACTACGGATGCGATTTCTTCCAGGGTTACTACTACGCAAAACCTCAAAACGCAGAGTCTTTCCTTAAATTCATCGAAAACAACATGGATGTCAAAGAGGAAGAAGCTATATGAAAGTAAAAGAAATTCCGGGAAATTTTCCCTTTAAAGTTTTAAACAGTTCGGAAAGCGCGGATGAGAAAGAGATAGGATCCGTTTACTGCTGCGATCTTCTGAGCATTGCCATGTCCCGCATGTCGGAGGAGGCAGCCTGGGTTACGGTAATGAGCAACCTGAACACCCTTGCGGTTGCAAGCCTTACCGATGTTTCCTGTGTGATCCTTGCGGAAGGAGTGGCAGTGGAGGACAACATGCTGTCCAAGGCAAAGGAGCAGGGGATAGCCCTGTTTTCAACCGAGCTTCCGGTTTTTGAGGCTGCTTCGATGATCGGAAAAGCAATAGCTAAATAAAAAAGAATTGATACACACAACGAATGGAGGTGCAGATCATGGAATTGAAACAGGTTTTCTACGATCTTCACCTCCATTCCTGTCTTTCGCCCTGCGGAGATGATGAGATGACGCCTGCAACGATAGCGGGCATGGCGGCGCTCAACGGCCTGCAGGTCATTGCCCTGACGGATCACAACTCCTGCAGAAACTGCGAGCCGTTTTTAAAAGCCTGCGAGTTCTACGGAATTCTCGGCATCCCGGGCATGGAACTCACAACATCCGAAGAGATCCATGTTGTATGCCTGTTTCCGACACTTTCGGATGCACTCGGGTTTGATTCCTATGTTTATGAGCATCTGATGGATGTGGAAAACAATGAAAAGATCTTCGGAAAACAGCAGATCATGAATGAGGATGACGAAGAGATCGGAAGACTGTCAAAGCTCCTCATTAATGCGACAGACATAGATTTTGACGATGTTTTTGATCTTGTGGGCTCTCACAACGGGATCATGATCCCCGCCCATCTGGACAAGACCACCACATCCCTTATTTCCCAGCTGGGCTTCATTCCTCCGGATTCAAAGTTCAAGACTGCGGAACTCAAGAACATGGCAAATCTTCACAGATTAAGAAAAGAACATCCCTATCTCGAAAAATGTAAGATCATCACAGATTCGGATGCACATTACGTGAAGCATATAAACCAGGCGGTAAACAGTCTTTTGGTAGAGGAAGTATCAAGAGAAGCGGTGCTTAAGGCGCTGAGCTGAAGCAGAAAGCAGGTGAGACGTCGCCCACAAAAACCGCAGACCCGGCGAATACACCGTATCCTACGGAGATTGCGGGAGGCGGAACGCCGACACCTGCGGGCATGATAACATTGGCAGATTTTCCGACGACCGAGGAAGAATGGGCGGTTTTCCCCTTCCCCATTTATATAGAAGTGCCTGAAACTGAGTACTTTCCTGCTGTGACGGATACACCGACGCCAGATATCAAGGTGACGCCTGCATTCCGAAACGCGTAAAAAATTTTCGAAAAAAAAGACCTGCAACAGGCTAAACCTGCGGCAGGTCTTTTTTATGGATCGATCCGTCGGGATCACATAACGTATTTCTTAAGTGTTGCTTCAACAGCTCCCGTGCCTGCGATGAGTTCAAGGAAGTAATTGGCTA
>JAEFAR010000062.1 GCA_016287675.1 Lachnospiraceae bacterium
AGGTGGCGTGTCATTTCTGCGAGAGTTAGATGCCTCTAATTTGCTGAAAATCTGCTTTACAACCCGCGTTTATATGTTGCATAATCGAAATTAAAGAAAAACGGGACGAAAAATAGATATTAAAGAAACATGAAAACAAGATTTGCTGTTATTGATACAGAAACAAACTGGGTCGATCAAGTTATGTCGATCGGCGTGGTGATCGCAGACGACGACACCTTTGAACCCATTGCAACAAAATACATAATTTTTGAAGCCGAGGCAGCGGTTGGCGGGATGTACTCCTCCGTCATGGAAGTGCGGGGCGTGGACAGCGTCACTTTGGAAAAGGCAGCGGCGGTCGCAGCGGTGAAGGAATTCCTCGCAGAGAACGGGGCGCAGGCAATCTTTGCCTACAACGCAAGGTTCGACTTTAATCATATGCCTGCTTTACAGGGCTACGAATGGCACGACATCATGCGGTTCGCGGCGTACAGGCAGTACAACAGGGCAATCCCCGTGGGAGCGGTGTGCTGTATGACGGGGCGGCTCAAAAGCGGGTACGGTGTGGAAAACGTACTGAACATGTTTGGGGAACGTGGATACCGGGAAGTCCACAATGCGTTGCGCGACGCGGTGGACGAGCTCAGGATCATGAAATACATGGGGTATGCCGTCGGAGAGTATCCGAGGCTGTGAATTAAAGAAGGGAGAAGGTTATGGAAAACAGGGAACTCGAGAAACTTGAGGAGCTTAAGGAACTGAGGGCCTATCGCAAGAAAGTCGTGAAAATTAGGCGTTGGAGCATTGCGGTGCTGTGTGTGGGAATTGCGATCATGATATCGGCAACCTTTTTTATCGGGCATGAAATCTGTATACCCATATTCGGAACGGGCGGCGCTGTGTGCATTGGAGTTTCGATATGGTCGTTGATATTCAAAATGTATACGGCTATTTCCAATGTATGCCCGAATTGCGGGCTGAAAATGCATACTCTCGAATGTAAGTTTTGCCCGATTTGCGGCATGAACTTTCATATAGATGAAGAAGAGCAGGCTAAGTGAGAGAGAACGAGCGAGTTTAGCCTGCATATGCAGGGTAGTTGGTTGGAGGAAGGTGTAATCCTGCCGTTACACATTAGGAGGTATTTTAATATGATGATCTCACAGGTAGAAAGAGAAAAGCTCCTGAGCGCCCAGCAGGGCGAGATGGACGGTGTCGAAACCTATTTGACATTGGCAAAGGTCGTTCAAAACAAGACCGATGCGGAAACGTTCAAGAAGCTTGCCGCTGACGAGGGGCGTCACGCGGCGGTTTTCAGGAAGTACACGGGAGAGACATTGAAAGCGAAGAAAGGACAGGCAATCGCAGCGGTTCTGGCGTATCGTATTCTCGGGAAGAAGCTGGCGTATCCGATCATCGCGCATTTTGAGTACTCAGCGATCTCGGGCTACGAAAAGCTGGTTAAGGATTACCCCGAGGTGGTGTCCGTAAAGAATGACGAGAAGCGCCACGGAGACACTATACGTGCGCTTGCAAAGAACGGCGAGGATAAAGACACAGCGCTGTGGCCTTTTATTCTTGGCGCAATAGCTGTGATGAGGCTGTTTGGGAGAAGAAGATGAAGAAAAGAAAAAGTTGGGCGGTGTGTTTACTTTATGTGGCTTATATGGTAATCGCACTGGTTATTCTGAACATCGATATCAAACCACACTGGAAGCTTATTGCAGTGCTTGTGTGCTCTTGCGTTGTACTCTTTTTGGGGGCGGTTATATGTTCCTGCCCTCATTGCGGAGGTTATCTTTACAGGATAAGCAGTGATTATTGCCCTCATTGCGGGAAGAATGTTTATCAGGATAACACCGGTTATTATGTCGTGATCTCCATTGAAGGCGACAAGGTAAAGCTTGACAGGGCCGATGTTCCGGAAGAATGCATTATCGAAGTGGACAGAGCCTTGCTTCCCAAGGAGATCCGTGTGGGAACGAAATTAAAAGGCAAGAATGATCAGTTTTGGATCGCATAATGAACAACTGCCCCCGCAGGAAAAGGGGAAAAAACAGGGCAAATCGAAAGGACAGAACGTGGTAAAGAAAGCATATGCACGCAAGACAAAAGAAGACAAGCCGGTAGTGGCGATCTGCTACGACTTTGATAAGACGCTGACGCCGGACGATATGCAGGCGCAGGGCTACATACAATCGGTGGGCTTCGACGTGAAAGATTTCTGGACGGAGGCCAACCAGCTGGCCGTGGACAATGACATGGATCAGAACCTGGCATATATGCTGAAGATGGTGAGAGAAGCCGAGGGCAATCTCATTTTTAATAAGCAGAACCTGATGGAGTACGGCTCGAAGGTAACGCTGTTTCCCGGCGTGGAGGAGTGGTTCGAGCGCATGCGGAAGTACGGCGAGGAAAAAGGCGTCATCGTGGAGCATTACATTATCTCGTCAGGGCTCAAGGAGATGATCGAAGGCACAGGCATAGCTCAAAAGGGCGCGTTTACGAAGATATATGCCAGCTCCTTCTACTACAATGCCCGCGGGCTCGCGGAATGGCCGGCTCAGGTCATAAACTACACGAACAAGACACAGTGCCTTTTCAGGATAGAAAAGGGTGTGCTGGACATAAACGATCCGGGAGTGAATGAGTACTTTCCGCCGGAGAAGTTGCGTGTGCCCTTCAGAAACATGATCTACATCGGGGACAGCGACACGGATGTGCCCTGCATGAAGCTTGTGAATGTGCACGGCGGTTACTCTATCGGCGTTTACAATCCCGAGCAGGGTGACAAGACCAAGGTCTATAAGATGGTGCGAGACAACCGAATCAAGATGTTTGCCCCGGCGGATTACAGAGAGGGCGAACAGTTGGACGAGCTGGTGAAGCAGATAATCGACCGGACCGCCTGCAACGAGGTGCTCGAGAACCGCAGTGCGGATTATCGCAATGAGGTGCGCGACTTTGATGCCAACAGTGGCGCGGACGCCGACAAGAATGCAAAAGACGATCTGATCATACGTCTTGCCATGAGCCCGAACTTTGTGTACACCCACCAGACCATTGCGAAGCTTTCCGAATTCAATGCCTGGACTCCGAGCCAGAAGGAGAAACTTGTCACGATCCTCCTGCAGAACAACCAGGTCCGCCTGATCGCCGGAAACGACGACATTAAGAGCTTCTACGAAAAGATCATAGAGACCATGGATCTGCAGGATGAGAAGGTGGAAGAGGCAAGAGGAGTGTTTGACTGGTTTGCGTTATTGTAAAAAATAAGGGATAAACCTTCAGGAGTATCCCTTGCCAAAATATCCTTATTACAACATTCCGATCTTATGAAGCAAAGCATCCTGCAATACCTGGGAAAAGTTGATGTTTTGGGCTACAGCAGCTTCATTGAGCCATTCGGGAATACTTAAAGTCTTCTTGACAGACTTTGTGTTATGCGTTCGTCTGTACTGCATAAGATCAAATTCAATCAGACAGGGAAAAGAGCCCGGCTCTTTGACGCAATCATTGATGGAAGATGCAGCGGGAAGTTCTTCCCCGCATTTCAGCTTTTCGTCGATGCAAAGGCCAAGGGCATCTGAAGCCATTTTGTAAGCTTCCTCAGTAGTGTCGCCTTGGGTAATGATCTCCGGGAAGTCGGGAAATGTAATCCAAAATCCTCCTTCCTCAGCGTTATGAAAAATAGCCGGATAAAAACAATTATTCATCGCGAGCCTCCAATCCTGCCTGTTTAAGTATTGCGTGTTCTAATCCTTTTTTCAGCAATTTGATCAATTCTTTTGATGTTAGTGGCATAGTCCCCTCCCCCAATAGATAATAATACGTATCAATACGTATTGTCAACATGAAATTAACGAGGATATAAACATGTCTCTTTTCAGATCTAAAACCGAAAAACATCTTGATGCCTTGCTGGAAAGCATATGCATGAACATGGCAAACAATTACAAGGATAACGCCCAGGCTGATTTCAGGGATTTCGAGGAGGCGCTGGAAGAGGCAGTGAGAGAGGGTAGGCTCAGCGAAAAATCCCGGAAGTACTACGAAACAAGGCGAGGAGAGTTCGGGGAGAAGCTCAAAGGCTACTCCCACAAGGATCAGAAGCCTTACTGGACACGTGGCGAAGGCTGAAAAATCTCACGACAAAAATCCGTCTAATTTTCACTGTTTTTTGCTTGAATTTTTACGGCTAAAAAGCTACCATTTCAGTATGATTTTAGAATCCCAAGGAGGTTAATATGAACGAAACATTGAAAATACTTGAAACCAGAAGAAGCTGCCGTGACTTTAAGCCGGACATGATCACCGAAGAGGAGCTGGATGCCATCCTTCGCGCCGGCACTTACGCCGCTACGGGTATGGGCAAGCAGAGCCCGATGATCATCGCTGTGACTGACAAGAAGCTCCGCGACGAGATCGTTGAAGAGAACCGCAGGATCGGTGGCTGGGGAGAGGGTTTTGATCCTTTCTACGGTGCCCCTGTGATCCTGATCGTTCTTGCCAACAAAGCTGTAGTCACCCACGTTTACGACGGTTCCCTCGTTATGGGTAACCTCATGAACGCAGCAGAGAGCCTTGGCGTTGCAAGCATATGGATTCACCGCGCAAAGGAAGAGTTTGAGTCGGATTTCGGCAAGAATCTTTTGAAGCGTCTGGGTATCGAAGGCGATTGGGAAGGCATCGGACACTGTGCCCTGGGATACGCAGCAAGCCCCGCAAAGCCGGCGGCTCCGCGCAGAGAAGGCTGGATAGTCAGGATTTGACAGCAAAGGGATCAAAGGAGAAGAGATATGGCTGAGTTAAGATGCCCTCACTGTGGGCAGATCTTTACCGTAAATGAGACAGAACTTGATTCTATCGTTAAACAGATCCGTGACGGAGAGTTTAAGCACGACGTAGACGAACGTGTTGCCGAAACCGTGAAGAATCTAAACGAAAAGTTCTCCGCGGAGCTTAAGGCAAAAGAAGTTGATGTAAGAGCCAAAAGCTATGAGGAAAAGGAAAAAGAGATCACAAAACTTCGGGAAGAGCTCGTGAAATCAGAGGGCATGAATCAGGAACTCCGGGCGAAGTTGGATGCTGCCGCAGACAAGCAGAGACTTGCTGTTCAGGATGCCGTGAAAGAGCTCGAGGATCAGAAACGTTCTTTAGAATCCAAGAGCAGGGAACTGGAGCTGGAGATCAAACAGAACGATGAACTGAGGGAACTTGCGGTCAGGAAAGCCGTTGACGAGATAAAAGAAGAAAAGATGGATCTCGAGAGAAAGCTTGTTTCCGAGAAGGAGAAACATGAGGCCGTCATTTCCGAAAAGGATGCTCTTATCGGGTTTTACAAGGATCTTAAGGCGAAAATGTCCACGAAGATGG
Organism: Lachnospiraceae bacterium; assembly: GCA_016287675.1. GTDB lineage: Bacteria > Bacillota > Clostridia > Lachnospirales > Lachnospiraceae > RGIG3528. The sequence goes on from JAEFAR010000062.1 coordinate 5,359, forward strand.
TCGGAGAGACTTTGGAACAGCATTGCGAGATACAGTTTAATCAGTTGAGGGCGACTGCGTTTAAAAATGCGTATTTCGAGAAGGACAACGACGTCAGGACCGGAAGCAAGGGCGACTACATATATCGTGAGAACGATGAGCTCGGTAATGAGATCATCTCGATCATGTTTGAAATGAAAAATGAGCTGGATGAAACCGCAACCAAGCACAAAAACGAGGATTTCTTCAGGGAACTGGATAAAGACCGAAAAGAAAAGGGATGCGAATACGCGGTTCTTGTTTCTATGCTCGAAGCAGACAGTGAACTCTATAATGCGGGCATAGTGAATGTTTCCTACAGATATGAAAAGATGTATGTGGTGCGCCCCCAGTGTTTCATACCCATCATCACCCTGCTCAGGGATGCGGCATTGAATGCACTTTCCTATAAGCAGGAGCTGGCGGTCGTAAGGAACCAGAACATAGATATCACCAATTTTGAAGACAATCTTAACAGATTTAAGGACGAATTCGGACGTAATTATTCCATCGCTCACGATCATTTTGAAAAAGCGATCGATGAGATCGATAAGACTATCCTGCATCTCGAGAAAGTCAAGAAAGAGCTCCAGGGCTCGGACAATCAGCTTCGACTGGCGAACAACAAGGTTGAAGATGTGAGCGTTAAGAAGCTTACAAAAGATAATCCCACAATGCAGGCTGAGTTCGAAGAGATCAGAAAGAAAGAAAAATAGACTTCGGAAGAAAGGTCTGACAGATGAACACACTCGACTTTTACTCCCTCCCCGCTTCAGAACGTGCCTATTGGCTGGAAGAGATCAGAAAAAGCGATTGGGAGGCGGGGAAACTCTTATACAAATTGATCGGGAACGACGAATTGAAAAAACTCTGCGGCGAGGACACGAAGGTCCTGCTGCTTACGGAAGGGAAGGCATTGATCGCGTTCTGCACATATGCACGTCAGGACGAGATCGACGAGCCTTCAATGACTCCCTGGACGGGCTTTGTCTACACATTCCCGGAATTCAGGGGCAAGAGACGCATGGGAAAGCTGATCGAGCATACATATGCCCTGGCGAAAGAAGAGGGCTTCGAAAGGATGTACATTTCCACGGGCGAGACGGGACTTTACGAAAAGTACGGCTACAGCTACCTGAAGCAGATGAAGTCGATATACGGCTGGGATTGCAGAGTTTATTTCAAGGACATCATACGGATGGATTACGGCAATGTTATCGGGCGTGAGGTCGAAGGGCACGTCGACAGACCGCTGGGAAGCTCTCATCCGAGACATCCGGAGATGATCTATCCGCTGAATTACGGCTATGTTGACGGAGTTTTCGCGGGTGACGGTGCGGAGCAGGATGTCTACCTTTTCGGTGTCGAAGAACCGGTAAAAAGTTTTAAGGGAAAAGTGGTCGGTGTCATTCACCGCCTGAACGACTGCGAGGATAAGTGGATCGTGAGCGTTGACGGGAAAGTACCGGAAAGAGAAGAGATCCTTAAAAGAACGGAGTTTCAGGAACAATATTTTATGGGGGAGCTGTATCTGTGAAAATTCTCAAAAAAAACACACTTTAATGGTAAAGTAGGTAAAAAAGCCAAGCGGCACGATCGTGCCGATTATTAAATGAGGGAGATTTACTATGGACAATAACAATATGCTGCCCGGTGTAAACCTTGTGGGGCAGTTTTCGGAATCCGCACTGCTTTCCCAGGCCAACGGCCTCATGGATACGGTGCTGGACATTAAAAGCCTTCTGATGGAATATGCCTGCGCCATCAGAGAGATCAAGACAAAGCTTGAAATCCTGGATACGGAATTTGCCGTGCGCTACAGCAGAAATCCCATCAGTGCCATCCACACGCGCCTTAAGAGTCAGACCAGCATAGTGGAAAAGATGTTTCGTAAAGGCGTTCCCATTTCCCGAAAGAACATCGAAAACACTTTAAACGACATTGCGGGCATACGTGTCATCTGCTCCTACATCGACGACATTTACCGCATTGCGGACGCCCTGATCGCTCAGGATGACATCACTCTCATCGAGAAGAAGGATTACATAGAGAACCCCAAGCCCAACGGTTACCGCAGCCTGCACCTGATCGTGAGTGTCCCCGTCTTCTTCGCCGAGGAAAAAAAGATCGTGAAGGCAGAGGTGCAGATCCGCACTATCGCCATGGATTTCTGGGCAAGTCTGGAGCACGGCATAAAGTACAAAAAGGATGCTCCGGATGCGGGGGAGATAGTGGAACGCCTCAAAGAATGCGCTGATGTCATCGCGCACACCGACCGGGAGATGCAGGACATACGCATACGCATGGATGAGTCCAGACCGCAGATGGATGGACTTGAGAAGATCTACGAAAAACTGAAGCGTTTCGACGTGTCATTTTAAAAAGGAGAGACCATGAACTTAAGACTTGCAACGCCCGATGACGCGGAAGCGCTTCTGGGCATATACTCGCATTACGTTAAAAACACCGCCATCACGTTTGAATACGACGTTCCGAGCGTGGAAGAATTCCGCGGAAGGATCGAAAACACATTAAAGAAATACCCCTATCTGGTGGCAGAGGAAGACGGAAAGGCTGTCGGCTATGCCTATGCAGGAGCCTTCAAGGCCCGTGCCGCCTACGATCACTCCATCGAGACTTCCATATATGTTTCAAAGGACTCGAGGCGCACAGGAGTGGGAAGCCTGCTGTTGGACAGGCTTGAGGCGGAACTCAAAAAGATGAACATTCTCAACGTGAACGCCTGTATTTCCGTACCCGACGGGGATGAGGATGAGTACCTGACCTTTGACAGTGTGAGGTTTCATGAAAAGAAGGGTTACAAGCTTGTGGGCACATTCCACAGGTGCGGCTACAAGTTCGGACGCTGGTACAACATGGTCTGGATGGAAAAAATGATCGGAGAACATGTTTCTCCCGCGCCGGATGTGGTACCTTATCCGGAGGTCTGAATTTCTTGCACAATCTTCGACAATTTGCTATAGTAAATATAAGCTTGCTCCATTGCTACAGGCGGTGGAGCTTTTTTAACGCTACTGTTCACCTATATGCAGCCTTTGCCGCATATGTGGAAATGCTTTCCGCAAATAAACTATATCGGAGAAAAAAATGGTTAAAATTCTTTCTGACAGCACTTGTGATCTGTCACAGGACCTTATTGAAAAATTCAACATCGGCATCATCCCCCTCTACGTGAATCTCGGGAATGATGAGTTTAAGGACGGTGTGGACATCACTCCCGCGGACATCTTCAAGTGGTCCGACACTCACGGTCAGACACCGAAAACAGCGGCGCCGAGCGTTGATGACATAATGAAGTTTCTTGACAAAAAAGTGGATGACGAGTACGTGATCTTTACAATCTCATCCTCCATGTCCGCCAGCTTCAACAATTGCCGCCTTGCTGCGGAGACCGCGGAAATGAGCGACAGAGTTTTCGTCATCGATTCGGCAAATCTTTCCACAGGCATAGGTCTTCAGGTCCTCCGTGCCGCGGAGCTGGCAGCGGAAGGAAAGAGCGGAAAAGAGATAGTGACCGAGATCGAAAAGATCACCGATAAAGTAAGGGCAAGTTTCGTGATCGACACACTGACCTATCTTCACAGAGGAGGCAGATGCTCCGGCCTTGCGGCTTTCTTCGGATCGGCACTAAAGCTTCATCCCCGCATCGCTGTTGAAAACGGAGCCATGCATCCGGAGAAAAAGTACCGCGGAAAACCGGAAAAATTTGTCACAGACTATGTTACGGACATGGAAGAAGCTTTGAAAAATGCGGATCCCGGCAGGGTTTTCATCACTCATTCCCCCTGCGATTCCGAGATCGTTGAGTCCGTAAGAAATTACCTTAAGAGTCTGAACCATTTTAAAGAGATCCTTGAAACCGACGCAGGAGCGGTGATCTCATCCCATTGCGGGCCCGGAACCCTTGGAGTCCTGTTCATATCAAAATAACCTGAAAACCCAAGGTCATCCCATGCAAAAGGAGAAATTCCATGATCACATTACAAGAAGCTGTTTTACAGAGACATTCAGTTCGTAACTATAAGGATAAAAAGATAGAGGAGGAGAAGATTGCACTCATCCGTGCGAAGATCTCGGAGCTTAACAAAGAGGGCGATCTCAACCTGCATTTTTCGGATGATGCGGGAAAAACTTTCAGAAGTTTCTTAAGCCGCATGTCGGGCCTTGGCTCGGCGCCTTCAGCCATCATATGCTCGGGACCTGA
>JAEFAR010000024.1 GCA_016287675.1 Lachnospiraceae bacterium
AGTACATTTTCATGCTTCTTAGTTATCTTTTTTTGACTCTAAGAGGAGTTGAAGAACATAATTTATGTCATCCGAATGCAACAATACATGTTTTATGCGCTCATCTCCTCTCTCCCCCTCTAAAATAGGGTAAAAAAGCCAAAAAATAGTGACTAAAAACCGTGATTTTGCGGTTCTTAGTCACATTTTTTCATTTTATGCGGTCTCAAAGAGTTTCCTGCAAGCTTTTCTCAAGATTTCCGCTCTTCAGTCCTGCAAGTTCTCCTACAAACTTTTCTCAAGCTTCTCGATCATCTCATCCACATGCTTCTTCTCTGCGATGAGCGGAGGAAGGAAGCGGATGACGTTTGCTCCCGCTGCGATGGTGATGAGGCCGTTGTCCATACCGCGTTTCACCGTGTCGTGGACATCAAACTTAAATTCAAGACCCTGCATCATCTTCATACCGCGGTGGTCTACGATGATGTCGGAATGCTTCTTTGCAAACTCTTCAAGCTTTTCCCAAAGGTAGTCGCCCACCTCGTTGGCATTTTTAATGAGCTGCTTCTCTTCAAAAATGTCAAAGACTTTGCTGACTGCGGCACATACAAGGGGATTTCCTCCGTAGGTGGAGCCGTGGTCTCCGGGCACAAGGGCTGTCGCCACTTTCTCTTTCGCGGCAAATGCTCCCACGGGAACACCGCTGCCGAGGCCCTTTGCCGATGTCATAATGTCCGGCTGAACATCAAAGCACTGATATGCAAACATCCTGCCGGAACGTCCCATTCCGCATTGTACTTCGTCGAGGATGAGAAGAATGTCCTTTTCGTCGCAGAGCTTGCGGATAGCTTTGATGAAAGCTGTGTTTGCGGGATGGATCCCGCCTTCGCCCTGAAGCGTCTCCATAATGATGGCTGCAGTCTTGTCGGTAACAAGCTTCTCGACGCTTTCATAGTCATTGTATTCGGCAAACTTTACATTTCCGATGAGGGGTTCGAAAGGAATGCGGTAGCTTTCCGTACCGGTCACCGCAACAGCGCCCATGGTACGTCCGTGGAAGGAGTGGTTCATGGCGATGATCTCGCTGTCAGCCTTTTTGTGCTTGTTGTAATAGTACTTTCTCGCAAGTTTTATGGCGCCTTCAACTGCTTCCGTCCCACTGTTTGTGAAGAAAACACGGTCCATGCCCGAAGCCTTGGTGAACTTCTCGGCTGCAAGAGTTGAAGGGATGTTGTAGTAGTAATTGGACGTGTGAGTGAGCTTTGTCAGCTGCTCGGTGAGTGCCTTGTTGTAATCCGGATTGTTGTAGCCCAATGCAAAAACTCCGATGCCGGCTGCAAAATCAAGGTACTCTTTGCCGTCATTATCGTAAAGATACATGCCCTCGCCGTGATCCAGAACAAGTGGATAACGGCCGTATGTGTGCATGAGAACCTTCTCAGCCCTTTCCATTACTTCCTTTGTTTCCATAATTTTCTCCTATTAACACGTGAGCTCATAACCCGGTTGGAAATGTCACGCCATCTGAGATGACAACTGTCGCTTCGCGATTCCTCGCTGAGACGGCATCATTCACTTACGTGCAAGATCTGCGTGACCATACGTCGGAATGCATGATAATTGCCTTTGGGACGAGTTAGAGATTCATTTATAGATCACTGTTCCGATACCCTTATCCGTAAAGAACTCCAGCAGCAGGCAGTGAGCCATTCTTCCGTCAAGGATGTGGACGGAACCGACGCCGTGTTCAATAGCTTCAATGCAGTTGTGGATCTTGGGAAGCATTCCGCCTCCGATGTTGCCGTTCTTGATGAGTTCCTCTGCTTCTGCTATGGAAAGGCTGGAAATCAATGTCGTCTTATCCTTGGGATCCTTGCAGACTCCTTCGATGTCCGTGAGGAAGGTGAGCTTTTCCGCGCCCAAAGCTTCCGCGATGGCGCATGCAGCGTCATCTGCGTTGATGTTGTACGCCTGGAAGTTGTCGTCAAGTCCGATGGGAGCAACAACCGGAACGAAATCCTGCTCGATGAGGGAAAGGATGAGTCCCGTGTCAACCTTGTCAACGTCACCAACAAATCCGATGTCCTGTCCGTCAACGGTGGCGCGCTTTACGTGCAGTGTGCAGCCATCCTTACCGCAGATGCCGACACTCTTGATGCCCAGCTGTTCCATGAACTGAACAAGATTCTTGTTGACCTTGTTGAGAACCATTTCGGCAACTTCCATGGTTTCGGAGTCTGTCACGCGCTTTCCTGCAACAAACACAGGCTCTTTTCCGAGAAGCCCTACCCATTTTGAAATTTCCTTGCCGCCGCCGTGAACGATGACGGGCTTCATTCCCACAAGTTTAAGAAGTGCCACGTCCTTGATGACGTTCTTCTGGATCTCGGGATCCACCATGGCGGAACCGCCGTACTTTACAACAACGATCTTGCCGCTGAATTTCTGTATGTAGGGAAGTGCCTCGATGAGCACGTCCGCACGATTGTTACCTGAAAGATAAGAGTATTCCATGTTAGTTTCCTTTTTCTTTAACTTCTGTAATCAGCATTGATCTTAACGTAATCATAGGTCAGGTCGCAGCCCCAGGCTGTAGCCTCGGCTTTGCCTTCCTTCATGTCGCAGAGGGCGGTAACTGCCTTTCCCTTAAGGATGCTTGTGGCGATCTCCTCGTCAAAATCCACGGGAACACCGTTCTCCACCAGCTGCTCAGTGCCGTTCTCGCTTGAGATGGTGATGTCCACCCTGTAGGGATCGAAATCCACTCCGGAATAGCCCAGTGCGCACATGATCCTTCCCACATTTGCGTCATTTCCGTAAACCGCTGCCTTGGTAAGGCTGCTCTTTATTACGGAAAGCGCCAGTGTCTTTGCCTTTGCTTTATCATTAACATTCACAACCCTGACTTCAAAAAGCTTTGTTGCTCCTTCTCCGTCTGCTGCGATGCTCTTTGCCATGAAAAGTGTCACGCCGTGAAGCGCTTCTTTAAAAAGTGCGTAATCCGCGCTGTTCTCGTCCCGGATCTCATCATTTCCCGCAAGTCCGTTGGCAAGAAGCATTACGGAATCGTTGGTGGAGGTGTCTCCGTCAACGGAAACCATGTTGAAGGTGTCTTCGATGTCTTCCCTGAGAGCTTTAAGCATCAGTTTCTTGTCGATCATAACATCGGTCGTGATGAACGCCAGCATGGTACACATGTTGGGGTGGATCATTCCGGAGCCCTTGCACATGCCTCCGATGACGCACTTTTTACCGCCGATCTCAAACTCAAAAGCGATCTGCTTGTTGTGTGTGTCGGTTGTCATGATGGCTTTTGATGCCTCATCTCCCGCTTCTACAGTGTCGGAAAGCTTCGTTGCCAGCACCTTTGTACCTGCCACGATCCTGTCAATGGGAAGCTGTTTTCCGATGACTCCGGTGGATGCCACAAGTACTTCCGAACCGTCAAGCTTCAGCGCTTCTTTTGCCGCATCGCTCGTCTTCCTGCAGTAGGAAAAGCCCTCTTCACCCGTGCAGGCATTTGCGATACCCGCATTTATTACAACAGCGGAAACCTTTTTGTCGGAATCCGTGAGTTCTCTGTCCCAAAGAACGGGAGCAGCTTTAACCACATTTTTTGTATAGGTTCCGGCAGTTACGCAGGGCACTTTCGAATAAACCATTGCCATGTCCGTTCTGTCTTTGTACTTGATGCCCGCTGCCGTGCAGCTTGCAGAAAAGCCCTGTGCAGCAGTAACTCCGCCTTTTATCTCTTTTATCATACTTGCCTCCGGATCTAATTTTCCTCACCTGCATTAAATGCAGTGATGTTTTCCTCATTCAGCACGAAATCGTAGAAATTCACGTCTTCTCTTTCTTTCCAGCCCACCTGGTGCCAGAAAGCATTACCGCCCTTGTTGTCGCGAAATGCCAGGAGCGACACCTTGTTAATGCCCTCTTCCGAAAGCATCCTCATGGCCCGGACCACCATTTCCTTACCGATGCCGTGACGTCTCATTTCTTTCTTTACGCACACATGGTACATGTAGCCCGTTCTTCCGTCATGTCCGCAAAGCACGGAGCCCACGATCTCATTTCCTGAAACCGCCACCACACTGGTGTTGGGATTTCTCTTTAAAAATTTTTCAATTCCTTCTTTTGAATCGTCGATGCTCCTGAGCCCGAATCCCGAAATGCCCTGCCAGAGGGCATATACTTTGTCGTAATCCGAAAGCTGCATGGCACGTATGATCACATTTTCCATTAAAACGATACCTCTGTCAGCATGATCTTCTTTGTAAAATCAAATCCATTTACGGGAACATGGGCACAAGGTCAAGTCCTTCGTCTTCAGGCAGGCCAAACATCAGATTCATGTTCTGCACAGCCTGTCCCGCCGCACCCTTAACGATGTTGTCCAGGGCGCCCATCATGATCACCCTGCCCGTTCTTTCGTCAAGGACGAAATTCACATCTGTATAATTCGATCCCTCCACCCATCTGGTTTCGGGGCAAATGCCTTTGTTCAGAACGCGAACGAACTTCTCGTTTTTGTAGCAGTCTTCGTAGGCCTTTCTGATCTCCTCTTCCGTAACGCCTTTTTTCACACAGGCATATGCAGTCACGAGGATCCCTCTGTTCATGGGAACAAGGTGGGGTGTGAAGTTCAGTATCACATTTTCACCGCTTGCATAGGACAGCTGCTCCTCGATCTCGGGAGTGTGTCTGTGGGTCGCAACGCCGTAGGCCTTGATGTTCTCGTTCACTTCGCAGAAGAGGTTGTCGGTCTTCGCGGAACGTCCCGCTCCGGAAGTTCCGGATTTTGCGTCTATTATCAATGTTGAAAGATCGATGAGTCCGGCCTTTGCAAGAGGATAGACCGTAAGTATCGAGCAGGTGGTGTAGCATCCGGGATTTGCAAGAAGTCTCGTCTTTTTGATGTCTTCACGGTTGATCTCGCAAAGTCCGTACACAGCTTCTTCTATGAACTGAGGCGCCTTGTGCTCGATCTTGTACCACTTTTCGTAGACCTTCACATCCTTCAGACGGAAATCCGCAGAAAGATCAATGATCTTGCATTTTTTCAGCACGTCCTCGGTGACTATGCCTGCGCAATAGCCCTGGGGAGTGGCGGTAAAGATCACGTCGCACTTGTCAGCCATCTCTTCTATGTTGTCATCGCCGCACTCTTCGTTGACGATCTCCGTGCAGTTCCTGAAAACATCCGAATAGCGCTGCCCTACGTAGGACTTGCTCCCGTAATGCACGATCTCCGCATCCCTGTGCTGCTTTAAGATCCGCACAAGTTCGTTTCCCGCATATCCTGTTGCTCCGATAATTCCGACTCTGATCATTTCTTTGTCCTTTTCTTTATTTTCTAACCTTAACTATGTATGCCTGAAATTCTTTATCATAAACAGGTTCCCTGTTTAAGTCTGCCACCCACTTTGACTCCGCATTCATTGTAGCGGGATAGAGTGAATAATGGCAGGTTCCCGCATCGTAAACCACATCTCCGAGACTCTTTAACATCTCGTGATTGATGTTCTGTGTAGCGTACCATGAACCTCTGTAGAACTGGTAATCGCTTCCGGCTTCCGTTCTCGCTCCGTCTTCTTCAAAAACGGTTCCCACCATGGTCTCGGTGTAGCCCACGTAGATGTAATCGATGTCAAAATCGTTGATGATCTTTCTGACCAAAGCTTCATCATCCGATGTGTAAAGAAGCGCCGTTGCATTGATCCTGTCAGTGTTTTCCGGAGGATAATCCAGGGTTCCTCCGTTTCTCCACAGCCATTCGTGGTTACCCCAGCCGATGATAGTGGGGCGTCCGGTGAAAGCAGAGATGGTAGCGAAAGGCTTGTATGCCGTTGTGGGCATCTGAACGATGACTGCGTCCGGCTCGGTGTTTTCATTCACCCAATGTATCATATCCTCAAGAACTTTTGTTCTTTCGGGGCTTTCCGCTGAATATATGCCTTCGAAGTAGTTCACTCCCAGCTCGCCCTCAACAATGGCATTGTAGGAGTCCAAAGTCCTTCCGGCCTTTTCCGATTTGGAGATGTCGCCGATGTAACCCCTTACTCCGTTTCCGAAGTAGAAGAAGGTCCATACCAGGAACACAAGAGCGACAATGGAAAGTGTCCTCTGCTTCATCGTTTCTTTAAAGAAGATGAGCCTTGTGACGCCGTAGGCCATGATCACGCCGAAAAGCATGGAAGACTGGTAGGTCAGCTTGAACATGGTATTTGTTCTGGCATATGTTCCGCCGTAGATGTCCTTCACGTAAATGAGCTCGCACATGAGTATGAGACCTATCGCACAGGCTGCGATGGTGAGAACATAAAGGTCTGAAATCTGTAAACGGTTAATGAATGAGAAAAGGTGATTGATGCTTCCCTTTTCTTTGTATACGGTACCGTCACTGTTACGGTCCTTGACGATCTCCTTACGGATGAATCCTGCGTCCGAACCGGCGTCCTTAACGACCTTCCCCTTCTTTGACTGTCCCGCCTTAAGAAGTTCTGCTTCTTGTTTGTATCTGTTGATGGCGATCACGTAGAGACCGACACATACGGAAATGGGCAATGCCCAAAGCACAGCCAGCTCGTAAGGGCTGGAATGGTAGTAGCATATGCTGATCCCGGCAGTCATGCTGTCGAAGAACACTGTAAAAGGAAGGGATACGATGGTGCTGATCACGATACATTCAACTGCGTGAACGCCTGTAAGTATCAGGGTGTCCCTGTTAAAACCTGTAAGGACAGCGTTTGAAAAGCAAAGGATCGCTCCGGAAACTACGAAGTAGATGGGAAAATCCCAGGAATTCGTCATTCTGATGATACCGATCAGGAAGCTGGCGATCAGGATCGAAGGATCCAGAGCCTCTTTAATAAGATACTTCACACTGATCTTCTCGAGCACGCCATTTTCTCTCGCTGCTTTCATTCTTTTGCTTCTGTTCAGCAAAAATCCCAGCAGCACGGAAATGATCAGGAACACATTTGTAATGTCAGTCACATGTGCATGCAGATCTCCGAGGATAAAAGAATAGGAAGGGAATTCATGGATCAGTGTTCCCCCTGTGGCATCGCCGTCCGAAATGAATCTGGTGGAAGCCGGGAACCAGTAGTTCGGCAGGTTCACAATGTCAAATCCCATCACATTCTTCATAAAGGGATAGATCACGGCATAAAGCACGTAGTGCATGTTTCCTGCGATGAAGACCGCAAAGCCGCCCAGCATACCGCCGATGTGGCAGCAGAAGGTCGTAACGATCTGCCTTGTACCTTCGAATTTAAGATCAACAGCCTTCTTTCTCCTGTCAAATTCTGCAATGGCAAGCTTCAAAAGCTCTGCCACCAGGGCGTAGGCCTGCACGAATCCGAGGGAGCAGATGGTCATAAGGTCAAGATTGTAAGCATAGCCCGGTGTTGTGCCTGCAACTTTTCCGAGGAATCCGCCGACGTAAATGCCGTAGTAGTAGTAATTTATCGGTTTTCCTGAGTACCACATGTCTCTGGGAGGCATATACTCTCCGTTCATAATGCTTGCAAGGAAACCGAAGTCCATGTACTTTTCCGTATCATTGGTAATGGTCGGGATGAAGCTTCTCATGTAACAGAAAAGAATGAACGCCAGCAGGAAAAGCACTTCGTAGTAAAGCGATCTTGAGATCTTTGCTCCCGTCAGCGCAGCAAAGGGCCTCTTTCCTTTTCTTATACACAAAAATGCATAAATACCATAATTCAAAACCGCACAGACAATGATACAGATCCATGTGTTCGTGTGAGTGAATTTCATGATCTTTATGGTGGAAAGTGTCCAGATGATCCAGGAGGTAACCTCGATCCCCAGAGCTTTTGCGATCATGTAGCCGCCGTCTCCGAATTTTTCGAACACCCCATGGCAGAGAGGGAAAAATGCGATCCCCAATGCCAGTATGCCTGCCCACCATTTTACCACGGTACCGAAGTCTTCACCCAGGTACCTGTTTCCGATAACAAGTGCGAACAAGCCCATAAAGAAAAGCACCACCAGCGAAATAACGGGAAAATCATCGTTATCGTGTGTCAAGTTTGTTTGAACATTTTTCATTTTACGAACTCCTCATTTTTCTGCGTTCACAAAATGAACGCAATAGAATATACATCACTTTGAATAATTATGCAAGATTTATTTTATATTTTTTCAATTCTCTTACGGTTCTTGACAGCGGAAAGCCCACAACATTGTAATAATCACCTTCCAGCCTTTCCACATAGGGAGCAAACAGCCCCTGGATCGCGTAACCTCCGGCTTTGTCAAAAGGTTCGCCGGTATTTACATAGGCTTCGATCTCTTCTTCGGTCATTTCACTGACAAAGACAGCAGTTTCTTCTGAAAAAACGGTTTTAAAAGTCTTTCCGTCCTTTCTCCCCGTAAGGCAGACCCCTGTGTGGACGAAATGTTTTTTACCGGAAAGGAGCTTTATCATTCTGTATGCATTCTCCTTCGTCCCCGGTTTTCCAAGGATCTTTCCTTCAGCAGCCACGACCGTATCTGCTCCTATAATAAGGAAATCTCCTTTTTCTTCCTTTTCGATCCTTTCGTACACATCGGAGGCTTTCATTTCCGCCAGTTCCCTGACCACTTCCTCCGGGATCGAACTGTTTATCTTTTCTTCCTTTTCGGAAGTTACGATCCTGAACTCTATCCCCAGATTTCCGAGGATCTCACGCCGTCTCGGAGAGCCGGACGCCAGTATTATATTCATTAAGCTGTTCCTTTCCGCTGTTAAGGCATTTTCCATGCGCAGCACATTAAGCTTCATTATAATAAAATTTCCACCATTGCGCAAGGGCGTGTGGGCAGTAATCACCAAATGAATTTTTTTGCATTATTTTCAAAAAAATCTTGCATAATTATAAATTATGTCGTATAGTAATGAACAAATTTAAACACACGATACTTTGATCGGGACCGGAGGGTTCTTTGCAAACAGTATCAGGACATATAAAAAGGAGAAAAAACATGGCAAAAGAAAAGGTTATACTCGCTTATTCCGGCGGTCTTGACACCACCGCGATCATTCCCTGGTTAAAAGAGAACTACGACTACGACGTTGTATGCTGCTGCATAGACGTTGGTCAGGGAAACGAACTTGACGGTCTTGAGGAACGCGCTAAGTACTCAGGTGCCGAGAAGCTCTACATCCTCGATGTAGTTGACGAATTCGTTGACGAGTACGCTATCCCCTGTGTTAAGGCAGGTGCAGTCTACGAGAACAAGTACCTTCTGGGTACATCCATGGCTCGTCCCATTATTGCAAAGAAGCTGGTGGAAGTTGCCCGTAAAGAAGGCGCTACCGCTATCTGCCACGGAGCTACAGGTAAAGGAAACGACCAGGTACGTTTTGAACTCGGCATCAAGGCTCTCGCTCCCGATCTCAAGATCATCGCTCCCTGGCGCTGCACAGACACCTGGAAGATGAAGTCCAGAGAAGACGAGATCGAATACTGCAAACAGCACAAGATCGATCTTCCCTTCGACGCAAGCCACTCCTACTCACGTGACCGTAACCTCTGGCACATCAGCCACGAAGGCCTTGAGCTGGAAGATCCCAAGAACGCTCCCAATTATGATGATCTCCTTGTTCTCGGTGTAACCCCCGAAAAGGCTCCCGACAAGGAAACCGTTATTTCCCTCTCCTTCGAAAAGGGCGCTCCCGTTGCTCTCAACGGACAGAAGATGAAAGCTTCCGACATCATCAAGGAGCTCAATAAGCTGGGCGGCGCTAACGGTATCGGTATCGTTGACATTGTTGAGAACAGAGTTGTGGGCATGAAGTCCCGCGGCGTTTACGAGACCCCCGGCGGAACCATCCTCATGGCAGCTCACGAGCAGCTGGAAGAGCTCATCCTTGACCGTGACACTCTTGCATACAAGAAGGGTATCGGCGACAAGTTTGCGGATGTGGTTTACGAAGGCAAGTGGTTCACTCCTCTTCGTGAAGCTCTGCAGGCTTTCGTTGAGTCCACTCAGCAGTATGTGACCGGTGAAGTAAAGCTTAAGCTTTACAAGGGCAACATCATCAAGCAGGGCACAACCTCTCCTTACAGCCTCTACAACGAGTCCATCGCATCCTTCACTACCGGCGATCTTTACGATCATCACGATGCTGAAGGCTTCATCAATCTCTTCGGACTCTCCTTAAAGGTTCGTGCAATGATGATGCAGAATAACAAGGACAACAAGTAACCTCATATAGCATTTACAAAAAAAGACTTTTCTCCGATCTTATAGTCGGAGGAAATCTTTTTTTGTTTCGGGGTTAAACCGATTGTTTTTTAAAAAAAATGATGATAAAATTCTTCTTACGCGAGGTGTGAGAAGGCTTGCGTATTCTGTTTTTTCGGGGGTGTGATTTGTGGGTAACACTGTATCTAAAAAAGTAACAAAAATCGTATGTATGGGTGATTCAATAACAGAGGGATTCGGACTCGGAAACGATTCCGCCATCTTCTATCCCACTGCTTTGAACGAGTATCTCGGACCGGCCTATTCTGTCCTTAACAAGGGTGTGACTTCATCCTGCGTCATAGATCATGAGATAGACGGCGAAGTCATGGGCCTGCCTTATGTACGGCAGCCGCGCTACACGGAAGCCATCGCAGCCCAGGGTGACATCTATGTCATCATGCTGGGGACAAATGATGCCTCCGATGGCTACAATCCGGATACAAAGAAAAAAGAGCCGCTTTTTAACATGATCAAACAGAAGGAGTTTTTCATCCCATCCTATCAGACTATCATAAACGATGTGCGAAAAGCTGTTCCCAAAGCAAAGATCTTTCTGGTCACTCCCATTCCCATAATGAAATGCCTGTGGCCCAAGCATCAGGAACGCTATCTCGCAAAGCTCCTGCCCATGATCAGGCATCTTGCAAGAGAGAACAAGACCTACTTTATAGATCTTCACAAAGAGTTTCTCCTGCTCCCCATCGAGCAGCTGGAAAACCTCTATCAGCCCGACGGTCTTCACCCGAATGTGGTCGGTGCCCAGGTCATCGCCAGCATCATTGCGGGATTTATAAAAGCAAAACACTGAACTTTAAAAGAGCTCCGTTGCTTTACAGCTTCGAAGCTCTCTTTTTTTATTTGTTCGCATCCTCGTTTCTTATCTGGGCTCTCTTGATCTTTCCTCCGAGAGTCTTCGGAAGTTCATCCACAAACTCAACGATACGGGGATACTTGTAAGGAGCGGTGGCATGCTTAACATGATTCTGCAACTCCTTGATGAGCTCCTCCGAAGGCGTGTAGCCCTTCGCCAGAACGACTGTCGCTTTAACTACCTGTCCGCGGATGGGATCAGGAGCTGCCGTGATGGCACATTCGACAACCGCCGGATGCTCGATCAGAGCCGACTCGACCTCAAAGGGTCCGATACGATATCCGGAACACTTGATAACATCATCATGTCTTCCCACAAAGCGGTAGTAACCGTCATTATCCTTCCATGCAACATCCTTAAGGTTGTAGTCGCCTCCCTTAAATGCAGCATTGGTCTGCTCTTCGTTTTTGTAATAACCGATGAAGAGTCCCACCGGCGGATTCTTTTTTACTCCGCAGATAGTGATCTCTCCTTCTTCACCGCTCTCACACTCATTTCCGTTTTCATCCATGAGCTTGATATCGTAGATGGGTGAAGGCTTTCCCATGGCGCCCGGGATGGGTTCGAACCAGGGGAAATCGGCGAAGAGAACGGAGCCTTCGGTCTGTCCGAAGCCGGTGTGTATCTTTCCGCCGGTAAGTTCGAGCCAGCGGTTGTAAACTTCGGGGTTCAGAGGTTCTCCTGCCGTTGCGAAGTTCTGTATGCTTGAAAGATCGTAGCTCTTAACATCCTCCTGCAGCATAAATCTGTACATCGTAGGCGGTGCGCAGAAGGTGGTGAGCTTGTAATCCTGCATGACCTGTAAAAGTCTTGCGGGTATGAATTTCTTCATATCATAACAGAAAACCGTAGCACCGCAGATCCACTGACCGTAGATCTTGCCCCAACCGAACTTTGCCCAGCCGGAATCGGAAACGCTCATGTGGAGCTTTCCTTCCCGGACCTGCTGCCAGTACTTGGCGGTAACTATGTGTCCGAGAGGATGGAAGTAGTTGTGTGTTACCATCTTGGGCATTCCGGTGGTTCCGGATGTAAAATAAAGCTGCATTACATCCGTACCCTTGGTAGCTTCCTCTCCCACAGGTCTTTCGAACACATCGGAACATTTCATGAATTCTTCGTCGAAGTCGATCCATCCGTCCTTCTTGACATTATCCACCAGTGCAAACTTCGTAACTCCGGGCATTTCCGGCTTTGCAAGCTCTACCTGGCTGATAACGTACTCATCATCAACACACACCATCATCTTTACGCCTGCGGCGTTACAGCGATAGGCGATGTCCTTCTTTGTGAGCTGCAAAGTTGCAGGGATCAGGATCACACCGAGCTTTATAAGAGCTGTGGCACAAACCCAGTACTCCCACCTTCTTCTTAAGATCAGAAGAACAACATCTCCCTTTTTAAGTCCGCAGGATCTGAAGTAATTGGCGGCTCTGTTTGAAAGCTTGGACATATCCGAAAATGTGAAGCTCTTCTCATGTCCGTCATCATCGATCCAGAGCAGACATCTGAGATCGGGCTTTTCCTTTGCCCAGCCGTCCACTATGTCAAAGCCGAAGTTAAAGTTGTCGGGTGCATTTACTGTATAGTTCTTTTTAAAATCGTCGTAGGAATCAAATTCTGTTCTCGGTAAAAATCTCTCTAACATTTCATAATCTCCAATCAATGTCGACTACTCGGCGATCATTGTAAGGAAGGTTGCCGGCTTGTCGCCGTAGCACTTCTGACCGTGTTTGTAGTTCGGGTTAAAATAAATACTGTCGCCTGTGTTTAAAATAATCTCCTGGTCGTCAAAGACGACGACGACACTGCCCGAAATGACAAGATTGAATTCCTCTCCCTTGTGGCTTACAAGATCCGCGGGTTTGTCCGAAGGATCCAGAGTTACAAGGAAAGGTTGCATTATTTTGTTAGTGAAGCGATAGGCGAGATTTTCGAACTTGTATCCCGGATACCTGTCCGCGTTCTGGCCTTCGCCCTTACGAACCACCTGATAAGTACGAAGCTTTGCGCTGGTACCTGTCATGATCTCGGAAAAATCCACGTGATAAAGCTTTGCCATTGAATAGATCACACTGATGGGAACGTTCGCTGCAGACTTCTCGTACTCATTGTAAGTCTCAGTGTCGATCCCCAGCTCGGATGCAACATATTCGGGTGTATAATCGCAAGCATCACGAAGGGCCCTGATCCTCTCAGCCAGTTCTTTTAATTCGTCTTCCATAGCTGCTCCTTTCGATTAAAGACCGTGGGGACGGATCAATCGATCTTTACGATCCAGTTGTGCTCATCGGGAGCCTTACCCCACTGTATGGAAGTAAGTGTATCATAAAGCATCTGAGTTGTCTTTCCTATTTCAAAATTATTGATCTTGTATTCCTTATCCTTGAAGATAAGTTCTCCGATGGGAGAAACAACAGCAGCCGTTCCGGTTCCCCATGCTTCTTCAAGTCTGCCGCTCTTTGCAGCTTCAAAAAGTTCATCAACGGAGATCCTTCTCTCTTCTACCTTGTATCCCTTAGCCTTCAGGAGTTCTATGCATGACTTTCTGGTAATTCCCGGAAGCACTGAACCTAAGAGTTCGGGAGTAACAACAACTCCGTCGATCTTGAACATAACGTTCATGGCGCCCACTTCTTCGATGTACTTTCTTTCAACACCGTCAAGCCAGAGAACCTGTGAGTAGCCCTTCTTTGCAGCCTTTTCGCCGGCTCTGTAGGATGCAGCGTAGTTACCGCCGCACTTTGCATATCCCGTGCCGCCTCTTACCGCACGAACATCCTCGTCCTCGATCATGATCTTAACGGGAGCGAGTCCTTCTGCATAGTAGCTGCCGGAAGGGGAACAGATCACGCAGAATGTGCACTGATGAACGGTGTGAACGCCGAGCTTGGGATCGGTTCCGATAAGGAAGGGACGGATGTAAAGAGAAGTTCCCTCCGAATGAGGCACCCAGTCCTTCTCCACTTCAACGATCTTCTTGATGCACTCAAGCATCTCCTCTTCAGGCATCTGAGGCATGCAGAGACGCTCTGCGGAATTGTTCATTCTGCGAACATTCTCGATGGGGCGGAAAAGCTGAACCTTTCCTTCTGCTGTTCTGTAAGCCTTAAGTCCTTCAAAGATCTCGGCTCCGTAATGGAAAACTGCTGCTGCGGGTGAAAGTACGAAATCTGCGTAAGGCACGATCTCAGCATCCTCCCAGCCGTTCTCAGCCGTCCACTTGCGGATGAGCATATGATCCGAGAACACTGCTCCGAAGCCAAGCTTTGATTCATCTGTAGGTTTAGCTTTAGGCGAATTGGTAAGTTTTAAATTGATCTTCATATTTATCCCTCCGTTTTCTTTATTTTCCCTTTTACACTTAAAATCGGAACACAGTGTAAGCACTTTCCCGGCCAAATAACGGCGGAGACAGCTTACACTGCGTCAAGTTCGTATATGTCTGTACAAAGAAACATCTGTTACATATTGTAGCCTGTTTCAAGAGCTTTCTTGTTGAACTCAAGCATATCCTGATGTCTTGCGGAAATGATCTTTCCAAGTACCTTGTCAACGGAATCCATTTCAAATCCGGGGATCTCTTTGATGAGTTTTCCGGTAATGATCATGTTTGCAAGTGTGCTGATGTTCATGTCATTGGCTGTCTTTGTAGCCGGAATGTAGAAGACCTCCACATCCGTTCTCTCAACCTTTTTGTCGATGAGTGTTGAATCGATGAAGATCTTTCCTCCGGGTACTACGGAAGCCTCAAACTTCTCAAGAGAAGGAAGATTCATTGCCACCAGTACATCGGGCTTGTTTACAATGGGAGAACCGATGGGTTCGTCACTGATGATGACGTTACAGTTTGCCGTACCGCCTCTCATCTCGGGGCCGTAGGAAGGAAGCCAGGAAACCTGCTTGTCCTCGATGAGTCCCTTATATGCCATGAATTTTCCCGCAAAGAGGATACCCTGACCGCCGAAGCCTGCGAATAACATTCTTGTTGTAGCCATCAGTTGTTACCTCCTTCTGCGTAAATGTCCTTGTAAACGCCCAGAGGATAGTAGGGGATCATGTCTGTCTGGATGAACTCCAGCGCCTTCTCGGGGCTCTTTCCCCAGTTTGTGGGGCAGGAAGAAATGACCTCAACAAGTGAGAAGCCCTTTCCTTCAACCTGATTCTTGAATGCATGAAGAATAGCCTTTTTAGCCTTTCTGACATTTGCAACGTTGTTTACCGCAACTCTCTCGAGGTAAGCAGCGCCGTCAACCTTTGAAAGCATTTCGCACATCTTCATGGGATAACCTACTGTGTTAACATCACGTCCGTAGGGAGAAGTCTGCGTAACCATTCCGGGAAGAGTGGTGGGAGCCATCTGACCGCCTGTCATTCCGTAGATCGCATTGTTTACGAAGATAACGGTGATGTTCTCTCTTCTTGCTGCGGAATGAACGATCTCGGCCGTTCCGATGGAAGCGAGGTCTCCGTCACCCTGGTAGGTGAAGACGATCCTGGAGGGATCGGAACGCTTTACGCCTGTGGCAACTGCCGGAGCACGTCCGTGAGCTGCCTGAACGCAGTCAACATCGAAGTAATCATATGCCATAACGGAGCATCCTACGGAAGCCACGCAGATGGACTGTCCCTGTATGCCCAGCTCATCAATGGCTTCGGCAACAAGGCGATGAATGATACCGTGGGTGCAACCGGGGCAATAGTGCAGGGTCGCATCGGTTAATGCTTTGGGTTTGTGAAATTCAGCCATTAGTTTTCACCTCCGTTTACTTTTTCGATGGAGGCAAGCACCTCTTCGGGGGAAGGGATCATTCCGCCCGTGCGGTTGCAAAGGTAAACAGGTTTCTTGCAACGCTCGGCAAGCTCTACATCCTGGATCATCTGACCCATGTTCATTTCAACAGTGATAAATGCCTTGACCTTGTCAGCTGCCTCTAAGATGGGCTTCTTGGGGAAAGGCCAAAGGGTGATGGGACGGATCATGCCCACCTTGATGCCCTTTGCACGAGCTGCAACAATGGCATTCTTTGAAACTCTGGCAGTGATACCGAAGGAAACGATGCAGATCTCAGCATCATCCATCATGTAGGATTCGTACATGACTTCGTTCTCTTCCACTGTCTTATACTTTTCAAAACGTTCAAAATTCTTCTGCTCAAGCTGTTCAGGCTTTAAGTAAAGGGAATTGACGATGTTTCTGGGTCTCTTGCATTCTGTTCCGGTGAGAGCCCAGGGCTTTGCAACCTCTTCGATCACGATGTCGTCAATGGCAACGGGCTCCATCATCTGGCCCATGGTTCCGTCTGCGAGGATCATGCATACCATGCGGTACTTGTCGGCAAGGTTGAATCCCTTTGCTGTGAGCATTGCCATCTCGGAAACGCTTGAAGGTGCAAGGACGATGTTATGGTAATCGCCATGGCTTCCGCCCTTTGTAGCCTGGAAGTAGTCGGACTGGGAAGGCTGGATGCCTCCGAGACCCGGTCCGCCTCTCTGGACATTGACCACAAGTGCGGGAAGATCGCATCCTGCAAGATAGGAAATACCCTCACTCTTTAAGGAAACTCCCGGTGAAGATGAGGAAGTCATTACTCTCTTTCCTGTAGAAGATACGCCGATCACCATGTTGATCGCCGCGATTTCGCTTTCAGCCTGTAAAAATGTTCCTCCGATCTTGGGCATGCGCTTTGACATGTAAGCCGCAACCTCCGTCTGGGGTGTGATCGGATAACCGAAGTAGTAACGGCAGCCTGCCTTGATGGCAGCTTCTGCGATAGCTTCGTTACCCTTCATCAAAACTTTCTCTGACATAGGTGTTCTCCTTCCCTTAATTCTCAACAGTAATTACGCAGTCAGGGCACATTAGTGCACAGGATGCGCATCCGATGCAGGCATCGGTATCTATGCATTTTGCCGGATGATGTCCTTTTGCGTTCAGCACGTTCTCATCCAGTGCCACGATCTTTTTGGGGCAAGCTGTCACACAAAGCCCGCAGCCCTTGCAAACATCACTTTTAAATGAAATCTTCGCCACTGTTGTATCCTCCTTTTAAACCCCTGAGCCGCTAAAAAACGCGGATGCAGGGTGATCATTTGTTGGTTGTGTTAAACTATCTTGTCTTGTAAATGAATGACCATGAGGTTTTCGATCTTATCCTTCACCTCATCGTAGACCTTCCGGGTCACTGTCGTGAATCTGATGGGGATACCCGCCATTTCGGACACTTTTTGAGCAAATTCCACGCTTTCGAGAACATCTTCCGCCGTAGTTTCCTCACCGAGATTCGAATCATTAACGATCCCCGTGAATCTCATGTTTGCCGTGGTCTCTATCTCGTGCATGATTTCCATCGCCAGTTCCGGAGTTTTGGACAGGGGCCTGAATCTGTTTAAAACCAGAAGCAGTTCGTAGTCGTTCTCTTCCTTGATCGCATCTGCGTAGCGCCCAAGGGCCGTGGCTCCTCTGTCATCTCCGCCTATGTCAAAGATCGCATATCTGTCATGAATGTCAACCAATGAATAGATCTCTGCGGGAAGAGCGGGAAGATCCACATTTGATCCTGCATATAAAGACGAGATCAGCGTTATTCCGTTTTCTTCCAATTCCTTTTGGCTGTCCTTGGTCCTGAAGTAGGGATTTACAATGTCGAGATCGGCTATGGCCACATCCAGTCCCTTTTTCTTCAGCATCAGTGCATAATTAACAGCCACGTTGGTTTTTCCGCTGCCGTAGTGTCCGGCAAACAAAGTCACTCTTTTAAGCTTGTCCATTTTTCTCCTGTTAAAAGTATAATTATTCAGTTTATAACTTTTAAATACATTTTGCAAGCATTATTTCTTTAACGTTGTGAAGCAGTACCATTAAAAAATTTTACATTATTCAGAAGAAGCCCTTTTAAAGCGCTTTTCTGATAACTTTGCCGCTTATGGTCTTGGGAAGCTCGGTTCTGAATTCCACGATCCTGGGATACTTGTAGGGAGCTGTCTTTTCCTTGACGTAATTCTGTATCTCTTTCTTAAGATCTTCGGTTCCTTCCTTGCCGGGAACAAGAACTATGCATGCTTTAACCACCTGTCCTCTGACGGGATCGGGAGCTGCACATACGCCGCATTCAAGCACATAAGGAAGTTCCATGATGACATTCTCGATCTCGAAGGGTCCGATCCTGTATCCCGAAGACTTGATGACGTCGTCGATCCTGGAAACATACCAGAAGTAACCGTCCTCATCCTTGTAGGCGATGTCTCCTGTGTGGTAATAGCCGTCATGCCATGCTTCTTTTGTCTTGTCAGGCTCTTTGTAGTACTCCAGAAGAAGTCCGCAGGGGATACCGTTCTTGGTGCTGATGCAGATCTCTCCGTTTTCCGCGGTACCCACGGGATTTCCTTCTGTGTCCAGCAGTTCCACATCATATGCGGGTGAAGGCTTACCCATTGAGCCCGGCTTCGGCTTCATGCCGACCAGGTTTCCGATCGTGAGTGTGGTCTCGGTCTGTCCGAAACCTTCCATAATATCAAGTCCCGTAGCCTGCTTGAACTGATAGAACACTTCGGGGTTCAAAGCTTCACCTGCGGTAGTCGCGTGCTCTATGCATGAAAGATCGTATTTTGTAAGGTCCTCCTTAATGAACATTCTGTACATTGTGGGAGGTGCGCAGAAGGTGGTGATGGGATACTTGGCAAAAAGTTTCAGTATGTCATCCGCATGGAAGCGCTCGAAATCGTAAACGAATACTGCCGCTTCATTAAGCCACTGACCGAAGAGCTTGCCCCAGAGGGATTTGCCCCAGCCTGTGTCCGAAATCGTAAAGTGGAGGCCATTGGTCCTTACGCAGTGCCAGTACTTAGCTGTGATGAAATGTCCCAAAGCATACGTACAGGAATGGAGTACCATCTTGGGATAGCCGTTGGTGCCGCTGGAGAACAGCATGATCATGGGATCTTCGCCCTTTGCGCTGTCGGCGGTTCTTAAATACCTTCTGGAGAAGAAAACGTACTCGTCATCGAAATTTCTCCAGCCATCCTTGTGTCCGCCGACGATGATCTTGTTCTGAAGGAAAGGACATTCCTTTGCCGCATCGTCAACGGCATCTGTCGTACCGTCCGAAAACGTACATACGATGGAATGGATGTCACCTGCCCTGAAGCGGTAGACAAAGTCATGACTCTTAAGCTGATTCGTGGCGGGAACAACAATCGCCCCGATCTTATTCAGTGCCAGGAAGGCTACCCAGAACTGATAGTGACGCTTGAGTACCAGCATTACCCTGTCGCCTTTTTTGATACCCAGGGATGTGAAGTAATTTGCCGCCTGATTTGAAAGTTCCTTGAATTCCTTAAATGTAAAACGTCTTTCGTTCTTGTCTTTGTCCAGATGGATCATTGCCAGCTTGTCGGGCTTTGTCTTTGCGATCTCATCCACAATGTCAAAAGCGAAATTGAATTTATCCGTGTTTTTAAAGTTGATGCTGTGGAAGCTTCCGTCTTCGTTGTCAACGCTGTCGATGAAGTTTTCGTAAACCAGTCCCTTGGTCTGCTTTGCACGTACGATAGCTTCCGTCGCAAAGCCGTTATCCTGTTCGTCGGATGCCATGATCATGGCGATGAACTTGCAGGCTTTTCCGCCAACAGCGATCATTCCGTGGGGCTTGCCGGAAGTGTAGTAGATGGAGTCTCCGGCATTCAGGATCTCCACATGTTCACCCACCTGCACTTTCAGCGATCCTTCAACGATGTAGTCAAATTCCTGGCCTGAATGTATCGTGGTGTGAATGGGAAGGTTCTGCAGCTTTTCATCGTAATCGTAAGTAACGAGGTAGGGCTCGGCAAGCTTCTTCTTGAAGTAGGGTGCAAGGTTCTGGATGAGCTCTCCGGCTTCGTTTGCTGTTGTAAGACCCATGCCTCCTCTTACCACATTGTAAGAAGAAAGTCTTGCACTCTGTCCCTCGATAAGTTCTGTCATCTCCAGTCCGAAAGCAAGTGCACATTTGTGCACAAACGTAAAGGGAAGTTCCGCTTCACCGTTCATGTAAGCATTGAAATGCTCCATATCGACTTCTGCCTTTGCTGCAAGCTCTTCGTCGGAATAGCCTTTGATATCCTGCATATCACGTATTCTCACGACGACTTCGTTCACTTGATCTTTCATTTCCGGCTTAACCATGGTTTTTCTCCTTTTAATGTTGGATGTTGGTTCAAAAAATTCATTATGCTATACACGGATTGCTTCGCTGCTTCGTAGCTCCCGCAATCCTGCGAACATTCGCAAACCGCTGATTTTTGCTTTTGCAAAAAGAAAACGTCCCAAGATTAGTAAACTAATCTTGAGACGAAATATTCATTCCGCGGTACCACTCAATTTCCTGCTTGGCAGGCTCTTTAAGGTCTTACAACCTCTTTGCACTAACGTAGCTCTCACGTAGGCCACTACTCGCTTTCGCTTTCGCATCCTCAGCTCGGAAGGGATTGGATGATCTTAAGTTCTTACAGGCTCGCACCAAACGCCTGCTCTCTGAAAAGAAGTTTTAAAAGTCCGTCTTCGTCACAGCTTTTATTCAATACCTTATTTAATTGTTCGTTACTTTACCACTTTAAATTATCTTTGTCAAGAAGGTATTTTAAAAAGTTCAGGACGCTTCAAAATTCCGAAGGGATCCGGCTTGTATTCGTAGCTCCAGCTTGCCCCGACGGTTCTCCACGAATCGGGATCCTGATGTCTGTACTGTCGGTCGCAGAGATGCAAGGGACTGAAGGTGTTGTTCCTGTTTCCGAAAGCAGTGAGGCGGATCTCATGTTTTCCCCTCTTCACGCCGCGGATCAGGCATTCATAAGGTGAAAATGCAATGTTTCCGGCGTCTTTTCCGTCCAGCTCAACTTTAATAAGAGGGCATCTGAAATCCGTCGCTCTGACAAGAAGATCTCCGTCATTCCCGAGCTCAATGTCCCAGATGTAGCTTAAGTTTCCGCTGTAAAAAGGAAGATCCTGCCTTGAAATGTCGCCAAAGCCGAGAATCTCGGGCTTTTCGACAATGACTGCCTTTGAGCCTTTAAGTCTCACGCCGAAATCACCGAGGACGTACAATGCTTCCAGTTCCTTGATCTTTCCGGACAGCGTCTTTAAAATGAGTTCATTCCTTCCTTTTTTCAAAACACCGAGGGCGATCCTGTCTATGTCACGATCCACGAAGAAGCCTTCCTTCTTCATTTCGACCGCACGGTCGTTAAAGATCAGTTCATAATTCTCGGGTTTTTCAATACCGAGCGAGAGTTCTGTGCCTTCGATCTCCGACTCAAAACTGTATCTGAGCGTAAGGTCGCGCGTGTACTCAAACCCGTCGTCCATTGCCCACGGCTGCGGATAGGCATGCTGCCGCACGGTTCCGCCCGCTTTCTCGCGAAGGATGTTGTCGATCCTTAAGATCTCCTCTTTTTTACCGAACTCTTCGTCTCCGATCCTGTATTCCGCCATGTCCAGAAGCAGCACATTCGGCTCGGCAAGTTCGATCTTCACGTTCTCGGGCACTTCCAAAGAGAGACTTTCTCCTCCCGGCCTGCATTCATCGGCCGGCTTTGCAAAAGCCGCAGCCTCTTCCTTCAAAGGAACAAGTTTCAGCAAAAGGCTGTCATGGTCGAAAAACTCCTTTTCGATAAATGTCCTTCCGTTTTCCGCCCTGAAAGGGATCTCATAAATGTCCCCGGTCAGCGCATCGTAGACCACGGGCTTAAACATGCCTTTTAAGCATATATGGAGGTTATCCTTGTGAGGGATGTCCACAGGCTCATTTCTGAAGGCATGAGCCAAAAAGAGCCAGTTGCATTCTTCCTCAGACCGCATCTGATAGATCAGGTTTCCGACAGGATTTCCCCTGTCATCACGTATCTCAACGATCTTCTGATCCTTAAGGGCATTAAGGATCGAATACCTGTCAAAGCCCACCTTCGTAAATCCCGTGCATATTTTTTCAAGAGAATCGTCGGGTTTTGCATTAATATGCGTGGGTGTCCGGCCCGCAATGATGACTTTGCCGCCCGCTTCCGCAAAAGCTTTAAGTGCATCGATCGTGGTTTTTCTTATCGTGATGAGGTCAGGGACAACAACGGCATCGTATCTCATTTCGCCGCACACGAACTTTCCGTCTTCAACACCGTTCTTAAAGCCCGCAAGGAGCGATTCGGAGATAAGATCAAAGTCGACGGATCCGAGCAGAAGCCATGATGTCAGGTTTTGGAATTCCTCATCCCTCTGCCTTCTGAGTTCTCCGGTCTGTTCTTCGTTGCCCCATAGGAGCCAGAAGGACTCTATCGGATGGATCACGCCCACTTTTACGACCGGCTTTCCTCTTGTGAGAGCCGTGTTGATCCTTGCAAAATAGTCCTCAACGTGCTTGTATTCTTTGTACCATGGCGACTGATAGCCGATCGATGCGGGATAGTCACGTTTTGCTTCTCCCGCCATTGATGTCCATGTAAGGTGCGGAACCCGCACAGTTACTCCGAGGGCAGCCTGCCAGTCTCCCTGAAGCTTGTGTCCTCTGAAGTCAAAATTGTAGCCGGTAACGCCGTAAAGCTCGCTCATGATCCCGGGAGCGCCCTTTTGATGAGCAGCACTTTGAGCCTGCTTTGCGGTGGTGAATTCTCTGTGATCGCAGAGCATGTCTATGCCCGGAATGTCAAATCCGCGGTAGGAACGCATGGCTTCGCCGAGACAGGCTGTCTGAGAAGTAAGAGTGGGCTCTTCCATCATATGCCCGGTCATCAGGATGTTGTGTTTCCTGCACCAGTCTCCGATATTGTCCGCAAAGCTTTCCGCAAACCGTTCGCAGACAAAATCGTGGTATTCGTATCTTGTAACGGAGTATTTTCCTTCTCCCGCTTCCCAGAAAAGCTCCGGAAGGCTGTCAAGCAGGCTGTGTCCGTATCTCTTCGTAAAGTCATCCTCAAAATCGTCCGAGAAGGGGATCTTGACCGTTCTGCTGTCCTCCGCAAAGCCCAGCCTTTCCTTTGATGCGAACTGGGGTTCATCCGTGAATATTGCGGGAATGTCCTTTCCGAAGCCGTCTCCGAGCTCGGAATAGTATTTGTCATGCGTTATCCTTATGAATTCGTCGATGGCCTTCTTGTCCAAAGTGTTTACATATGCCTGATAATTGAACCAGGGATTATCACCGCAGACTTCGAGAAATGCCCATCTCGTCTTCATCCCGGGTCTTGCGCTCTCGTTCTCCTTAAGCCTTCTGTAGGATTTAAGGAATCCGTCTTTGAGCTCGATCTCGTACTTCGCAAGGAGGACATTGTCGTCTCCTCTTACGGGCACGGCGCAAGAACTGTAATGGCGCTCTCTTTTCAGTTTTTCACGGTCTTCCTTCTCCTCTTCCGTGAAAACGAGGAACCTCTCCCTGAAGTGCCGGTCCTTCGTCACAAACCCGCCTGCCGAGCCGGACGGCCATCTGTCTTCATCATAGAGCCACGTGAGCATTCCGTTCTTTTTGAAATTCTCGCGTGCTTTCTTAATGAGTTCCATGAACTCTTCTCCGAGGTACACGTTTCCGAGTCCGATCCTCGAATGAAGATGTGCGCCTCCCATGCCCATGTCCTTAAAGACTTCGGTCATGAGATCCACTTTTTCTTTTGTCATCTTCGTGTTCCACGCCCAGAAAGGAGTTCCTCTGTATTCCGCTCCCGGGTCTTTGAACACTTCATCCGTTAATTTTTTGGTGTTTTCATATAACATGGCTTCACCCCCTGTTAAGGAAATAATAGTGCTTTCCGTATCCCAAGTCAACCTTACGAAGGTGTATATAAAGCGCAAAAAAGTGAGCCATCCCGCCCTGCGGAACTGCCCACGATGATGAATTGTTGCTTTACTGCATGTGTCGGAAGATCAAAAAAGCTTCGACGACATTTGTCGCCGAAGCCTGTACTCATTGAATTAATTTACAAATCCCACGGCTGCACTGGTCACCGACTTACCGTTGTACGTAATGGTGACGCGGACGTACTTGAGATGGGTCTGGGCATATACGGAATCATAGCTTGCTCCGTCCGGAACAGTGTCCGAAATGTTCAAAGTTCTGGAGTTTCCCACACCGTCGATCTCTGTCCATGCTGTTGCATTCTTTGCGGCTGCGTACTCCCACTTGAATTCGAAATCATCAAGATCGGTAGACAGCTTTGATGTCAGGTTCGTGCTGGGGTTAGCAGTCAGTGTGAATCCGAGCTTCGGGCTTCCGGAGATGGAAGCATAGGTCAGAGCCTTTGAGTAATCAAGACTCGGCGAGCAAAGCCTGTAAGGTGAAGGAAGTTCGGTCTTGGTTCCGGTCTTTCTCACAACTATGATGGATCCGCTCACTGCTCTGCTGTAAGCGATCTTGGTGTAGCTGTTTGCCTTTAATGTGGTCCACTGCATGTTTGTAACGGGAAGCTGCGAGTAAGCAGTTGCGGAGACCGTTGCCCCCGCTGCAGGGAAATTGGAAAGTCCGTATCTTGCAGCATCCGTGGGAGTGAGCACAGCAACCTGAAAATCGCAGTCATTGTTGTTGGTAATCTGGATGCCGCCGTTACCTGACTTTGAAGAAACGTATTCTATCTCAATGTTTGCCTGCTCTGCAGCAGAAAGGGTTCCGGATGTGGGCACGGTGATCTCTGTGATACGGCTGGCTGCAGCCCTCTGTGCGCCTGCGGTTCTGACGTAAAGCACCGCAGAGGATGTTATGGGATCCGACATGGCAAGCCCAAGAGCCTGCTGTGCAAGGAATTTTGTTGTCCTCACGGAAGTGGTGATGGGCTCGATGGCGGTGAGTCTGTCCGTGGAAGGCACCGTAGCTTCATCGGTGGTGGCATTTGAGGCAAAAACGGGGATCAGAGTCCAGTTTTCTCCGTCCAGTGAGAATTCCTGTCCGTTCTTTAAATTGATGGTTCCGTCAATAAGATTAATGTTAACGATAGGTCCCGGAAGAATCTTTGCCAGAGTGTATCTCGCAACTCCCGAAGAACGGTTTCCGATGCCGTTTGCATCGTCTGCCTGGCTGACGGATCTTATGCGGAACTCAAGTGCTCCGCCGCGGATCTCCATCTCATGAGGATCCAGGTCCTTAAATTCATGCCAGTTTCCGTTGGTGCCTTTACGCCATTCTATGTTCTCAAGTTCCAGATAAGTCTGGTCCCTGTTGTTGACCTTTTTGGTAAAAATGAAGTATCCCGTGTCTTCACCGAAATGTACGGCGTAATCAGGCTCCGCATACTTCGCTTTCCAGCTCTCTGCATCCGTGATGTCCGTTGCGAGAAGTGTTCCCGTGAACTTCACGCCGAGAGTGTCCTGCCACTTGAGCACTATGCTCGAGATCTTTGTGTGGTTGTCACCGCAGATGTAAACCTTTACATCCGCATTGCTCCTCGCCCAGGAGAAGTCAAACATGGCCACATCATCGCGTACATCGCAGCAGTACCATTTTGAAATGTCGGCGGTATAGGTGTCGGTGAAGTAGATCTTTTCATCCCTATCTCCTGCGGAAAGAGAGCTTTCATCTATGATCACGGACATTCTGTCGTAATCGATGGTTATGAGGTTACTCGGCACTGCCACTCCTGCGGAAGCAAAGACACCGTCGTCAGCATTCAGTCCCACAGCCATCGCGATCAGTGTAACAACAGCGATAAGCCGCAAGATCAACCTTTTCGTTTTCATGGCATTCCCTCCTTGCATATACTTAAAAGCCACGGAGCAGTCAGTGTTTTTCGTCAAGAAAAACCGGCGTCACGGCATTTAGCCCGTTCATGCTCTTGTAGTACTTGTCCGCAGTCTGGCGGCTGACCTTGAAACTCTTCTTGCCTTTACGGAGTTCCTCGATCCTCTTGTCCAGTGTAGACTTGTTCTTCTTTTCAAGAGCCGAAACAGTGACGCTCAGATCAGTGATCTCCTGAATCAAAGCTTGGAGCCTGCGGATCGCATCCGCATGCTCCTTGCCCTTTTCCCTGATATCCTGAGAGATCTTATCAAAGAGCTTCTGAAATCCTTCATCCATCTCCGTCAGCTCATTGATAAGCTTTGTTTTATTGTCAATGGCGTCATTAAAAGTCTTTTCGTCAATGCTCTCTTTTGCCAGTGCATCTTCCTGTGCCTTAGTGGCTTCGTATATGCCCGTAAGCACCTTCTTCTTTCGCACCAGCACGTCCTGCATTACTCTTAAGTATCCGCCAAAATCAAGTCTGTCTTCCATCATTTCTCCAATGCGGGATTAACGAACATACATATGGTTCTGCTTCATGATCTCTTTCCAGAGGTCTCTCATCTCACGGATCTGTCCGAGAGCCTTCTCAAGGCTTTCTCTTTCCTTTTTGATGTTGGCCTGGATCAGAAGTGTGTTGATGTATTCGTAAATGAGATCGAAATCCTTCGCTGTCTCATACTTGAAATCAAGTGTTGCGCGGAATTCGGTAATGATGTTCTGAACCTTGATGATGTTGTTATTCACTTTTTCGTAGTCATTGGTCTCGAATCCGAGAAGCGCGATGTTACAGAACTTGATAGCGCCTTCATAGAGCATCAATGTGAGTTCGGCGGGAGAAGCCGTGTTAACTTTTGTTCCCTGATAGAGTGTTGCTGCATTCATAGCCATATTCTTTTTCCTCCGATTTCATTAATTAATTCTGGGGTGTTGTTCCGAGCATTGATGCCAATGATGACGATTTGCTCTGAAGTTCGGCAAGGGCTTTTTCCATCGCCGTAAACTGTTTATAGTATCTGTTTCTCAGATCGTCGATCCTGTCGTTTATCGTATCAAGATCGCTCTGGTATCTGTCAAGATCACTCTTGTACTGCTTATCGTTGTAGAAGGTAAGAGCACTTGAAACGCTTGTCTTTGCACATTTATCACTTAATGTAGTGTAAAGATTTGTAAAGATCCCGCTCATTGCTTCCATAACCTTGTCCGGATCTTCATCAAGAGCTGCCTTCAGTCTGTCATTGTCAGCCGCGTAGATGGCATCTTCCTTGTTGCCCAGGATGTGGAGCTTGCCGCGTTCGGTGTAATTACCTGTAACGATACCGTAGGTGGAAAGTGAGTACTTGTTACCTTCGCTGTCGGTGTAAGTGCTTTGAAGAGCCGCTCTCATAGAGGTCATCAGACCTCCCAGTGTGGTGTCTCTCCTTAAGAGAGAACTCTTGATCTTGTTTTCCCACTGCTCCACCTCATCATCGGTCATGGACTCCTTCTGCTCAGCCGTCAAAGGATCGTAACCCCTTGCAGAATCTGCGTAGTAGAGTTTTCCCATTTCCTCGATGAGCTTATTGTATTCATTGACCGCATCTTTAATGAGATCATAGGTTGATGACGTATCCTTTGTAACGGTTACGGTCATTTCATCGTAATCTCCGGTGGCCTCGTTCTTTGTGGTGTTAAGAAGATTCAATGTGAGGCCGTTTACCGTAAGAGTGTTTGTGGAAGAACTCATTGTAGCTCCGTCCACGATGGCTTTTGCGTCTCTCGCCGCAGTTACGACAAGATCGCCTTCAGTGCCTTCGGCAACGTTTTCTCCCGTAATCCCGCTGCCGAGTCCGAGTCCCGAAAGACTTGCCGCCTGATCCCTGTTGTCCGTGGCATTGGCGTAATCCTGAACCTTGGTCGTGAACTCGTTTTCCCAAGCAGTGATCTGGTCATTGTCATCCGGGATGGTGAGTCCCGCGGTGGCCAGACTCTTTATTGTCTGCATCGCATTGTAGACTGCGATCTGATCGTCCGAATTTACCGATGTGTCATCGGGATCGAAGCCATTCTGAAGTGCGGCTTCGATGTCTTCCTTACTTGCCGCAAGGATCGTGTTTACCGCATTGTCGTAAGCTGTCTGATCGGTCTCCGACATTGCGCTGACAGTGTCGGGATCGATGGCGTTCATTATGGATCCCTTTGCGCTTGCATATGCACTCGTAACGGAAGTAGAGGTTATGGTAAACTTGTTCTCTTCGCCGCTGTCTCCGGAACTGAAGAAGAATCTCTTCTGCGCCGTATCGTAGCTGGCAGTGATCCCCGCTTCCTTTGCTGCGCTTATGATGTCCTTTATCTTGGTGTTATTGTCAACGGTAATGGTCTTTACCGTCTCGTCTGCGGATCCCGCTTTTCCCTTGAAGGTGATGGTCTGCCCTACGAGATTTGATCCGCTCTCCGCATCCAGCTGTGCGAGTCTTGTCTCCGATGTGTAGGTCCCGCTGAGCTTTGCACCGGTAACGTACTGTGAACTGGCAACCTGCTTGATCTTAATGGTATGCTGGCCCGCAGATGCCGAAGAAGATGCAGACGCCTTGATCTTCGTTTCATCACTGCTCTCAGCTGCTTTTGTCTGATAGGAGCTCTTCAAACGAAGCTTGGATGCAAAATCCGTGTAAAAAGAATAGATCTTCTTGTTAAGGTCCGACCATGCTGTAGTCGTCCACTTATTAAGAGTAACCTTATTGTCGATTTTGGTCTTTTTTGCTGTCTGACCGCCGACCATTGCATCAACAATGGCATCCGTGTCGAGACCGGAGATCATTCCGGATAATCCGATACCCATATGCTTTACCTCCAAATTCCTTTTTCTTTTTTGCGCTTCCCTGCGTAAGAGTTAATTGGTTACCTTTGTTCGTCTACCAGGATCCCTGCCACTTCCCACATCTTGGAAAGCATGTCCAGCGTCTCCTGCGGCGGTATTTCTCTGATGACCTCATCCGTTTCGGAATCGATCACCTTTATCGAAACACGCTTTGTATCTTCGTGATAAGCGAATTCACAACGCGTCTTTTGATTCATCTTTCGATTGACTTCGGCGATGGCATTTTTGACCTTTTTTGTGTTTTCTATGTTCTCCTTGGTCTGTTCCTCGATCCTTTCCGTTGCCGAAGGCTTGGAGTTTTTGGGATTTGCTTCAGCCTTTTTTGCGGGTTCCTGCTTTTCGGGCTTTACCGTTTTGGGTTCCGGGGCCTTGGCAGTCACCTTGGCAGCCGCTTTACTGTTGTATACCTGGTTGTTTACATTGATCTTATCGATTCCCATTTTGCTCCCTCCGTTATTATTTCCTCTTTCTTATACTTCGGTCTTCTGTGTATTTTATCGGAATAACCCCATCAAATATTAACGAAGAAAAATAAAATTTTTGTAAAAAAATGCAGGGTCATTAAAAACCCTGCATATGTTTTCTTTCCTATAAGAGTTTTGCAAGATCTGCAGGATTGATGCTCTCCTTGACAGCCTGCTTGTTTTCTTCCTGGATCTGTACATAGATCTCTTTTCTGTAGATCGGTACTGATTTGGGAGCGCTGATGCCCAGCTTGGCCTGGTCGCCTCTGATCTCCAGAACGGTGATCTCGATATCATTTCCGATCACGATGGATTCGCCTGTTTTTCTTGATAAAGCCAGCATTGTCTACTCCCCCTTCTCTTCTTTTTTCTTCTGGATAACATCATAAATGTTAAATTTAACGGGATGATCGCTCTCCGCGATGACCTGACATCCCTTCCTTGTTTCGGAATTTATGATGATGGGGGCCTTTAAGTTGATGGACATCTTGGTAATGTCCGCAGGAACCGTGAGCGTTACAAAAACGCAGACAGAATCGGGACCAAGCTCGCCGAGAGGTGCAAGGAGTTCATCCTCAACTTCGGGATTGTAATCGGTGATAACCGATGAAGGCATGATCACCGGAAGTGCCATTGCGGGATCGTCCACACTCTGCAGCCACTCTATGGCAGTATCATTACCGTTTTCGTTGTTGTAGATGAGTGTGAAGCGGTGAAGGTTTTCGAATCCGATGAGACCGCGATCAAATGTCAGGATCTTGTTGTCATCCAGCTCGACTTCTCCAAAGTAACGTGTTTTTACAAGCATCTGTAAATCCTCCTGATTTCCTTTTTTCTATATGAATGGCATTATGTTTTTAAGATATGTAATCCAGAAGCGAAGATCTCACAAGCTGTGCCGTGGCATTCAGCGAGGAATCGTAAACTGTCTTTGCGGACTGATACTTTACGATGGTATCCACAAGATCCGCATCTTCGTTTTCCGACAGCAGTTCTTCGTAATCCGTAGCCTGATCCTCAAGTCTGCTCTGGGTGAGGAGCAGTCTCTTGTATCGTCCGCCCAGATCCGCCACACAAATGTTTGTGTTTTCCTGTTCCTCCGCGGTGATGGTGATGCCTCTCTGAAAAGCATCGGTCATGAGAGCTGTTCTCAAAGTGTACTCCGATTCAAGCTGTTCCCTGATGGCCTTGAGCTTTTCAATCCTGTCATCAGAGTATCTGGTGTCAGCCAGCATCTTGTCCACCTGTTTCAGCTGATCTTCGATGTCCGCAACCGCCGTGACCGCATCCGTGATCTCCGTCACCATTCGGTCGATACGGGTTGTGAAGGCATCGCACCCCTGGGTGTTGATGGTTAACTTCTGATTGAAATTAACCTCATATCTGATATCCTGGTCCTTCTTTGTATAGGTAACTTCCTTACCCGTGGCCAGTTCCTTTGTAGTGCAGTCGTAATAATGCTCGGGTCTCAGATCGTTCTGTTTGAAGCTTGTCTTTTCAAAAGTCACTCTGATGTCCGTGGACTTCTGCATCTGCTCATAAACTGCTTTTCCGAGGATCAATTCACCCGTTTCCTTAATGAAATTGATCTCTTCGTCACTCACATTGTAAGCATCCTTATCGGAAACGGAGTAAGCATTCACTGTAAGTCCTCTTGCTCCGAAGTTTGTACCGTTCACGGTGCTGTGCTCCACTCCGGCGGAATCCACGTAGGAAACCTCGGGTATCACATCATCAAGATCATCGTAGCCCAGCGCCAGTCTGTAAACATTTTTCGTGGAAGGCATCGTAGGATAAAGTGCATCCCACTCTGTGGCGTAATTATCATTGGTAAGATCCAGATCATCGATCTGTACTCCGCCTGTGATCACCGTTACCATCTCAAGATTATCACCGATCTTCTTTTCGGTGATGGAGTACTTCACTTCCTCCGTGTCCTCGTTGAAAACGAGGGGGGTGTCTG
This sequence comes from Lachnospiraceae bacterium, assembly GCA_016287675.1. Classification (GTDB taxonomy): domain Bacteria; phylum Bacillota; class Clostridia; order Lachnospirales; family Lachnospiraceae; genus RGIG3528. The sequence goes on from JAEFAR010000024.1 coordinate 31,121, forward strand.
TCTTGTATCCCGAGAAAACGTACCTTCCTGCGTAGTTCGTATTGCCTTCCTGATAGAGCTGATTTGCATATTGCTGCAGGTTGATGACTATGGAGTTTCTGTCTTCCGCAGTCAGATAATCGTTTGCTCCCTGATTGCAGTATGTGTTCATTGAAGAAATGATCGAATTTATGGTATCAAGGGATCCTTCCGTTACTTCCATCCAGTTAAGGGCATCGGGGATGTTCTTTTCGGTGTACTGTTCGATCTCAGTAAGATTTGTTCTGAACTTGAGAGCTCTTACAGCCACGATGGGATCGTCGGAAGGTCTTGTGATCTTCTTGCCGGATGAGTAACGGTTTTCAAGCATATCAAGAAGATTTTTGTTGGTGTTGATGTTATACAACGCATTGTTGGTCATCATCTTATTCGTAATTCTCATAAAAACCTCCGCTTCTGACCTTATGCACTGATCTTTCTGACCTGTTCCTTATAGATTTATCGGCAACTGACCGCAAAAACTTAAACACCTGTTTCATTTATTAATTTATCGTAGATCTGCTGCATTACAGAAATAACCTTGGCGCTCAGTGAGTAAGCTTCCTGATAGCGTATCAGTGACATGGCCTCTTCATCCTTGTCTACGCCGGAGACCGAAAGTCTCTGGTTTGCCACAGACTTTAAAATGTCCTTCTGACTGTTGGATGTATCTTTGCTGGCCTTTGTGTCTATGCCCACTTCCGCAACCATTGTACGAAGGAAGGAAGCAGGATCGCCCTGTTTGAACATGTTGACATCACCCTTTAAAGCAATGAGTTTCTCAACGATGTCATTTCCACTGACACCATCCACCAGATTTGTGGTGGTGGCTATCATGGAAGGACTGTCCATCACAGCCTGACGTACTCTGAAATTCTGAGCCGTCAGCATGTAATAGGATGTATTCTCTATGGTGGTATCTGAAGTGATCAGGGTCACATCCGTATCCACTGTATTGTTAAATGTTCCAAGGGCGTACTCTTCACCGGTGACTGCATTGTATCCGGTAAAAAATGAAATGTCCGTTTCCTGATCCAGGCTCTGTCCCTTGCGATGAACATTGTTGAACTGTTCCGCAAAGGTCCTGATGAACTGATTGAGCTGGGCCATGTAATAAGGGATGCCCTTATAGTCCACATGGCTTCCCACGCTGACTGAAACACCCTGATCGTAATTTCTTCTTGTGGGCTCTGCCAGCTGGAAAACGTACTCGTAATTTCCCTCATCATCCACCGTAACTTCGAAGGATGTGTACTTGTAAAGCCCGTTACCGATGGTAAGAGCTCCCTGAGTGGGAATGTTCAGATCGTGAACACTGTTTATGCTTGTTTCCGTAACTCTGATCTGAGTTTCACCCTGGATGATCTCGTCAGCGGATCCTCTCAGATCTTCAAAGTTGTTTCCGTCCCTGACCTCAAAGAGAGCCTTTAAGCTGCCTGCCATGGTGCCGCTGCTGGGATGAAGCTGATCGCCGTTGTGCCAGAAGATATCGTAAAGGCCGTCAAGATCGCACATGTTCCTCTTGTCATCTCTGGGGATGCATGTGAGCTTGTTGACCTCATAGGTGTCTACAAGAGTGTTTCCGTCGATCTTTACCGTAAAGCCCTTGAGACCTTCCGTACCGAGTTCTCTCTCTGTTACTTCCACGTTGATCAGTTCGGAAAGCTGATCAACAAGGAGGTTTCTCTGGTCTCTCAGGTCATTGGCATTTTCGCCGCCCACTTCCACGGTGTTTATCTGTTTGTTGATGGTAGCGATCTGATCCGCAATGGAATTGATCTTCTGAACCTGATTCTTGATCTCGTAGTTGCACTCGTCCTGTATGCTTTGGAGATTGGTGTAAAGGGAATTAAAGTATTCGCAAAGGGACTGGGCATAGTTCGTGACCTGGGTTCTTACGGTAAGGCTGGATGCATCCTTGGAAAGCTCCTGCAAAGAATTGTACATGTTATCAAAGGATGTGGTAAAGCCTTCAAGCTGGATCTCATTCAGATAGCTTTCTACTTCCTTCATGAAGTAGAAACGCTCTCCGTACAGACCGTTCTCCGCATTTGTGGAACGGAACTTCTCATCGTAGTACCGGCTTCTGCTCTGTTCTATCGAATGCACTTTGACACCCGTTCCCAGCATACCGTAGGAATTATGTGTCGCCAATGCCCTGTCCGCCGTCTGTTTCACATTTTGTTTTGTATAGCCTTCGGTTTCAATGTTGGCAACATTGTGGGCCGTAGTGTTCAATCCTGTTTTGGATGCAAACAGTCCGGATGTTCCTATTGTTAGTCCGAAAAAAGTTGATGCCATACCGTTTTCCTCTCTCAGTAACTATCGTCTTATCTGCCCAAGGTGTCCAAAAGATGCTCGAGCATTTGATTTACCGCGTTTATAAATCTTGAATTGGCATTGTACCCTTGCTGGTACTTTATCACATTGGTCAGATCCTCGTCGGAATCTACCGCATGCACTGCCTGTCTCTGGTTGTCAACACTGTTTACCAGGTTCTCCTGGCTGTCAAATACGTTCTTGTACTTCTGACCGTTTGTACCAAGCAGCCCCACCATCTCGGTGTAGTAGCTGTTGAAGTTCTGCTTGGAGTAGTCGCTGGGGGAGATGGTGTCGAAGTCCGCCTGCCATGCTGAAAGCAGAGCCTCGCAGAGTTCTATGCTGAAATCTCCCGTTCCGGAATTATCCGACAGAGGTAACAATGAAGGATTCTTAAGAAGCTTGGGGTTAACTTCGATCTCTCCGATGGTGAAAAGCGAGTAATTGTTTTTGGGATCTTCATCGTTGAAGACCCATGCTTCCTTGTGCTCTACCGTACCGTCGTCGTTGACTATATCCACGAATTTCACTTCGTATCTGCTCACGGATTTTCTGTTGAAAAGAGCTTCGCCGGGAGTGTCATTCTCATCCATTCCGACGGAAGCATGCTCATCATCAAAGATCTTGATCTTTGAGCCGTCCGTGAGTTCCACTTCTCTGTTGGGGCAGAGAAGATCGTTGATAGTTGTAACTATACCGTGAATGAGCTTGTCAAACTGAGCCTGTATGCTGACGCAGACCGAGCTTTCCACGTTTATCACGTATTCTTCAACGTCCTTCTCGTATTCTCTCACCGCTGCCTGATAATAGGTCTGATCAAACCAGCCCGTCTCATCCGTGAAATCCTCTTCCGTGGGCTTTACCGGAACATCCGTGTATCTGCCCACCTTCTGGCCTCTTGCGATCATCAGTCCCTTAAGGGCTCCGATGTCGGTGTCAGCAGATGTGGAAGGTACTCTGTCGAAATTGTAAAGATCAACGGAGTCGTAATTTACCCAATAGGGCTTTATCATCGAAGTATCATCGCTGATGGGCTTTGTTGCCAGAGGATAGACAAGGTCCTCTGTGACCATTGCATAATCCTCGACGTAGACTGTAACTATGCCCGTGGCGTCTTCCTTGTAATTGATCTTTACGATCTCGGAAAGCTCATCAAGAAGTACATTCCTCTGGTCTCGCAGATCGTTGGCGTTTTCGAAACCCGAAGCTTCGATCTTCTGTATCTGATGATTGAGGTCATAGATCTCATTAGCGATCTCATTTATCCTGTCAACGTATGTCTGAACCTGAGTGTTAAGACTCACCTGATAGTCACCGATCTGCTTGTAGATCTCTTCAGCTCTCTGAACGAAGCTGACTGCTGTCTGAATGAAGCTGGCTCTTGTAACGATGCTGTCGGGCTCCTTACACATTTCCTGGAGAGCCACCCAGACATCCTTCAAGGAGTCCTGGAAAGCAACGCCTTCCGTCTCTCCGAAAATATCTTCAACTTCATTTGTCGATTCATATTGTAATCTGTAAAAGTTCTGACGACCCACTTCTTCTCTGTAGGTCTTGTCAAGGAACCTGTCTCTTACCTGTTTAATGGTGGACACGTCTGTTCCGTGACCTGTCTGCATAAGGCCGGTGTTGCTGCTGCCGATGTTTCTGTAAAACGAATCCGTCGTTTCCATCTGCTGACGAACGTAGCCTTCAGTTTCGACGTTCGCAAGATTGTGGCCCGCAACCGTGAGTCCGCGCTGATTTGCTGTAAGTCCCGAAACTCCGGTATACATTGCCGACATTAATCCCATGGCGTTGTCCTCCCTTCAAATTAATATTCTACAATCTATTTTATCGGCTTGTGAGATTGAATTCCTTACACCCTTCCAAAACTTTTTAAAGAGCAGAAAAGAAAGAATGTAACTGTTCACGCGAGATCGCTACAAAAAATACACCTGCTTTCACAGGTGTATAAGAAGTTTAATTTTTCGCATCGAAGGTTCCGACTGTCATCATGGACATATCGAACTGTCCCGCTTTGCGTGTGTAATTGTTTCCGATGTATCCTCTGGATGAACGTATCATATTCAGATGGTACTCGGAGATCTCGAGTGATTCCTTTATCAGCTTCGAGTTTCTGTCATTTATGGTCTTAAGATCATCAAGTGTTTCCCTTAAGCTCTTCTTGAGCTCAGCCAGTTCCTGTCTTGCCTCAGGCTGCTTCTGCATAAGTTCGATGAGATCCTCCAGTTTCAGTTCCGAATTTCTTTTATTCAGAACGATCCTCATGTTGACCATGATCCCTTCACGCTTTTTTTCAAGCACCTTCAGCTTTTCAACCGCCAGCTGCTCTTCCTCGGTGATCTCGGAAAGACGTCTCGTGTCATTCTCTATGATAACCCCTGACTTCCTGTCGGCCAAAGGAATGAGTTCTCTATAGATTTGTAATTCGGATCTCAAAGTAGAGATCAGCTCATCCATCAGACCTGCCATTACTTTTCCCTCGAAAAACACTTGGAACACGCGGAACCCGGATCACCGATCCAAATCCCGCGCGCTGTAACCTTTATTTACCAATATTCCGTCAAAACTTGATCGACTCTTCAGACTGCGCCAGAAGCTTATCAGCCAGCGCACTCATGGGAACATTGTATGTTCCGTTCGCCATAGCTGCTTTGATCTCGGCTACCTTGTCCTCTCTTACATCGGGCGCTGCTGCAACTGCTTCTTTTGCAATCTGCAGATCACGACCGAAACCGGAAATTTGAACACTGTCCTTTGACATTGCTGTGGCGGATTCAACCTTTTTCATTTTGCCGTTTGCCTGATAAATCTGAGCTATTCCAGACATTGCATCAATTCTCATTGTGTCATCCTCCATGATATATTAAAAATTCTGCATTACTTTTATTTTAGGACTTCTCACAGCTCCTATCTCATATATCGGAGGAGTCAGAGAAAAACTTAAGCAAATAATATAAATTTTTTTTAAATTTTTCAAATGATGCCATCAGCCATGAAGATCATTCTTTATCTTTGTTGTGGAGATCCCCACTGTTCTCGGAAGATAGATCACCTCACAATAATCCTTCAGGAAATCGAATTTGCCTTTCCAGTCATCTCCCATAACGAAGACATCCGCTCCGTTCCTGACCACGTCATCGATCTTTTGTTCCCAGCAATTCTCCGGAATAACTTCATCCACATATTTAATGGACTCCAGTATCACTTTTCTGTCTTCGTAGGAATGGTAGGCTTCCTTGTGCTTCTCCGCATTGAATTCATCGGTGGAGAGGCCTACGATCAGGTAATCACCGAGTTCTTTGGCTCTTCTGAGAAGATTTATGTGTCCCACATGCAGCAGGTCATAGGTTCCGTAAGTAATGACTTTTTTCATAAGTTCTGTTTTTCTCCCAAATACTTTAATAACACTTTTGCAAGGTACTCATTGTCAATGGGTTTTGCAATGTGATCGTTCATTCCCGCCTCAAGTGCCTCCCTGATGTCCGAAGCAAAGGCATTTGCAGTCATGGCAATGATGGGAGTTTCGGAACTGTCGGGACGGCCGGATGCACGGATGGCGGTGGTTGCGTCGTAACCGTTCATTACAGGCATTATAACATCCATGAAAACTATATCGTAATATCCGAAAGGGGATGTGGTGAACATGTTCACGGCATCGGCACCGTCCACGGCTCTTTCCGTAACAAGTCCCGTCATTTCCAGGAGTTCCTTGCCGATCTCCGCATTCAGATCGTTGTCATCCACGATAAGGGCTCTCTTGCCGGAGAAATCCAGCTTGTCAAGCCTGAACTCTTCTTCAGAGGTCACGCTTTCATCCGTATCGCCTTTTTGAAGCTCAAGGCGGATCCTTACGCAGAACTCGCTTCCGTGTCCCTTTTCGCTCTTAAAGGAGATCTCTCCGTTCATTGCCTCGATGTACTTTTTGGTAATGGTGAGACCCAGTCCCGTCCCTTCGGACTTTGCGATGTACTCGTCATCCTCTCTGGAAAAAGCTTCATAAATGTGCTTCTGAAACTCCTTGCTCATTCCGATACCGCTGTCTTTAACCTTAAAGATGTAATCGGAATAGTCGTCGGAAACCTCTTCCTCGCATATATCTATGCTGATGAGGCCTTTATCGTAAGTGTATTTAATGGCGTTGCTCACCAGGTTTGTGAGGATCTCCTCAACTCTGGTCCTGTCGCCCGTAACCTGCTTATGGTTAATGTCGCTCATGTTGAGGACCAGCATCTGTTCCTTCGCATCGGAAAGAGGCTGCATCATATTAAGGACATTATCAACAAGTCCCGAAATGGAAAAATAATCCTTTACGAGTTCGATCTTACCGGACTCGATCTTTGTGACATCCATCACCTCGTTTATCAAAGCCAGCAGATGTCTTCCCGCTTCGCTGATGGTCTCTATGCAGTATCTGACCTTTTCCTTA
>JAEFAR010000025.1 GCA_016287675.1 Lachnospiraceae bacterium
CAATGGATGGCGTGGGTTTCACGGAAACGCTGAATGTCACGGGCATTCCGTTGGAGATCCCGCCGTTTATGCCTCCGTTATTGTTTGTGGCTGTCACCACTCTGTCGCCGTCTTTTCTGAAAGCATCATTAAATTCGCTTCCCCTTAAAGCAGAACCCTCAAAGCCTTTACCGAACTCCACACCTTTAACGGCTCCGATGGAGTAAAGAGCATGGGATAAAAGGCTCTCAAGGCTGTCAAACCAGGGGTCTCCCACTCCTGCAGGAAGTCCGACAACGGCTGTCTTTACGATGCCGCCCACGCTGTCATGATCTTTGCCCGCTTCCTGTATGCCTGCAGTGATCTTTTCCGCCGCATCGTCGTCGATCACGGGAAAACTTCCGGAATTAAGCTTTTTAATGTTGGCAAGGATCTCATCTTCACTGCTTCCGAAGTCCCTGTCACTCACATTTACACATTCGCTGATGTGAGTACCGATGAAGATCCCCAGCTCATTTAATGCAGGGATCAGTACTCCCCCCGCTGCAACGATGGCCGCAGTGATCCTTCCGGAGAAATGTCCGCCGCCTCTGTAATCCTCAAATCCGTTGTATTTGACATGGGCAGTGTAATCCGCATGAGAAGGTCTTGCAGGGCCAAAATTGTAGTCCTTGCTTCTGGTCTCCTCGTTGGGGATCATTATGCAAAGGGGCGTTCCCGTGGTCTTTCCGTTAAACACGCCGCTTAAGATCCGATAATTGTCCGGTTCTCTTCTGGGAGTGTCGATGGAAGAGGTGGGACGTCTTCTTGCCAGCATATTTTTTATCGTCTCCTCATCCACGGTGAGTCCGGGAGTGAGCCCGTCCAGAACACAGCCTATGGCAGGTCCGTGGCTTTCTCCGAATATTGTTATCGTAACATTTGATCCAAAGGTATTTTTCATGTTTTACCTCGTTTTTTCATGATCCGTTACCGGATCCTTGGGTCTTTTTTTCGGTCGTTTCACTTTAAAGTTGAAAGTTCCGACCAGGTCATATTCTTAAAATTAAAGCTTCCGATGCTGTTCACCCACACGGTGCTCACACCCTCCGCATTTGCTTTCTTGTCATGCTTCATCCTGTCGATCAGGGCCGGCAGTTCGTATCCGCATTCCGTGGGAAGGGAGTACTTTTTAAGGACACTTCCCAATCTCTTTTTTACATCCTCTGAGCACATGAGCATCATTCCGATGGCCACACATTCCCCGTGAAGAAGCCTGCCCTCTGCCGCGGATTCAATTGCGTGCCCTACGGTGTGCCCGAAGTTCAGCACCTTCCTGAGTCCCTTTTCCTGAGGATCCTCTTCAACAACTGCCTTTTTTATGGCATTGGCTCTTTGAATGATCTCTTCGATGTCTGCCTCGGGATCCTCGCATTTTTCCATAAACTCAAAAAGCTTCGCATCGCTCGTTGCCGCCATCTTTATGGCTTCCGCAAGTCCGGCGTTCACCTGCCTTCTGTCAAGGGTTTTAAGGACATCTGTATCGATGATCACCGCCGAGGGCTGGTAAAAGCTGCCCACAACGTTCTTTACGCCTTCAAAGTCAATGGCAGTCTTTCCGCCGATGGAAGAATCCACCATGGAAAGAACCGTTGTCGGGATGTTGTAAAACGCGATCCCTCTCATGTAGCAGGACGCAGCAAAGGCTGCAAGATCACCGCAGACTCCTCCCCCCACAGCCACTACGCAGTCGTGTCTCGTGAAGTTTTCCTTAAGCATCCTTCGTAAGAGAAGCAGGTAGTTCTCTATGCATTTGCTCTGCTCTCCCTCAGGTATCGTCTCAATAAAGGCTTCCTTAAAACAGGAAGCAGCCGAGCAGGCATATGCCTTCGGGACTCCGCTGTCCGTTAAAATGAGTGCCTTCCTGCCGGTGTCAATGAAGCTTGAAAGCCGCCCGATCGCACCCTTTTCGTATACTATATCATAACTCAGATCTCTTGATGAAATGTTTATCTTCATGTTTCTCCTTGGGTTATGGGTTCATTTTTTAGTAAGTTCCCACAAGTTTCAGGTTTGCGCACAGAGCGCCAAGTTCCGTCAGCATGTCCTGACCGTCCCGGGTGTTGATGTTACCGTCAGCCTCGATGTAGAAATAGTAGTTCCACATGAGCCCTTTCATGGGACGGCTTCTCAGGGACTTCATGTTAAAGTTGTGTGCACCGATGATGTTCAGAGTCTGAGCCAGCGCGCCGGCCTCGTTCTTTACGGTGAACACAAGGATGAAGTGATCGGCACGGTTCTGAGTATTTCTGCCCGGAATGTTCCTTCCTCTGGAGAAAGCCGCAAAACGGGTGGTGTTGCTGCGGCTTGCGTTGATGCCTGAAGCCAGGACATTGAGTCCGTGAATTTCAGCGGTCTCAGCAGATGCAATGGCAGCCACCGTGGGATCGTTAAGCTTCTTAACGTACTCCGCGGCCATGGCTGTGTTGTTGTAGGCCACAGGCTCGTATCCGTGGGACTTGATGAAAGCATCGCACTGGGAAAGTGCCTGAGGATGGCTCACAACCTTCCTGATGTTCTCTATGCTTGCGCCCTCCACTGCGATCAGGTTGTGAACGATGTCGATGTCAATAACGCTGTTCACGTAAAGGTTTCCCGAGAACATAAGGTCCATGACATTAACCACCTCGCCTGCATAGCTGTTCTCGATGGGAAGCACCGCACTGTCGGCCTCGCCGTTTTCAACCTTGGCGTAGGCTTCTTCGAAGCTGTCGCAGGAAACCAGTTCAGCTCCGGGGAACATCTTTGTTGCGGCTATCCAGGCAAATGCGCCTTCAACTCCGCAATAGGCGATCTTCATACCGTAATTTCTCTTCTTTTGGTAGTCGCAGGACAATTCCATCAGCTTCTTCTGGAAAAGGACATAATAATCGCCGATCTCCTTCTTTTCCAAAAGCTCGCTGTTCTTTCTGATAAGGTACTCTTCTCTTTCCTCATCCTTTATGGGAAGTCCGTGTTCTTTCTTGTAATCCGCAACTTTTTCAACAGCAGTCATTCTTTTTTCAAAGAGCTCTCTCATATCCTTGTCGATCTTTTCGATCTCTTCTCTTGTTTTCTTCAAGTCTTCCATTTAAATTGTCCTTTCGATCGTATTAATTCCTTAAAAAAATCGGTTTCACACGGGAAACCGATCCATTCTCATTCTAAATTGTTACGCAACGGTTATCCCTTTATCTTCATTTGTAAACTGCATAAAATAATAAAAAAAGAAGTACGCAAAAAAGCGTACCGCATAATAAAACCAATTGCCAACCTGAGATCTGCAATCCGACATACCGATATTCTTTTTTGAAACCATGTTCTTCATGCAGTCTCCGTAATAAATCCTGTGTTTTCTAAAGCATACATAATTTAGCAGAGTCTGACGTTTTTGTCAACCCTTTTGTACCAAAATGTTGTAAATCTTCACCGCGTTAATTCGTGATAAAAGTGGCTCTTTGGGGACAGGGTTATTCTTCGTACTTTTTAATGATGTCCTCTGCCGCCATCCGAGCGGATTCCCTGTTCTCCATGGCGATCTGCTCGATCCTGTGATGAGCTTCCTCTTCCGTCAGCCCTTCATTGGCGATCAGTACCCATTTCGCCCGATTGATCACCCTAATGTCCATCACCTTTTCCTGCAGGGTCTTGTTGGCCTTTTCCATCTTGGACAGACGGTTCGAAAAAGCTGTAAGAAGCTTCACGTAGGCATATGCCTGCTGCCGTCCGAAGGGCTTCGAAGCCGTCAGTACGCCCAGATCCTCCAGCTCATGCGCTGTCTGATCGAAGGAATGAATGTCCGTCAAAACAAGGATGCCCACAGGTCTTTCGGACAGGTCCTGGGCCAGTTCTATGCCTGTTTCGTCCGGCAACGGGGTGTTGATGATCAGAATATTGTATTGATTTGAAATGAACTTTCTTCTTGCCTCGCCGGCGCTCCTCACCACAGGTGCGATCTCGTACTCCCCGGAAGGCAGGATCTGTGCCAGGAAGTCCCTCAGCTTCTCGTCCCCGGAGGCAACAAGAATATTATATTTTTTTTCTCTCGCCGCCATCAGGGGCCTCCATAGCTGTTCAAAATAAATCGGGCATTACATCTCGGGGATGTATCCCTTCGGTAAGACTGACTTTATGAAATCGCTTTCCGCAGCCAGTCTCTTTGCGGTATCAAGGTTTTCCGGCAGGCGTACAAGCTTGTCCGTAACCTCGGTTCCCGCAGTGTAAAGATCCTCATTTACAGGCTCCGGCAGCACCATTTTCTTCTCGATGCCGTCGATGCCCGCCCTGATCAGGAGCGCAAATGCGATGTAGGGGCTCAGCATGGGATCGGGGGATCTGAGTTCAAAACGCCTCACACCGTTTCTCGCAGCAGGGATACGGATGAACTGGGTCCTGTTCTCCGGTGCCCAGGCCACGTACTTCGGCGCTTTCTTTTCCCCCAGCCGTGCATATGATCCCTCAACCGGGTTCAAAAAAGCCGTCATCTCATTGGCGTGAGCCATTATGCCTGCCATAAAGGAATCCATGCAGTCGTTTCCGTCTTTCGAGGAAACAGAAATGTTAATGTGCAGTCCGTTTCCGCTTTCTCCGGGAATGGGCTTGGGAGAGAAGTCGGCGTAAAGCCCGTTTCTGCTTGCAACAGCCTTTACAACGGTAATGAAATTCAGAGCATTTTCAGCAGCCGCCATGGCTTCACTGTACCTGAAGTCGATCTCGTTCTGGCTGGGTCCTTCTTCATGATGAGAGCTCTCGGGGCGAATTCCCATTTCCGTAAGAGTCAGGCAGATCTCACGTCTCACGTTCTCTCCCCTGTCTTCAGGAGCAACATCCATGTAGCCCGCCCTGTCAAAAGGCTCGCTGGTGGGTTCTCCCTTATCGTCTGTTTTAAAAAGATAAAATTCAAATTCGGTTCCGAAAAGAAGGGTCAGCCCCATTTCCTTTGCCTTCTCCACAGCCCTTTTCAGGATGTACCTGGGATCTGATTCAAATTGGGTCCCGTCGGAATGCTTTATGTTACAGAACATCCTGATGACCTTGCCGTTAATGGATCTCCAGGGTAACACACTCATAGTCGTGGGGATGGGGAAAAGGAAAAGATCGGATCCCACACCTCCGCTGAAGCCGTCAATGGCAGAAGCATCAAACGCTATTCCTTCCGAGAACGCCCTGGGCAGCTCATCCGGCATTATGGCGATGTTCTTCTGATTTCCGTGGATATCGCAAAAAACAAGGCGGATGAACCTCACATCCTCCTGTTCAACATATTCCATTATCTCTTTTTCGCTTGCAGTCATAACCTTCTCCCTTCGATCAGTATTTACCGTAAGGTCTGTTTCAGGCTCATTTGAGTCTTTACTGATTTTTCGTTATTATAGCACATATTACTTTCTAAATGAAATAAATAATGCAGACCACCGTTTTACGGGTAGCCTGCATATGCGGTCTGTAAAAAAATGGACCTATACCCCCGGCAGAAGTGTCATTTTGCCAGCAGCATTCTGTCGTTAACCATTTCCTCGCCGTTGAGTTCGGAGAACTTTTTGAGGAGATCCTCTACGGTGAGTTTTTTCTTTTCTTCACCCTTAACATCGAAGATGATCTGACCGTTGTTCATCATGATGAGGCGATTACCGTGAGCGATGGCATCCTTCATGTTGTGAGTGATCATCATAGTGGTAAGATTGTTCCTGGAAACGATCTTATCCGTAAGGTCAAGCACTGTGGCTGCTGTCTTGGGGTCAAGGGCCGCAGTGTGCTCGTCGAGAAGCAGGAGCTTGGGCTGTCTCATGGTTGCCATGAGAAGGGTAAGTGCCTGTCTCTGTCCGCCGGAAAGAAGCGATACGGAAGTGGAAAGCCTGTTTTCAAGACCAAGGCCAAACTGAGCCAGCATGTTCATGTATTCCGCACGCTGCTCGGAAGAGATCCCCCATCTTAAAGATCTTGTCAGGCCTCTTCTTGAAGCGATGGCCATGTTTTCTTCGATCCACATGGTGGAAGCAGTGCCCATCATGGGATCCTGGAACACACGTCCCAGGTACTTCGCTCTCTTGTGTTCCGGTAATGTGGTAACATCAACTCCGTCCACCGTAATGGTTCCGCTGTCAACGGGGAAAACTCCCGCCACCATGTTGAGAAGGGTGGATTTCCCCGCTCCGTTACCTCCGATGACGGTAACAAAATCTCCGGCTTCAAGCTCAAGATTCACATTGGTCAAAGCCTGTTTTTCATTGATGGTGCCTTTATTAAAAGTCTTGCTTAAATTCTTGATCGTTAACATTTTCCCCTCCTACTGTTCAGTGCTGTCTTCATTTTTACGTGCAGGCAGCTTCTGCGAGATCTTGTTTTTCCAGAAGGGAACACCAAGGAACACAGCTACCACGATGGCCGAGAACAGCTTAAGGTCATTTGCGTTAAGTCCCATCCTGAGAACAAGGGTAAGGACAACGTAGTAAATGATACCGCCGAAAACGGCTGCAAGAAGCCTCAGTGCAAAGTTCTTAAAGATCTTTCCGAAGATGACTTCTCCGATGATCACTGCTGCCAGACCGATAACGATGGCGCCACGTCCCATGTTGACATCGGCAAAGCCCTGATACTGTGCAAGCACTGCTCCGGAAAATGCAACGATGCCGTTGGAGATCACAAGGCCGAGGACCTTGGTAAAATCGGTGTTAATACCGTTCGCTCTTGCCATGTGCTGATTTGCACCGGTGGCACGGAGGCTTTCACCGATCTCGGTTCCGAAGAAGAAATAGCATACACCGATAAGGATCAATGTAACAATTGCCGCAACAATGATGGCACCCGGAATGTTCCTTAATGTAAGCATCAGCTTGTAATTACTTGCCGATACTGTTTTATTCGCCTGTCCTCCCAGGATCCGCAGATTGATGGAATACAGCCCAAGCTGGGTCAGGATCCCCGCCAGGATCGCAGGGATACCGAACTTTGTATGAAAGATCCCCGTAACCAGTCCCGCGATGCATCCTGCCAATGTTGCCGCGAGTACAGCAACCCAAACGTTCATTCCGCCCGTGACGCACGTCACAAGTACAGCGCCGCCTGTTGCAAAGGATCCGTCCACTGACAGATCGGCCATATCCAGGATCTTAAAAGTAACGTAAACTCCGATGGCCATGATACCCCAGATTATACCCTGAGCTACAGCCCCGGGAAGTGAATTTAAAAATGCTATCATTGCTGACAAAACTCCTTAACCTTTTTTGACGTTCTCCCGTCATTGTCCTTACAAAAGCCGATGGCAGGACAAAAAACGCCCTGCCTGATATCGTACTATTTTTTTTAAACTGTGTAAAGCAGACTTTAAATATCTTTCCGAGTCAATTACTCTGTTGTGATGGCTGTGTATCCGTCGGGTACCTTGATGCCCAGCTTCTGGCAACGGTCAGCCACATATTCCTTAACAGGCTCTGAAGCGTACTTGATGTCCATCTTGGAAACATCCGCACCGTTTACAAGGATCTCGTAAGCCATCTGACCGGTAACATATCCGATATTGTAATAGCTGATGGAAAGTGTAGCGACTCCGCAGCCCTTGCAGATTCCTTCCTCACCGCAAACGATGGGAACCTTCTTTTCCAGAGCAACCGCATCGATGATGGAGGTGTTGGAAGCTGCCGTATTGTCTGTGGGAATGTAGAGTACGTCGCAGGACTCGCATGCGGATGATGTAACCATCTGGATGTCGTTGCTGTCTGCGAAGGTGTACTCCTTATACTTGATGCCGAGAGCGCTGAGTTCCTTCTCGATCACTGTTGCCTGATACTTTGAATTTGCTTCTGCCGAGCAGTAAAGGATACCAACCTGCTTAACATTGGGGAAGAGTTCCTTGATGATGGCTGCCTGCTTGTCAAGAGGAGCAAGATCGCTGGTACCGGAAACGTTGATGCCTGTAGCGCCGCTGAAATCCTTGAGTTCAAGAGCGGTAGCGTAATCTGTGATAGATGTTCCGAGCACAGGGATCTTTGTGGTAGCTGCAGAAGCTGCCTGAAGAGGAGCTGTTGCATTTGCAAGAATAAGGTCGTAGTTGTTCGCTACGAAACTGTTAACGATGGTAGCGCACGTGGGGCTGTCGCCTGCCGCATTCTGCTCATCAAACTTAACCTTATCACCGAGAAGCTCCGTGAGAGCATCCCTGAAGCCCTGTGTTGCAGCATCCAGTGCAGGGTGCTGAACAAGCTGGCAAATACCTACTTCATAAACATCGTCCTTCTTGGAACCGCAGCCTGCAAAGCCCACACATCCCAAAACAAGTGCAAAAGTCATGGCTGCTGCTAAAAATCTTTTAATGTTCTTCATTGATCTTTCTCCCTTTTTTTCTTTCCTTTAAAGCTTCAACGCTTTAACGCCTTAAAAGTATTCAAAGTATACTATCATTTAAAGGGAGTGTCAAGACCAAAACTTACCTTTTTTTACAAAAAAAGGGCATCTTTTCGGATGCCCGTTGTAAGCGTATTCTGTTTATTTCCCGGGAACAAAGGGTCTCAGCCTGAACCCCAGAAGAAGTGCCAGTGCTATCTTGATAAGGTCGGGGATAATGAAGGGTATGACACACCACGAAAGGCAGGTGGCAAGGCTCAACGCCCCCTTGGTCCTGCTGTAGACGATCATGAACCATGCGGTACCGAAGGCATAGCAGACCAGAAGTCCGATGAGCATTTCGCAAAAAGGCACCAAAAGCTTTGCAGCTTTGTTCTTTTTCTCAATTTTTTCAAAAGGGCGATAGAGTGCCCACATTACAAGGGCTGAAAAGAAAAAGCCCAGGATGTAGCCTCCGGTGGTTCCCAGCAGTACCCCGTATCCTCCTTTGAAACCCGAGAAAACGGGAAGTCCCACCGCACCCAGCAATATGTAGATGAGGACCGCTATCGTTCCTCTTTTTCCTCCGAGAAGATAGAAGGTGATGAAAACTCCGAATGTCTGAAGCGTAAAGGGCACGGTCCCGGGGATCGTTATCCATGCGCAGACAGCCATAAGTGCGGCAAAGGCGCCGATCAGAACAAGGTCTATGGTTTTCAGTTTAGTCTTGGAATTCATTGTATGTTTACCTCGTTGATTGTTTTTGGAGCTTCCTACTCTCATTCCGGATCTGATTTCGTTTTGTCCGTTGCGGATTATACGCCACAATAAAAGAAATGTCAACCAAAATTGAATTGTTGGTTGACATTTCTCCGTCATGTATTATTCGTGTTTTTACAACCTTATGCTGATCTCTCCGCTGGAAAGGAAGCTCTCCGCACCGTCTCTGTACCGCACGTGCAGGTGACAGTTCTCATCTACTCCCAGAACATGGGCATGGATCCTGTCAGGAGCAGTCGGATCGGTTTCAAGTGCATTGTGGTCCGCTGTAACAACGGTCACATCCTTTCCTATGCAGAAGCACCTCTTCCTGTAATCCTCAAGATAGGTCCTGTTGGGAAACTTTTTGTAGAAGTTCATGAACTCTTCGATCAGGGCCGCTGCCAGATCGTTCTTCAGATTCCCTCTCCCGGAATTCTCTGTGTAAACTGCCCCTGCCACATCTTTAATGTCTTCCGGAAATCCCCCTTGGGGCTCATAAAGATTTATCCCGATGCCAACAACACAATAATCCAGTGTCCCGCTCTCAACGGAACTCTGGGCCTCGGTCAGGATACCGGAAACCTTTTTTCCTCTCATCCAGATGTCGTTCACCCATTTTATGCCTGTTTCAAAGCCCGTCACCTTTTCGATGGCCTTCGCCTCAGCCACTGCGGCAACTGTGGTAAGAGACACGGCTTCAGCCATCGGAACATCGGGATGAAGGAGAAAACTCATGTAGAGCCCGCTGCCCTTGGGCGAAAAGAAACTCCTGCCCCTTCTCCCTCTGCCTGCAGTCTGCTCTTCTGAAACTGCCACCATGTCACCGGTTTTTCCTTCTGCAGCGTATCGTTTTAAGAGGCTGTTGGTGGAATCTATGCTCTTGTAGGTTTCAAGGGTAAGCTTCACACCTGCCTTTTTAAGCTTTGCTTCAATGTACGCAGATGAAAGACCGTCGGCGGATGCCTTTAAGATGTAACCTTTGTTCTTGATGCCCTCCACTTCGTAACCTTCATCCTCCAGATTTTTAACCGCCTTCCAGACGGCATTTCTGGAGCACCCGAGTTTTTCCGCCAGTTTCTCTCCCGAGATCGGCTTACCCTTATTCTCTTCCAATTCTATCAGAACCTGTTCCGTAACAGTCATTACAATACCTCTTTATTTCTTTATGGTAGTAGGCATTATACCAAAAAATAACTTGCAATTAAAGGTGGTAGCGTGATATAATGAGCGGCAGTCGAAAAGAATGAATACAGAAATTTTTGCCTTAAGGCGGAAAGGAACGAACATGAAGAAATTTCTTAAATTCCTGGGCGGATTAACATCGATCGCTGCCGTTGGCTTCGGTGCTTATTGTGTATATAAGAAGGTCGTTGAGACTAAGGACGAAGAAGATGAAGATTTCGATGATCTCTTTGATGATGAAGAACTTGACGAAAACAGATCAAATCGTGAGTACGTTTCAATAAACATTACAGGCGGCGAAAACAAGACTCCCGAAGAAAACGAACAGTAAAAAAGGATCAGAACACAAAACAGAGCATCTCGCTATCGGCGGGATGCTTTCTTATTGTCTGAAAGAGCCTTAGATGTTATAATAGCTTCATTGTTTACTATTTTTGTACAGGGGGTACTTCAAATGTATGACTATCTTATCGTAGGTGCCGGTCTTTACGGCGCCGTTTTTGCACGACTTGCAACGGATGCGGGTAAAAAGGTCCTCGTCATCGACAAGCGTGCCACCGTAGCCGGAAACATTTACACGGAAAAGCAGGAGGGTATCAATGTCCACATCTACGGCGCTCACATTTTTCACACCAACAATAAGGAGGTTTGGGACTATCTCAACAGATTTGCGGTCTTCAATCGTTTCACCAACAGCCCTGTGGCTAATTACAAAGGCGAGCTTTACTCTCTCCCCTTTAACATGTACACCTTCAATAAAATGTGGGGAGTGGTGACGCCCGAAGAAGCTGCAGCCAAGATCGCAGAACAGAGAAAAGAGATCGCCGGTGAGCCCAAAAACCTTGAGGAACAGGCCATTTCCCTTGTGGGGCGCGACATTTACGAAAAGCTGATCAAAGGCTACACCGAAAAGCAGTGGGGAAGAGACTGCAAGGATCTTCCCGCTTTTATCATCAAGCGTCTTCCCGTTCGCCTGACCTTTGACAACAACTACTTTAATGCACTTTATCAGGGCATACCCATCGGCGGCTACACAAAGATGATCGAGAACATGCTTGAAGGCATAGAAGTCCGCCTGAACACCGATTATCTTAAAGACCGGGACGCTCTCAACAAACTGGCAGACACTGTAGTCTACACAGGTCCCATCGATGCGTACTTTGACTACTCTCTCGGAACTCTCGAGTATCGTTCCGTCAGATTTGAAAATGAGACTCTCGACAAGCCCAGCTTCCAGGGTAACGCCGCTGTTAACTACACGGACCGTGAAACGCCCTGGACCAGGATCATCGAGCACAAGTGGTTTGAATTCGGTAAGGATGAAAACGGAAACGATCTGCCCAAGACCGTCATCAGCCGTGAGTACAGTTCTGAATGGAAACCCGGGGATGAGCCCTACTATCCCGTTAACGACGAAAAGAACGGCGCTCTGTATGAGAAATACAGGGACCTCGCTTCAGCCGAAAAAAATGTGATCTTCGGCGGTCGTCTCGGAGAGTACAAGTACTACGATATGGACAAGACTGTAGAAGCCGCGATCGCTAAATTCAACGCGCAATAGGAATTAAAAAGCAGGTTTCCCGAAAGTAAGGAAAACCTGCTTCTTTTATTTTACAAAAAGATTCAGATCGATACCGTCTCCCATGGCACGATAGCCGTCGTTATTGGGATGAAGGTAATCGTTTTTCAGTTCTTCTTTCATCTTTGCGGGATCCTTTTCATCCCTGAGCATGGCTTCAAAGTCGATCACCGCATCAAAGCCCGATCCTTCCGAACGGATCCAGTCATTCACTTTCTGACGGATCTTTTCATGCATTTCCGAATAGTAACCGTTTCCTTTAAAGGGAGTGATGGTGCCGCCGTAGACCTTTATGCCCTTTTCATGGGCTGAGGCCACCATGTTCTTAAGTCCCGTGATCACGGAGGTGGCAGTGTTTTCGGACCATGCATATCCGATGTCGTTTACACCTATCAGGATGATTACGTATTCAACTCCGTCATGCTCAAGAACATCTCTTGCAAATCTGTCTTTGGCAGCCTGACCGTTTCCTCCGTAAATGGAATTTCCGCCGATGCCAGAATTCAGAACCGCAACATCATTCGTTCTGTCATCCGCCTGAAGCCTTTCGGCAAGCACATCGCTCCATCTGTTGTAGGAGCCTGTCTTCACTCCGTAACCGTCGGTGATGGAATCTCCGAAGCAGACCACTGCCCTGCGGTCATCATGGGTGTAAACATCCACATCCGAAAGGAAGTACCAGCTTGTCTTTGTCTTGGCATAGAGGAAAGCGGTGTCTGTCAGATGACTGCCTTCAAGAAGATAGTTATCGGATCGTGAAGCCGTGTGGCTGGTGATGGTAGCCGGGACTTTGCCGAATTCCGTCGTAACGGAAAGGAAATCCAATGGCAGGAGCGAAAAATCAACAGGATCGCAGGTAACAGTCTGTCCGGCCGGGATCACCACGCTTTCGCTGCCCGAAAAAGTCAATGTCCTGTCAGTTTCCGGCATGATCTTCGAAGTGGTGGCATTCACGGCAGTTGCGATGTGAACACCTTTGATCTCCAGATCCGACTCTCCGAAGATATTGGAAAATGTGATCCTGATCTTCTCACCTCCGACAGAAACACGTAAGATCTGACGATAAGTGTTGTTTGCAAGCCCCGGTGCCGGAGGCATGGTGTCGCTTCCGGGTACCAGCTGGGCAGATGCCCAGGTTCCCACCCATTTCGTTGCCACGGGTGCAGGAGTGGAAGTGATGCGCAGCGTAGGTGACGGCGTGTCCGTGGGTGAAGGTGTGGGTGTCTTCGTGGGTCTCGGAGTGTTTGTCGGTCTTGGAGTGGGCGTAGGCGTGGGAGTCTTCGTGGGCTTAGGTGTGGGCGTCGCCGTAATATAGACCGGAGCAGCAGGCTCACTTCCACAGGCTCCGAAAACAATCGTGCCCGTTGTCAACAGTGCCAAAAGTAATGCCTTAAATGATTTTTTCATAATGCTTTTCAACTTGTCTTATCCCCTTCCTTCTTTTATGTATCACACAAACCTGCTTTATGAAAGCAGCATTCTGTCATTATCCAGATTCTTGCCTGCATTCTCGCGGAATTTACGGAGAAGATCCTCGGTTGTAAGTGCTTTCTTTTCCTCATCCGCGGCGTCAAAGATAATGTTTCCGCCGTCCATCATGATGAGACGGTTCCCCAGATCCAGCGCCTGATGCATGTTATGGGTGATCATGAGGCAGGTCAGGTGGTTTTCTTCAACGATCCTCTTTGTCAGCTCGATCACCTTGTCCGCCGTAGCAGGATCCAACGCTGCGGTGTGCTCATCCAGAAGCAGCACCTTGGGAGGATTGTAGGTCGCCATGAGAAGAGTGAGGGCCTGTCTCTGTCCTCCGGAAAGAAGTCCCACAGGCTGCTCCAGCCTGTCTTCAAGCCCCATTCCCAAAAGGGACAGTTTCTCCTTAAAGGCTTTTCTTTCCGCTTTTGTGATCCTTGAGAACCAGCCTCCCTTTCCCGCTGCAAGGGTCAGGTTTTCTTCTATGCTCATTCCCGGCGCACTTCCAAGCATGGGATCCTGGAAAAGCCTTCCTATGTATCTTGCTCTTTTGTGATCTGACAGCATGGTGATGTCCTTACCGTCCAGAACTATCCTTCCGGAATCCGTCACAAAACTGCCTGCGATGGCGTTGAAAAGCGTGGATTTCCCCGCTCCGTTGGATCCTATGATGGTGATAAAATCTCCGTCATTGATCTTTAGTGACAGATCTTTGATCGCCACCTTCTGATTTAAAGTTCCGGGGTTAAATGTCTTTGAGATCCCGATGAGTTCAAGCATCTTTTCTTCCCCCTTTCAGTTCCATCCTTCTCTTGACCTGTGAAGACTGTGATGCGGCGTAGGGAATGAAGATCGCAAGGATAACGATGACTGCGGATACAAGTTTAAGCATCGACGCAGGCATATTAAACCTCAGGGCCACAGCATAAACAAACCTGAAGACTACCGCTCCCAGAACTGCTCCGATGGCACGTCTCGTGACTTTACCCTTTCCCAGAAAAACATTTCCGATAAGGAGTGAAGCAAGTGCTACGGTAACCATACCGTTACCTATGTCAATGTTGGCGGATTTCTGGTTCTGTGCCAGAAGACAGCCCGAAAGTGCGGTGAAAGCGTTGGCAACGCAAAGCCCAACGATGGTGGTAAATGCAGGGTTTATGGATGATGCTTTGACCATGGCGGGATTGTTACCCGTTGCACGGATGGCAAGTCCCAGTCTTGTTCTCAGAAAGAAGGAAAGGAAGAGGATCACAAGGATCACAAAAACTGATGCGATAATGATCCTGTAGCTTCCTTCCAAAAATGTCCCTTTCAGTTTTTCCTTTAGAAGTGTGAACACTGTTTCCGTTTTGTTTAAGTTCACAAGTGAGGAATTCTTCATTATGAGGATGTTAACGGAATACAGTCCGGTGTTTACTATGATCCCTGCCAAAAGGCTGTTTATGCCCATCTTTGTCTGAAGGAAGGAAACCACAAGCCCGGAGAGCATACCCGCTGCCATGGCGGCAATGATCGAAAGAAAAGGATGTCCGGAAAGGGCAACCATGGCCCCCACCGCTGCTCCCAGGGTGAAGCATCCGTCTGTGGACAGATCGCACACGTTCAGCATGGTGTAACTAAGAAAAAGAGCAAGCACCACAAGTGCATTGATCAATCCCAGTTCCAGCGCTCCGGGCGCCAGCTTAAACAATTCTGCTAAAAAATCCGGCATTTAAAAACCTCCCAATAATATACAGCTGTTCTTTTAAAATACCAAAGGCAGGACTGCAAAAGCAGCCCCGCCGAGAAAACATATGCCTTTATTTTTTTCGGATCAGTTAAAGGATTCCGCTGTCTTGATCTCCTGAACCTTGGTGCAGAGAGGAGCAAAAGCCTTCTTTACGGTTTCAAGATCAAAGCCGATCTCCTTGCAGGTTTCGATGTTGATGGTAGCTGTTCCGTTATCGAAGGTGCGAACGGGAACCTCTGCGGGATTCTTTTTGTCGATAAGGATCTCCCTGACCATCTCCGCAGTTTCAACACCAAGATTTGCATAGTCAACGCCGTAACCAAGGAAAGCTCCGTTTAATGCAAATGAATCTGCACCGGTGTAATGAGGGATCTTTGCGGCCGCAAGCTTTTCGTAGATCGAAAGTTCAGCCTGCATGATGGTGTTGTCACTGGGGGTGAAGATGGCATCAACGCCGTCAGCGATCATTGCATCTGCAGCAAGCATTACTTCCTGGACATTTGTGCCTGTGTGCTCAACCACCTTAACGCCCTTCTTTGCAAGGTACTCCTTGGCCTGAGCGATAGCTGTTGTGGAAGCATCCTGACCTGCATCATAGAGAAGTCCGATGCAGTCTGCCTTTTCATCTGCTGCGAAGATAAGATTAAAGACCGCTGCGGTATCAAGGTAGTCCGAAGTACCGGTAACATTTGCGCCGGGCTTTTCAAGAGACTCAACGATGCCTGTTGCAAGAGGATCGGAAACTGCGGCAAAAACCACGGGGATCCTGTTGTCTTCGGTAGCGCCCTGCATGGTCATGGCAACGGGTGTGGCAACGCCGATCATGAGATCCACCTTCTGGGCGATGAAGTTCTGAACGATCTGGTTCATTACATTTGCGTCCGCATTGCAGTTCTGATAAAGGATCTCAAACCTGATCCCGTCTTTTTCGTAAGACTTGAGTGTATTCTGAATGTTTTCAACGATCTGATTTAAAGAAGCGTCATCCACATAATTGCAGATGCCGATCTTGTATGTGGCAGCTTTGTCTGTTTTCTTTCCGCATGCCGCAAGGCCAAGGGTCATTGCGAGTACTGTTAACACTGTTACGATTCTTTTCATTGTCTTCTTCATTTTCTTTTCTCCTTTGCACTTTTAAATGATGTTTTGCTCCGGGACAAGAAAAAAACCTGTCCCATGCAGTTACTCTGCTGGGACAGGTCTGAAAGTTCAGTTTCCTGCGGTGCCACCCGGCTTGGTGTGAAAGATCACATCCACTCATACGTACTCAACCTGATGAAAGTCTTTATACGCTGCTGTTTTTAACGAAGTGTCGTCTCCGTCTCGCCTACCTGCGCTCGGTTCGGTTCGCCCTCGGAAGCCCATTCATCATCATCCTTGCTGTCGCAATCCCATCATCTGCGACTCTCTTGGAGTAGGTTTAATGATTACTTACTCTTCTTCAACGGTTTTGCCATACTTTACCATAGCAACGTAATGTTGTCAAGACATTTTTAAAAATTTTCTGATACCGGTGAGATCAAAAGATCCTGAAGCAGTTAACAAAAAGCTCCGCTTCTAAAACCAGACAGTATTTTATTCTCCGAAATCGCAGCGGGATGTGCTTTACTTTTTTCAGATCCCTGATCCCTTCAAGGATCGCTTTAAGATACGTTCCCGTGAGGCCGTGTCTCAAAAAGAAAACGGATTTGACCATCACTCCGATCAAAAGAAAAGGCAGGTTCAAAAGATGCATGAGTACCGGCATGTTTTTGTAATTTAACCATACAAGGTTTCTGGTTCCAAGCCTTGTTTTAAATTCATTGTATCTCTTTCCGCTCTTATTCGCGGTTCCGCTTCCGTAATGGATCACCTTTGCTTCAGGCACATACACGTTTTTGTACCCAAAAAGCTTTGCCCTGATCCCCAGATCCAGATCTTCCCTGTAGGCAAAAAAAGCTTCATCCAAAAGCCCGATCTCGGAAAGAGCAGATCTTCTGTAGAGGCAGGCTCCCCCGCAGGGCGCAGTGACGGACGCCTTCTTTGAAAACTTTGAAGCAGCTTTTCTGTTTCCTCTTTGAAAAGCCAGTCCGAAAACGGTATAAAGATCCCCCGCGTCATCGATCAGTTCGTGATCCGAATACATGAGCATCTGTGCGGAAGCCCCGAAGACCTTTTCATCCTCATCCAAGGGCTTACATAGAGCTTCAATGAAGCCCGGAAGCACTTCTGTGTCATTATTAAGGAGCAGAACATACTTTGCCTCGGACAGAGCAATGCCCTGATTAACGGCAGGTGCAAAGCCTCTGTTCTCATTGTTTTCAATTAGCCTGACCTCCGGATGTTCCTTCTTTATCCATTCCCGGGATCCGTCCTTTGACGCATTGTCCACAATGATGATCTCCGTATCATCAAAAGAAACCCCGGCCATAGAGCCGAGGCATTTTTCCAAAAAGTGCTTACCGTCCATATTCGGAATGATAACGGAAACTTTTTTCATTTAAAGATGTAAAACCTCCATTATTCTTGCGGCGGAATCGCTGTCACGGAAGGCATAGGCTCTCTCCATGAAGGCCTCGTGGCCCGTCAGGTCATGCTTAACGGTGTCTGAAGATAGTTTCAGGATCTCTTCCGCAAGATCGTCTATCCTTTTAAGCACAGGTCCCGGAACGAAGCTTTCGTAGTCCTCGTAAAAGCCTCTCTCCTCTTCCCTGTAATAATCAAGATCCGGTGCATAGAAGAGCATCGGCCGGTTAAGGATCGCAAAATCATAGCATATGGATGAATAGTCCGTAACAAGAACATCGGCTTTCTTCATAATGGATGTGAGATTTTCCTGGCTCGATACATCTGTGCAGTTCCCGTACATAAAGTACTCGGAACGGCCTTTGAGCTCATGAGAGACATGAGGATGGAGTCTTAAAAGGACCTGTATCTTTCTGTTCTTGCTGTTAAGCTTTCTTAGGAGAGTTCTTATCTCGTAATAGGGCGCCTCTCCGGGAATAGTCTCACGGAAGGTGGTTGCAAAAAGGACGGTAAACCTGTCCTTATCGCGGATGTCCTCTCCTGCCGATGCTGCCGCAAAAAGCTCATCACAGCGGGGATTTCCGGTCACAAAGATCTTCTCGTAGGGAAGTCCGAAGCAGCCCTTGTAGATCTGCTTCGTGTATTCGGAAGCCACAAACAGATGGGTGATCTTTGAATCAGCAGCCGCTTCAAGGGTTCTGAGTTCCCCCTTGGTGGTGTCAAGTCCGAAGCGCTTTATGGTTCCGGTACCGTGCCAGAGCATGGCCACCTGAACATCCTTATCCACGTCGCAAAAACCCAGAGGCAAAAAAGTATTGTCCAGAAAAATGGTGTGGGCTCCCGCCATCTGAAAGCTCTTAACAACAAAAAAGCGGAAGGCTCCGATTATGTTTTTTCCGAAATGAGTGTGCTCATGCTTCAGCACATGGGTCCTGTAACCACTCTTTTTAACGGTACTCAGCATGGCTCCGCAGTTTCCGGAAGGACCGCCGTCATGTGTCATCACAAAAAACACACTTTTCTTCTTAAACGGCAGACGGCTGCGGAAATTAAACAACGCAGCGAACAGCTTGTACCCCGGTATTTTTTTTCCTAAATTCTCATCATTCATATCAGATGTTGTACTTAAGGTAAACAAGTACCCAGACCTTCCTGTCAGGTTCGTAGCTGATGCTCACGATCATCTCGATGGGGATGCTCTGATTGTTAAGGTAAGTGGTGAGCTTATCTATATAAGGGAATTCCATGAAAGTGTATCTTGTGGGCAGTGCATTATGTTCCATTTCTATCTCCTTATCATACTTTTAAATATGTTTAAATATACCTCATTCCTAAAAAAATGTAAAGGGCAGCTGTTTGAACAACTGCCCCGCACATTATTTTACGAGATATTTAGCGACAACTTCCTTGACACGTTCGGGATCGATGGGTTTTGAAATGTGTTCATTCATTCCGCATTCTTTAGACATCTTAACGTCTTCCATAAATGCATTGGCTGTCATGGCTATGATCGGAACACTCTTTGCATCATCCCTGTCCATGGACCTGATTGCTTTGGTGGCTTCGTATCCGTTCATCACAGGCATCATGATATCCATAAAAATGCACTTATACTCGCCTAAAGCAGACTTTCTGAACTTGTTTACAGCATCCTCACCGTCGACAGCCTCAATGATCTCCATATTCATGCTCTTAAGAAGTTCAACGGCGATCTCTCTGTTGATGTCATTGTCTTCCACCAGCATGATCTTGACATTCTTAAGATCCACTGTCTTGTCTGCGGATGCTTTTCCTTCTGTTTTCTTTTTAACGGGGTGAGGATCTATGTCAAACTCAAAGTTCAGAGTGACCACTGTACCCACGTTCACTTCGCTCTGGATCTCAATGGTTCCCCCAAGCATGTCCACAAAGCTCTTAACTATAACCATTCCGAGCCCGGTGCCCTTGTAATTGGAATGGACTCCGTCTCTTTCCACCTGTGAGAAGGGTTCGTAGATCTTCTTCAGAAACTCCTGGCTCATTCCTATGCCCGAATCCGCAATGGTGTACTTCATATGAAGCTTTTTACTGTCATCGGACAGCCTGTTTTCAGTTCTGTAGATGATATTTTTCCCGTCAGGGGTGTACTTCACCGCATTGGACAGGATGTTCAGCACCACCTGACGCAGGCGCAGTCCGTCCGTCAGAACGTAATCCACTTCCAGAGGCTGGCTGTCCGTAATGATCTCCAGCTTCCTGTCAACCATGTAGCCCTGCATTATTGACATGAAATTGTTTTCAAGTTCGTGAAGGTTCACGGACTCATGGGCGATCACGATCTTTCCGCTTTCTATACGGCTCAGATCCAGGCTGTCATTTATCAGGGACAGCAAATGATCCGAACTGCTCTTGATCTTTAAGAGACAGTCCTCAACTCTGACGGGATTGTCCTGATTGTCCAGAGCGATCCTTGTCATTCCCACGATAGCGTTCATGGGTGTCCTGATGTCGTGGCTCAGATTTGAGAAAAAGCCGGTCTTGGTGGCATTTGCCTGCTTTGCTTCTTCATAGGCCCATTCGACCGCCGCTTCCTTTTCCAGTTCCTTTCTCTTTATCTCATCGATGAGCTGGATCGAAAAGATCACATCCCTGACCCTGTTGTCTTTGTTCCTGAGCTTTGCCAAAGCAGTGATCTTTGCCCACTGACCTTCCGTATTCCTGTAATCCAGGGTCAGTACATTTTCTTTGCTCATTCTTTCGGGAAGATCTGCGGGATTCATGAATTCCATGACCTTGTCTCTGTCTTCGTCCGAAACATTCAGTCTCATGATCCCAATGGCAGTATCAAGGTCTCCCTCATCAGGAAGGAACTTGGCTGTCTTGTCACTGTAGATCAGTGTTTTGTATCTGTTATGAACAAGGCTCACGTAAGCCAGAACCTTGTATGTCTCCGAGATCACTTCGTTTAAAGCTGTATAACGCTTTTCTTCCGCTGTGCTCCTGATCATGAAAAGCACGCTTTGGGGTTCTCCGTTGCTCTCCCGGGCATATGTTTTAAACTCCGCCCGTACCCATCCCAGTTTTGTGGTGTTCAGGTCTATGGAAAGCTTCCCCTCAAGTCTCAGTCTCAAAGGAAGAGTGGTCATATTGAAGAAGTCTCTTTCTTCTTCCGATGCGTCGGGAAAGAGGAATTCCGCAGCCCAAACATCCATCATCTGCTTAAGGTTACCGGAAAAGTTTTCGAAATTCCTGCCCTTTGCAAAAGGCTTGATAACAATAAGATTTCCGTTTGCAAGATCTATCCGGTAAACGGCTGTGTATAGTTCTGAAACACTCCTTAAGAAATGCATCTTTTCTTCACAGCTCTGTTTCTCTTTGTCTATGATCTCTTCCGTAAAAAGGACCTTTAAAACATTTCCTTCTTTATCTCTGTCTATTGCCTGGAAGCAGATCCTGCACCAGTGTCCTTCATTATCCACATACTCAAAAGCAGTCTCATCCCTTTCCTTGAGCCTGAGCCCAAGGTCCGAAAGGATCAGGAATCTGCTGAGGCCTTTTTTGAATTCGGCATGAGCCAGACTGTCCACCAGGAACTCAAAATCACTTTCCGCATCTCCTTTGGTTTTTTCTCCTCTCTTTGAAAAGACCTTGATAAAGCTTTCTACATAGTCTTCCGTTTCAAGATCTATGACATAGGTGTGACGGAAGCGCTGCCCCAGTCTTCTGGAAACCGCATTGGCAAATCGGATGGCCTCCTCGTTCTTCTTTGCTTCCGCGATCCTGTTGTCATTGTTTTCAAGAGAAAGCCTTCTCGTCAGTTCCTTGTTCTTGAACCTCGTGCTTTCCAGCTCGTAATCGGTGGTCGCGATAACGTTCAGTGTCTTCTGAACCGCAGAGAGTCCCCCGAAATCGCCCTTCACGTTGTATATGGTAATGAATCCCACAGCCTCTCCGTAGCTGTAAACGGGAAAAAAGATCTCATTTCTGACTCCCACGAAGGTCAGTTTTTCATATACTTCTCTGTTCTCTTTGCGAAGGCTTTCAACATCTTCCAAAAGCACGCATCTTCCCGCAGTAAATTCATTCCTTATCCTGTTAAGGAACAAAAGAGAGAACTCATCCGCTGTAGGCAAAACCGCCCTGCCCTCGGAATCCATTTCAAAAAAAGAGCTCAGAAAAATACTTCTGCCTCTTCCGTAGATCACAAAATAAGAAGCTTCCGCGTCGTAAAAATCACAGATTCTGTCCAGGACCCAGCTGACTCTTTCTCCGAAAGGAATGTCCCTGTGGACGAAATTCTCCATGCAGTCTTCTACAAATTTCACTGTGGAAAGGGGATCGTAATCCTCCGCTCTCGCTTCGATGTCCTTGTATGTTGTTTTATATTTGTCCAGAAGATAATTCAGAACAGTTTCACGTGAACAAAAGCCGTTATCAGCCATTTTACACCTCCGGCATAATTGCGGTAAACAGCGTCCGCGTCAGCAGTTTCAAAGGACTATTAATCTTTATTATATCTAATCATACAGAAAATAACAATAAAGTGATCCTTTTCCCCGAAAATTTAATACTTAATTTAGTATGTTTCAGAAAAAAATCCCGGGCCTTCATCACCGCCAAAAGATCTTCTTTTGGGGTAACTCAGACCCGGGTCACAGATCAGCTTATTTACGGATCAGTTTCCATATGCCTTTAAGAGGCTTTTTGTTTGCCATGTCCACAATTCCGAGGATACGGTTGTAAGTCAGGGTCCCCGACATTCTGAGGCTTCTCAGCGGCATTTCGAACATCATCGCTTCCACCATGGCTCTCATTGCGGGATCGCTTGCATATTGTTTCAGCATGCCTCCCGCTGCCTTAATGATGATCTTTCCGATAAATGTATCCTTAATGTCATACAAAGTGTTGTTAATGTCAAAGGGTGTTCCGGGCTCTCTCCGATCCGATGGCAGCTTTTCACCGTAGAGGATCTCAAATTCACCGTCCGAAACTTTGAAGGGACAGGACGGATGTCTGTAAGTCGGAAGCTTCTTCATCTTTTCTTCCAGGAGCTTTTCTTTACCGTCTCCGGAAAGTTCCACCTCTGCTTTAAGATCTCCGGCAGAGATCACGTAGGTGCCGCCTTCTATCGCCCAATCCTTTGTTTCTGTGTTAAAGTACGAAAAAGCTCTTTCGTCCAGCTCAAACTCCACAGTCGTGCTCTCTCCCGGCTCAAGGGTTACTTTTTCAAAGCCTTTGAGCTCCTTTACCGGCCTGAAGACAACGCCTTCTTCCTTTCTTCCGGTAAAAAGGAGCACTGCGTGGCTTCCCGCAAGCTTTCCCGTGTTCTTTACCTTAAATCTCACCTTAAATCTGTTGTTTCCGAGAGCATCCGCTTCAGGGTCGCTGTACTCAAAAGAGGTGTAGGAAAGTCCATAGCCGAAGGGGTACTCGACCTCTGCTCCTGCCTTGTCGTAGTAGCGGTAGCCGATGTAAATGCTTTCGCGGTGGAATGCATTCAATCCTTTTCCGGGATAGCTCTCAAAGGCGGGAGTGTCGGATAACCTCTTGGGCCAGGTCTCTGCCAGACGTCCTGAAGGGTTCACTTCCCCCGTAAGGATCTTCACTGTAGCTCTTCCTCCTGCCTGTCCCGAAAGGTAGCTCAGGAGCAGGCCCTTCACCTTGTCCTTAAAAGGCAGCTCCACAGGGCTTCCCAGCTGCAGGATCACAACCGTGTCGGGATTTGCTTTGGCAACTGCCTCTATCAGCTTAAGATGGGATTCCGGCATTGCCATGGTGGTTCTGTCGTAGCCCTCACTTTCATAGGCATCCGACAAACCCGCAAACAGGCATACAACATCCGAATCCTTTGCCAGCTTCACTGCTTCGTCGATCAATGTCTGATCCACTTCACGGCCGTCCTCTGTGTAGCCATCCGCATAGCGCACCTTGAGGCCCGCACTGACAGCTTCGTCAAAAACGTTATCGAGATAGGAAGGATTTATGCGGCTGCTGCCTGCTCCCTGATAGCGGCGTTTCTTCGCCATCCGGCCGATGAAAGCGATCTTTCTGTCTTTTTTAAGGGGCAGGATCTCTTCCTCGTTTTTAAGAAGGACTGCAGAACTTTCAGCCACCAGAAGAGCATCTGCGTCATCATCTCTTTCGGTTCTGCGGGATCTGATCTTTTCTTCCTGAGCTTTAAGGATCATTTCCACCGTCTTTACAACTATGGAATCCACTTCTTCCTCTGTGATCTCGCCCTTTTTAACGCCTTCGATGATGCGCTTGTCCGCTCCGTCGGGGATACCGGGCATTTCCAGGTTCATTCCCGACTTAATGTCACGGACCTTGTTGCTGACAGCTCCCCAGTCGCTGACAACGACGCCGTCATATCCCCATTCATTTCTCAAAATGTCTGTAAGAAGCTTCCTGTTCACATCGGCGTATTCGCCGTTTATTCTGTTGTAACTGCACATGACGGTCCATGGCCGGGATCTTTTAACCGCTGTTTCAAAGGCAGGAAGGTAGATCTCCCTGAGGGCTCTCTCATCCACCACCTCGTTCATGGTCATCCTGTGACTTTCCTGGGAATTCACCGCAAAATGCTTTAAAGATGTACCGACACCTTTGCTCTGAATGCCGTTGATCATGGCAGCCGCCATCTCACCCGCCACAAAAGGGTCCTCGGAAAAGTACTCAAAGTTTCTTCCGCAGAGAGGACTCCGCTTCATGTTCACACCCGGGCCGAGAATGACCGCAACATCTTCCCTCAGACACTTTTCCCCAAGGCTCTCACCCATCCTGTACATGAGCTTTCTGTCGAAAGAACAGGCTGTTGCGCTGGCTGTGGGAAAACATGTGGAAGGGATGCTGTCATTAAGCCCAAGATTGTCCGCTGTAGCCGTCTGCTTTCTGAGTCCGTGAGGACCGTCTGTCATTGTCTGCCTTTTAAGCCCAAGCCTCTCCACTCCTTCAGAAGACCAGAAGCTTGCACCGGAGGTCAGCTTTGCCTTTTCTTCAAGAGTCATCTGTGCTACCAGCTCTTTTGCTTTTTTCTTTAAATCCATATTGTTTCCTTTTCCTTTTATGATATCAATATTTTCTTGAAAGCGATCTTTCCGCAGTTTCTCTTGTGATCTCACCCGCATTGCACTTTGCCATTATCTCCACATCCTTGTCATTTAACCTGTAGAAATGAAGAAGGATGAGAGAAAGGATACCGCCTGCGACCGGAAGCCATATGCTTGCATTAAAGAACTTGTCGGTGAAACCCGCAGCCTGGACTGCGCCTTCGCCCTCATTGAAGCCGATCCATGCAAGGACTGCGGAGGCAAGAGACGTAGCAAGGGCCGCCTGTAGTTTTACAAAGAATGTCTGAGCCGCGAATGTGATACCGGGCATGCTGTGGCCTGTTTTGTAATGACCGTACTCCGCGCAGTCGGGAGTGAACATGTACATGAGCACCGTGGTAATGCCCGCAGGGATCATGCCAATGACCATGAATGCCATGTACAGGTTGATGTTCCTGTAACCGATGAAGAATCTGAGGGCTGTCAGAACAACCGTGCAGATCGTTGCGATGTAATAGAGTTTGAACTTGTCGACCTTCCGGGTGATCTTCGGAACAAAGGGTCCGATGAGCACTGCGGGAAGAATGGCCATGATGGAAAGGATTCCGGCCTTGGACTCATCATTCAGGATGAAGCGTCCGATGTAAAGTGTCCACTGTGTAGCCACCGCAAGGGTGCCTGAAATGAGGAAAGCACCGTAGTAGATCGCAAGATACTTATTCGTCTTTAAGTACCTGAAGATGTCCACAACGCTGTATTCCTTTTCCTTTTCGGATTCCTTGGGGCTGATCCTCTCCTTTGCCTTAAAGCAGATGGGGATCATGGTAACCAGGGCAATGAGTGAAAGGACCACAACGGTAAGTGTCCAGCCCCCAAGCTTTTCCCTGACGGAAGAAATGCTGACAAAGACCACCGCTGCCGCGATCATTGCACAGACACGGCCGATGGCGTTCAGTGAAGTACGCTCGTTCTGAACATCGGTCATTGTGGTTACAAGACCGAAGATTGGCACATCGCAGATCGTGTAGGCCGTGTCCCAAAGCATATAGGTAACGACTGCCCAGGCGATCTTTCCACCCATGGGGATGCCCGAAGGAATGGCAAACATCAGGATCGTGGAGATCGGGATACCAATCAGGGAGATCCTGAGCCAGGGAACAAAAGTTCCCTTTTTAAAATGAAACCTGTCCATCAGACCGCCGAAGATGGGATCGTTCACCGCATCCCAGATCTTAACCGCAAGCACTACTCCCGCCACGGCCGCAGCCGCTATGCCCGCATCCTGATAATACGTGGACAGAAATGAATAGATCAACATGTAAAAAATGTTCTGGCCAAGGAAATAAAGTCCGTAGCTGGCCCGTTCGCCACCTGATGTCAGATAGCCTTTGCTGTTTTTGCTCATTAAATAAACCCTCCGCATTGTATTTCAGGCAGCCTTCTCCATCAACTGCCTGTGATCCAATGTTATCATCGACAGGTGGTTTTTATCCTATGATTTTAAGATTTATATAAAGATTTTAATGCAAAGAAATCGTTATCGGAGTATAATCGAGTTGTGGAAATCTGTTCCAAGAATATCAAAAAAGGGGGTTAAAATGACACAGGAAAAAAGCAAGGTCAAAAAAGTCGTACAAAAGCTGGATACGGCTGAGCAGAACACTTTTGTGGACAAAGAGGTGGCAAGACGTTTTAAGGACATGTTTTTAAGTTCGGACGCCTCCACTCCCAACCTGACTTCCTTCGAATCCGAACAGTTTCTTCTGGGGCTTGTGGCATCGGGAGATCTTGAAA
Source organism: Lachnospiraceae bacterium (assembly GCA_016287675.1). GTDB lineage: Bacteria > Bacillota > Clostridia > Lachnospirales > Lachnospiraceae > RGIG3528. The sequence continues at coordinate 26,366 of JAEFAR010000025.1, forward strand.
GCCTCGAAAAAGTCATGTCCTTTGTTCAGGGGCAGTCGTTCAACATCGGCTTCATGTCAGCCAATCCCGTGCGTCAGGCGCAATACACCCTCGTATGCATGCTGACTCTTGTCACACGGGCTGCCATTGCCGGCGGGCTTCCGGAATCCGAAGCCTACAATCTGAGCGATGCCTACCTTCAGCAGGGGGATTCCATGACCACAGTGAACGATGTTAACAAGCTGATGTTCACTGCTTTAAGGGATTTCACCAGGCGTGTGGGAGCGGCCAAAACCGCTGCCTACAAAAGCCTTCCCGTTGTCAGGGCAGTCAAATACATCGATAATCATCTCCATTCCAGGATCAGCCTGAACGATCTGGCAGATCACTGCAATGTTACTCCCCAGCATCTGTCAAGTGTCTTTAAAAAGGAGACGGAAATGACCATAACCGAATACATCAGATCAAAACGGTTAAAAAAAGCTGCTCAGCTTCTCCGTTCCAACGAGTACTCCGTTCAAGCCATATCCGATCTTCTTTCCTTCAGTTCTCCGTCCCAGTTCATAGCTGCCTTTAAAGCTGCTTACGGAAAAACACCGGCGGAATGGAAAAAGGCACCGGATGATTACTATCTGTAAAAAAAGACGTTTCTTTTGCATTTTGCAAAGGAAACGTCCTGTTTTTTCATGATGTATCTGTCTGTTCAGTTTGCAGACAATTCTCTGTCAAGTTTTGTAACGCTTTCAACCAGCTCAGCCAGCTTCCTTTCACTGTCATGAGCCATCTTGACCACCTGCTCGGAAGAAGCGGTTTCCTCTTCGGTAAGAGCCGTAAGGGTGGTGATCTCGTCGCTCAGTCCTCTTACGCCGCTGACGGATGCCTGAGCCGCCGCCTGAACATTTCTTACATTTTCAAGAACATCCTTGGTCATGTTCTCCATGCTCTCATTTGCTTCCATGAGTTTGCCGGAAAGCTCCAGCTGCTCTGCAGCACTGACACCGGATGTCTTGGTGTACTCCGTAACATCCCGGACGCTGGTAAGGATCCTTTCCACGCTGTCATTCATCTTCTTCACGGTTTCCTTGGTGTTGTCGGCGAGAGAACGGATCTCCTCGGCAACTACCGCAAATCCGCGTCCCGCATCTCCCGCTCTTGCAGCCTCAATGGATGCGTTCAGTGAAAGAAGGTTTGTTCTGGATGCTATATCATTTACAAGATCTGCCATCTTGACGATGTCATTAGTATTTTCTTCAAGGATAACTGTGGATTCAACCGCCAGTTTCATCTGTTCGTCGATCTTTGCTGCAGCACCCGCAACTTTGTCCGTAATATCCGACTGAACTCTGATGGTCTCCGCCTGACGGTTACCTGTTTCCATGGCCTGAGTGGAATGCTGTCCCACTTCATCAGTCTTTGTGCTGACGGTCATTGTGTTGTTCTGCTGTCTCTCGGTGGTCATGGCAACCTGCTCGACGCCTTCGGCAACCTCTTCCATGGAACGGTTAACACTTCTGATGTTTTCAAGAACTTCATTAAAGCCTTCCGCAACTTCACTCAGAGTCTTTCTTACGTTTTCAACGATATTCCTGTTCTTTTCCGACTCTTCCGCAGCCTTTTTCTGACCTTCTTCAGCTACGCTCAGCTGCTCGGCGGAGTGCTTTGTCGAAAGCTTGAAGTAAAACCAGAAACTTGTGAATGCGTAGATCATACCGCTAAGGAGAAGCGCTGTACCGCCCACTGTAAGTTTGCCGCCTTCAACAGTGTCTCCGAAGGAAGTCACCTTGATACCGAAAACGACTTCACTCACAACTGCAATACCGACACAGATTATCATGAGTCTCGTATCACCCATCAGCAAAAGCACCGCAATGATGGGAAAAATGTAAACGACCGCACTTACTTCGGTTGCGGCCAGAAGAACAACAATATTAAATACAGTACTTTCTATAGCGTATATATATTTGCTCTTTTCGATCGGAAGTTTTCTTGAATAGAAGATGTTAAGAGGAAGAGTTCCTGCCATAACGATCACTTTCATTAGGCTCCAGATGTTAAAAGGGTCCGTCAAAAGTTCAACTACTCCCGTAGCGCCGATCACTCCGATCAGCAGTGTGATCAGAATGCATGCCAGCCTGTTTGTTTCTTTTATTTGTCTTTCAAGCATAAAACAAATCTCCTTCCGGATTTTACAATTTTTTGAATATTACCATAAAATCAAGATATTAGCATTGATTATACACTTTTTTCGATTTTTTATCAACATTATATTGGCATATGCTAACTCAAACGGCTTCCTCGAACAACTCCCGGAGGCATCAAAAAATACGTGTAAGTTTTGCTGTTCAGCAAAACTTACACGTAAAAGGATATAGAGAAGTAGGTTTTATGCTTCAATAAAGCTTTCAAGGCTCTTTCCGGTGAGCATTTCAAAGCCCTGAAGGTACTTGGAGATCGTCTTTTCTACAATCTCTTCGGGGAGTACCCAATTGTTTCCGGGATTGGCCTTCAGCCAGTCGCGGGCGAACTGCTTGTCGAAGGAAGGCTGTGAGTGTCCGGCTTCATAGCCCTCGGCAGGCCAGAAACGTGAAGAATCGGGTGTCAGCATTTCGTCACCGATGACCACGCGGCCGTTTTCGTCAAGACCGAATTCAAATTTTGTATCTGCGATGATAATACCACGGGTGAGGGCATAATCCGCACATTTCTTATAAAGAGCGATGGTTGCGTCCTTGATGGCGGTAGCGTACTCAAGGCCTTTTCCGGGGAACTGCTTCTCAAGTACTTCCACGGATCTCTCAAAAGAGATGTTCTCATCATGATTGCCGATCTCAGCCTTGGTGCTGGGGGTGTAGATGGGTTCGGGGAGCTTTTCGGATTCCTTAAGTCCTTCGGGAAGTCTGATACCGCAAACCGTTCCGTTCTCCTTGTAGCTTGCCCAGCCGCTTCCTGTAATGTAGCCGCGAACGATGCATTCAATGGGGAGCATTGTAAGCTTCTTGACCATCATGGTGTTCCCTTTGAATTCATCAGTTTGAAAGAATTCGGGAAGATCCTTTGCATCCGTAGAGATCATGTGATTGGGCAGGATATCCTTTGTCATGTTGAACCAGAACTTTGACATCTGCGTTAAAACAGCGCCCTTGTGTGTGACCTTGTTTCCGAGGATCACGTCAAAACAGCTGATACGGTCTGTTGCAACCATGATCAGGCTGTCGCCGTTATCATAAATTTCTCTGACCTTACCTTCTTTTACAGGCTTAAAAGTGCGACTCATTGCTTACCTCCGTGGGATCATAAAATCAATGTTCTTTGGTGAAGCCATTTTAACACCTGTCCCTGTAAATCAAAAATCATTTTTCATTCTTATTGGTATTAGCAAGGTTAATCAGTTACCGAAAGAACGCCCTCCGCTTATGGGATACCGCCCTTGACTAAAAGAGCAAAATAGGGCAATATCTATGTTAAAAGTCAGGCAGCACAGCTGCCGGAAAAAGGAGTTGTCGGTCGCAGAAGATGACGGAAAGTATTTTAAAAGAACCGGATAAAGTCAAGGTTTTGTTTGAAAAAGGGGGAGAAAGGGGTTCAGCGGAAAAGCTGGCGAAAACACTGGGCGTTGAATTCACTGAGGATCCGGCTGCCGTAAAAGACGCAGGCATAGTCCTTCGTTACGGCAAAGACGGGCTGTACTTCGAAAGTGAAGGTCAGATACTGCACGGCGATCTCAGTAAGCTTCGGCAGCGTCTGGAAAAAGGGCGCGTGGACCACGAGCTTCTGGTGAAAGCCGCTAAATTCAAGGGTGAAAAGCCTGAGGATCTCACCGCTGTGGATGCAACAGCCGGCCTCGGAGAAGATTCCGTGCTTTTGGCCTTTGCAGGCTTTAAAGTGACATTGTACGAGCGTGACCCCATAATCTGCGCTCTTCTTAAAGACACAGTGAGACGTGCTTTAAAGGTGCAATGGCTTTCGGATGCCGCAAAGCGGATGAAGGTCGTGGAGGGGGACAGCATAACGGAGCTTCCGAAACTTGCGGATCCGCCTGACCTGATCCTTTTGGATCCCATGTTTCCCGCAAAAAAGAATTCCGGTCTCGTAAAGAAGAAGTTTCAGATGATCTACCTTCTTGAAAGACAGAGCTCCGACGAGGGCGATCTGATGCAGGCCGCACTTTCGGCCCATCCCAGAAAGATCGTTGTGAAAAGGCCGGCAGACGGCCCTTTCCTGGGGGGTATCAAGCCGGGCTACTCTTTGAGCGGAAAGACCATAAGATACGATTGTATCGTCAGGTGACACCCCCTGCTTCAATGCTTTGATGCATCAAAAAATGTCTTGCAAGGCGAGGCCTTAAATGATATTTTTATGGAGATATAAAACTAATTTACCTTAAGGGGGTACATATGGAAGATTTACAAAACAACCTGATGCCATCGGAAGATGTGCGTCCCGAACAACCTGAAACCAAAAGCCTCAGCAGCAGCGCCATGAGTTTAAGGAGTCTGCTCTCATCAGGAAAAATGATCGCTATGATCATTTGCCTGGCTGTTTCAGTCCTTCTTGTTCCTTTGGGCCGTTCGATACAGGCTAAAGAAGGAATGCAGCTTGCAGAGGATATCATCGAAGAATCGGAATTCAATTCCTATTATGACATGGATCAGTTCTATGACATCTTAGAAAAAGCCCAGTCGGAATCCGCCGGAAGTTATGTATTCGGAAGCATTCCCATGATCATCGCGGGAGTCGGTTTCCTCATCCTTTTCCTTTCGTCAAGAAATGCATCAACAGACCGCATTTCCACCACAGGCTTCACCCTGCTTAAGGTGATGAACATCATCGGTATCGTCGGATACTCGCTTATTGCAGTGCTGGTCGTCTTTCTCAGCGTTCTGATGATCGTTATAGGATTTGCTACGGGAGAAGCCGCCCTCGGGATCGTCTTTTTGTTAGTGACCGGTATTTTCTTTCTGATCTTCGGAGCCGTTTTGGTTCTCCTGATCATCAAGAACGTAGGGCTTAATTCTTCGATCGAAAGCTTAAAAGCTGCCATAAACGATGATCCGCCCGTTAAAAAAGTTTCCGGCTTTTCTGTCGTAATGCTTTATATTATCGGTGGTCTCAGTGCCTTTACTTTCATCTCTTCCCTTACCGCAGGAAACATCCCCGGAGCCCTTGGTTCCGCAGCTACAGTCGGTTACTACTTCCTGTTGGGAATTAATCTCAACATTGCAAAAGATATCGTTAACAGATAACCATCATTCGGATACGGCAAAAAGCTCGGTGCTGAGATACCTTTCTCCCGTATCGGTAAGAAGCACGACTATTGTCTTTCCCTTATTTTCCGGGCGCTTTGCAAGCTCTATCGCAGCACTGACTGCAGCCCCGGAACTGATGCCCACCAGAACGCCTTCTTTACGTCCTATGCGTCGTCCTGTTTCAAGTGCATCTTCATTCTTTACGGGAATGACTTCATCATAGATGTGTGTGTTCAACACCTCAGGAACAAAGCCGGCTCCGATACCCTGGATCTTATGAGGACCCGAAGGGCCTCCGGAAAGAACTGCCGAAGAAGCAGGCTCAACCGCGACGACCTTTACCTTCGGGTCCTTTGATTTAAGGAATTCACCGACACCGGTAATGGTTCCGCCCGTTCCGACTCCCGCTACAAAAATCTCCACCTTTCCGTCTGTGTCATTCCAGATCTCGGGGCCTGTGGTCTTTCTGTGAGCTGCGGCATTTGCCGGATTTACAAACTGTCCCGGAATGAAACTTCCCTTGATCTCCGCCGCAAGTTCTTCAGCCTTTTCTATCGCTCCCTTCATTCCCTTTGATCCTTCGCTCAAAACAACTTCAGCACCGTATGCTTTAATGAGCTGTATTCGTTCAATGCTCATGGTATCGGGCATTACGATGATCGTGCGATAGCCACGGGCTGCAGCAACAGCCGCAAGCCCTATGCCTGTGTTTCCGCTGGTAGGCTCAATGATGGTTGCGCCGGGTTTTAAGAAGCCTTTTTCTTCAGCATCCTCTATCATTTCCTTTGCAATCCTGTCCTTTGCGGAACCTGCGGGGTTAAAGTACTCCAGCTTTGCAAGCAGTCTTGCTTCAAGTCCTTCTTCTTTTTCGATGTGTGAAAGCTCAAGCAGAGGTGTTCCTCCCACGAGCTGATCTGCCGATGTAAAAATCCTTGCCATTTTATTCTCCTCCTGAATATGATGTTTCCAATGATTGCACTTTTGTTCGCTTTTGTAAAGAAAAAAAGCATCCCGCGCATGAGATGCTCATTCCCACAGTTTTTTTGTTTTCTTAACCGTAAATGCAGCGATACCTCCCGTAAAGGCTCCGGTCAGGATCCCCGAAACCACAAGGATGGGAAAATAGCCGAAAAGTTCGGGAGTCCGGGTCAGGGCAACTGCTGTCAGGATCTGTCCCACATTGTGAGCAATGGCGCCCAGAACACCGCAGACCCAGATCTGACTTTCGGAAACAGTTTTTCTTAAAAGCAGAGTCACACCGTAGCAAAGAAGCCCACCTGCAAGACTGTAAAGAACAGAGATGATGCGTCCCGAAAACATCCCTCCCAGAAGGATACGTCCCAAAAGGATCGCCAGCGTGTCCGCAGGTCCCAGTCGAAACATGGCTACCAGCGTGATGACATTGGCAAGTCCGAGCTTGATCCCGGGGATCGGAATTATCTCCGGGAACTGGAGCTCAATGATAAAGATCACCAATGCTGTTGCGGTAAGCACTGCGTCCATGGTTATTCTCTTTGTCTCGATCTTTTTTCTCATAAAACCGTTTAATCCTTTTTCATAGCAAAAGCGTCCCTCTCCCCGCCGGTATCATTTTGACACAGCATCGGGTCCGTCAGCGCTCTTCCCATTCTTTTCAAGTCTGATCACCAGCCTGTGAGGCAGACATACAACAGGATTGGCGGAATCCGCGATCCATCCTGCATGAACACAGACCTGATCCGGGCAATCCGCTTCCTTTACCCTGATCCTTCCCGGTTCCACTTGGATCACATTTGTCCCCGCCGAAGTCTCCACCGTAAATTCAAAGCTTTCCGTAACAAGGGAAAGATCCACGGATCTGACGCATTCACCGTTAACATAGATGTTCGCCACTGTTCCCTTTGAAGGCCTTGTGAAACTCCAAAAGCTCACAGCGCCGAAGATCAGAAGCATCGCGGCAAAGATCATTATCCATGTTTTTGTTTTAATCACGCCGGATCACCTCCGTTTCTTTCTTTTGAAAACGGCCCAACGGGGTGAACGCATCCGCGATCCCTTCGGTCACAAAGATCTTTTCATCCGATGTGATGAAAACAGCCTCAAAATCATCGCTGTTTTTCCAAAACTCGAAGGCCTTCTCGGGACCCATGGCAAAAAGTGAAGTGGACAGCCCGTCGCAGAGAGTCCCCTCATCTCCGACCACCGTCACCGAGACAAACCCGCTTTCCGCCGGACATCCTGTGGAAGTGTCGATAATGTGGTGATAGACATGTCCGTTTTCTTCAAAGAAGCGTTCATATGCTCCGGATGTGATCACTGCCTTGCCTTCCATTGTCACAACGCCCGCATACTCTTCCCCGCCCTTCGGATCGGCAACGGCCACTTTCCAGAGACTTCCGTCGGGCTTTGTTCCCAGTGCCTGGACATTTCCCCCAAGATTAATGAGTGCGGATGTAACACCTGAGTCCTTAAAAAGCTCCATGAGTCTGTCCCCGGTGTATCCCTTGGCTACACTTCCGAGATCCGTCATCACTCCCGAAGGCACGGTCACCAGCATGTTTTCTCCGAGAGCGATCCGCCTGAAATCCACATTTTCAAGCAGTTTTTGTATTTCTTTTTCCGAAGGTACACGATGCTCTCCCGTTGTAAAGCCCCAGGCATGTACCACGGGGTAGACCGTGAGGTCCAGTGCTCCTTCCGTTCTTTCGCAGATCTCTTTTCCTCTTTTCAGCAAAGCATATGTTTCCTCTGACACCCGGGTGTTTCCCGTTGCATTCAGCCTTGAAATGTCGCTTTCCTCCAGAGTCACGGAAAATTTTCTTTCAAGATCCCTTATCAGCTCCTCTGCTTTTTTTAGAACTTCTTCGTCCCCATATACAGTGATCTCCATCACCGTATCCATTGCAAAAACAACGGAGGAATGCTTTTCGTTCTTCTCTTTCTCAGATCCGCCGCACCCGCTTGGCAAAAAACAGCAAAAAACAAGGAGGATTGCCTGTACAATTAAGAATGTTGATCTTATCTTTTTCATTGCAATTCTCCTTGTAAAAATGTCTTCTATCTGTTACCCGCCGGAAAAAGCATTATGATGCATCTTTCGGCAGACGATCCTGTCAGAATGGATTATACCACGATTTAAAGGATTTGAAAATTTTATTCCACATTTTTAAGCGCAACGTCCAAAGGGATGTGTCTGATCCTTATCAGGTCCAGGATCGACACAAACGCGTATCCGATCAGAAGATACACAACCGACAGCACCATTGAGCTCCGCGTCATATAAAATGCAAAATAGCCATCCATCTGAAGCATAAAGATGTGGAATATCCACAGCATGAGGATGTAGCAGAGTATGGCTGCCCCCGCCGAATCCCCTTCAATGTCGGTTACCGCAAAATTTTTAGTATCTTGAACTTATTATCAAAAGTATTCCTTTTTTCACCGCCACTCTCGCCTCTTCATCCTCCCACTCGTTGCTTACGCCGATAGGGAAAGAATTTGTGATGACAGCATCTTTAAGAGGATACTTCGTTCCCGTGATGCTGACGCCCTCGGACCTGTCGGAAATGCTGAAGACAGAAAGAGAAAACCCGACCTTTTTGGGCAAAACCAGTTCCCCGTCCCTGATCACGTACATCTCGTCACGGCTTCCGACGATCGACGACCTAAGTCCTCTCTCTGCGGCATATACAAGGCTCTGGATGTTGGCAAACGCATGATCCGTCCTTCCTCCGAGGGCGCAAAAAAGCACGACCTCCGAGCAGCCGTTCTCAACCGCGTACTTCACGGCTGCCATGGTGTCCGTGTCGTCCTTTTCGCAGGGGTACTTAAGTACGGGTATCCCGTCATCCACTTGTCCGTCAAAGGAATCAAAATCCGCGATCACAAGATCCGGGCGCACCTTAAGCTTCATTGCATAGGCATATCCTTTGTCGCATGCAATGACAAGATCTCCTTTATTGATTTTTACGGCGGGATCGAAGTCACCGCCGGAAATAATTACGCATCTTTTATCCATGATCATTCAAAGCTCATCCTGATCTTAATGTTTTCATCGGCAGAAATTGCCGCCAATGCACCGGTAACAAACGGAATAGCGGGAGGGAGATGTCCCAGATCCGCATCCATTATAACCGGAACGTTGTATTTTTCAACGACTCCCAGCACCGCATCATGCATATCCATTCCGAACATCTCTTCTCCAAAATGAAAAGGACGTCCGATGACAAAGCCCTTAACGTATTTAAACCATCCTGCTTCATCCATCTGCCAGAAAGCCCGTCTCAAAGAAACGGGATTCAGATCGCAGCTTTCCAGAAACCATATGAAGCCGTCCTCTTTGTACTTTTCAAGGAAGTCTGCAGTCTTGTCGAATCGTGTGCCCAGGAGGTTTACAAGGCAGTCCACACAGCCGCCCAAAAGGCGCCCGGTAAAAGGGACATTCTTTCTGAAACTTCCTCCGAAGACCAGCTCCTTTTCCCCGTTCAGATTCAGATCCTCACAGGGATCCTCCTCTCCTTCCTTCTCTGAAAGCTCAAATGTAGGAAATCCGGTAAAGGTAATGCCGTTTTTTTCAAAACCTTTGCCCGTTAAAAGGCTTTCCGCCTGTTTAAGGCTCTCGTGAGGCGTGTGCATGGCAAAGCCCGAAATACAGGGGCCGTATATGCTGGCTGTGTCACAGAGAGTGGTAAGGAGGTAGGTAAAGTTCGTATTGTCGGAGTAGCCCATGAACCATCTGGGATCGGCTTTTTTGATCTCATCCCAGTTCACAAAGGAAAGATCTTCGCACATTGTCTCTCCTCCGCCGCAGGAGATCAGCACATCCACGTCTTTCCTTCTGTAGAAATCCATGAATTCCTCCGCACACTTCTGCGGTGTGTTACTCTTTCCTATGCCTTTATTCTCATGGGCATTGGGGCCTTCTTTTATCCTGTAGCCTTTGCTCTCAAAAAGCTTTTCCGCAAAGGCTGTCCTTGTAATATAGGGTTCGGTGGAAGCCCCGAAAGAAGGGGCGATGATCCCTATAGTACCATCTTTTTGTAAAAATCCCGGGTAACGCATTTTCTCTCCTTAAATACTTAAAAATACCAACCCTGCCATTTGTCAAGGATTGCAAACAATTCGTGCTCTCTTTCTTTTATCATTGAAACCTGAGTTCCGAATTCAATGACGTCAGAAGATGTGAGGTTCTGCTCCCACTTTGGAAGTCCTTCGCCGTTGGGATCTCCCGTCTTTGCGAAATTCAGGAGATAGCCTTTCATGATCCTGCTCAGATCTCTGTCCGCTTCGTCATAAAGTCTTGAATCTGCGGGGATGTTGCCGTAGAGGTAAACTTCCTCTCCGCTGTGCCAGGGACCGAGACGCCCGTTCTCCTTCGTGAAATAATACTGGTAAACGGGGATATTGTTTTTCACTGCCAGGCGGTTCAGGCAATAGTGAGGATAGTCAAAGAACACGGCTCCCCAGATCTCCCGCCAGTTGTCTTTTGCTTCGGCGTCCGTTGTTGCAGGGTAGAGTTTAAGTATATCCTCCGCATATTTTCCGAAATAACCTTTCACCATACCCTCATAATTTTTGAGTTTCGCTTGTCCGAAGATCAGGAAGGCATCGGATTCTCTGCGGTTGTAGCCGTGAAAGATCTCAGCCTCGTTCATTTCTCCCGCCAGATAGCTTTCGTAGGGAGTTTTGGTAAGGACATATCCGTCCACTGTGATATGATGTTCGCTGTCCGCTGCGGAAACAATGTCCTCTGCTTTCAGTTCTCTCATTTCCGAAATGTCGGAACATCCGTATTTTTTCTTAAGATCCGCACCGCTCTTCAGAGCATCCTTCAGGGAACGGAAGGAATGGGTGGGGCTAACGGGTGCTACTGTGGAGCTTTCAAGAACGGCACGTCTGAAAAGTCCCTTTGCAAGAGGAGAAACGCAGATGGCGCTGACCGATGTGGCGCCGGCCGATTCACCCGCAAGGGTAACGTTATCCG
>JAEFAR010000003.1 GCA_016287675.1 Lachnospiraceae bacterium
CACCTCCTCATCCGCAACGATCTGCGCGTCCCAGACCTTATCCTTCCATTCACTTTCCGGAATGTCCTTAATGGCTACGGATACACTTTTCTCTTGGCATCCCAATGTCTCAACGATGGCCTTCGTTATCCTTTCCGCGCATTCTTTCTTTTGCTCCTCCGTCCTTCCCGGGAAGCATTTTACCTCAACGTGTGGCATGATCGATCTCCTTTCTGGGTGAATTTATTATAATCATGAATAAAGCTTAAATCAATGTATCTATCCCTGTAACTCATTGTAATTACTATCTCCCTCTTAGCGTCGGGTAGCAAAATGACCGTCGTTTTAACCGACAGTCATTCAGGTTTCAATCCACTCCCTCCTCACGGAGGGAGACGTCGAGCAGCGGGACGAACACTTCCGAGACCTTCTTTATATGGGTGATCATTTCATAACCAGAACATCCTCTTGCATCATATTACCCTATGGCATGTACAAAATCTTCCACCCGCTTTCTTCAGCATATTGTTTTAATCGGTAAAACCGTAATCTCATTATCTTTATCCGGATCAGGCCGCCTAAAATACGCACGTGACACTCTAAAACGTATCTTGCTGTTGGGCAATTGCATTTTTCTCGGCATCCCGTAAGAATTTGGGCAACCTCCCATCGGAAGGCCGCAGATTTTCGCAATTCCATTATCCAGGAGTGTAATTGCAAAAGTCCTTGCACTGCTGAAAGTATCATGTGATATTTTGCAGATCATGTTTTTCGGAAACAGATTGTTTTGCTGTTTATTTTCAACCTCTTTATCACGGTCTGAACTGATGTGCTCTTCACCTGACGTATAATCCGTCATTTCATAAAGACGGTATTTCCTTGCATTTGTGTATTCCAGAAACTCGCCGATCACCGAAGAATCTCCGCCCATATTCTTGGAAAGATCCAGCACAAAGGTTTTTATATTCTGTGATGTACAGAGCTCAGCCATTTTTCTTAAGGCATTTCTGTATTCATCATTACAGATACAGGCATTCAGGTGAAGGATGATCGTATCCCTCTGCACCTCATATGCCAGAAATTCCTCATCCGGGATAAAATCGGCGACTCCATTGTAATGCTCCAACGCAAATGACTTTGTTACCTTCTCCCCGTTAACAAGAAGATCAACAGAATACTTTTCTTTGGCTCCAAAAAGCTTTTTTAGGTTCATTTCGCTGAACAGGTGATAATTACGATAAGGATAATGCACCATTCTGCTTTTCACAAGATAGATGTTCTCATGAGGTATCCATTGCGCCGATCTATTGATAAGTTCTTCAATGCTTGTGCCCTCAATCTTCAATATGCGGGCACCTTGGGGTATATCTCCGTCTCCTTCTTCCACCAGCAGCTCATCACAGTTTTTTTCATTCCAGCCACACTTAAGATTTAAGCACCGGTCATCAGATGTGTACGGCAGTTCTATGTTTGTGTGCCCGTCTTCAAAAAACATGACCATATTGGTCAGCGCATCCACAAAGCTGTCAAGCTCACATATGCCTTCTTTATTCTTTTCGAAGATCCTCAGAAATTCTTCCGGATCTTTCTCGTTCCGTATAAAAGCAGGATGCTTCATGAGTTCAGAATAAAGTAATTCCAGATCGCTCTTATAATCGTTTAAGTTCATTTTGCCCCTTTTACCACTCTTCCTCATCGTCATCTGAACTTAATCCGTTCCGGTAAAACTCGCTGATTCTCGCATTTGCGGCTTCGCTCTCCTTCTTAGCTTTCCACCTCTCGATGTCGCTGCAGATGGCAAGCATCTCATCCACTACCAGTTCCTCGCTCCGCGGTTTCACATTTACGAGATAGCCGATCATGCGGCTTATTGCCTTAGGGCTGCCCAACTGCTTTGCAATGAGTTCACCGAGCTCGCCCGGGAAACCAAGTTTTTTTGTTTCATTCACAAGGTTGTTTTTTGCCCTGTTCCATTCTGTACCGTATGTGTCCAAGACGATCCCTCTTTTAATTCAGCCGGAAGATCACTCTCCCGGCTGTTTTACATGTGTGCTTTTCTTCAAAAAATTCTTTTCTATGAAAAATATCTTTTTATGAAAAATGCTTTTCTACGAATCTGTCGATAAACCCTATGCTCAAAGTCTTTTCCTTAAGAGCAAAAAAGGCTGAAACAACAAGCACCACATCGCGGCAAATGTCAAGTGCGTCATCAAGGATCGCGAAGAAACGGCTAACGAATATGAAGCTGAAGTTACCGTTAAAAAGAAGAAAGATGCTGTTCAGGAACGCCATTAAGGTCGGAATTGCATTCACAAGCAATGCGAGCAGGGAAAAAGCAACCTGAAGCACAAAAGCCTTTACGACCGTTTTCTTAAGCCACATATCCTCTTCTGCGATAAGTACGTATCCTGCGGCAATGATCAGCGGAATGTATCCTCCGAAAAGTGCAAGAAGAAAAACACCTGCAGCATACGCTGTAGTAGAAATACCAAGTTTTGTTTTCATGGATTAGCCTCCGAAGTTTTTGTTTCATATTACTCTCTTTCAGGCACAAATGCAATAAAAACAAAGTTTCTGTTATACTCGCTCCTCCGCGCTCGATGGCAAATTATTTACCTAAAACGGGAAGTTTTTATCCTTTTTAGGTAAGAAATGCAAGTCTTCGCGCGGTCAAAGCCCGCGCTCGATGGCGAATTCTTTACCTAAAACGGAAGTTTTTATCCTTTTTAGGTAAGAAATGCAAGTCTTCGCGCGGTCAAAGCCCGCGCTCGATGGCGAATTCTTTACCTAAAATGGAAGTTCTTATCCTCTTTAGGTAAGAAATGCAAGTCTTCGCGCGGTCAAAGCCCGCGCTCGATGGCGAATTCTTTACCTAAAACGAAGGTTTTCTCTCCCTTTAGGTAAGAAACAAGTCTTTAAGCATTTTCTTTATGCCCTTGATATTCAGCGGATTTTCTTCTGTCTCATAGGTGAGCAGCAGTTCTCTGCCGAGGTATATGCCATTTTCCATGTAATCATCAAGCTTATGAAGACAGCCCGTTCTGTACTCCTGATCATCAAGCAAGCCAAAATGCTCAAGATAAATCTCTCTTCTTGTCCTGACATTCAAAAGCGTGAAATCCGGATACCTTTTCCCTCCATTGCGGAGCACCAACTGTTTTTCGTAATGATAAGGTATTCCAAGTTCAAAGAGTATATTGGCGATCAAAACCTCAGATTTCGATCTTACCATTTCGCCTTTTGCCGTTTCGTATATTTTGTTTTCAATCATAAAGGGATTGGTTTTGAACTTCATGAATTGCCATTCTCTGGCATAGAGTTCATCGGTCAGAATGTATGGTGTTACAAGTTTCTTCCTTTCATCCGAAAGGTTTTTAAAAACAGCATCTGTGTTATTCCCCTCAAGCCCCGCTACAGCCCTCTTCAAATATTTAAGTTCTGTCTCTGCCCGTTTCAGAAACAGTTTGTTGTAATCCTTTTGCGCCAATTGTTTCACGAGTTCCTTGTTCTTTGCAGGAATATAGTCTCCGGTAGTATCTCCTCGTTTTGTCACAACATAGTAATTGCATCCCTGCCCGGTCTTGTTGACTCGCAATCGCCCATCCGGAAATCTGTCGATGTCAGCTTCAGCTGCTCTGACAGCCTTTTTTAGTAGTGTTACCCGTTCCTTCATTAAGTTGATAAAGTCATTCATGGTTTTTTTCCTTTCGAATCAAAGAATAATAGAGTTGCGGCTCTAAAGAAAAAGAGCCAAAAGTGAATTCTTTACCTAAAACGAAAGTTTTTGTCCTCTTTAGGTAAGAAATACAAGTCTTCGCGCGGTCAAAGCCCGCGCTCGATGGCGAAATCTTTACCTAAAACGGAAGTTTTTATCCTCTTTAGGTAAAAAAGCAAGGCTTCGCGCGACTTTCGCTCGCGCTCGAGGGGGAATTGTTTAACTAAAACGAAGGTTTTGTGGGATTTAGGTAAAAAAGAGGGATTTGCGTCCCAAGAATTGCCTGTGTCGGGGATTATACCGCCGGTAAAGGGAAATGTCAACAAAAACAGTGGCAGAGAAAGGTCAGAGAAAGGCCAAGAATTCCTCGGGAGAGAAAAGTCAGGGAAAGGCCAAGAAAAACCCCGGCAGGAACGCCGGGGCAAAATCATCAAAGATGTAGGCAGATTAACAATTATATAAGTGGTGGCTTCATCCTCAGTGAGCATGCCCGAAGCTGAACTTCCGCTCTGTTCCGGTCATCAGCCTCTTGATGTTCTCTTTGTGGCGGAAGATCATGAGAAGGGCCGAGGCAAAAGAAAGCCCTATTGTCCAGGGCTCTGCGCCAACGATCAGCAGCACGACAGGTGCTGAAAGGATCGCTGCCATTGTAGCGACCGACATGTACTTTAACGTGAACAGGAGCAGGCAAAGAAGCACAACCCCCACAAGTCCTGCGCGCCAGTCGTAAAACCAGAGGGCCGCAATGTTAACCAGGAAGCCTTTACCGCCCTTAAAGCCGTAGTAAACAGGGAAATCATGTCCAATCGATGCGCAAAGTGTCGTAAATGCGATTCCGATCTGGCGGAGGTTGCAATCAAGTCCATGCACTTCGCCGTACCGTCCAAAAATGTAACCGAACACCGCAAGGATCAGAACACATTTACCTATGTCCAGCCCCATCACGAGCCAAGCCCACTTACTGCCGTAAACCCGCTTAAAATTAGTAAAGCCCGGGTTTCCGCTGCCCTTTGGATTGTTTCTGATGTCTTCCTTATAAATTGCGTTGGAGAGTACGATGGCAGGATTGATCCCTGCCACAAAATACGCCGTTATCCCCGCTGCCACAAATATCATTATCAATACAGTATCCATTATGATCCTCTTTTTTTTGTGTGCTGCCTTGCTCTTCAGCCTCCGTGAACCCTTCCCCATCTCTGCTCAGATTCATCTTCACATTATCAGTTCATGCTTCACTTATAACTGAGCTCATCCTGTCTTCTCGCTCTTCAGCCTCTGTGAAACCTTCTCCATCTCTGCTCAGATTCATCTTCACATTATCAGTTCATGCTTCACTTATAACTGAGCTCATCCTGTCTTCTCGCTCTTCAGCCTCTGTGAAACCTTCCCCATCTCTGCTCAGACTCATCTTCACATTATCAGTTCATGCTTCACTTATAACTGAGCTCATCCTGTCTTCTCGCTCTTCAGCCTCCGTGAAACCTTCCCTGTCTCTGCTCAGACTCATCCTCACATTATCAGATCATGCTTCACTTCCGGCACGAATCGTGCAATTGTCACTCCAGTATTATCTCAAAATCGTAAACATCCTGGCCGCCATCGATCTCGTAAAGCTCCGTGCGGGGGAATTTTTCTCCCGCAATGCGGCGGAATTCCTTTCGTTCCTCGGTGGTTGCGGAATTTCCGTAGATCGCTATCATGACTTCGTGGGAAGCCGCTTCCAGCTTGGTGAGCATCTCAGTAGCTGCTTCCAGCTTGTCAGCATTTGATGAAAGCATATTCTTCCCTGAAAAGCCGATAAAGTCATTGTTTTTAATCTCAACACCGTCAATGTTTGCATCTCTCACGGAGCGAGTCACTTCTCCCGTTACGACCCCCTGCATCGCTTCCTTCATTTCCGATGCGATGGTTTCGCTTTCTCCGCTGTCATATGAAAGCATACTGAGAGCTGCGTATCCGTCTCCGATACTTTTGGAAGGGATCACAATAACCTGCGAGTCCTTGTAGATGTCTGCAGCAAGCTGTGCTGCCATCACAATATTTCCGTTGTTCGGAAGTACAAAAATAGTGTCTGCATTAACCGTATCAAAGGCCTCGATGAAATCTTCGGAAGAAGGGTTCTTACCCTGTCCTCCGTCTATTACAAGATCAGCCCCCAGAGTTTTCAAAGTCTCCTTGATTCCGTCCCCCGTAGCCACGGTGACAGTCGCAAACTTCCTGTGTTCGCCTCTGTCCGCCGCACTGTCGGCTTTTTTCACTTCCTTCGCTATAGTGTCATTGTGCTGTAAGGTCATGTTTTCGCACTTAAGTGTCAGGAATTCACCGAATTGCTGACAGAAGTCGAAAACCTTTCCGGGCGTCATGGTGTGAACATGTACCTTCACAATGGAGCCCGTCTTAAATGCTACAATAGAGTTTCCTATGGAATTCAAGAATTCCAATATGGGATCGATGGTGAAATTTTCCACATCAACCTTGCAATTCTGGAGCTGCAGAAGAAATTCCGTGCAATAACCGTACTCCATTACGGAATCTGCCGTAAATCTGCTGGTGTCCACAGCCTTTGCCCCAAAGGAAAGGGACGCATCGGAAATGTGTTCCCCCTTCAGTGTCTTGTTCATTCCGTCAATGATGTAAACCAGTCCTGCTCCGCCACTGTCGATGACTCCGGCCTCCCTCAGAACATCCAGAAGCTGAGGAGTTCGTTCCAAAGAACGGTTCATCTCCTCCAGCACATCCGAAAAGAAGCTCTCCATTGTACTGCTGTCTGTTATCCTGTTGCAGGCATATTCAGTCGCTTCTCTCGCAACTGTCAGCATCGTTCCTTCCGTGGGCTTCATAACTGCTTCGTAGGCACGACGTACTCCCGATTTAAAGGCAAAGCCCACAGTCTTCACATCAGCATTCTCACTGCCCGTAAATCCCTTGGCAATGCCCGAAAAAAACTGTGAAAGGATAACCCCCGAGTTTCCTCTTGCAGAAAGAAGCATACCGTTTGCGATGGTGTCAGACATGTCAGAAAGCGAGTAAGATCCCGCATTTTCCGCAGCTGTGACTCCTCCGGTTATTGTAAGACTCATATTTTCTCCCGTATCTCCGTCGGGAATGGGAAAAACATTCAGGTCGTTTACTATCTGCGCGTTGGCGCGAAGATTTGCAGCGCCGCCCTTTATAAGTGATGAATAGAGTTCACCAGAAAGTACTTTTGTTTCCATATTGTCCCTCAATATCAATTTCCCGCAACAAACGTTACTTCTTTACCGAATGCAAAAAGTCCGATGGCATCAGGTCCGATGGAGGCACCGATGATGGGTCCGATGTATGAGATGTGAGTGTCTTTGCAGGGGATCTGCTCTTTAACGATCTTCTCCAGTTCCTTTGCTTCCTCCTCGCAGTCCGCATGAACGATGTAGATCGTCTGCTTTTCCGGATCCACGATGCTTTCCTTAAGAAGATTAACGATCTCATTCAGCGAAGTCTGTCTGCCCTTGACCTTTTTGATGGGAACCTGGTCACCGTTCTTATCTGAAATAAGAATGGGCTTTACGCCGAAAAGATTCCCGAGAAATGCTGCGGAAGCCTTGACTCTCCCCGCTCTTTTCAATGCATCCAGAGAATGCACCGTGATGTATTCATTAACTGTTTTTGCTTCTTTGTTTAAAAGTTCAAAGATCTCCTTTGCACTCTTCCCCTGATCTCTGTACTCTGCACCGCGGATCGCAAGTATTCCCTCGCCCATGCACGCATTCAGGGCATCCACAACAAAGATCTCATGTCCCGGATTCTGTTCCATGATCTCCTTCGCAACCACAAAACCGGTGTTCACCGATCCCGACTGCTTGGAAGAGCAGCCGATGTAGACTATATCAAATCCTTCGTTGACATATTGATTAAAAACTCGCTTAAACTCCTGCACCGGTACCTGAGTTGTCAAAACGCGCTTTCCGTCCCGCATGATGCTGTACAGTTCCCGGGGAGTGTAAATGTCCCAGTCCAGACTGGCAGCTGTTTCTTTGCCCTCGTACTCCGTGTACATTTTTGCATAATCAATGTCGTATCTGTCGCGCAGATCTCTGCTGAGATCCGAGCAGGAATCAGTAATGATCTTTACCTTATTCATTATATCAGTCTCCTTTTTTTCACAGGCAAACCTTCCCGTCGCCCCGTCATTAAGAACAGCCCCCAAAAAATGTTTCTATCAGGCATATATTTGCTTTTTCGCCTGTTTTCGCCGTTCTCACGGAACTAATATACTATATTAGATACATGCGAGCAATTGGCAAAAAAACAGGTTTCCTCAAAAATAAGGAAACCTTAAAATCTGTATAAATTTGAATACATTTAAAAATCTATCCTAAAATATCTATGCCTGCCAACGCACTTGCAATGTACATTTCGATAGCCGTGTTGATGGCTGTGCTAATCTGGTTGATGGACTTGTCTATGTCCAGAGACATGCGGCTCCAGATAAACTTAAGGAAAAAGCCCAGAACTGCATAGCAGCAAATGTCTGAAATGGTTCTGAGCATCTCGGGATCAATGTCGAAGCCATCGGTCTTAGTCTGGGCAAGTTTAAAAAATGCCCCCTCGGCAGATTTAAAAACGTATCTTTCCAGGTTTTCTCTGGAAAGTGAATCGTACACGTTGTAAACAATATTGGGACGGGTCTGAAGCATCTTTAAAACCGCTTTTATCGTCTCCTCCCAGGGTTCTCCTTCAGGTCTTGATCCAAGGAACTGCTGTGTGCAGGTGTTGAACCAGTGTTCAAGAAGTTCATATATGTCCTTGTAATGATAATAAAAAGTGTTTGGACTGATATCGCAATTCTTAGCCAGTGCCGAAACGGTGATCTTGTCAAAAGGCATCGCTTCAAGCATTTCTTCAAATTTGCCGAGTATCAGCTTTTCGGTATAACGCGCCATTTTCTCCCCCTGTCATTGCATTCGGCTCCGTGATCTGCTCCCATACGTCCCGGATCACTGCAAAAGCCAACGTTGTTAGTATATCCGACTTTCTTTCAAAAGTCAAAAACATCTTGATAAAAGTGGCCTTTTGTGTAAAAATAGTTTTGTTGTGAAAGGCGAAAAACGGTTATGAAGAAGAGTGTCTGTTTCGTTTTAATATTGTTATTTCTTTGTGAAGGATGCTTTTCTGACAAACTCCCGGAAACGGTTTCCCCTTCCCAAAGCGGACCCGTTCCGACTGTAAAGGTGGTATTGGTGGAGCCTACAGCCACTCCTGTTCCCACCGCCTCTCCGACACCGATGGAGTTGCAACTTGACCGGCCTTCTGGAGTTGTTGATCTCTCCGGAAGCTATAACATAGAATTCCCGTCCTGTTTTGATAAATGTGATTACGAAGCCGACGGGGAACATATCAGTACGATCTACACCTGCTCCCTTCTTTCGGACATTTCCTTTACCATCACATACTTCATTAAGGAAACTGCTCCAAAGGAAGTTTTCGAGGTTCTGCCCACAGGATCGGGAAAGATGACGAAAGACGGAAATGTCACCGAGGTCAGAGCCATCCGCCTTCCCGGATCTTATTTCGTTCCGGATAAGGAAGACGTGATCGATGTCCTTCTTGTGGTAACATTAAACAAAAACAGTGCAGGCTTTAAACCTGATCTTAACTTCAGCTTAAGCAGTCTAAACTAAAAGGGGGCTTTAAAATGCCTGAAAAACTTGAAGAAATAATGAAAAAATTCCATATTTACCTGGCAAACTGCAAGGAAAGCGCTTACTCCGGAGAAGACATCATCGTTTCCAGGAAGCGCATACTCACTCTCCTTGAAGAACTGAATCAGGCGGTTTACGAAGTCAGCGAGCAATACGAGGCGACTCAGGAATCAAAGGCCAGAGCATTGATGAATGCAGAGCGTCAGGCTGCAGAGATCAAAGATGAAGCATTGAACCGTTCCGATGACATCTACGCAGCTTCCATGATCTACACAGACGATGCCATCAATCAGATCAAGAATTCCCTTGAATACACCTATCTCAAGGTTCGCCGTGAGTACGAGGAGCTTCTTAAGAATTACGAAGAAAAGATGAAGGAACTCACCAAGAACTCAGAAGAGATCAGTGCCCAGCTGTCTGCAATGTCCGAAGGGCAGCTCTATCTCCGTCTCATCGAGCAGGCCCATGAGAAGAACAAGAGTGCCGAGCAGCTGGCTGAGGATCTTCGTAAGGACGAGATCCGCTCGAAAGTTGTGGGAACAGTTGAATCCGTGGAAACTCTCGCAGTTCCCGAAGACGGAGTCGAGACCGATCCCGCAGACTCTGCGGTCCGCATCGAGGTACATGATGCTCCGAAGGTGGCGGAATTCACAAGCAAATCAAAGAAGAAAAAGGACGGCTTCTTAAAGATCTTCCAGAAGAGCGGAAACAGCGGCGAAGACGACGAAGAGATCAAAATCAACGAAGAGGCAGTATCTAAAGAATATTAAAAAAATGTGCGGGAGCGGAGAATGAACCCTCGGGTTCAAGCGACGTTCCCGCTTTTATAATTTAATATATGTCCTGCGGAAAAAGGGGCGCTACATGCCGGTGGCATGTGCTTAGCGCCGACCGGAGCGAAGCGGAGAATGAACCCTCGGGTTCATGATCACGTTTCGCTCCGGATAACAAAAAAGGTCGTAGGTTTTTACCTACGACCTTTTTGTTATCCTGCGGAAAAAGGGACTTGAACCCTCACGGTCTTGGACCACATGATCCTTAGTCATGCCTGTCTGCCAATTCCAGCATTTCCGCATCTCATGCTTTGCTTTCTGCAAGGCACGAACGAGATTTTAGCACAGAAAAGAACCCTTGTCAATGCCACTTTTTAAAAAATCTTAAATTCGTAACATTCCTATGGGAGTGTGCAATTTTCAGCCAATTCAGTCATTCAGGTACTTTTCAAGTCCACCCGAAAAATCATCCGCGGAAACATTTTCCGCCTTACCCTCTTCGATGTCTTCGACCTTGGCAAGGAAGGCTTTTAAGATCCTTAAGTATCTGTCCTCATCCACGAGCATAGTTTCCGCATGGGCTGCCTTGGGGAAGATGTGAAGCTCTGAATAAGCCGGATTTGCCTGTGCCATCCTCAGGGAATTTTCAGGTTTTATGAAGGTGTCTGCCT
This sequence comes from Lachnospiraceae bacterium, assembly GCA_016287675.1. GTDB lineage: Bacteria > Bacillota > Clostridia > Lachnospirales > Lachnospiraceae > RGIG3528. The sequence continues at coordinate 10,820 of JAEFAR010000003.1, forward strand.
CTCCGTGGATGAAACAGATCGGTATCGTGTTGTCCTTCAGTGAATCAATGGGTCGGCTCTTAAAGAAGCTCCATCCGAACACAAGAGAGCACATCCAGCTTGAGGGCCAGATCAGCCACTTGTGAAATCCGAACTGAGCCTTGAGGGCTCCTTCCAGAACATTGTAAAGATCTGCGAAGCCACAGTCGTTAACGATAAAGTGTACCTTTGGTTTGTACTTAAGAGCCGTGATCTCCATAGCTGAGCCCATGGACTCTCCCTGAAGTCCGAGATAGATGTCGTTTCCGTAACGCATGTAGGTGTCTTCCACCACAGCCATCATATCCTTTGCTTCCCTGATCCCCAGCGTACTGCAGGATCTTCTGTTCTTCAGGTTCTTGCCGTGATAGCGGTCATCGTAGAGCACGCACTGGTATCCCAGTTCCATCCATTTGTTCAGATACTTTAAAGATCCGTAATGAGAAGATGTGTAGCCGTGATTGATGATGATGAACTTTTTACCATCCGGGAAGTCCCTGTTGGGAACAAAGTAAGCGTGTAGTATGTATCCGTCAAAACTCTTGATCTCGTACTCTTTCACTTCTCTTGTGTCAAAATCACGGTAGAAATTGTGATCCTTTTCCCATTTTATGCTTCTTTCAAGGGAATTCTTGGGCAGAGCAACGTAGCACGCGAAAAAGTAGAACACGATAAGCATTCCGATAACGATCAGCGATGCAACGACCACAGCTACAATAGCCGGTATACTCATATCTTAACCTCCAAAACATTATATGGCGTGTAAGGCACGTCCTCATCATTTCTGTCCGCCACAAAGATCTCCTTTGTAAAAGGCGACTTGGCGGGATCAGGCGTAACCCTGTCGCTGTAGGTCACAAATCCCATATTGTGATCGTTCAGCATTGCCACAGCTTCTTTATAGATCTTTTCGTCATCCTTGATCAGTGCGACCGTCTCGGATGCGTTTAAAAACTTAGCGGCGTAATCCTTAGGCCCTTTGAGGCGTTCCGTAAAGCATATGCCTCCTATATGGTCCGTGATCTTGGAAACATTGTGGATGTCCGAGCCGCTGGTCATCTTTATCCTGTTCCTGCGGGCGAATTCAAAGGCATAGCAGTCGCTGTAGCCACGGTTTCCCGCATTATAGCCCTCAAATCCGTCAGCCTGATAAGGATGAACGTAAATAGCCTGTAAGTAATCCCTGTCCCTGAAGGGATGAGCCTGGATCATGAGGCCGCCGATACTGTGAAGCTCCTTCCTGAGTTCGTCGTGACTCCAGATCATGATGTCGGGATGCGCCTTCAGCCAGTCTTTGTCAGGTCCGTAGATCAGGAACTCATCTCCCCTGAAGTTTACCTCCAGTCCGAAGAAAACATCGATCCCTCCGACCTTGTCGGCTTCCTCTTTGGCGTGTTCGTACCCCTTGCAGTAAAGTTCGATCCTTTCTTCCCAGGGAAGATCTCTCGGTACTCCGGAGTTTCCGTTAAAGAAGTGATCTGTTACAAAGATACCGGCATATCCCGCCTCTTTGTAAGCCCTGATGTAATCCTTTCCCGGTGTCGATCCGCAGGCACTGGCTTCGCAGGTGTGAAGGTGTGTCTCGTAAAAAAATAAGTCCATTATTACTCCTTCTACCCTTGTTTTTAAGGGAACCCTCATATTATATGAAGGAAATATATTAAATTGTTTTATCTGATAAAAACACAGAGGTGATGCTTTCGCACACCTCTGCTAATATTAACACAATTACATTTCAACTTCAATGTTGTAAATCATCTTTCCTTTTTCATAAGGAACGATGTTTCCTTCGCAGACCTTACCGTCAACAGTCATCTTCTTAACGCCCTTTTGAGAGCCGTTGGTCCTGACTTTGATGTTGTAAGTACCCTCACGGAATTTACGCACGATCTCAAAATCACCGAAATCGGAAGGCACACAGGGATTGATGCTGAGTCCCCTGTGTGTGGGATAGATACCGAGGATGTACTGGGAGATGTTTACAAATGTCCATGCAGCGGTACCCGTAAGCCAGCTGTTCTTGCCCTGTCCGTGGAACTTTGCATCACGTCCGCCCACCATCTGGCAGTAAACGTAAGGTTCCGTAAAATGTATCTCAGAGAACTCTTCGGTGTAGGCAGGGCAGGTCTTTCTGTAGATCTCGAAAGCTCTGTCTCCTCTTCCCATAACGGTTTCCGCAATGGAGACCCAGGGATTGTTGTGACAGAATATGCCTGCGTTTTCCTTGTACCCCGGAGGATAGGAAGAGATCTCGCCAAGTTCAAGATGGTATCTGGTGTAAGCGGGCTGAAGGATCATGATACCGTAGTCGGAATCCAGTTTTTCTTTTACGGAATCAAGGGCTGCGAGAGCCTTGCCGTTATCCTTGCCGATGCCTGCCATTACGCAGAAGCCCTGGGGTTCAATGAAGATCTTGCCCTCTTCGCACTCATCGGAACCCACCTTGTGTGAGTAGGCGTCATAGGCACGAACGAACCACTTGCCGTCCCATCCGTCCTTTTCAACGGCTTCCGTCATGATCTTTACTTCTTTTCTTGCTCTTTCGGCCTCGGCCTTGTCTCCCAGAAGCTCTGCCAGCTGGGCGTACTCTTCGCCGTATTTTACAAACATTCCGCCGATGAACACAGACTCCGCCACAGGTCCTTCACTGGGTCCGAAGGTCTGGAAGGACTCTCCGGGAACAGCAGAGAAGCAGTTCAGGTTCAGGCAGTCGTTCCAGTCGGCACGTCCGATCAAAGGAAGGTTGTGGGGACCTTTGTGGTTTATAATGTAATCCAGGGATCTCTTAAGATGCTCCATAAGAGTTGTGGCCTTGGTCATATCATTATCGTAAGGCACGGTCTCACTGAGGATCGAAACATCTCCCGTCTCACGGATGTAGGCGCTTGTGCCTGCAATGAGCCAAAGGGGATCGTCGTTAAAGCCGGAACCGATGTCAGCGTTGCCCTTCTTTGTGAGAGGCTGGTACTGATGGTAGGCGGAACCATCCTCAAACTGGGTGGATGCGATGTCGATGATCCTTTCTCTTGCTCTGTCGGGGATCAGGTGAACGAAACCGAGGAGATCCTGGCAGGAATCACGGAAGCCCATTCCACGGCCGATACCTGTCTCAAAGTAGGATGCGGAACGGGACATGTTGAAGGTGACCATGCACTGGTACTGATTCCAGATGTTTACCATACGGTTCACTTTGTCGTTCGCGGATCTCACAGTGTATTTTGAAAGCAGTTCATCCCAGTACTTTTTGAGTTCATCAAAAGCCTCAAAGAACTGCTCGTCTGTCTTAAACTTGGAAAGCATTTCCCATGCGCGCTTCTTGTTGATCACGCCGTAGCTTTCCCACTTTTCTTCTTCCGGGTTCTCAATGTAGCCCAGAACAAAGATGAAACTCTTTTCTTCGCCGGGGGCCAGTTTCAGATCGATCTGATGCGAAGCTATGGGGCACCAGCCTGAAGCGATGGAACCCGTCAGCTGTCCCTTTTCAACTGCTTCGGGATCTGCGGCACTTCTCCAGTAGGCACCTGTAAAAGCATCCCTGGATGTGTCAAAGCCGTCGATCTTTGCATTCACTGAGTAAACAGCGTAATGATTTCTTCTCTCTCTGTACTCTGTCTTGTGGAAGATGGTTGAATCCACGACCTCCACTTCTCCGGTGCTTAAATTTCTCTGGTAATTCTTCATGTCGTCATCGGCATTCCAAAGGCACCATTCAACGTAGGAAAACAGCTGCAGTTCCTTTTCGCCTGCGCTGTTGTTCTTTATCACGATCCTTGTAACTTCGCAATTGTCGTTGGTGGGAACAAAGGTTGTTACATCGGCTGTAACATCCTTCTTTTTGCCGTGGAACCTGCTGTATCCGATACCGTGTCTGCACTCGTACTCATCAAGCTCCGTCTTGACAGGCTGCCATCCGGGATTCCAGACGGTGTCCCCGTCCTTGATGTAGAAGTACTTTCCGTTCATGTCCACGGGACAATCGTTGTAACGATAGCGCGTGAGTCTCAACAGCTTTGCATCCTTGTAAAAGGTGTAGCCTCCGCAGGTGTTTGAGATCAGTGAAAAGAAGGAATTGCTTCCGAGGTAGTTGATCCAGGGAAGTGGCGTTTTTGGTGTGGTGATGACGTATTCGCGATTTGCGTCATCGAAATAACCGAATTTCATAAATGGATCCTCCGAAACTTAATTGATCGATGTTGGTGTGATCATGATGTCGACAGTAGTTTCGGATATTATATAAAATTATTTAAGCATTTTCAACGTAAAAAAATGACTAAATATAGTACAATTTTTATCTCTTTTTAATTTTCTTACTGCTTAAGAGATGCGGCGAACTCCCTGGGGCCCGCTCCGTACTCAGCCTTAAAGGCCCGGTAGAAGCCGGCGTAATCCCCGAAGCCGCAGCGTCGGTACACATTGTTGGGCTTTTCTCCCTGAGCCAGGAGCTGTCTTGCGATCTGCACTCTTTTTTTCTGTATGTAATGGTAGACCCCCGTTCCCATCTGCCTTCTGAACTCATGACTCAGATGGTACTTGCTGACATAGAGCCTTTCAGCCATATCGTCCAGTGAAAGGGTCTCCCCGTAGTGCTCGTTAACGTAATTTATGACACCTGCCACCAGCATGTTGGTGTAGGGTTCCTCATCATTCTTTTCGGACTTTGAATCAGCTATGCGGTTGATCAGGACGAGCAGACGCACGATCAGGCTCTCCTGCATCAGGTCACCGCCGTAACCCTCGCAGTCGGACTCGCGGTATATGCCCTCCATAAGGTTCCCCACCTCATTCATGTACTCAATGGGAATGCGAAGCTGGTTTGTGTAGCCATCTCTTGCGGGATTCAGACACTTTTCGAGATTTGTGGTCTCCGTCGAAAGCCTTGTGAGCATGGCGGGATCGATCCAGAGGACGTACCGCTCGTAGGCCTCGGCATCGGATTTGATGAAGATCTGATGCAGTTCCCTGGGGCTGATCAGGAGCACATCCCCGGGAACGACCCTGTAAAGCTTTCCTTCTATAGAGTAAGTCACATCACCGGAAACGAGAAAATAGATCTCGTAAAAGTCGTGATGATGCAGTTCAACATTCTGAAGGTAGGTGTCACGCTTGTGCTGGATCTCGAAATCCTTTCTGCACATCACCTGCCTGGGATTAAAAGATTGAATCTTGGTAGCCATTTTAACCTCCGCTCCGTCAAGCTTTGTTAATTATACAGGTATTTTTGTTTTCAGGCAATAATCTGACAGCAATTTTCACAATAATTTTTCACAAAACTAACTATTTCATTTTAAAAAAAGAGGGTTATAATGTAACAAAACAACAATGCGGCAGGATGTATTTTTGTCGCTAAAATTCTTTTTTAGTCAAAGAGGATGATGAGTATGAAAAAACTGAACTACGATACATTAAAAGAAAGCGGCTATCAGGGTTACATCCTTGAGAAAGCTCCCGAAAAAGTCCTCCAGTTCGGAGAAGGCAATTTCCTTCGTGCCTTTGCGGATTACTGGTTTGATGTATCCAACGAAAAGGCAGGATGGAACGGCAAGATCGTTCTTGTACAACCCATAGCCAACGGCCTCACCGATATGATCAATGCTCAGGAAGGTCTTTACACTCTTTACTTAAGAGGCAGCATAGCAGGAGAAAAGATCGACAAAAAGCGTGTTATCTCCTCCGTTTCAAGATGCCTGAACCCTTACACATCCGAAGGCTGGGACGAGATGATGAAGCTTGCTGTTTCCGAAGATCTGGAGTACATCGTTTCAAACACCACCGAAGCAGGGATCGCCTACGATCCGGCCTGTTCTTTGTCGGACACCCCCGCTTCCTCTTTCCCGGGCAAGCTCACCCAGGTGCTTTTTGCCCGTTTTAATGCAGGAAAGCCCGGACTTGTGATCCTCTCCTGCGAACTCATCGACAACAACGGCAAGGAGCTTTTGAAGTGCGTAAAACAATACGCCGATCAGTGGAAGCTTCCCGAAGCTTTTGTAAGATACATTGAAAACGACTGCCTTTTCTGCTCCACACTGGTTGACAGGATCGTTCCCGGAAGGATCAGAGACGAAAAAGAAGTTGAAAAACTTGAAGAAACAAACGGCTACCACGATGATCTCATTGATGTGGGCGAAGTCTTCGGTGTCTGGAACATCGAGGGTCCGGAATGGCTTTCCGACAAGCTTCCTTTTAAGAAGGCCGGCCTCAACTGTCCTGTGGTTCCCGACGTAACACCTTACAAGAAGCGCAAGGTCCGTATCCTTAACGGAGCCCACACAGGTTTCGTACCCGGAGCCTATCTTGCGGGCTTCGACATCGTTCGTGACTGTATGCATGACGACATTGTCAAGGGCTTCATGAACAAGATGCTGAACGACGAGATCATCCCCACTCTCCCTCTTGACAAGAAGGATCTGAATGATTTTGCCGCTGCGGTTTCCGACCGTTTTAACAATCCCTTCGTTAATCACGAACTTTTGAGCATTACTTTAAATTCTACTTCCAAATGGCTGGCAAGAAACTATCCCAGCTTCGAAGAGTACTTTGAAAGCAGGAAAGAGCTTCCCAAGTGCCTCGCCATGAGTTTTGCGCTTTTGATCGCCCACTACTCAAGCGAGATCTCCGCTTTGGACGACACTGGCCTTCTCTGCAGACGTCCTGCAGGAAACAATTACTACGTTAAGGATGACAGACCTGTTCTGGAATTCTACTATGAGCGCAGAAATGCGAGTGCAGAAGCTCTCGTTCATGACGTAATGACAAATACCTCCTTCTGGGGAAAAGATCTTACAAAGATCCCCGGCTTTGAAGCACTTACGGTCAAAAATCTGGAATTTATCCGTGCAAACGGTGCTTTAAAGGCATTTGAAAGCTGCTTATAATTTTCCCTCCCCCTTTGAATAGAGTGGCATCCGATCTTGGATGCCACATTTTTTTTAAATATTTAATGTACAAAACCGGGATTTTTTCTTATAATTTGTATAACAATCCGACATCTGTTTGTTCAAAGGAGGCAAAATGAACAATTATTCCTATTACAATTATGATGCATCCGAGCATATCAAATACGACAATCCGGAATTCCCGGTCTCTATCAAAGAACAGCGTCTTTCCTACTATCCCGACTTTGTGACCACAGCCGAATGGCACTACGATATGGAGTTTGATTACATACTCTCCGGCAACATGACATTTGTTGTCGAAGGAGTCCAAGTTCCCGTTTACGAAGGACAGGGCATCTTCATCAACAGCCACAGAGTTAATCATGCCTATAATGCAGAGCATCAGGAGTGCGAATACATAAGGATACTTTTGAATCCTTCCCTGCTCTCTGCCAATCCCATGTTTGAAATGAAGTATCTGAAGCCCTTCACTTCGGTTTACGGCTGCTCCTATGTACTTCTCACGGATGGCGTGTCCTGGCAGGCAGAGATCCTTAACACCATCAAAAAACTGCTGGAAACAAAAGGTGACCGCTGGTCTGATTTTGCCATCCAGATACTTTACATGAGAGTGTTCGAACTGCTCTACTTCAACACATCTTCTCATCCCACCACTGCTCCGGATGCTTTTGTGGATGTATATGCCCTTAAAAACATGCTTCTCTATATCGTGGAACACTACCCGGAGAAAGTCGCCCTGGATGAGATTGCCGCTTCCGCTGGCTGCAAAAAGAGTAAATGCACCCAGCTCTTCAAAGACTTTTTGGGAACGGCTCCCATCAATTACCTGAGCAAATACCGTCTTTCAAAGGCTCTCAGTCTCTTAACGGAGACAGATCGCACCATTGTTCGTATCAGCTACGATCTCGGTTTCAGCAGCGGATCCAGCTACTTCTGCGAATCCTTTAAAAAGGCCTTCGGAATGTCCGCAGCGGAATACAGAAGGATTGCAAGAGCCCGCATGAAGGACACCGTTGCCCCGGACACCGCTTTGGAACTCCTCACCGAGGAAAATCCCGTAAATATGGATGACATCTTTGAAGATGTGGGAGGATCTGCAGAAGCAAGCCAGTCCGGAATATCATAAACGTAATCTGTAATCTGACAAAAAATGTACAGGCTATTGCAGCCTGTACAATTTTTTTGCATTTTCAAATGTGATTTTTTCAATTTCTTCCGCTTTTACACCCTTTATCTCAGAAATCGCATCCACAACATACCTGATGTTTCCCGAATAATTTCTGCTCCCGCGTAAAGGGACAGGTGCAAGGTAAGGGCAGTCGGTTTCAAGGACAATGTTTTCAAGGGGAGTTTCCGCAATGACCTCCTTGAGTTTCCTGCCGTTTTTAAAAGTGGAAACACCGCCCACTCCAATGAAGAAGCCCATCTTAACATACTCTCTTGCAAGTTCTGTTCCGTAGGAGAAGCAATGAATGACTCCGGGATGCTTTAAAAGCTCCGAACACTTCTCTCCCGCTTCCTTAAGATCTTTTACATACTCCTTAAGGATCGTAAGCGTGTCTTCCGCCGCATCACGGCTGTGGATTATCACGGGCTTTCCCTCTTCTTTGGCGAGTGTAAGCTGCTTTTTGAACCATGTTTTCTGGCATTCCCTGTCTGCGTCCTCTCTCGAGTAATCCAGACCGATCTCTCCCACAGCTACACATTTGGGCTCATTCAGCCACATCCTGAGTTTTTCCATGGTATCTTCATCCATGAAAGGAACGTCGTCGGGATGTATGCCCACGGCAGCATAGATAAAATCCCATCTGCCTGCCAGGACCATGGAGGCAGCGCAGCCTTTAAAGGTCGCTCCCACATTTACCACAGCTCCCACATTTTCATTTTTCAGATCCGCCAGAAGCTGTTCCCTGTCTTCATTGAATCGCTCATCATCGTAATGAGCATGTGTATCGAATATCATTTACTTTGAGATGTCCTTTCCGAAGTATTTCTCGGAGATCTTTGTAAGTGTGCCGTCCGCACGAAGCTCTTCGATAGCCTTGTCAATGGCTTTCCTGAGAGAATCTGCCTTTTCGCCCTTGGGCATGGGGATCGCCACATGAGAAGCATCCTCTGTAAGAGCAGCGATCTTAAGTTTGGATTCCGGGTGTTCCTTTATATAATCATAAAACGTAACTTCCGCATTCAGGGTCGCATCGATCCTTCCCGCAAGAAGCAGCTCTATTGTCTGATTCAGGTCGTCAACACCGATGGGCTTTGCTCCGTACTGTTCTGCGAGCATTGCATATGTACTGGAAATAGTGTTGGCAGTTGTCTTTCCGTTAAGATCTTCAAAAGATCTGATACTGTCCTCATCACCGCGGACGATGATGGCAGTTCTGATGTAACCGTAAGGTGTCGAAAAATCGTACTTCTCGTTTCTTTCATCCGTGATCTCCACACCGTTGGCCATAATGTCGTATCTTCCCGCTTCAAGTCCCGCAAGAAGTCCATCCCATTCGCCTTCAATAAATTCAGGCTTTACACCGAGTTTCTCGGCAACTTTTTCGGCAACCTCGATGTCAAATCCCACCAGCTTGTCATTCTCGTCGTGGTAGGTCCAGGGTGCCCATGTTCCTTCTGTGGCAATTACGATCTTGCCATCCTTTTTGATCCTGGAGAGCATGTCTCCGTCGTCCTTCTTACCGCATCCTGCGAAAGAAAGGAGTGATACGCCGGCCAAAAAATAGCCGATCAGTGCTACTAACTTTTTCATCTATTTTTCTCCTTTTTGGATTTATTCATCACGCCGAGAGAGACTTAAGGAAGCTCCTTATCCTTTCATCGCCGGGATTTTCGAAAAATTCTTTGGACGGGACATCCTTAAGGATCTCGCCGTTTTCCATGAACACCACCCTGTCGGAAACATCCCTGGCAAAGGAAAGTTCATGAGTCACCACGATCATGGTGATACCGTCGTTGGCAAGTCTCTTCATGACCTGCAGCACTTCTCCGATGAGCTCGGGATCAAGTGCGGAAGTGGGCTCATCGAAATAAATGATCTCAGGATCTGTCACCAGTGCCCTGGCGATCCCCACTCTCTGCTGCTGTCCTCCGGAAAGCTGGGAAGGGTAGAAATCGTATCTTTCCGAAAGTCCCACCCTGTCCAGAGCAGCCTTCGCTTTTTCTATAGCCGCTTCCTTAGGCATTTTTCTTGCGACGGTCAGCCCTTCCGTCACGTTCTGAAGAGCTGTTTTATTAAGAAACAGATTGTAATTCTGAAAAACAAATCCGGTCTTTTTTCTGATGGCTGCCACGTTCTTCTTTGAGATGCCGTGAAGGTCATACTCCACTCCGTCAAAAGTCAGGGATCCAATGTCCGCCTTTTCCAGGAAATTCATGCAACGTAGCATAGTGGTCTTCCCTGATCCGCTGGGTCCCAGCACCGCAACCACATCACCCTTCTCGATCCTGAGGTTCACATTTCTCAAAACCCAGTTTTCACCGTATACTTTGTTAATGTTTTCAAATTCGATCATATCATCCTCTACCGTTTGCCGTATTTTGCCAGTTTCTTTTCACACACGCTCTGAACCTTTGTAAGTACAGTGCAGAAGATCAGGTAGATCAAAGCGACTTCCAGATACAATGCAAAAGGTTCGTAGGTTCTTGCTACGATCCTCTGGGTGGCCATGAACATCTCAAGCACTGTGATGTTGGCGGCAAGAGAAGTGTCCTTCACAAGACCGATAAGTGAATTGGACAGCGGAGGAAATGCGGTTCTGAAGGCCTGAGGAAGAACTATCCTCCTCATGATCTGTGGATAGGACATGCCCACACAGTACCCCGCTTCGATCTGTCCCTTGGAAACCGATTCGATGGCCGCTCTCATGGTCTCGGAATCGTAGGCTCCGACACTGACAGAGAAAACGATCACCGCAGCCGGGAAAGGATCGATCAGGATCCCCAGACGGGGAAGTCCGTAAAAAACTACATAAAGCTGTACCAAAAGAGGCGTTCCTCTGATGATCCAGACGTAAAACCTGCTGAGCTGCTTGAGCCCCGGAACCTCAGCCACCTGGACCATAGCGACCAAAAGCGCTATCACCATTCCCAAAGCAAAGGAGATGACGGTGAGGGGTATCGTCATCTTAAGTCCGGGCACCAGTATTTTAAGGAAAGAATCCGTTAGTATATTCCAAAGCCGTTCTGTCATAATCCACCTTTAAATCATTATGTTTTGCCCGATAATTTTACTCCATATGGCTTAATATAACAAGTAAAAATAAAATAAATTGCGCAAAATTAATTTCACGCAATTTATCAAAGATCATATCAGATTTTTCAAAACTGTCTTAAACAGTCCCCGTTTCAGAACACTCATTCCCGTGGAGATCAGCGAACGCTCGATCTGGGCCTTGCGGCGCTCGGACTTCTTTTCCTTCTTTGCCTGCTCCGCTGCCTTTTCTTTCTCTTTCTTCGCCTTTTCCTTTTCTTCCTCTTTCTTTCTGGCAGCCTCTTCCTTTGCCTTCTGCTCCTCGGCCGCTGCCTCTTCCGCCTTTTTCTTTTCCTCCTCGAAATGCTTTGTCAAAGCCTCGTAAGCGGAAACTTCATCCACCGCCTTGTCGTACTTGTCCATGTCATCTATGGCCATGGAGATCTTTCTCGACTTGGGAGAACATGCCGCCATAAGGCTCTGCGGGCATATGATGGCTGTGCGCTCCACCATCTGCGGAACACCCTTTGCATCAAGGAAGGACGTGAGGGCCTCTCCCACACCGAGTTCCAAAAGGACCTGCTCCGAATCAAATGCGGGATTTACTCTGAAAGCACGGGCTGCTGCTCTTACCGCTTTCTGTTCCGCGGGAGTGTAAGCCCTGAGGGCATGTTGCACGCGGTTTGAAAGCTGGGCCAGCACAGGATCCGGGATGTCTGAAGGACTCTGGGTCACAAAATATATGCCCACGCCTTTTGAACGGATGAGTTTAACCAGCTGTTCGATCTTCTGAACAAGGACCTTGGGTGCATCGTTAAAAAGCAGATGTGCTTCATCAAAGAAGAAAACGATCTTGGGCTTGTCCATGTCTCCCGCCTCGGGAAGCTCTTCAAAAAGCTCAGCCATCATCCAAAGCATAAAAGCCGCATAAAGCTTGGGATTTTGGACCAGATCGGTGCAGTTCATGATGTTGACGTAACCCTTGCCGTTTTCGTCGGTGCGTATCCAGTCATGTATATCCAGGTCAGGCTCTCCGAAGAAGAGATCTCCGCCCTGATTTTCCAGAGGGATCAAAGCTCTGATCACTGCCCCCAGAGACTGGGCTGTCATGTTGCCGTAGGTCAGCGTGTACTCGCTTCTGTGCTCCGCAACATAATTGAGAGTGATCTTAAGATCCTTAAGATCCGTAAGGATGAGCCCCTTGTCATCCGCGATCTTAAATACTATATTAAGGACTCCTTCCTGAATCTCGGAGAGTCCCAGAAGTCTGGCAATGATCTCGGGTCCCATGTCGGAAACGGTGGCTCTTATGGGATGTCCTGCCTTTTGATACACATCCCAGAAACAGGTGGGATACGCTTTGTACTCGAACTCGTTTCGAATGCCGAACTTGTCGATCCTCTTTTCCATACCGGGGTTTGAAGCACCGGGTTCTGCAAATCCGGACACATCTCCCTTTACATCGCAAAGGAAGACCGGAACACCGGCATCTGAAAAGCTTTCCGCCATTGCCTTCATTGTGATCGTCTTTCCTGTTCCCGTTGCACCGGCAATGAGTCCGTGCCTGTTGGCCATGGCAGGCTCCATGCAGATCCTCTTGCCATCTGCGATTCCCATGTAGATCTTACCGTCACTGTACATAATAATCCTCCCTTTTTATCAAACAGTTGCTCAGACTGTTTTATCCTTATTTACTCTGCCGTCTCTCTCTTCTTACCCCCGAAAACTCTCTTTACGGGGTAAGTCACCTTCTCTTCCACATTGCGCTTTAATATGCTTTTCAGAACGCCTGCGGCTTCGGAATAAGATTTACGCCTTAGTTCCTTGCGTGTCTGTCTGACATCCGCATTCAGAAGATAGTTTTTTGCGATCACCGCAATGCGAAGGGTCATGAGGGCGTTCAGTGCTCCCTGTGTGGCAGATGCCGCAATGATCCCCAGAGTCTTGCTCAAAGCACTCTCCGTGGCAAGTGGGATCATGTCTTCCAGATCCATTTCCTCCAGGCCCCCCGCCAAAAGCGTAATGGAAGCCACCTTTATATAAAGACCGATGACCTGAGGAGTGCTGGGTCTGAATCCACAGATCTCAATTATCCTTTTTAACAGCGTGTAATTGGCAGAAGCCATTCCAAGCATATCATAGACCGAGTTTTGCGAAACTGCGGTAACCACAAATACTTTCTTTGCGGTATCGTAGATCACCCGGTTGACTTCGGGACCGATCTTCCTGTCGAAGAACTCGATCAGCTTGTCGTCCGTCTCGTCGTTCATTTTAAGAAATCCCTTTACCTGCTCTTTTTCTTCTTCCGTGAGCTCCGTATTTTTTAAAAGATTTCTGACCAGCAGCCTGCACCATTTCTTTCGCGCACTTCCGTCCTCTCTGTGAAGCCTGTCCAGCGAAAATACGGGAGCAAAGAAGACCCGGACCATGGGGTAAACAATACCTCCGCAGATGACCAGCACTATGAGTCCGTAAAATATGTATTTAAAAACATCTCCGAACTCTCCCAGCCTGTCTCCGAGAGACACGGCGGAACTGATCACCGACATGGTTATGATAAGGAGCAAAGAAACAAACATTATCCTGTTCCATATGCTTATTCTTTTACTTTGCATAAAAACCTCCGTTTCCTATTAGTATAAACCATAGGATCATTTTTTTAAAGAATGCAAATTTATTTCAAAAAAGTTGAAACCGATCTTTTCTTTTTTCGTGATTATAGGTGAACGGCAAAAAAGATACCGTCTGATCGATCACAAAACAAACATACGAGGTACTTAAAATGATTAGAAGATTAGGATTTCTTATTGGTATCGGATTTTTGATCATCTTCGCCACAGGCTCTGCGGCACTCACAAAGGCCAAAGACGACGCGGCAAAGGGATCCGCAACAAACGAAAAAGCAGCAGAAACCGTTACGGTGGATGTTTCGGCAATGGAACCCGCAACGGAAGATATGCTTTTAGGTTACAAAGATGAAGATTATTTTAATAAAGGCGAAGAGTTCGATACTGTAACCGTCGAAATCTCCGACCTGGAACCCCTTAACGAGGATTGGCTCATCGGATACAAGGATGAAAATTATTACAACCGTCAGCTTCACCCCGAGTTCTCCCACAAAACGGTCATTGTTGCCGTAGATGAAGAGATTCTCGACAATGCAAAGGTAAAAGAACTTTGCGAAAAGTACGGTCTTGACATCACTTACGATTACAACAGTTTTGCAATGTATGCTCTTTCATCCGAAAATGAGATGTCCGACGAAGTGCTGGACAAGCTCATCGATGACCTTTCCAAGGAGGAGGGCGTCTTAAATGTAAGCAAAGATCACATTTGCTACATCAACTCAGACTCCGAAGTTTCTACAGGCTTCGGTCTCTGCACTGAATAAGCCTATTTCCATTTTTTGTTCACATCCCAAGATAAAGAGGCAGTCGTAAAAGACTGCCTCTTTGTTTTCTTTTACTTTTCCGCGATCATCAAAGTTTTGCCGCCAGGTCGCTTCTTATGGACTGAACCTTTGCAATTGCGTTGTCACACTGTCTCTTTGCATCTCTGATCTTTGACTGTACCCAAATGTCCATGATGAGTCCGTCAAAAACGAAATCCGCTATGGTAAGGAAATCATCGATGTGGATGGAACTGTATCCTCTCACATCGCGAAGCTCTTTGTCAAACTTCTGCAGTGCATACTTTGCTTCCTGTATCTCTCTTTCTGCTTTTCCCATTTTGCTGTGCTTTACCAGTCCCGCGATGGTGTCGCCTCCGAAGATATCAAAAAGGCCCCAGTTTCCGGCGCTGTTAAGATAGTTCTTTGCGTTCCTCAAATGATAAAGGGCTTCATCAGCCGCATCGATAGCTTCTTCTATTTCTCTTCTCATTAAATCGCTCATTATCTATCCTTTCTCATGTAACACCAATAAGCTACTGATATTTTAACATATATATCTTTTCGGTTTAAACATATTTTTTGCCAAAATAAATGTATTTAATTTGCAATTTCGACCATCTTTTGCCAAAGGAATAGGCAGATGATTTTCATATGCTATAATGAAAAAGCGGGCTTATCCGTAATAAAGATCCGATCCAGGAGAAAAAGATGAAGAAAAGATTTTATGTATTGATGTTTACAACTATTTTGGCCATTTCAACAGTCGGGGGATGCGGAAACACCGATGCGGGCAATGCAGTCGAAACCCCTGCTGCAGAAAGCGATGCACCGACTCCCACCTCCACTTCCACTCCCACTCCCTCTCCCACAGAGACACCCACTCCGGAGCCTCTGCTTTTCATCCCGGGGGACAGATCCTATACCACAAACTATGATGTGGCTCCGGGGAATTACAATCCTGCTGAAACTCTTTCCACAAGAGCCTTCTCCGCCATCAGGACAGATGAGGGTGTTTTCCTTTCCTGGAGAAGTTTCGGAGACAAGGACGAAGTCTTCACGGTTAAAAAAGGCGATAAGATCATCTACACGGGGAAACTTACCAATTTCCTCGATACGGAAGGAAAAGCTGCGGACAGATACACCCTCGGCTATTATTCCGGAAACAGTGCCGTTACGGAAGAAGCCGTTGCTTCCGCAAATCCTTACTACGAATTTGCTCTTAACTACCCCTGGGACACTCTCCTTCCCAACAACAAACACTCCAAACACACCGCGAACGACATGTCCGTAGGAGATCTGGACGGAGACGGTGAACTTGAGATCGTTTTAAAGTGGGATTCCGAAGATGCTCAGGACAATTCAAAGGACGGCTGGACGGGAACCACAATACTGGATGCCTACAAGCTGGATTTTAACACCTCGGAAGCAAAGCTCATGTGGAGGATAGATCTGGGGATCAACATCCGTTCCGGTGCTCATTACACTCAGTTTCAGGTCTGGGATTACGACGGAGACGGCGTAGCGGAAGTCATCTGCAAAACTGCTGACGGAACAACCACCTATGACTCCGAGCTCAATGAGACCGGCCATGTGGGTGCCGTTTCCATGTCCTCTCTCAAAACCAATACCACCAAACAGGACAACGATCACAGGGCATACACCGGTCGCATCCTTTCAGGTCCCGAGTATCTCACGGCCTTTGACGGCAGGACCGGAAAGATCATCGACACGGTTGATTACATTCCTTCCAGAGGTCCCGAAAACAGCAAGGGTGAAGCAGACATGAAATCCTGGGGCGACACCTACGGAAACCGTGTCGATCGTTTCCTTGCCGCAACCGCCTACATCGACGGAGGCAGCCCCGCCGCTGTCTTCTGCAGAGGCTACTATGCCCGCACCACACTCACCGCCTGGAAACTTGTTGACAGAAAGCTCACCCTCGCCTGGTACTTTGATGCACCCAGCGATTCATTATATGCAGGTCAGGGGGATCACGGACTTTCCGTAAACGATGTGGATAGAGACGGTTTCGACGAGATCATCTACGGTTCTCTCTGCCTCGATAACGACGGTTCCGTTCTCTACTGCACGGGCCTGGGTCACGGAGATGCCATGCATGTCAGCGATTTTGACTACGACGGCAGGATCGAGGTCTTCCAGGTACATGAATCCGGAAGCGCAAAGTACCACATCGAGCTTCACGATGCGGAAACAGGCGAGATCCTCTGGGGCGTAAACACCGGTAAGGACACGGGCCGTGGCATGGCAGCAGACATCGATCCCCGTTACGAAGGTGCCGAAATGTGGGGCGCCGTAAACGGTAACACATTTGACTGCAAGGGAAATGTGATCTACACGGGCAAAAAACCTTCCGTCAATTTCTCGATCTTCTGGGACGGTGATCTCCTTACGGAACTTTTCGATCACACAAATTACATTCCGGAAGTCCAGAAATGGGACTACGAAAAGCAGCGATCCAAAGCAATCCTTTCCGCTGTGGGTACTACCACCAACAACGGAACGAAAGCAAATCCCTGCATCATTGGAGACATTATCGGTGACTGGCGTGAGGAAATGGTCCTCCGCTGTACCTCAGATCCTTCAAAGATCAGGATCTACACTTCACCTATCGAAACAGAATACGCTGCCCCCTGCCTTCTCCTTCACAGAGCCTATCGCGAAGGTCTGGCATGGCAGAATTCTGCTTACAACCAGCCTGCAAACCTTGAAATACCTCTTAAGGAATACATATATAAATAAATGACGATCTTTTCGCACAAATTTGTCTGTCCTTTTCAGTCATTATATGATATATTATTTATATCATTTAAAAGCTGTCATTTTAGGCATATGTATTCATATAACCGTGAAGGCATATATCATTATAGCATTTAATGGCAGCATGATTTAAAGGAGAGATGAATCATGTTCCTAAACGAGCAAGTCAATGTCCCCACAGGCGGAAAATACGGCCTGTCCATCCGCTATTCCAATGCTGCGGGATCCGATAAAGAGATCACAGTATCAACCGGCGGACAGGAAAAGGCCCTCATTCTTAAACCGACATTAAACGGATCCACCTACGCCGAAGCTGTGATCGGATTCACACTGCTTCCCCATGCAAATGCCGTAACGGTTTCTGTTCCGGAGGGAGACGGAAAATCCCCGAAGATCGATTCCATAAAGCCTTTCAGAATGTATGAGGCAGCAGACGCCGAATTAAAAGGCTCCCTGACTCTTGAAGACTTTGAAGCGGGAAATCCGGTTTTTCTTAATGACGGAGACGAAATGATCTTTAAGATCAGAGCAGCTTCTGCGGGAAACTATGCTTTGAAGTTCCGTTACGGTGCGGAGGATACCGATTCGGAGCCTCAGAGCATCACTGTTTTTGTTAACGACATCAAAAAAACACACTATCTCGCTTCCCTTAGGGACCGCATTGCAAGATCTGACTCTCTGATGAACGTAACACTAAAAAAAGGCTCAAATATCTTAAGGATCCTTAAAGAAGAAAGCGATACGGGGAACATCATCCTTGATCATGTCGGGCTGTACGATCTCACTCCCACCTATATCGGAAACGTCATTTCGGTAAAAGAGTCCATGTCCTCTTTTGTTTTTGCATGCGAAAACGCTGATGTTATGATCTCCCCCATGAATGAAAATTCCGTAAGGATCTTTGCGGATCCCACAGGGAGATTTGAACGGACCTATGATTCTTTTACAGTCATCAACGACTTCCCCACATCGGATTTTTCCGAGTTTTCAGAGTCCAAAGATGCCTACATCCTGAGCCTTAAGGAATTTTCCCTTCGGATCTTCAAAAAGCCTTTCAGGATCGAGTACATAGACAACAAAGGCAATGTAATAGCATCAAACGACAGGCTGTCAATGGGATGGACCGAAACAGGCGAATGCTTTGTAAACAACAGGCTCTTCCCCGACGAACGCTTCTACGGTCTCGGAGAAAAGCTCTCAGGCTTTGAACACACGGGACAAAAAATGCAGATGTGGGCCGTTGATGCTTACGGCAATCTGAACGATTCTTCCGTTCCTTCCTGGGAAAACGGCAAATGGTACATGTCAAATCCGTATTTCATCAGTAATCGGGGCTATTCGATCCTCTTCGACAATTCCTCTTTTACTGAATTTGATATGGGTAACACAGACCCATCGATCTGCACCTTCGGAAGCAGAAATCCGAATCCGGGAGGGGATCTGATCTATTATTTCATTTACGGTCCCTCCATCAAAAAACTGACAAAGACCTATACGGATCTGGCAGGCAAAAGCTTTTTTGCACCCAAATGGGCTCTTGGTAACATCCAGTGCCACTACGGCTACACCCAGGCGGACATAGAAAGAGTCGCAAAGACTTACAGAGAAAAGGGCATCCCCATTGATGTCATCCTTTCGGACATAGAATGGTACGAGTACCTTTGCGCTCCCACCCTTTTCAGCAAAAAGAACTACCCCGATCCGGACAGGATGTTCAGACTCCTTTCAGCGCTCAACATCCGATACGGTCTCATCAACGATCCCAACGTTACCGACAGGGACAACAATCCCGATTTTGAGGAAGGTGAGAAAAACGGTTATTTCGTCAAAGACATTACAGGTAAGACCAAAAAGATAACCTGGCCCTGGGGCGGTCCTTCCGGCCTTGTGGATTTCTTTAATCCCGATGCCTCAAAGTGGTGGGGGAGACTGCTTGATACGATCATTGATCAGGGAGTGACCTGCATGTGGCTGGACATGAACGAGCCTTCAAAATACAATCCCGACTGGTACTTTTGGAACGAGACCGGCAAGCCTTACGGTTCCTTCAACGAAGTCAAGAATGCCTATGCCATCATGCACCAGAAAGCAGTTTACAGAAAGATGACGGAAGGCGGAAAAAGAGCCTTTCTTCAGACCCGCTCGGGCTACAGCGGTACTCACCGGTACGCTTCGCCATGGACGGGCGACATCCAGGGAAGCTGTCAATCCATGCGGGAGCAGCTGATCCTCGGCCTCGGGCTCTCGCTCTCGGGTTACAATTACTGGGGCTTTGACATCGGCGGCTTCTTTACAACCATAACCGACAACATGTACAAGCGCTGGGTTGAGCTTGCTACTTTCACGCCCATCCACAGATTCCACTACTGTGAAGGTGTCGAGGAAAAGGAGCCCTGGACCCACAATGCCCTTGAATTGTCAAAGAAATACATAAACTTGCGATACAGGATGATCCCTTACATGTACTCCGTGACAGCAGACAGCATCATCGGTACGGGGCTCGAAGAGAATTACAGTTCAAACGGAAGCGGCCTTCCTCTTGTAAGGCCCATGCTCATGGAATTCCCCGAGGACAACGAGACCTACGGCATAGATTACGAGTTCATGTGCGGCCCTTCTCTCCTGGTAGCTCCGGTCTGTGATGATTCCGAAACAAAGGATGTCTACCTGCCCAAGGGCATATGGTACGATTACAGCGATCCCAAGCATATGATCGAAGGCGGAAGGCACATCACTTACCACGCTCCCTACGATGTACTGCCTTTGTTCGTAAAGGAAGGTTCCATCATTCCCGGTCAGTCGGACAGACAGTTTATGGAGGATCCAAACGCTTCGGACACTGTGACCTTTGACATCTACCCCACCGTGGAAGACAGCGTTTTCTCTTTTGTACTTTATGAAGACGACGGAAAGACCGACAGATACTCCATCGGAGAATATGCTCTCACAAACATCAGATGTACCATAAGGAACAGTCCAAACGAAGATCTTGCAGAGGTTGTTTTTAAAGAGCGTACAGGATTTTACAAGGACATCCCCGAACGTGACTATATCATAAGGCTGCATTGCAGTTCCTATTTTCTGGTGACGGTTGCAAAGGATTCAAGAATACTGGAAAGAGTCCCCGGAAACCTCGGATTCGAAAAAATGCCTGAATGTGTCCTCATGGATGCTACAGATCAGGTCTGCATCGTAAAAGTCAGAGACAACGGATCGGGCTTTACTCTTCTCTTCACAGGGATCAGATCCTGTCCGGGAGAGAACTCATAAAAAAAGCAGCCGGTACATATCGTAAATGATATGTACCGGCTTTTTTTAAACATCAAGAACTTCTTTTAAGCGTCTTTCAAAGATCATTGGAAGCTCAGCTTCTTCGATGATCTTTTCAAACTCTCTCGGTCTGCTTCTTAAGATCTTTCCGGAGAGTTCATCCTTCGTTCTCGTATCGCATTCAAAGAAAGTGATCTCCCGTAGCAATGCTGCCGTAAGCTCCGCCTCAAAGTTTTCTTCGAACCTCACTTCAATCTCAAACTCATCCCCCGCCCTGACATCTAAGATCTCAACACTCAGACATCCGTTGTCGTCTGTCAGCGCATCCTGAAGGACATTGTTCTTAAGGAGGGTAACATCGCCGTATGCAATGTTCTTAAACAAAAGCAGGAACGAACGATCTTTTTTGTATACTCCCTTCACTTCTTCAGTTGCTTTTATCGAAAGCTTCAGGGTGTTCCCTGAGATCATTTCTGAGGAAAAGAATGTGTTGAACCTTGTCCCTTCCGTATCCTCATGAAGCACATACTCTCCGTCACCGTTAAAGATCATGACTTCAACCTTTTCGGGATTGTCTGTGTGGTTACCGTGTCTTCTCGAATCAAGGACGAAAAAGCTTCCTTCTCTTGCAAAAACGGGGATGGAATCCAGGTACCGCACTGCTTTGATCATTTTTCCGCCCTTGTGTATATCTCCCGTAAACAGATCCGTCCATTTTCCTTCCGGCAGCCACACATTTGTCTCCGACATGCCGTACTCTTTCGACTTTCTGATAACGGGGGCCACCAGGAAGTTTTTGCCGAACATGTACTGATCTCTCGCCTTATAGGCTTCTTCCTTTTCCGGATACTGCCAGTACATGGGTTCGATCAGGGGGATGGCCTTATCTCTTGTTTCGTAAGCTGCGGAATAAAGAAAAGGTATCATCCTGTGTCTCAGTCTCAAAAACTCTTCGATGATCTTTCCCGTTCCGTTCTTATATGCCCCGGGCTCCTTCGTGAAGGTGACGCTGTTGGAGCAATGAAGCCTGTTTATCGGTGAAAAAACGCCGAACTGCACAAATCGTACATTGAGCTCATTGTCCTTACCTCCGGCCATGTGTCCTCCGATGTCATGACTCCACCAGGAGTAACCCACATTTGAGGCTGTGGCCGTAAAGTAGGGAAGGTACTGCATGGTCTCCCAGGTCACATGAGTGTCTCCGGAAAATCCGAGAGGATACCTGTGGGATCCTATACCGCAGTATCTGGAAAGTATCAAAGGCATATGCTCTTTCCCGCTGTCCATTGTATGATAATGATTGAGCGCAAACAGGGGATCGAGGCCTTTGACCTTCGTATGGTTGCCCTGCTGCCAGTCGATCCACCAGAAGTCCACCCCTTCATGCTCATAGGGCTTGTGGATCACATTGAAATAGGCGTTGATGTAATTATCATCCGTAAGATCAAAGGGGATCTTTTCCTCAGTCGAAGGATCCTTTCCCATGGCCTTTGCAAATTCCGGATACATGTCTTCAAAATACCGTACACCGTCTGCGGGATGGAGGTTAAGAGTTACCTTTAGTCCCATATCGTGAAGCTTTTTGAGGAATGCTCTGTGATCCGGGAAGAGCCCCGTGTTCCAGCTGTAACCGGTCCATCCGTTGGCCCAGCCGTGAAATTCATCGTTTTTACCGTCTTCGGAAATGTGTTTCGCACGGTCAAGGCTATAGGACCAGTGCCAGTCCATGTCCACGGTTGCCACTGTAAAGGGCACGTCATCCCTTTCGAAATTCTCCATCAGATGAGTGTACTCTTTCTGGCTGTAATCATGGTATCTGCTCCACCAGTTGCCGAGAGCGAAGCGCGGAACAAGAGGTGTCGTTCCGCAGATAGCGTAAAGAGCGGCGACAGCACCTTGATAATCGTGCCCGAAAGCAAAAACGTAAAGATCCGTCTCTTCACAGGGACGCTCTTTAAAGAGGCCGTTCTCGTCAAATACGACAGACTTGCTGTCATCTATGACCGCCACACCGTTTTGTGATGCCACGCCTTTTTCGAGCCGGACGGGACTGCTGCAGAGAGTTTCACGATCCCACCATATGACCCGGTCTCCGTTACAGCCATCCAGCGTCCTGTATGTTCCAAGCAGATTCTTTTCATCCTTAAGAAAAACCCGGGAGCCGTCTTCAAGAAAGACATAGGCATCTTCAAGGTTTTCGGTTATGGCAAGGGTAGCTCTTTCAGTCCTGATCACAGCTTTATCATCGGAGATCTCCGACACAAAACTGTTCTTCGGAGCATTTCTGAACCACACGGTCTGCGTGGCTTCATCTATGAAGCGGTGTGCAGCGTCCTTCTCGATCCTGAACAATCTGTCCGCAAGGACCGTTATCCTGTAATCCTTAAATAAAACGATATTCTCTTTTAAAGCAGCGGGTGCTGTACGCACCCGCAAATGTCTGTCAAGCATATTTCTCCAATTCTGCCGTATCAGCCTACGATACCGCTTCTCTCGATTCCTTCGGTAACCTGTCTCTGAACCACGATATAGATAAGGATCAAAGGAATGATCACCATAAGGCTGTATGTACCCGTAAGCGCGATCGTAAGAGGCTGACCGCCTTTAAGTCCCAGTTCTCTTCCCGCTACCATCATTCCTTCGAAGCCCATGCTCAGGAGATTTGAAAGCGTCTTGATCTTACTGAAGAACATGGTGGAGTAAAGTGTATCGGTCCACTGCCATGCAAAGGCGAACATGAAGATCGTTACAAGCATCGCCTTGGCATTGGGCAGGATAACAACAAAGAACGTCCTGAACACGCCCGAGCCGTCCACATAGGCAGCTTCCTCAAGCTCTGCGGGGAAGCCCCTGAAGTACTGTCTCATCATATAGATGTAAACACCGTTCTTAAAGCCGAAGCCCGTTATCGAAAGTATGAACAGTGGCCAGAACGAATCAATCAGATTAATGGCCGAACCGTGAATGAGCTTTATGAGACCGAACACGTCAAAGTACCTGAAGAACAGATACATGGGTGTCTGATAGGTCATGGGCGGAGTGATGATGGTCAGGAATACCACAAGCATGATCAGGCTCTTTCCCTTAAACTCAAATCTTGCAAGACCGTATCCGATGAAGGTGCAGACCATCATCTGGATAACGCCCGCACAAGTGGAGATCGTGAACGTATTAAAAAGTCCCTGCCAATAGCTGCGGTATGAAGCTGCTGTTTTGTAATTCCAGAATGTGATCTTTCTCGGAATGTACACAACAAGTTTGTCCAAAAGATCGTTCTCCGACATGAAACTCATGGAGATCTTCAAAAAGATCGGAGAAAGAATGTAGTAACAAAGTCCGATCAGAATAATGTACTGAAAGGCGGTGAGAACGACCTTTCTCGTATTCTTGAACAGACGAAGTTTTTTTAATATATTCATGCCTTCCTCCTACTCTCTGTTCTGATAGAAAACAAATTTACTTGCGATCAGCATGACCACGATGACAACGGCAGCTATGATACCGAAGTAGATCCACGCGCCTGCGGAAGCATATCCGTAAGAGTTTGCAAGGATCTCTTCCTGAATGATCTTCATAACATTGTTGTTGTACTTGGTGAAGGAGTCAGCAATGGTGTAAACAAAGTTTACAAGGATCATGGGGCTCACCATGGGAACCGTGATCTTCCAGAAGCTCTCCCACTTCGAGCATCCCTCGATAGCAGCCGCCTCGTAAAGAGAAGGCGAGATTGACTGGAGCCCCGAAAGGAAGATGAGGATCTGAACGCCGGAATCGTTGATGACTCCGTATATGTTTGAGATCGCATTTTCAACAATCTCCATGATCTTGGGGGAGAATCTGAATACGTTCTTCAGGTAGAACATGAGGCTCTCACTGTTAAACGCACTGCTCATCTCTTCCGCCGTAGTCGTGATCTCACCCATATCAAGGTTGCTGAAAGCGCCCCTGATGTTGTTTAAAGCATCGGCTTTTGCAATGATACCCGTTGCAAGGATGACCGGGATGAAGAAGATCGCCCTAAACAATCCTCTTCCCTTTATCTTTCTGTTAAGAAGCATCGCAACAAAGAGGCTGAAAAGGGGTACAACCGCAAGGTTCAGGAGCATATCCCTTACAGACCATAACATCTGCTCGGTGTAGTATTGATGAACCCTCAGCATGTAATAGAAATTACTTGTTCCGACCCACTTGGTGGAGTATCCGCCGCCCTGATCCATGGTCACATCCATAAAGCTGAAGCCCACGGAACGTCCGATCAATATGATAAAGAAAAGGAAAAATCCCACAACAAAGGGTGAAACGAAAACCCACCCCATTCTGGCCTTCTTGGCCGCAAGGGAAACACCTTTTTTCTTTTTTGCTTTACTCATTTGTGTTCACCCCTTTCAAAACCGCATAGCCCTTTGCGGAAATCGTCTGTCCTTCGTAAACGGCATCTTTTTCGTTATAGTTTACAACGATCCTGTAGCCGTTATCGTATGAAGTTACAAACAGACCGCCTGCGATCTCCTCATGATCCGTGATGAAAGCATCCGTCACCTTTCCGAGTACATTGTCCATTTCCGCATATACTCTCGCAACTTCCGTCTTCCACTTGTCGTAATCCACATCGTAAAGATCTTCCTCTACGATAAAGGACTTTTTAAGGATAGAGCCATCCGCATCACAGAGTCGGAAATAAGGCGCACATCCGTATTCGATGCTCTTAAGGAGCTCATCCTCATAGGAAGCGGAAACGTTCAAAGGCTCTCCCGCGTAGTCTGCGATACCGTGAAGAGCGATCTGAATGAAGGGAACGCTCTTTAATTCGACGGAATAACTGCTGTTCGATACGGGAAGTCCCAGAATGTGATCTGCATAGGCCAGGGTGTAGGCATTGCCCTCTTCCACAAGAACGGAGTCGTATCTTTCGTCCGCTCTCTTCATTACTTCCTTCATGATCTCAAGGCTTTCCTGCCTGTTCGTGTAATCCGATCTCTTATAGTTCGAGTTGAGTACGGTTCCCAGATCGCTCAGAGAAATGCTGCCGACGTTCAGTTTGTCGTAGTCCTTTGTCATTTTCTCAAAGTAAGAAAGCACTTTCTTGGGATTCATGCAGTACTTCCAGCCCTTCACAATCTCCATCGTAGGATTGAAGTGGGGATAATAGCTCTGTTTCTGGAAAAGATCTCTGATTCCGTCACTTGAAATGATGAAACCCGGATCGTATTTACCGTGTCTTGCCGCGGTCAGCACATTAATGTCCATAAACAGCTCGCTTCCAAGCTCATCCGCAACCTTTTCAAGTGCCTTAAGATCCCTCTTGCTTCCGACCTTCTTCTCAAGATCTATGCCTGTGGGAACGCCCGTATAGAATCCGTTATTGCACCATGCAAGATATCTGAACTTAATGTTGGAAACGCCGAGGGAAGTGAGTTCCTTAAGCATCTCTGCCGCTTCGTCGTAGGAAGTGACTTCAACATTTCGATAGCCGGGGATTCCCAGCACTCTGGTGTTGTTTCCGACAGTACCCAGCGTTTCAATGTAAATGGGAAGTCCGGATGCGGTCTTTCCCTCATTCTTTCCCTCTCTCTTACTCAGAATGTAATCTCTGTAGATCTTTGCCATACCGACATAGTCTGCGTCGTCTCCGGTAAGAAGATAGTAGTTCAAAGAGATCATGCCCTGATAACCGTTTCTGTCGTACTGGATCCAGGGTGCCTGCTCCATCGTATAGGATTCATACTGGGCATTCTGACTGATGATAAATGTGGCATAGGCTGTGTTATACGAGTGAGTGATGTTACCCACCTGATTGCATATCATCGTAGTGGCATCGCCGTCCGTCACAATGCCGAACACCGCATGTTCGCCTGTCTTTACGCCGAACACGGGATTTCTGTATTCATAGTAGGTACTTCCCCTGTCAATCTTTGCTTCTGCGCCGTCGGGTCCGTACATCCTGTTTGCCGTGTAGACCGATGCGATCCGTCCGTCATTGTTAAAGGGAACAAGTGCTCCGGATCCGTCGGGTACGAACACGTATCCCTCTTCTCCGACTTTTCCCGCTCCCATAAAGGGAAAGATCCTGAGCTGCGTAAGTATGAACGCATCTTTGTCGTACTCGATCTCGTCTGCAGGGATGTTAACCTTGAGAGCACCGTCCTCAAGCATATATTCCATCTTCACCCTAAAGCAGGGGAACTGTTCGGCTTCGGAAACGTAATCAAGTTCCGCGTAGTCTTTTTCCATCTGTTCGTAGGTGTAACCGCTCTCTTTAAAGTACTTTTCCAGATTCTCTTTGTTCCTCTTTGTTGCGGAACTCTTAAGCACGTAAATGTCTGTTTTCTGAAGAGCCGGGAACTTTTGCTTTTGCTCGGCCGTCGCTTTTTCCATTGTATAATTCAGGTACAATGCTTTAACCTTTTTTGCGACGCTCGATCCGCTTGCCGCTTCCACATCCGCCAAAAGCGCATCAAACCTTTCCGCACTGATCTGCTCGGGAATGAGTCTTGCTGCATCTTCACGTCCGAGAACGAGCTTCACTCCGACGCCCGAACCGTCTTTAAGAGGAGCGTAATAGATCTGATTGAGCGCTGCGGCGTTTGTAAGGCTGTCAAACACTACAGTCTTCTGAGTCTTAATGTCGTAATAAGTAAGAAGAAGCGTTGAACCAAGCTCTTTCTTAGTGTCGTTTCCGGTTGCTTTCACATCGTTTGCGGCATCGGCGGGAACACCGTAGATCTTCTCTCCCGTCTTCCTGTCTTCAAGAATGAGTCCTCCCGTAGACTGCTCGAAGTAAAGGACATTCTTTCCGTCATCCGCAACTTTGACGGGCTCTCCGGCCACATCCGCTTCCTTGTAATCCCCTTTGATCTCCTTTAATACCCTCTTCTCGATCTCAACGGTTCTCGAAGCCGGTCTCGAAGCAATCACCCAAATAACGAACACAAGGGCAAGAACGCCTGCAGCAGCCAAAAGTATCTTTATTATTGATAATTTCACTTTCTTCATACCTGCTCCTTATATTCGATAAATGATCTCATTGGCAATTGTCTGTGCAAAACCGAACAATGACACAAAGAGGTTCACGGTCAATATGCTTACAAATGCGATACAAGCCATTCCCACGATCGAAAAGAGTGTTGTGAAAACATTCTTAAGAAGTGAGTAATCATTGATGACAAGAGCTCCGAAGAAGATCAGGAGCAATGTCCAGATGTATGCAAAACCGTTGAAAACATTAATGAACGTAAGTTCACTCTGTGAGCAGAAATTCGTAAGTATCGTCGTCGGGAAGCCGATGATGATGATGGGGATCAATGCGTAGCAGCTCGCAACGTAAATGTCTTTGAGTCTTCCTTTACCGTCCATGAGTGTTGTGAGTCCCCAGTTGGCAAGTGTCCAGAGAAGGACAAGCGCGCCCACCGACATGAATGCGTCGATAACGCTGACTCTCGCCCAGTCCTGCCCCGTAACGATGTATCCCGAACCCACCTGTCTGAACAGGTCTTCAAGTACGGCAAGCGCAAGGATCACGGTCGCTCCCTTAACGGTTCCCTTTCTGCTTCTCTTAAGCTCGTAGAAGCCGTCAAAAGGATGGAAGATCACGTACCAGCCGTAGCAGAGTTCTTCCTTTAACGTGGAAGGTCCCTTTTTGCTCCAGCCCGCTTCGTTTACCGCTTTCATCTTCTTTGAAGCAAATCTTACAAGAAGAACGATCAAAATGACCGCGAGCGGGATAAGGAGCATGAAATCCTCCATGATCTCTTTTCTGTATGCGGTATAGGCTTCACTGTATCCGTCCAGATCGCTTCCGAATCTGTAATTCTCCATTGCCTCTTTGTACTCTCCGAGGCGCATGTGAGCGGTGGCTATGCCTCTGTATGCCTGCTCGAAGGTGTTGTTCATCTCCAGCACTCGCGCCCATTGTTCGGATGCTTCCGTGTATTTTCTCGCATTCTGAAGCTCGATGGCTTTAGCGATCTGATTGCCGTAGGCTGTCCTTCCGAACACAGTGATCTTGGCCGTTCTCGCATCAAGAACGAGGAGTCTGTCACCTGTGTAAGTGAGTGCAACAGGCATATGAAATACGCCCAGTGAAGATCCGAGGCCGCCGAAAACATAGAGGAGATTTCCGTCTCCGTCATAGGTAAAGATCTTTCCGCCCGTGGAATCAAGAAGGCTGTACACGTTGTCCGCCGCAAGAGCCACGTCTTTAAATCTTGAACAATCCTTGGCATAGTTGATGTCACCGCCCTGGTTAAACGGACCGTTTCTCTTTAATACATCCGTGCCCGCAGGATTCAGCTTCTTAATGGGATTTGCCGTTCCCGTCTTTTTTACCATGCTGTCATATTGAGCAGACTGCTCATAGGCACTGCTGGTTACGTAAAGAAAGCCCTTATCGTCGATGGTGATGTTGTTGTACTCCGTCGGAACGTTCTGATGAGCCTTCGCCTTCTTCTCTTCGCTCATAAAGGCGTCCTTTACGATGTCCATAAAAGAACCCGTAGTCTTTTCCGCTCCTATGAAGCCCTGGAAAACTCCCTCGGAATCAAGTGCAAGCACACCCATGTTTGTGCTCTGGGAAATGACATAGATACGGTCATAGTTGTCAACCGCGATCGCGGAAGGTTCAAATATCACGTTCTGGAGCAATTCCTCCGAAGGGCTGTCCACAACCTGAAGAAGGTTCAGGTCCTTATCAAAACGGACAACTTTACCGTTCAAAGTGTCTCCGACGTAGATGTCGCCCTCATCGTTAACAAACACGGCTCTGGGCTGATTGAATGTCATGCTCTCGCCTTCGTTGTTCACATACTCCGTGATGGTATCCTTAAGCTTGAAATCGCTTGTCAGGATCACGATCCTGTTGTTACCGGTGTCTGCGATGTAAATGTTTCCGTCCCTGTCGCTTGTAAGATCCGAAGGATCCGTGAGCTTCACATCAAGCCCCATGTAAAGTGAATCGACACCTTCCAAGGGGATGTAGGCATGAGGAGAAATATAGTAATCTCCGTTTGCATGGGAATCGTATCCGTAAGTGATGTACGGAACGTAATCCGTACCGTTTTCGGAAGCAAAAGCCTTAAATCCGGGAAAGATCGACCCTGTTACAAGTAAAAGACCTAAGATCAGAACAATTAACTTTTTTCTCATTCTTTTTCGCCCCCCTTCCCGTCAGTCTTTCATTCCCGATGTTGACATCGTTTCCACGATATTGGACTGTGAAAAGATGAAGATGGTGATCGGGACGATCATCATGAGCACCATAGCCGCAGCAGCGGTTCCGCTTCGGGCGATACCGCCGTTCATGATCTGGCTGAGTGCAAAGTTCAAAGTTTTGAGTTCCTCACGTCTGATGTAAACACTTCCGCCGATGTTCCAGAGGTTCTGAACGGAAAGCATGAGAAGCGTGAGCACCGCAGGCTTTACCATGGGCATTGCGATACGTGAAAAAACCACCAGTTCGCTTGCTCCGTCCATTCTCGCGGATTCAAGGATCTCATCCGGAACCATCTGTTCCATGAACTGCTTGATCAGGTAAAGGCCGAGAGTCGAAGAAAGAGCGGGAAGGATGTATGCTCCGTAATTGTCGACCAGATGAAGCTTTGAAAACACGATAAAGCTCGGGATCTGTGTAACTTCTCCTCTGAACATGAGTGATGTTACGATGAGCATGAACATCAGCCTGCTGCCGGGGAATTTGTGCTTTGCGAGTGCATATGCACACATGGAAGCAAGGAAGATGTGTCCGGCCGTTCCGACAGCGGTAATGAACACAGTGTTAAAAATGTATCTGCTGAAAGGTACCCATGAATCTGCCATGAGCCTGAAAAGATCAGTAAAATTCTTTAATGTCGGGTTCTCAACAAACAACCTTGGAGGGAAGTAAAAGAATTCGGACAAAGGCTTCAGCGAGTTTGAAAACGCAAACACGAAGGGGATCGCCATTATGAGTCCCAGCAAAAGCAGCATGGAATACATCAGGAGATCCACAAAGTAGGATCGCTTTACGCCTCTCTCCTTTCTCGACAGTTTTATTTTAGCCATATCAATCTCCAATCTGCCGCTCATCACGGCATACGTTGAATCAGTCACTTAAGGCGGGATTTATTCTCCGACCTTCGAAAGCATCCTCTTGATCAGCGCATTCGTACCGATCATGATAACGAAAAGTACGGTAGCGATGGATGAAGCATATCCCATCTCAAAACGCACGTTACCGAAGTCTTCAAGATGGTTCATTACCGTGTGTGCCGCATAGTTGGTTGAAGGCAGTCCGCAAAGTGCGGTAACTATGCTTCCGACGCCGAAAGCTCCGGTGATGCTCATTACGGCACCGAACATAAGCTGAGGCTTCATGGAAGGTAATGTGATGTACCAGAGTTCCTGCCATCTGTTCTTGATGCCGTCGATGGCACCCGCTTCGTAGTAATGAGCGGGAATGCCCTGAAGACCGGCGATGAACGAAAGGAACGTGGTACCGATACTGGTCCACAGACAGATCACGATGATCAATGTGACCATGTACTTTTCATCCTGGAACCAGAGTATTGGGGACTGGATAATGCCGTACTTTATGAGAAGAGCATTGACATAGCCCTGCGAATCGTTGTTAAAAAGATAAGTAAACGTAAAATAAATGTTTCCCGCAATGGTGGGTGCAAAGAAGATGAGCGTGAAGATCATTCTGAGTATCCTCGGAAGCTCGTTCAGCATCCACGCAAGGAACAGACAGATCATGTAGCCGACAGGTCCAACGATCGCAGCGATCACGAAAGTGTTGCTGATGGCTTTCTCAATGAAGATCCTGTCTTCGAAGAAAAGTCTTACATAATTCTGTAAGCCCACAAATACAGGGGGCTCAAGAATATTAAAGGAAGTAAAGCTTAAGAACATGGACATCGCAACGGGCACGATGGTAAATATGCAGAAAAGGATGAAATAAGGTGCGCAGAAAAGATAGTTCACCTTGTTCTTCCTGATTTCCTTCCACAGATTTCGAGCGGAAGTCTTAATGTCCGGTTTATTGAATTTCAACATTTTCTTTCCTCCCGTTACTCAAGTCCGAATTCTTTTCGTTTTCTTGTGATCTCGTCATTGGTTTCTTTTGCCCAGTCGAGAAGCTCTTCTGCGTTACCCGATGTGTAGCCGGATACGGAAGCGAATCCGATGTTTCTGATCACGAAGTAGTTACCGGGAACTTCCGGTGTTCCCTCAACATGGCTCAGCTGTCCGTAAAGCGCGGTGTATTCTTCCTTTGTCCAGGGAAGGTTTCCGATGGCTTCGATGTTTGCTGTTGCATGCATAGCCGCCTTACCGAGGATGGACTTCATTTCCTGTGCGAATTCTGTCTGAGACTCGCTTCTCGTCCACCACTCCATGAATCTCCATGCGCTCTCCTTGTCTTCCACGCCGCGGAGCATCATAGCGCATGTTCCTCCGCAGGCACACGCTCTGTCGATGGAACCGTCGGGAAGAATTGTTCCCGGGATGGGAAGCATACCCCAAAGTCCTTTGATCTCGGGTGCAAATGCGGAAAGCTGATTGTATTCGAGGTAATCCTGGATCGCGAGAGGCATCTGACCTGTTCTGAAACGGTTTGAGAAGCTGTAATCTCTCGGGAATCTGTAGGTTGTGAAAAGGTCCAGCATGGACTGGAACGCATCCAGTGTCTTGTCTTCCGTAAAGGTGCAGGCCGTGAGATCCTCATTGTAAAGGGATCCGCCGTTCTGATAAAGGAAGATCTGCATTCCGCCCATACCCTGAGGGAAGCCCACTTCCATGTTGTTTCTCTGCAATACGGCTACGACTTCCATGAAATCATCCCATGTGTCGGGAGGTGTAAGTCCAAGCTGCTCGAAGATGTCCTTACGATAGAACATGATGGGGAAAGTCTGTGTCTCGGGCAATGCGTAGACCGCATTCTCAAATGTGTAGGAAACAAGTGCGCTCTTCGTGAATCTTTCCGAAACTTCTTTGTAATCCGCGAACTCCGTAAGGTCGACCACGGCATTACGTAAAGCATATTGTATCGGATCCGTCAAAGGATTTCCGAGGGCCACATCAGGTCCCTGTTCGGAAAGAACGGCCGGAAGGAGCGAACCCGCGCTGACAAGCTTGAGTTCAACATTTATGCCTGTCTGGGGTGTAAAAGAATTGTTTATCATCTGTCTGATGATGTTTGCCTGATCTCGGCCGGATGTGATCCAGACTTCGATGGTCTTTCCGTCTCCCGCTTCATGTACTTCCGTCTGTCCGAGTGTGCTGTAATCCGTAAAGAAGGACATTACAAAGCTCTTAAGTTCAAATCCCAATGATGTAAAGAAGCCTGCTTCCGCTTTCGGAAGCTTTGCTCCGGGAGCAGAAACGAAGAAGTAATCGATGGAAAGAGGCTGATCGCTGACCTTTACCATCCACTCGGCAAGGCCCGCAATGTTGTCCTTGTACTGCGTAAAGTTGCTTGCGATCTTGTTCGGATCGTCGTTCATAAGAGCAAGCTGTATGCTGAGCTTGTCAAGCGGAGCAGCCTGTTCTCCCTTGGCTCCGACCATAGCCTCGAAGTACTGCGAGCAATAAGCAAGTCTTTCGCTCTGAACCTTCATGTTGGCAACGGTTTCGGGGATGAGTCTGCCGAAATTGTAATCTCTGTATATGTCTGCTTCGCTTCCTGTGATAACGAGGATCTCTCTGTAGATCTTGTTGAGTTCCAGAAGAATGTCTTCAACCGTATCAATGGTCTCGGCCATATCACCGAGTGTTACTTCCATCGAGATGATGTGCTTTCCTTTTTCCAGAAGGAAAAGATAGTCCTCTTCGCCGTTTCCGAAGTTCTCGACTTTCCAGTCTCCGGAATAGTTAAACTGCAGGTTTCCCGCTTCTTTAAAGGGTATCTCGCCGTCGATCAGGAATCTTCTCGAAGAAAAGATACCCGAAAGAATGTTCTGCTTGTACCTTAATCCGATGTTGTAAAGGCCGGTCTCGGGCACTTCTATCTCCCATGAGATCCATTGTCCCGCGAGCTTGAACTTGTCTCCGCTTATGCAGTTCAGCCTGATCTTTGATGCATCCTGAGGTTCGGTGATGGCAGAAGTTTTGTCGAAGCTCTGATAAAGAGTGTAATCCGATTTTCTGAACATGTTCTCGGCCTGGAATTTCATAAGTTCCGCCGTAGCAGGCTTGAAACCGTTCTTGTCGTATCCTGCTTTTACTTCCGCGTAAGAGGGAGCTTCAACGTAAGGTCTGACCGTCACATTTGCCAGGTACATGGGTTCCTTTACGCCTTCAAGCGTCACCTTGTGTTTTCCTTTTGAAAGGAAGAAACGAACGGGAAGATTTGAATGAGCTGCGGAATCAAAAACAAAAACCTTCTTCCATTCCGTTGACTCGATCTGTAAAGGTCTTATGTCATTGCCGTTCAGATCTCTTCTGATCTCCGTCTCATCCTTCCAGATCCTTGTAAAGCTTACAAACTGTGCATCACTTGAAGGTAATGCACCATCTATCAAAATATTTCTTTCAATATCGTTTTCGTTTCCGGGTGCGGGCATATACTCCACTTCGAGGCTGTACATACCTGCGTTTTTTACATCAAATTCAAAGGTAATGCTGCTGTTCTCTTCTGTCAGCACAACATTGCCTTTTCCTGAAAAGGCCGGATCTCCCACGACCTTCACACCCTCCGCTTCTTTAAATGAACCTGCATCTGCGGAAAGTATATCCGTGCCCCATTCGGCATCAGTCTTGTCAAGGCTTGCATCAGCGAAGCCCTTGCTGAAATCGCAAGTCGTTCCTTTATCCTTCCTGCCGCCGTGCAGGCTGAGCGCTACGATCACAACAACAAGTCCCAGACAAAGGATCGAAAAGACCGTTAATTTGTTATTCTTGAATATGGTCATTAAACCCTCCTCAAATATCGGAATAAGTCGTGTTCAATCTCGTCCCTTCCGTTATCAAGAAAAAAATGGGTACAAAACCTCGATATATTAGCTCACGGCTTTGTACCCATTCACTATAGGAATTTTTTATTCCGCTGTTGTGGTCTTCCCTAACATAATGTTGATGAATTCCTTAATACCGTCTTCTACCTCAAGTTCGATTCCGGCAACAGTAGAAGCAATTTCCTTTTCTCTCTGTGCGAATGTTACATTGACAACTGCATTAAGTGCAGCATAGAAACCGCCTGCGCACTGCTGTCCGATGAAAGCAAGATCGGAGTGAGCGTACTTGGGCATTTCTCTTAAGATCTCCTCAGACTTTTCATCCCTGAGCTTTGTGCAGAACTCGTCGAGTTCGATCTCATTCTCGTCCTGTGCAAAGTAAGCGAGTGCTTCAAGGATCTTCACAGTCTTATCAATGTTCTTGTTCGTGGAAGGGATCGATACACTGGGAGCATCATGGCTGACCCAGCAACGATAGTCTGTTGCGTTGTCTCCTCTGGGGATCGGAACGATACCGAAGTCATCCTGCATATCATAGATCGCATCCGCTACACCTCTTCCTCTTGAGTAGGTGTAGAAAAGGGACTTGCCCTGAGTGAAAGCTTCTACATAGGCGTGCATTTCGGAACCGGGATTGGGCCAGAAGGTGTCGCCGGGATT
Source organism: Lachnospiraceae bacterium (assembly GCA_016287675.1). Taxonomy (GTDB): domain Bacteria; phylum Bacillota; class Clostridia; order Lachnospirales; family Lachnospiraceae; genus RGIG3528. Next base: position 45,953 of record JAEFAR010000003.1, read on the forward strand.
AAGCATTTCCTTGACCTGCTTTACAGCCTTGAAAGCATTTGTGGTATTGAGCTGGAACTCGATGGATCCGTCAGGATTCTCTTTGTAGAACTGGTTGCCTGATGCAAGATACAGGACAACAGGTGTATCCCAGCTGTGACCGCAGGTAAGACCGTATCTGTCGTTCTCGTCGAACATTCCGTCACCGTTAAGGTCCTTCTTTGCAGCCTTAAGGTACTCAAGGAACTTGGAGAATGTCCATTCGTTCCTGTCGTAAAGATCGTAGGGGCTTTCAAGACCGAGTTCCTCGATAATGTTCTTGTTGAAGAACATCAGGAAGATCTCATCCATCTGTGAAGCGAAGGGAGCTGCAACACCGTAAACCTTGCCCTGGTAGGAAAGAAGGTTGGTGTTGTTGTACTTTGTCCAGTAATCTGCGTTTAAGTTCAGACCTTCAAGAGAAGCAAGATCCACAACTCTGTTTGCCTTGATGTGACGTCCCAGGTTCCAGGTTTCGCAGACAACGATATCGGCGTAATCCTCACCGGCTGTAACGGCATTTGCAAATTCGGACTCTCCGTAAGGCTTGATCTCGATCTTGCAGTTAAAGAGTTCCTGAACCTTGTTAACTCTTGCTATGATCGCATTTGCTCTTTCGGATGCGCCCTCTTCGGGGAACCATCTGTTTGTGTTGTTGTCGGCTACGGTAAAAACATAGCCGTCAAGGTCCACTACTTCAAAAGGGAGCTTGTCTTCCTTTACTTCCTGTCCCTGCTTTGCATCGCCCTGTTTTTCTCCTCCGCAGGCAGTAAATGATCCTACTGCCATGCTGAGTGCCAAAGCTACCGCAAGTATCTTCTTTAATTTCATAATTTTTCTCCTTAATAGGTACGGTTCTCAGATCGAACTACTTTGAAAACTCGTACCAGTTGATGTTGAAAAGATGGCTGCTGTTCTCGGGAGAGTTGTTGAACTCAAAGAAAAGGATCTGCTTTCCTGTAAGTCCTGCGAGTTCGGGTGTTTCGAAATCCCAATCGCCGTAATTGCCCCAGTCGCCGCCGTAAACTTCCTTATTTCCGATAGAAACGGTGCAAACGATCTCTCCGTCAAGGGAATCCTTGTGCATGATGATGTCACCGCCGGACATGGGGCTTGATGCTCTAACCTTGAACTTGGTGTATCCACCCTCACCGAAATCAAGCTGGTAAGCTGCATACTTTCCGGGTGTTACGCCGCCGAGGTTCATTGTTCCGTCAGCACCACAAGGCTCGGCTATACATGAGCACTCGATGAAGTCTTCAGCTTCCACTCTGTTTGCAACATTTAAAGCTGCCTTGTACAGACGGAACCAGTTAAGATTGTAGAGCCAGTCTCCGCCATCATTATACACCATATATACATCTTGTGTACCTGTAACTTCTTTAAGAGCGGGAACGTCAAAGTAGAATGTGTCCCAGTTGCTCCAGTCGCCTGTTCCGGGAAGTGTGAACTTTGCAACCGCATCGCTTTCGAGACTTCCGAGATGGATCTCGAAGCTGCCGCCGTCTGTTGCGGAAGATGCTCTGAGAGCGATCTGCTCGTAACCGCCTTCACCGAAGTTCAGCTTGTAAAGTGTCCAGTAATTGTTCTTGATACCGCCGATGTTCTTCGCGCCCTCGCCGTCGGAAGAATTGTCGATAACGATACCGGGGATAGCTTCAGCGTAATCTTCGAATTCTACCTGAGCCTTTCCGTCAACAACCTTATACAGTCTGAACCAGTTGAGATTGTAGAGGTAATCGTCTCCGGAATATACGAAGTAAAGTGTCTTCTTACGTCCGAAATCCTTTAAATTGGGGATGTCTGCCGTAACTGTCTCATACTTGTCCCAGCCGCCTGTTCCGGGAAGATCGATGGATGCGATCAGATCTCCGTCTGTAGCTGTGTAACGGATCTCAAGCTTTCCTCCCTTTGTATCGGAAGCGTAACGGATAGCGATCTGCTCGTAGCCGCCGTCACCGAGGTCAATGGAGTATGCGGTGTATCCGCTTTTATTTAAACCTGCGAGGACCTGTGTGTCATCCTCTTTTGATCCTTCTGTTCCGACTCCCTCGGATTCGATGAAGTTTTCGAATTCGATCCTGCCTGTTGCATCGACTACCGAAGGCTTCTCTTCAGCAGGTGCTGTTTCAGGTGCCTTCTCGGGCTGCTTTTCGGCTTCGGGTGCCTTGGTTGCAGTAACCTCTTCAGGCTGGTTTGCGGTGTCTCCCTGTTTCTTTGTACATGCTGTCATTGAAAGTGCCATTGCAGCACAGAGCACGTAGCATAAAAATCTTCTCCTCATAGTTCTTCTCCTTTTTTTATTCTTTCATAATGTCCTGAGACATTAGGAAGCAAAGTTGATCTTTGAAACCTCCGCTGTTCTGCCCTTTTCGGGGAAAACAAGGTAGAGTCTCATGTTTCCGGAGAGCGTTTTTGAATTCAGTACGATCTCCGACATTGTACCGTCTCCCGCTTTGATCACACCACTTGCAATTACATCGCCGTTAATACTGCCGGATCTGATCTCCACCTTTGTATCCTTTGACGCAGATGCCTGAAGTTTGATCTTCGTGCAATCCGTCTTGAATGTCACAAAGGCATATTCAAGAAATGCTTCTCCGTCAACGGTCTCTATGACTGTTTTATCCTTTTCCTTTTTGATCAGAACTTTGCCGCAGCGGGTAAATTCGGACGCATTGATGCCGTTTTCCGCTGTTTGGGAAGTTCTGCACTCGTTATTGCAGTTGTTGAGGGCCGACACGATGGTCGATGCGCTGAAGGGGATGATATCGGAACTCTCGGCTGTCTTTGTGTTCCATGTCGTTCCCGCAATACCCTTGGAGTTTCTGTTGCTCCATCCTGTCAGTGCGTTCATCTTCATCCATTCCATCACATCGGGCTGATTGCAGTCGACTGCGAAGGCATACATCCATCTTGCAAGTATCCCCTTGAAGCCCACAAGATCTCCGCTGTTTGCTTCATTGTCCATTACCTTGCCGTCGTACATGTTCTCGATGGTGTAATCGGATGCTCTTCTCGCCTGAGAAAGGTACTTGCCGTCTCCGGTGTGAAGATAGAGCAATGTATTTGCTCCGATGAAGGTTCCCTGGTTGTAGGTGGATGCCCAGTGATTCTTGTTGCCGTTCATCTCGTAAGCGTCGTACACTCTTCCGGTCTTCGTCTCGTAAATGTTTGCTACGACCCAGTCCATGATCTTAACGGCCTTTTCGTAGTAGCTGTCGTCTTCTGTCGCTTCTCCGAGGAGGCAGGCTGCGATGGCTGCAGGGCAGTTGATGCAGGCATTCTTCGTGGTGTTCTCTATCCTCCAGAAGAGGCCGCCGCCGAGATCCTCGCTCCACGCTCTGTCCCAAACGAGATTGAAGTGTTCTACCGCAGAATCAAGGAATGCCTTGTTTCCTGTGTCCTTGTATGCTCTCGTGAAGCCGATGGTGATCCACATGATGTCGTCATTGAACTCGTTCCATGCGAAGTTCTCACCGTGCTTTTTCCTGAAGCCGTCAAAGATCTCATTGATCATTTTGTAGTATCTCTCGTCGCCCGTGTGCTCATAGGCATCGATGACGATCTCATAGATCTCTGCCTGATCCCAGAAGTTCAGATCCTTAAAGATCCCGTAATCTTCTATCTTGCTTTTAAAATAGTATTCTTTTATAAAACTCGAAAAGCTTTCGTATGCCGCTTCTTCAACGGTATATTCCTTTTTCACTTTTTCTGCCTCGCTTTCGCTGTCTTTTTTGTTGCCTGATGGGCTGCTGCTTTTAGCAGGAGTCGGTGTGGACGTGACCACCGGTTTTTCCGATTGTTCCGGTTTCTCCGTACTCACTGCGGTACAGCCTGCATTGAACAACATTGAAAACGCCAGAAGCACAGGCAGGTATCTAAAACCTTTTCTCATAAGCATCTCCTAAATGGTCATATCTTTGATATATCATTTATGGCTATATGATATATCCTTTTAAATGATATGTCAATATGTTTTGCACATATCATTGTATATTTTTTATAAGATATGTACAGAGCAGGAAACCATTTTTGTTAAAATTGCCCAAATGAGCGTCTTTAGAAGAATCCTTCCTCCATGAGTTTATCCAGAAGTTCTGCAAACAATGTATTTGCCCATGCGAACCAAGGTCTTGTGAACTTTGCCGGATCGTTCGGATCGAATGCTTCATGCATAAAGTTCGTACCCGCCGTGGTCTTTGAGATCATGTCGAGGCAGTCCAGGATCTCCTCTCTGTCATTGCTCGTGAGAGCCTGCATAACAAGTCCGATGTGCCAGATGTAGCCGTCGGGAGTGTGAGGGCTTCCCACGCCTCTTGCCACAGTTCCGACCTTGTAATAGGGATTGTCGGTCGAAAGCACGAAACGTCTGGTGTTCTTGTACATTTCATCTTCCTTGTCGCAATAGCCGATGTAGGGAAGAGAAAGAAGGCTGGGTGAATTTGCGTCATCCATCAGCACGTGGTTTCCGTAGCCGTCCGTCTCGTAGGCATACATCCTGCCGTACTTAGGATGCTCGACCACGCCGTAGAGCTTTATGCCTTCTTCGATATCCTCTGCCAGAAGCTCGCAGTTCTCTGCTGTCCTGTTGTCTTCGTATCCTTCTCTCAAAAGGAAAGCCATGTAGCGGAGAGCCTTTACCGCCATCATGTTCGAAGGGATGAGATAGCCGAACAGGCATCTGTCATCGGAAGGTCTGAATCCTGACCAGGTCATGCCGGTGTAGTTGACCGGTCTTCCCTTTCCCTTGTTGGGTAAAGTATCCGACTCGGGACAATCATATCTTCTGAAGAAGTACTGAGAGCCCCCGTGTCTCTGTTCATCTTTAAAGACTGTAAGGACTGTCACCATCATCTCATGGAATTTCTTCGTAAAGATCTTTCTGCTCCCCGTCTCTTCAAAGTACCTGTAAGCAAGATAAGCGGGTGCGCAAAGTGAATCAACTTCGTACTTTCTCTCGAAGACGTTGCCGTTCTGTGTGGTCTCGTCCTTGTGTCCTTCAAATGTACAGCCTTCGTTAAAAGCGTTGGCATAAGGATCTATGCAGACAAATTCCGACTGTTTTTCGATAACGCTCTCAAGGATCTCAGCCAGTTCCTTATCCTCTTTTGCAAATTTAACGTAAGGACGGACCTGTGCCGCAGAGTCGCGGAGCCACATTGCAGGGATGTCGCCCGTGATGACGAAATACGAGCCGTCATCCAGACGCTTCACGGTGGTCTCTATCGTGTTTAAGAAGCACTGCTTCACCATGCCCGAGAGCTTTGGAAACTTCTCCTTATAGTATTCTTCAAGCCTTTCAGCTCTTTTAACCAGTGAATCGGGGATCATTTTGTTTTCTCCTTTTTTATTTTTCTATTCTGAGTGTCTTTATCTCAAAAGGTGTGAAATTAAGCGTAAGCTCACCATTGTCCGCAAAGACCTCTTCCTCCTTGTTCTCAAGAAGATCGCAAAGCCAGATCTTCCTGCCCCTGATCATTTCACCCTCAATCCTTGTCGTACAGGTCGTTCTGTACGCTTCATAAAGTCTGACGACAAGATCTCCGCTCCTGTCATCCGCAGTCTTTACCGCTTCGACGGTAACTGCCTTTTCGGAGACGCGAAGCTCCTGCTTTTCTTCACAGCTTCCCTTCTTAAATACGGGTGCAATGTTAAAGCGATAGCCTTCTTCGACCACATCGCTCTCTTCGAAGCTTCCCGCCCATCCCATAAAGCCGTAGGAGAAGGAATGCTTCCTGTTGTCGGCTCTCATTTCGGGTGATGCGGCTGCGGTAAGGAGCGTGAGTTCAAGCGTGGAATCCTTCATTCCGATGCCGTACTTGCAGTCGTTCAGGACCGCAGCTCCGTGCGAACCGTCGCAAAGCGCACTGTATCTGTGGTTGCAGACTTCAAATTTATCCTTGTCACCGAGTCTCGAACGGTGTGTGGGTCTCTTCACAAAGCCGAACTGGATCTCGTTAATGCCCTCTGTAGCAAGCACGTTCACAGGGAACGAAGCCTTCAGGATCCTGTGGAGTTCCTTCCAGTCGATGTCCGTGTCGATCCTTACGACCTTGTCTCCTTCCGTAAGTGACAGCGTCTGCCTGAACTCGGAAACTCCGATCTTTCCGCTTACGGAAAGCTTCACTGTGAGTCCCTCGCTTCTTTCGATTGCAACAACCACGTCTCTTGCTCCGTCGCATTCCTGAACCTCGTAATTCGAATCGATGTCCCATGCGTCAAAGAGTCTGGGTGTGCTCTTAAAGAGCCTGAGCCTGTTCATGGGCGCCTTTGCGTACTCCATGCCGTTTTCCTTTAATACATAGGAAACGATCTCGCCGTTCTTGTTCACAAGGACGCTCACCTTATCGTTTTCCAGCCTGAAGCCGTCATTGCCTGCATATGCACGCGCGACAGCCTCTGCTTTTAATGCTTTCGCCGAAGGGATGAGGGTTACGTTTCCGAATGCGGGTACGGTCACGCTTGCTTCAAGTCTGCCGTCTTTTTCAAAGCACGTAACGCCCTTTCCTTCTGCCGTTTCAGCTCCGTTTTTGAAGTTTTCGGGCAGTGTGAAGGTAACTTTTCTGTCTCTCGAAAGTGAGTTGAAGACCGTGATCCCTTCGGAATCTTTCACAAATCTTCCCGCAAGATCTTCGATCCTCTCTTCGATCCTTTGAAGGAGCTTTGCAAATTCGGCTTCGACATACTCGTAAGCTTCTTTTATGGAAGATCCGGGAAGAATGTCATGGAACTGGAATGTCAGAAGTTCCTTCCACATTTCCTCGATCTCGTCATCAAGTTCATTTTTCATGATGCCTTCGGAGATCGCTCTTGAATAGAGCATTTCAAGCTCTCTCAGCTTTTTCTCCGTCGTGCGGTTAAACTTCTTCACAGCCGCCTGAGAAGTGTAGGTTCCTCTGTGTGCGGTGAAGTAAAGCTCTCCGTCCCATGTTTCCTTAGGCCCTCCGAGCTTGTCCATTTCTTCAAAGAATTCGACGGGAGACGCCATCTCGACTTTGACGCTGCCTTCAAGATCCTTCTGCCTGAGAGCATATTCAATGTGGTCACGTGCGGGACCGCCGCCTCCGTCTCCGTAGCCGAAGGGGATGAGGAAGCCTTCGAGGTTTCTTGCCTGTCTGCGTTCTTTCCATGTCCTGTTGAGGGATTCCGGATGAGTCTCGTAGCCGTAGCTTGTGGGAAGGAAAGTTGTGATCTCGCTTCCGTCCATACCGCGCCACCTGAAATAATGATAAGGGAATTCCTCTCCTTCGTTGTACGTCCAGAAGATCTTCTGTGTAACGAGGTACTTTACGCCTGTTTTCTTAAGGATCTGAGGAAGCACGGCACTGTATCCGAAGGTATCGGGAAGCCAGAGCGTCTCGCTGTCTGTTCCGAGTACTTCTTTATAATATTTCTTTCCGTAAAGCACCTGACGTACAAGTGCCTCACCGCCGCTCATGTTCGTATCGGGCTCGACCCACATGGCACCGTCCGCTATCCACTGCCCCGTCTTTATCTTTTCTTTGATCCTCTCAAAAAGCTCGGGATAGCATTTTCTGCACATTTCGTACTCTGCGGGCTGGCTCTGGATGAACCTGTACTCGGGGTACTCGTCCAAAAGCCTGAGCTGTGCCGCAAAGGTGCGGGAAGTCTTCCTTCTTGTCTCTTCGATGGGCCAGAGCCATACAAGATCGAGATGAGCATGACCCATGGCAAAGAACCTGGGCACAGTGTCTCCGTTTTTCCTGGAGAGCACCTCCTTAAGTGCCTCTCGCGCCTGTCTGTAGCTTGCGATACGCTCTTCCCTGCCCTGTTCAAAGTCAACGATGAGCGTGAAGTTTTCAAGTGCCTCCGCGATCTTCGCAGCGCGAAGGGATGTATTGTCAACGACCTTAAGAAGGCTTCTTAAGGTCATGACATCCATGTAAAGCTGATAGCAGTCTTCGTTCCAGATGCCGTAGGTGCACTTTCCGAGTGTGCATCTGTCCTCACGTTCTTTGATCTCGTAAAGTCCGGGAAGGACCGGTCCCGTGCAGCAGCCGCCAAGTTCGGATTCCGGGAAATCATGTCCCGCGTAGGTCTCCATAAGGATGTCAAATCTTTCTCCGGCTGCGGCGTTCTCCGTGAGTGCATTGTCGGAATAGAACTGATGCTTTGTGCCAAGCCAGCTTGCCCTGTAGGTTCCGAAGGATCTTCCGTTTACAAAAAGTGTGGATTCTCCGCCGGGTTCAAGATTCAGAACGATCCTCTTTCCCGCTGCCTCTTTCGGCATTTCGACGGATGTTTTGAACCAGGCATATTCCCTGTTCCTTCCCCATCTGAGTCCGGGCTTCGCGGGATTTACGGCCAAACGGGCCGCGTCTTTGGGTTCGATCCGGTCCATTGTTCTGAAGTAGGTCCATTCAAGCTCTCCGAGAGGCTCGTAGAAGTCCTTGGTCAAAGTGTGGATCCAATGGTTCAGTCTGCCTTCCCATTCGGAATGTAGCATTTTCATTGCAGTACCCCCTGTATCATAGGTTTTATATAATTATCAATTATGTCCATATTTTGGGTCTTTAAGGCATAGTTTTTTGTTGATAATATATTACACGTTATATAATAATATGTCAATTAAAAGATTTGTCATATCATTTAAAAAGGGTCATCTCTTTTTCAAGAAATGACCCTTTATCTTAAAGGCGGGAGTGCAGTTTCTGCCTTTAATTCGATATGTATTTTTGTTTCCGGGACTATTTTTCGTTCTTGTGCAGATCCCCGGTAATGGTGTAAACAACGGACATTCCCGAAGGCTGGATGACTTCCGTGTCACGTCCCGGCTTGTCCCACCAGTCTCCCGTGGAGAAGAAAGGATCGTACTGTCCGTTCTTATCCTTTGTGGTGATGTTCACATCCAGAACCTCGTACATGTGTTCCATGAAGGTGTGAGTCTTAATGCCGCAGATCTCGTAGTACTTTGTGATGCCTCTGACAGCCCAGCCTATGCACCAGGTCTTAAAGATGGGATTACCCTTCATGACATAAGAAGAGCCTTCCTTTTTAAAGATGAGCTTGGATGCGCCCATGGCCATCTTGCCGGCATCAACGAGGTACTTTGAATCTCCCGTGATATCGTAAAGAAGGGATGTTGCGTAGATCAATGTTCCCTGATCGTAAGCCGCGATCCAGTTGTCGACTTTGCCGTCTTCCGTGAATCCCGCATGGATCGTGTAATCTGCAGTCATCAGCTCGCTTTCTCTCATCCAGTTGTAAAGGAGCAGAGCCTTATCAAGGTAATCCTTGTTTCCTGTTTTCTGATAACCGATCAGATAACAGATGGTGATGGGTGCATTTGTGCATATGCCTTTTCCTTTGCCGTAGGTCTTGTCCCAGTAGATCCCTCCCCCGAGGACTTCCGTGTCGTATCCTGTCCAGAAGAAATCGAGGAGTTTCAGCGCATCGTCCATGTACTTTTGTTCGCCCAAAAGATCGTAGGCAAGGAAAAGCTGGTAGCAGATCCATGCATTGTCATCGTAATAATAATCTCCGGCAGTTCTCCATCCCGCATTGAAATAGAGCTGGTTCTTGAACACACCCGCAGGCGATTTCACCGTCGCATTGTCCACGCGGTAGCCCTGAAGTCCGATGTCCAGAGCACTCTTGTACACTTTTTTGATCTCTTCGTTTTCGGGATCTCTCATGTAATTCTCGGAGAGAGCCTCCAAAAAGGAAGCAAAGGGCCAAAGACAGGCTTCCGCGTCATTGATCAGAGAAGTTTTGAGCGATCCGGTTTTAACGTTGTAATACTTGTCGATCGTCTCGTTCAAAAGCTGCATACCGATGTTTAAATACTTGTCACCGTAATCCTTCACGTTCTCATCCTCCTGCGTTTTTTCATTCGCATTTGTATCTGTTTTGGTATTGGAATCTGTGTTTGAGTTTGTATTGGTATTGGTATTGGTATTTGTACCTGTATTGCTGCTCGTATTTGTTTCCGCTTTGCGCGTTGGAACCGGCGTGTTTTTGGGAATGTCTGCTTCGATCTTTCCCCCGTTTTCTTTAACTGCGCTTTCCCCGGCTCCCGCGCAGCCGCCCGCCGAAAGCAGGACGGCAAGCATCATAGCGCAAACCCTCATTGTTCTCTTCTTCACCCTTCTTCTCCTTTTCAATTTATCTTATTTCAATCTCAAAATCAAAGGAATAATCATCCTCACTCCACATTTTGAAATTTGTTCCCCATTTGTTGTTGAAAAGGCAATAGGAAAAGCCGTTCTCTATCTTGGGGAGTTCTCTGTATTCTCCGTAAAGTCTTCTTCCTCCTATGGAGATCAGGGGAGCATGAATGTTTCTGACAGTTATCCTGCCATCTGCCCCCGCATAGTTCATTTCTTCCACGCAGTGCTGCATCCTGTTGCCGCCCTTTGCAACATCCAGAGGACTGATGCTTTCTCCTATCTTCTTCATCATCCATCTGTAGGGATTTTCAACATCAAACTTCATATCAAACCAGAGAGCCTCAGGCATACGGTTGGCGTCCTTATCCGTAAGACGGAGACTGCATCCGATCACGTCCTTTTTAAAGGTGTATACAATGTATCCGTTTCTCGGACATCCGTATTCCGAAGAAGCTCTTTCGTTGCTCTTTACCGTAAGATAGATCCTGTTTCCCTTTACAAATGCCTGTCTTAACCCAAACTCATAATCTCTGTGCTCAAGTCCTTCCACGAATTCCAGCCCCGGCTTTGAAAAATCCCCCTCTGACCAGCACTGGTTCAAACGAAACTCCCTGTTATAGGAATAGTAGTTGTTTACACAGTCCTGTGCATTGTAGGTGGTGTAGCCAAGCCTGCCGAATGTTCCGTCGGTGATCTTCTTTTCTCCGTTCTTTGCAAGGTAAACCATCTCACCGGAGCCTCCGAAGGCCACTTCAAAGTCTCCGATCACGATGTGCTCGTAGGGGAAAATGATCTTTTCTTTCTCTGCAGCCTTAAAGAATTCGGGATCTGTGGTCTCCAGAGCCTTGACAGCATCTTCAGCCTCAGCTTTCAGATCCCCGGGGAGAGAGTTGATGGCATCGGTAATGTATGCCCTCTGCTCTTCATGGGAACTCTCATAAAATCTGTAGGATCCGGTAGTATCTCCGTTTCTGTATTTTTCAATATCGGAAAGAAGAACGCCTCTCATGTTCGCATTGCGGTTCGTGATCATGTCAAGGTTTGTCGCGTCATGCTCGCGTGCCGCATTAAAGTCCTTCTTTTCCCAGTTTGTAAAATCCATAAGGAACTTCTTGTAGTCCAGTCCCCATGTATGCTCTGCCACAAGGAGCAGGTTCTGAAGGAAATCCCTGTAGTTTTCAGATGCCGTGTCGATCCTGCCCTCTTTTTTCCAGATGTTCTTAAGGCGTATAAGCTCTTTGTATCTGGAAACCTTTAAAGGATCGGACCCTACTCCGTGGATCCATGTGTCTCCGATCTCTTCCTCTACCGCAGGGAGCAGATCCTTGTACTTTAACAACACCTTTGCGTATTCATCCATGGTGGATGCGACTATCTCCGCATTGGGATACTCCGCTGCGATCCTTGCCATCTCGGATTCGATGACATCGGGAGACTGAGGTCCGAGATTATCTCCTGTGTGGGCAAATTCCAGAACCTCGTCCATCCCTTCGAAATAGCAGGGTGCACCGTAAACAAAGGAGTACTGCACCACAACCTCGTTGTCACCGCTTTTCCAGAGGAATGTTGTGGGAACGCCGGGAACCATGGAGGAAGGGTTCACACCGATGTGAAGGTACTTTTTGCCGTGTTTTGCCAGTGCCTTTACAAGTGCCTTTGTATGTCCCGGAACATCGGTCATCTTGGCTGCTATGGTTGTCTTTCCAAACATTCTGTCAAGATCATCCGACACGGAAAGATCGTAATCTAAAAGTTCCTCGTCCAGAAGCTCCGTGTGAGTGGTAAAGGAAAGGCCGTGCCAGCAGATGTCACCGCGCTCTATGCCTTTCTTAAGCTTTTCAATGTCCTCTTTCCTGCCGTTTTTAAGAGAATCCCTGATCAAAAAGGAGCCCACTGTCCAGATGAACCTCTTGTCCTTCTCCGTATTCAGTTCGGCAGCCAGATCCAGGGATTTCGGAATGTACCGTGTCCTGTACTTCTCAAGGACAGTTCTTCCCATTTCCGTAAATCCCACATCCAGATGAGTCTTGAAAACAACATGTACTTTTTTGATCTTTGTTTTATCCATGTCTTTAATCTCCTATATAGTTAAGCTATGGAAGCCACTATCATTTTTATCTCCGTGTCAAGCGGCACTATCCTGTATCTTCCCACAGAAGCCGGCACTATGGCGGTTTCTGCGTAATGGACTTCAAAGGCTTCGAAGGATCCGTCAACGCTTTCTATGAGAGCACTTTTTCCGTCCACAAGGTTCATCACATGAACCGTGTCTTTCATGGTCACTTCACAGGGAGCACTCAGAGTGTATCTGACAGTGTCGATGAACTCTCTCTCGTGAAGCCCCGTGCGCTCCGCTTTGACGCCTTCCCTTTCTTCCACGGTCTTTTCCCTGTGTATGAGCTGATCGTAGACAAAATCCGTGTCTCTGTCCCATTGGATGTTCTTAAGACCGTGCTCCACATGGATGGGTCTGGGCTTTCCGTCAAGTCCGATCCTTCCCCAGTCCCAAAGCTTGAAGGTGAAAATGTAGGGCGTTGCACTGATCTCAAGCACCATTACATCCTGCCCCGAGCAATGCACGGTTCCCGCAGGGATCAGCACGTGATCGTGCTTCTTTACCGGCACTTTGTTCACGTAATCCTCCGCCGGGAAGAGCATCTCTCCTTTGGATGAGCTTCTCAGATCCGCTGCCATTTTTTCCCTGTCTACTCCCCTCTTTACTCCCAGGTAGACGTAGCCCTCTTCTTTTCCGGTGTCCAGAATGTAGTAGCTCTCATCCTGTGTGTAATGCATCCCGAAGGTGTCCTGGATGTACTCAGTCAAAGGATGTACCTGTAATGAGAGATTTCCTCCTCCCACAGTATCAAGCATATCAAACCTGATGGGGAACTCTGTTCCAAAGCGCGCATGCACCCTGTTTCCGAGAAGTTCAACAGGCTTTTGGAGCACCACATCTATAGCCGGAAGCTTTACAACCACATTGCCGAATCTTACATTGACCGCATTTTCTTCCGGTACTCCGTCAAAACTCCAGGCGAAATTGACCGCATCCGGATCCAGCTCAAAATTATTCTGCATCCAGTGGCCTCCCCATACTCCGGGATCAAAGTAAGGTTCAAGTCTGAAGGGTTCGTTTGCAAAGCATCTCAAAGCCTCTTTGTATGCTTCTCCGGTTATCATCTTGGGATGATCCGGATCCTCAGTCTCCAGAAGGTAATCTATGGCTCCGATGTTCCTCTTTTTGTATCTGTCGGCCATTCTGAAACCGATAAAAAAGCCTCTCTTGTATTTTGACAATACGGGAGCATCGTAATTTGTATGGTTCCAGTTGGGAGCGCCTTTTCTGTATCTCAGCTGTATCTCCCATCTGGTGAGACTGCAGTAGACGTAAACATCCCCTTCTGCGATCAGACGTGTGCCGAATCCGATCAGGACCACAAGACCGCTTTCAGTCTCGTCGATCTTCTTTTTTATGGCTTCCAGTCTGTTTGAAACATACAGTGTCTCCACATTCCTGTGGCACATCACTCCGAAGACCCTGTCATCGGTAATAAAATCCGAAAACTCTCTTTCAAGCACTTCTTCAGGTTTTGCAGCCTCATTCATATCAAGGATGCAAGCGGGAGAAAGTCTTTTTGCAAGCCTTTTAAGCCCCTCCGTATCCACCCCCGGATAATAGTCAAAGCATAACAGTTGCTTGTTTTTCCCTGTTTCCACAAGCTTTTTTTGAAGTTCGGATGCTATGGTCTCCTCTCCTTCAAAAGCCTGACAGTCAAATCCTCTGACACTTTTCACGGGATGTTTGTCGTAATTTCCGTACTTAGCAAAGCCCATTTTATCTTCCTTCCGTTCTTCTTTCTATATGCTTGTACAGGCCGCTGATGGCCATTAAAGAAGTGTCGGTGATGATCTCCGTCTCAACTCCCTTTTCCTTGCACAAAGCTTTCACGTCGCTTCCAAAGTAGCAGAAGCTCTTGCTGATCTGACCGCCAAACACCAGTCTGTCGGGTCTGAAGGAGACAATGTAGGGTTCAAGTGCCGCAAGCACGTCTTCTCCGAACAGCCGGTAGATCTCCATGCCCTTTTCATCCTTTGCTTCACAAAGTTTAAAGATCTCAAGCCCTGTCAGTTCTTTTCCCGTAACAGACTTCGAGATCCTTTTCAGACCCCTTACGGAAATGTACTCATCGATCTTTCCGTCCTTAAAGGGATCCTCATAGATCCAGCCGTCCTTTGGAGATCCGTCCTCCTCATTTTTAAGGACATTGCCGTCTTTAATGAAAGCAGTGCCCGTTCCCGTGCCTATGCACACGAACATGGTCTTCCCTTTTCCACGGCTTTCACCTTTAAAATAGGCTCCGAGGGCAAAAGACTCAACATCATGAAGGAAATAAAAGGGTCTGTCCGTTAAATGCGGTATCCTTTTTCTTATCTCCTCCGGAACCGATCTTCCGTATATATTTTCATATTTTCCAAGCCCTTTGATCAGGCTTATCCCGTTTTCATAATCAAAGGGGCCGGGAAACGCCATACCCAAAGCGGTGGGATACTCCCCCAGCCTGTTCGTAAAAGATCTGATCACTGATGCCATATTGTCAAAAACAGCATCGCATTCAGCATTGGAGTCGGCGTCAAAATGCTCGACGCTTCCCATCAGCTCTCCGCTCTCATCCACTGCGGCGGCTTTGATCTCGGTCCCGCCCACATCAAAAAGCAGTTTCATAGTTTTCTCCTAATCCCTTAACCGATTTTTGGGCACAAAAATACCGTACGGAACCCAGATCCCGTACGGATTCCATTTAAATTCGCATCAATCTTTGTCTTTCATCACAATGTTATAGGGGATATATCTCTTTGCAGGAACCTCTTCGCCCTTAAAGATCTTGTTAAGAGTCTTTACTGCCATGGCTCCCATCATGTACTGTCCCTGAGTAACATGTGTAAACTGATTGTCTACGCTGAACGGATACTCCATACCGTCGAAGAATACAACTTCTCTTTCTATGCCTGCTTCTTTCAAGGCTTTGTATGTGGTCACACCCATTGTCTCATTTATGGCGAAATACACCGTAACCTGTTCGTGGGCAAGTGCGTACTCACGGATCTTGTCCTTCATGACCTTATCAGCATCCTGATACTCATCAATGTTTGATACGGCGGCGCTGAGGTCGGTGATCCACATGTCTTCGTTAGTGATGATGTTGTGTTCCAGCAGTCCGTCCCTGTAACCGTTGAATCTGTCGGCCACAGAAGATGTCTGAAGCGGAGATCCCGAGACAAAACAAATGTTCTTGTGTCCCTGTCCGATTAAAATGTTTACAAGTTCCTTCGCTGCAGCATAGTTATCTGTTCCGATATAGGGAATAGAAAGGCCTTTAAGCTCTCTGTCGACCAATACCATGGGAAATCCGTCCAGAGCCAGTCTCATTATCCTGACATTGTAGGATTCACCCTGAGTGCACATGAGGATGATGCCGTCAGCTCCCATAGCCGTCAATTCATCAATGGCTCTTGCTTCATCATCAATGCTTCCGTATGAGCATTTAAGAACCATATTGTAATGCTTTGTCCAGCATTCATGTTCTATGCCCGCCACGATGTCACTGCCGAAGGTCGCACCGAAGGAATCCAGAACAACTCCTATCAGTCTCTGCCTTTTTTCCGGCTCGCTTTCCAGAGCGGCTGCGCCACGAACATGAGAGCGCTCTTCACCTATCTTGTTTTCGTCAAGAACATATGATCCCTTTCCGGGCATACGTACGATGACATTTTTCTCTGCCAGCATCTCCAGAGCCTTTTTGCTCGTGATCCTGCTGACATTGTATTGATCCATGAGTTCTTTTTCGGAAGGAAGCTTAGACCCTGCAGGATACTTTCCTTTCTGTATGCCTTCAACCAGGTCATCATAAATAATTCTGTATAACAGCTCTCTCTCCATACAATCCCCTTTCGGAACTCCGAAATGACATATCAAATATATCATTTCATTTATATGATATACACCATTTCGGAATACAAGTCAATATTCAATTTGTATTATATCAAAACTATAAATTCATATCAAGCAGTTATGCCTGTTTTTCACACTTTTTGAGCAGAAATATGTATTTATGAGAGAGCAATTGATATGTTATCTATATAAACAACATCTTTTTAAGGAAGGTATCAAAAAATGAATCACGTTAAATGTTATATCCCCGAATATCCCCGCCCTCAGTTCGTGAGACCCGACTGGGTCAACCTGAACGGAGAATGGGATTTTGCCTTCGGTGACGAGGTTACCGCAGCGGAAGCCCTCGCAGGGAAGCTCAAAAGGAAGATAAACGTTCCATTTAATTACGAAACAGCCATGAGCGGCATCGGCGAAACAGCACACAAGAACCTTGTGTGGTACTCTCGCAGGATCTTCGGAAAAGCCGGAAAGAGAACGATCCTCACCTTCGAAGGCGCAGATTACGACACAGAAGTTTTCATCGACGGAAAGCTCGTCGGCTCTCACAGAGGCGCCTACTCCCGCTTCTCCTTTGACGTGACCGATGCCCTCGCTTCAGGTTCCGGACTTCTCACCGTAAAGTGCTCAGATCCCGACAGTGTGGCTCAGATCCGCGGAAAGCAACGCTGGGAGCAGGACAATTTTGGCTGCTGGTACGTTCAGACAACAGGCATATACAAAACGGTCTGGATCGAATACATCGAAGACGTACATCTCTCTTCATTAAAGATTACGCCCGAAGCCACCACGGAATCCGTAAGATTTGACATCGCGGTGAACCGCCCCTCCAAAGAAACGGAAGTAAGCTTCAGGATCTATTTCCGTGACAGGCTCATCCAGTCCACATCCGTTCTCGCATGCGACAGCACAAACTCCGTGACCGTTCGCCTCGAGAGCGAAAGCGTTACCTATCAGCTGGAGCGCTGGTCGGAGGGCTATCCGGCTCTGTACGATCTCGAGATCGAAGTAAAGGACGGCGGCCGCACAACGGACAAGGTCGGAAGCTATTTCGGTTTCCGCGAGTACACCGTGCGTAACGGAAAGCTCATGTTCAACAACTGTCCTTTCTATGCAAAGCTCATCCTCGATCAGGGCTACTGGAAAGAATCGGGCATTACTCCTCCGTCCGAGGAAGCGATCATACGCGACATCCAACTCGCAAAGGATATGGGCTTCAACGGCTGCAGAAAGCATCAGAAGAACGAAGACGAGCGTTTCTACTACTATGCGGACATCATGGGCTTCACGGTTTGGTGCGAGCTCCCGTCCGATCACTGGTTCTCCGACGCTTCGACCAAGGAACTCACAAACGAGTGGATGAACATCGTAACACAGAATTACAACCACCCTTCCCTCGTAACATGGGTGATCTTCAACGAAAGCTGGGGAGTCCGCAGCATCAACACGAACCTCCTTCAGAGTAACCTTGCCACAGGTCTCTACTATCTCACCAAGAGTTTCGATCCCATGCGCCCCGTCATCTCCAACGACGGCTGGTCCCACGCAAAGAGCGACATCCTGACTCTCCATCACTACGAGCAGGACGCGGAAAAGCTTTACGGTTATTATGATAATTTAAAGAAGCTTACGGAAGGCGACAACTGCAACTGTCAGATCCAGCCTTTCGCAAACGGCTATCATTACGAGGGACAGCCCATCATCATTTCGGAGTTCGGAGGAACTCATTATGCAAACACCGAAGGATGGGGATACGGCTCAGCTGTAAGATCGGATGCAGAATTCCTTGAAAGATTCGGTTCTCTGATAAATGCCGTAAAGAAAATGAACGTCAACGGTTTCTGCTACACTCAGCTCACCGACGTCCAGCAGGAAGTAAACGGACTCCTGACCGAAGAAAGGGACCCCAAAGTACCCCTTTCAGAAATCTCAAAACGCTTATAAGAATTCATTTTCCCAAAAAAGGAACGGATCCTCCGCGATCCGTTCCTTTTTCAGTAGTTCTTGGGCCTGACTCCCGTTTTTTCCAAAAACAGGTTTGAAAAATAGTGTTCATCGGCAAAATTCAATTTGTACGCTATCTCCTTTACCGTAAGGGAAGTGTTCTTAAGCAAAAGCTTCGCCGTGTCTATCTTCCTGTTCAGAATGTAATTATAGGGCGTTACATCAAAGCTCTTTTTAAAGATACGATTTACCTGTGATTGTGAAAGGTTCACCTGTCTTGCGATGTCATCTATCCCGATGTGCTCGTAGATGTTCCTGTCAATGTAGGCTTTGATCTCGGCGGCGGTGTCATTCACGGCTTTGCCGCTTTCAGATCCGAGTCTCTCCGAGATCTTCATTATCAGTTTGTGAAAAACAAGAGCGCATCTGCTATGTATCTCATCGATGGAAAGCTCTTTGTTCTCGCAGATCTCAAGAAATTCCTTAAAGATCGGGTAAACATCGTCGATCTTCTTCACGATCAATATGCCCATAAGGCCGTAAACGTGGATGAGCTCGTCGCAGAGCGGACCTCTCACGTTCATCCAGATCTTTTCGAAAGGCTTCTGCGCATCCGAATGATAATCGTGGAGACATCCCTTCGGCAGGATGTAAAGATCACCCTTTTCAGGATGATTGGTCCTGTTGTCTACGGTCACATCGCCCTCTCCGTCGATGACGTACTCAAAGCAATAGATGGGAGAAACATCCCGTCTGATGCGGTAATTGGGGTCAGGGTACGTGATCCCCGCCATCTCTATATAGAATGTTCTGTTTTTATCCGAAAACTCTTCGCCAAAAGAAACTATGTGTTCCACGATCATTTTCCTCCGTGCGGTCCTCTTATTTTACCAAATTTTATTTAAAAGGCAACATAAAGGAAAACAAACGAAACATCAATACAGCTTTTTGATCTCATCCTGTGCATCGGGGTAGAGATCCGCATTGTGGATCTGCTCGATCTTAAAGCTTCCGTCCGCGTTAAAGGTGTAGCGCGAGAAGCCCCTGATCAAAGTGTCCGAAAGCTTTTTCGTGTAAAGATTGTAGCTCGAGTACCCGGAAGGAACGTTGTACGCAAGCGTGACGCCCTTGTAAGAGAGCACAAAGTCGTTCACATGATCGTGACCGCAGACCACGAGATCTGTGGAGCCCGCCTTTAAGATCGCATCAAAGAATCCGCTGTTGTGACCCGAGCAGCAGATCGTTTCCCTTCTCTGCCCCATGATCATGAAATCCCCGTCCTCATCCTTTACATTGTAGGCGGGAACGTTCTGCGTAACAGCCGTTTCTCCGGTGATCTTCTCGTAGGCGATCCTGTACTCGGGAAGCGCGATGTGGTCAAACACAACCGACGCCACAGGCTCTGTGCGGCCGTTCTTTTTCGCGATGTCGGAAACAGCCTCTTCGTACCACCTGATCTGGCTTTCCTTAACGTAATCGTAACAATTGCAGCCTTTGTCCTCGTACTCTGCGTCGTACTCTTTCTGATCCTCTTCCGTCATGTATGCCCCGCCGTCGATAAAGAAAAGAGAGCGCGTGACACCTTTGGAATCCGCAAGGTTAATGACGTGATTTCCGTAGCCCCAGACAAGTTCCCCGTCGGATGTGTATTTCTTATCAGCTTCCAAAAGGCAGTGATCACAGGACGAAAAGATCTTTACCATCTTCTTTCTGGAAATGCTCCAGACATTGTCTCCTTCATGATTTCCGAGAACAAGATCCCAGTAGACACCGAGTTTTTCCATAGTCCGTGCCAATTGTCTCGTTCTTCGTCCGTTCAGTCCGCCCGTGATGTTGTCTCCCACGAAGATAACAAGATCCGGCTTTTCGTTTACAACATTCCTGATAATGTACTCAAGAGTGTAGTTTCCCTTTTCCTTATTTGCATCCAGATGAGTGTCCGTAAATGCGATCACCTTAAATGCTTCATCCGTGACATTTCCGGACGCATCCTTTTTTACAAGAGTCGTGTAACCGTCCCTCTTTTCGACGGACACGTTGTAATCGGGATACTTTTTTATCAGGTTTTTATCAACCTTAAAGCTCACAGGCAAAACGATCATACAGATCACCCCCGCTGTAACGATCACGCAGATCAGCGCGATCAGACACACCTTCAATACCTTCTTCATGATCACTCGCTTTCCCCCGACAAGTCGGGAAATCAGGTCACGTTTGCCGCCTTACCGGGTCTCTCGAAATCCGGTCTGAATTCCTTCCCTCCCACGGTAAAAGCGCCGTTGTAAACTGCCTTGCAGTCGTAAAGACCGCTGTATAACGTCTTGTCAGCCTCCGAAAAGAAGAATTCCCTTTTCCTTGCCTCTTCCTTAAACTCTTCAAATCCAAGCTTCCCATCAAGCTCGAATGCATAATAATGAAGTCCTTCCGCACGGTTCACAAGATCGTATTCCTTATCGTAATAGCCCTCCGGTATCTTTTCATCCTGATACAGGGCTTTGTCTTTTTCGAGGCTCTCCGCCGCCGGGACGAACTTCGCTCCGGGGTTGAAGCGGACGCAGACATTTACATTTCCCGCCCTTCCGAAAATCCTTCCCTTGTCAAGATCCCCGAGATCCGTTTCGTCAAAAAGTCCCGTAGGAAAGAAGAGATGAGTGTATTTAAGATCCTTCTTTGCTTTTTTAAGGTCAAAAATACATGCGGCAAAATTCCTGTACGCTACGGCTCTCGGCGCGATCCCGCTTCCGATCCAGTAACCGGGCGATCCCTTTTTGTCAGGCCCCGAGGAAGGATTCGTCACGCAAAGACTGATCCTGTAGCCGATGTTCACAGCCAGCGGATTCTGCTGGAACAGCACCTTTCCCACACGATAATCAAAGGCTGCGGAAACCGAGTACTCCCTGCAGGCATATGTATAAACTCTGCCCTCTTCCATCGCAGCTCCGTCAAAGCTTACGGGAACAAGCTTTTTTATCGCTTTAAGCAGACCCGTACGGTAAAGGAAGGGGATCGCAAATGTTTTCAGCGGTCTCAGCATACCGTTATCAACAAGTCCCGTTTCTTTAAGATACCTCATGGTGTTACAGATCACTCTGTAATCGGAGATAGCACCCGCTTTAAATGCAGCACGTACATTTGAGGGGCTGTACTCCGCAAGGCCGTACTTTTTGTAATCATCTATGTCCACGCCCTGAACAAGGCTGATCTCACGCCCGTCCGTGTCAGGGAGCTTCTTCCATTCTTCCGGTATCTCGAACAAAGGTCTCCCTTTTTCATCTTTCGCTTCCAGAAGAAGCACCATACAGCATTCTTTTTCCTTAAAGCGGCAGACTTTTTCCCCGCGCATTGCCATTATCTGGGGTTCAAGATAGTTTCCGAGATCCGATCCCGTCTTGTTGTCAGCATAGGCTCTTCCGCAGGCGGGATTGTAGACATAGCCGTTACAGTAATAGGTTTGCGAAAGCACATCGTAGACCATCATCGTGAGAACCTTTTTTGCCTTTTCCCTGACCTCTCCGTCCGGTGCGAACTGAACAAGGTTAGTGAGCCCCGCCATGGTCTCCGCATAGTAATTGTTGCTTCCCCATTCCGAAAAACCGAACTTAAGGATCTCGTCAAGCCCCGTGATCAGCTCCGCTTCGCCGTGAGCCTGATGGTAGACTGCGCTTCTGCCGTCTCCGAAGATCTCGCCGGGGAACATTTCCGCAAGAAGGAACTCCGTCCCCGAAGCATAGAGCCTGTGGTTCTCCGTCCACGTGCACATGCTGTGTCCGCCGCAGTCTTCATAAGGAAAGGCAAGGAGATCCTCCTTTATCCTTTTATAGATGTCCTTAGGAAACCTGTCCGAAAACCCGTAAAGCATGCGAACGAGATAGGCAGCTCTGAAATCCGCACAGTCCCGTCTTGCCTCGACGTAGTTAAGTATCGAGTCCGCAAGCTCTCTTAAGGCTTTTTCGTCCGTTCCGCCCTGAGCCAGGAATTCCAGGAGATTGGACGCCGTCAGCCCGTTCGCACTTTTGTATTTGTAAGAAGCACTCCTGTCTTTCATACGTTTCTCCGATGTACAACGTTTTACATACCGCAGGACACATGCCCGTGGATGTGATTGTAACCCGTTCCCATGAAATGCTGCATTCTGAAGTGATAAGGATGACTGAAACGTTTCTTTGTAAATTCGTTTTCTTCCGCATCGTCATCTCCCCATATGCGCACCTTTCCTTCGTTTTGATAGTAGACCATGATCGTCTCTCCGGGATGATCCGCAAGCACTTTACCCGTCCTTACCGTTATCCCGCCGATAAAGCCCAGGATGTTTCCTTTGGCATCAGCCACGCATCCCGCCTTGCTTCCTTCGGTGAAAAAGAATTCGTGCTCTCCGTCTCCGTTAAGGTCGATCGGAAGCGCCTCGTCTCCCTTAAAAGGAACGGGGCTTTCCATAGGTTCGCCCGTGACCGCATCAAAGTAAAAGTCCTCGGGTTCGACGTCGACGATGGCATTGTCGATCACCTTTCTGGTTATCCTCATCGCCATTGCGACCTTCCTAAGGTCGGGTCCGATGTTTGCAAGCCATCCGCTGTGCATATGCCCGACGTCCGGTACTCCGATCCATTCGCGTTCTCCTTTTGCGTTGTAGGTCACAACTCTCGGAACGCCCGGTCGTTCGTCGTCTTCGCGGCAGGTGAAGATGTACTTTTTCTTTGTGTCTTTGTCGATGAAAGGAAGGACGATATCGGAATGTCCGAAGTACTTCCCCTTGTCTCCGCAGAACAGTTCGTGTCCGTCGTCAAGGCTGATCAGTCTCTCGCCCCAGAACATCTCGTCCACTCCGTCGTCGTCAAAGTCCAATATCGGACAGAGGTGACTTGCGCGCGCACCCCCGTCTCCGAAGGGGATCTTAATGTCCCACCTCTTTGTCATGTCGGGATTGTACCCCTGGATGTACATGTCCCTGTAGGTTCCCTGAGCCGTTACGAGAACAGGCTTGTCATGAACATAGCCGCCCGTGATGTAAAAGCGGTAGGAGTGGGACATCGTATCGTCTATCGTGTTCTGAGGCCACGGCCAGCGCCCCGTCGTCTCTCCGCTCACGGGATCGATCCTCTCAAGGACTCTCGCGTTCAAGGAAAAAGGAATGTCCGGATTCAGATTATTCAGGAACCAGATCTCATCCACTCCGTCTCCGTCAAGATCAAAGGAAATGAAAGGGGCATACCAGACTCCGGGTATCACTCCGTTCCCCAGATCTCTCGTCCACATGGGCACTCCGTCTATCGTGTAGAGCGACATTTTCAAGGTGTCCTTGGGGTAATTGAAAAGCTCATGCCAGGGATCCAGGTTTTCCTGCGTGGAGTAGACGAAAAGCACTCCTTCGGGCATATCTTTACCGAGCGATACAGGGACAGACCTCATCTGTCCGAGATAGCTTCCCATATCATATTCTTTTAAACATTTAATATTCATTTGTCTTCCTCCTCACTCAAGATAGATCGGATTTGTGTACGCGGATCTTCCCGCCGCATCCATGCACTCAGCTCTCACAAGTTTTTCGCTTCCCTTCAGCTTTGTGACGAATTCCGTCACGTGTCTCCCCAGCTTTCTCTGATACGGCCTCGTGTGCCCGCTGATAAAGATCCTTTCGCAGGGCGAGCAGACCACGTGGATCTCGTCATCCTCCACATAAAAATCGTAGATCGAAGGCCCCGTGGATGTGTAGAAGCTTCCCGTAAAAAGAGCTTCCATTATCGCTTTTGACGAACGATCCCGCGCTTTTACGACAGTAAAGCCTCCGAACGAATCGCTGTACATGTCGTCAAGGGGATAATGATTGTGATTGTCGTCTCCTCCCGTTCCCCAGACCTTGTTTCCGCGATAGAGCATCTCCGACCAGAAAACGGATCCGTCTCCCGTATTCTCGAGCCATTCCGTTCCGTAGTTCATGATCTCAACCGCATGGTAGGGATTGTCAAACTCTATGTCTTCCACGGAAAGCATTGACCAGTGAGGGTGATTGAGCTGCACAAAGCAGCCCTTATTCCTCATCTCGTAGGCAAAGGCCGTTGCGACCCGCCCCGTCCTTTCGGGAAGATGAAAGGTTTCATTGGGCTTTAGGGGCTCGATCGAGTCCTCCCAAAGGTAATGTACGTGTATGTCCTTTTCATTTCCCGCATTTGACCATAGTTCGAAGCCCTGTATCATCGTGAAATCGGCGTCGGTCATGTTCCTCGTGTCCGAGTAGAAATCATGATCCGTGATCGCAAGAAAATCGTAGCCGTGATGTTTGTACGCTTCCTTCATCTCTTCCGGTGTAAGGGAGCCGTCGGAGTTCACCGTGTGGCTGTGAAGATTACCCTTTAACCAGACAGCGTTCTCATCCTGCAGAAAAACAGTGCGTTTCATTTTTCTCTCCTTCTAAATCCCGAGTAATTTCTTAAACAGATCGTAATGATCCAAAACATTACCTTTTTCAATGACTTTTCCTTTTTCAAAGTCGGGTCCGAAACCGATCAGAACAGGCTGCGGGCCTTTTTCAGGTCTGTGACCGTGAGCTGACCTCTTGCATCCCGGTACTTCCGAAATTTCTTTTCCGATTGCGTCCCCCGTCAAACCGTCCTCAAAGCACACGCCCTTTGCCCCTTCGCAGATGAACGAAAAATCACCCGACAGTCCGTACTCTTTTGCCGCTTCTTCTGCCGTCATCACGGATCCGATGATCCCTTCACCTGTCCATTTTTTAAGAAGTTCCCGAACTTTCCCTCGCACTTCTTTGTCTTTGGGATCCTTAAGATAAATGCAGACCGATAAGTCGAGACTCTGGGCATATGCCTGCCAGGACGTTACATATCCGGAGCCCGTTTGTATCAGGCCCTCTTTTATCAAAAGCACGTTCAGCTTTACGATCCTCTCGTATTCAAGATGTCCGTGATCGCTCAGCACGATGAAGTTCGTGTTTTCGTAGGTCCCCGCTTCTTTTGTCGCGTTTATCAGATCTTTGATCCAGCCTTCGGTCCGTTTGACCGCTTCCTTAACATAAGGTGAAAACAGCCCCGTCCTGTGCCTTTCGCTGTCCACAAGGCCCGGATGAGTAAAAAGCACGTCCGGCTTAAATCGCTTAACGATCTCGCAGGCGCAGGCGTTCTGGATCTCGTCGTAAACAGGGTGAGCGATGCTGTAACCGTATTTTTCAAGAGCTTCCGAAAGGATCCCCGTCAGGCATTCGCTTGTCCCTATGTTCTTGTAGGCCTTTAAAAGATCGCCTTCCGCATCTTTCACATCCTTATCCATAAGTTCGGGGATAAGAAGGTCGATCATGTCTCCCTCTCCCGCCGTGACAGGCCAGTGGCAGACTGCTGTCTTTAAACCATTTTCTTTCGTGAGGTCAAAGATCGTTCCGCATTTTATCTCTGAGAGGCTGTTGTACCAAGGCATATCTTCGCTCCCCGGGGTAAATCTCGTGTTAGCCGTTATCCCCGTCTTTCCCGCAGGCTGTCCCGCTATTATCGATGCATGGACAGGGTGAGTGAGCGTCGGGTAGATCGTCGTGACACTTTTTATCAAAGTCCCGTTCTCAATAAGGCTGTCAAACAAAGGCAATTCCCTTCTGTCTTCAATGTCCTCGTACACAAGCGCATCGACGCTGATCACGACGAGATTGTTTCTTTTGCTCCTCATTCTTCCGTTATCACCGTCCTTAAAGCTTCTTCCGCAAGGCTGTAATCAAACATTTCTTCAAAGCTCTTGCAGCCGGGCATCTTGAAACTGTCATAGGCTCTCCTGCTGAGTTCGTAGAGTTTTCCTTTTCCTTCCGCAAAGCCTTCCGTCATCTCAAGCATATCTTCAGCGTCGCAGACGGTAAATCTTTCATCAGCCAGTTCTTCTTTGTTTGCAATGGAATAAGCCGCGCAGTATTCCATGGAATCCTTGTAAACATCCCAGCTGAAATCCCTGACATCCTTCATTTTCTTACAGGCTTCGGAGTACGAAGTCGTCATATGCCCGGCCCTGTAATCAATGCTCATGCAAAAGCCTTCGATGAGTTTTCTTGAATAGCTTGGTGCGTCTCTGAGCCAGGAATCTTTTGCAAGCCACACGCCCTTTAATTCTCCGTTTTCGTCAAAACAGTCGGGAAGGATCACGGTCAGTTCGTCGTCGGCTTTAATGAGTCCCAGATCCTTTACGGGGAGGTACATTACGTCTATGCCCTGTTCGTCCATCCGGATCTTTTCCAGCGCAGCGTTCGAGTCCTTTGCGAAGAAAACGTAATTTGAAACCTTTTTAAAGCCGTTCGCAGTGTAAGTAAGGTACGTGCTCATGCCGTCCGTCGACATTCCGACACCGATCCTCGCGTACTTGTTTTCCTTTCCGCAGCCGCCGAAGAGCACTGTGAAAAGCATAATAAGGATGAAAACGGAGATCCTCATTGATCTTTTTTTGTTCATTCCTTTGCTCCTCCTTCCGCAATGTGAGCCGCATCCCACTCAGCCTGCCGCTTTGCTCTCATCTCATAGAGTTCTTCAAGTATCTTTTCCTTGCGCTTTCCGGTGTAATTGTCGAAGGACATTATTATGCCCGGAATGATGTTACCCACGATGCCCGAGATCGTGATGAGGTAGAAAATGCCGTTCAAAGTTTCCTTGGACTGAACAACACTGATGGTCGAGGAGCCGAAGGATTTTGCGCTGACGTAACCGATCACCACAAGTCCCGCGGGGAACAAAAGGCTCTTCCAGAGGCCGCTGATCCTTGCTGCGGTGGAACGGAGCGCAAAGACCATGGCTTCCGAACGGACAGGTTCGCCGTACTTTTTCCAGGTCATATACTCCATGTAGTCCGTGGAATCCGCCATCAGGATGTTTCTGGACGAGCTCATAGCACCGTTCGGAAGTCCCGCGAAGCCGATTATGAGGGCAACGACCACAAGGGATCTGTAGCCCACGAGAAGGAAGATGATGTAGAGTATGCCCGTGTAGAAGTAGCCGTACATGATGATGTCACGCGAAGAGAGCTTGTTTCCGATGAAAGGAACGGCCGCTATACCGATGTAGGAAAGAGTCGCGGAGATCGTTCCCGCAACGGATGCCATCCAGAAGGCATCCAATGTCTCCAGATAGAAGTAGGCAAGTCCCGAGTAGCAGACCTGGCGCACGGAATCCACGACCTGCGAACCGATCAGACACCACATGGGCTTGTTCAGCATAAGAGCCTTAAAGTTCATCTCCACCTTCGGCTGTTTTCTCCATGCGGCCGCAGTCTTTTCCGTAAGTGTGAAGTACGGAACGATCATGAGGACGAAGCCGACGACTCCGAAGAACAATGCAAACAGAAGGTAGATCACCGCTTCCTTATCCATGTAAAGAGCAACGAACACGGGGATTAGTCCGCTGGGCAACATGCCGCCGAGAGTGGACGCGAACTGCGCCACGGTGTAGAAATTCTTACGGTCCTTCGGATTCGTGGTCATTCTCGCAGATATGGTGTTAAGGCTCATATCATAGAATCCGTCGCACACGCAATAAAGAAGATAGAAAACAAAGACATAGATTATCCTCTGGGTCAGACCGATCTTCGGTACAACGAACAACAGGATCGAAGAAACAGCGAGAGGTAAAGGCATTACAAGCGAGAACATCTTTGCACGGCTCCTGCCGCTCTTTCCCTTCCTGTCAAGTATCACACCCGCCAGAGGATCGACGATTATGTTTGCGATCTTTGCCACCATTTGAAGTATCAAAACGTAGGCAGCCGCAATTCCCATAAATCTTGTGAGGAACAGCGTGAGGGCATATGCCTCCACATCCTGCGCCATGGAATTTCCCATTATTCCCGACGAAAAGCCGAACTGTTCCTTTATAGTGAAGGAAGGATTATTTACGACCTTCTTCCATCCTTCCTTAAGCTTTCCCATAAACCCTTTACCGTTTTCTTTTCCCATGTAAGCACCGCCTTCTCCGGTATATCGCAATAATTAAATTGCGATTTAGTTATCCCTCAGCTCGAATCCCAGAGCGAAAGAGCCCTCGATCAGAGCCAGTAACGCAAGCGCCTGTCCGTAATGCATCTTGACAAGCGGAATGTCCCGATAGTGCTGTAACGTCCTTCCCACATTTGTACCGTAAGAAACATTTGCGAGTTCTCCGTTTTCGTTAATGTTCCTTACCACGGCATCAAGCGCCTTCCTGCCACATTCTTCCTTATCCCTGTCCAGATAGCCGAGACGGAGGCCTTTGAGTATCCCATAACAAAAGCCCGCCGTAGCGGATAATTCCTTGTAGGAAGTTGCGTCATTTATCAAAGTGCGCCATGTGCCGTCGTCACATTGATATTTCTCAAGTGCCTCGACCTGATTTTTAAGATAACCGAGTGCAAACCTCTTCTCTGTGTCTTCAAGTCCGATGATGTCGATGAAATCCGGTATGAAGACAGTCACCCAGCAATTTCCTCTGCCCCACAGTGCTCCCGCGAAATGACTCCTTTCCGAAAAACTCCACCCGTGGAACCAAAGCCCAGTCACTGTGTCGCACAGATACTTTGAATGAAGCAAAAACTGATAGCGCGCCTCGTCGGTGTAATCCTTCCTCCCCAACATCTTTCCGTACTTCGAAAGGAAAAGCACCGTCATGATCAGCGTGTCATCCCATAATTGCTGATCATTTTGAAGCTCCGCATGCTCATGCTGGATCCCGCCTTCTTCGGTGCGTTTCATGTCGTTCATGATCCACTCCGCCCATTCGTCCATTATCCTTTTGTACTCATCCTTCGGACGCTTCTCGTAAAGAAAAGCCATGGTAAGAAGAGGGCAGACCGTGTTCACGTTCTTATCCGGAAGTCCGATCCCGATCCTGTCTTTGAACCAGTTCTCGATCATGTCCAGATACTTTTCGTCTCCCGTAAAGGCATATATCTTCCAAAGCCCATACAGTCCGATGCCGTGTGTCCAGTCCCATGCCCCAAGGCTTTTCGCCGCTTCGGGAGTACGTCCCAGATTCTTTACAAGATTGTCGATGTACTTTTGATCGATGTTGTAAAGGAAATCATAAAGATTGTTGCATACTGCTCTGAAAACCTTTAAATACTCTTCTCTCGTCATTTTCTCCTCTCCGTTTTGCCTGTGTGTTCAGGGGTTGCTCCGTAAAACATATCGTGATCTTAAAATTTTAACACGTGTTAGTTTTCTGATAATAATGATACAATCGCTTCTTTATTTTTTCAATACCTTTTTTAGTTTTGATCACCTTTTATGTCTCCGAGTGATCTTCTGTTTACAAACTCTGTGGGGAGTTCTATATGGTTCACCACTTCTTTTCCCTCTATCATATCGATCAGCGAGTTCACTGCAATGTCCGCGATCTGCTCGAAATTACAGCGCATGGTCGTGAGTCCGGGCGTAATGTAATTTGCAAGCGGAATGTCATCAAACCCTATGATCGAAACATCCTCGGGGATCCTGTAGCCCAGTTCCTTAAGAGCATTCATGGCTCCGATAGCCATGACATCGTTCGCTGCGAATATGCCCGTGGGATTCTTTGCAGCTTTGTCGGCGTAGAGCTTCTTCACCTCTTCGTAGGCCTTCTCTTCGCTGAAATTGCAGTCGATCTCGCTGAACTTCTGTATCTCGCTCTCGTGCTTTTTCAGGGCGGACATCACTCCTTCGTGCCTTCTCATGGCCGGCAGACGCCGGCGGTTGCAGCCTATGTAAAGGATGTCCCTGTGTCCGTTCTCCACAAGCTTCTCGATCGCAAAATAGGCCGAGATCTGGTCGTCCATGTTCACGACCACCGTGTTCCTGTAATGCGAGTCCCTCTCCTGATTCACGAGGACAAGCGGATAGCCCTTGCTCCCGATCCTATCGATGTCTTCGTTTCCGATGTTGTAGCCGAGAAGGATCGCTCCCCTGATCAGCTTGCCGTTAAAAAGCCTCTCGATGGAATTAACATCCTTTTCAACATCCGTCAGGCAGACAAGAGTCTTGTACCCGCGCTTCTGGGCGCTGTTCACGGCGAGATTCACGAGTTCCGTCGCAAAATGGGACGCTATGTTTTTGGAAGCGCCCGAATAGCTTTCGGAATAGGCGGAAATGAAGCCGATGATCTGTTCTTCCTTTCCGACAAGGCTTCTCGCCCTGGAATTGGGCTCGAAGTTGTATTCCTCTATGTATTTTTTGACCTTTTCCTCAGTCTTCGGAGAAACTCCTCCCGCCCCGTTGATGACCTTGGACAGGGTAACTCTCGATACTCCGATGATCTTTGCAAGTTCTTCAGTTGTCATTTTCGATCTCCGATTCTTACAGATTTAATGATTCAGCCTGATTTTCTGCTGTTGTTTGCTGTTATTTGCTGTTCTTCTTTTTTTTTATTTCGGTCGTTCTCCTATTTATTGTATAAAACCCGGAGTTTTTAGTCAAGGATTTTATACACGTGTAAAGAGCCTCGAACTCATTGATAAAGCACACACGCCCGCGAGCCTGCCTCCCCATTTGTCATCATGCGTAAAAAAACACCGCGAAGTCCGAATCCCGGATCCACGGTGTTTCACATTTCATTATTTTCCGTTACAAAACTTTTTAAACTAATCCGTCAATGTGAAGAAGCAGAAGCACAGCAACAGTAAATGACCAGCATCATGGCGATGGTAGCTGCAATGGCAACGGCACTGGCGGAAGTGATGGCACTCACTTCTATATGAGGTCTGATGGCTGATGTCAGATCATTCTTCTCGTAACTTTCCGCTACGATAAGAGAAGCAAACATGAGACGTGTCTTCTTATCGAGATGCCAGCTGCCGAATCCCTTTTGTTTCTTCAGATAATCAGCAGTTTCAAAGATCTCGGACACCAGCTCATCCTCATTTGCATCAATGTCGAGCAAAGTTCCCAATGCGGCGATCTCACAGTCCTTGCCGTATCTTACTCCTTTTTCCCTGAACTTGTCCGAAAAACGGATGACCTTGTCGCACTTTGTCTTCATGTCACCGCCCATAAGAGCAAGGACCTGTGTCAGGCTCTGGAGACCGTTCTGTGTCGCTCTGAACCTCATGTCTCTCATGTAATCAAAGCCCTGCTCCATTTCACCGATGATCTGATCCACGCTCTTGTCCGTCATGGCAAGGAGCATTGCAAGTGACCAGTCTTCAGCACTTGTAAGGATGGGATGTTCTTCCTTCATCCTCTTGTCTATTTCGTTAAATTTTCCCACGAGGCTGTCTATCTCCGACACTTTACCGTTGTCACAGACATTGGCGGCCGCAAGGACCATGTATTCTCCGTTAAAGAATCTTCCCTTCATGATCTTATCATAGACCTTCTTAAGATCCGAAACATACTTCGCCGGATCCTCAGACATCGCCATCTTGCACACGGTGATGGTCTCTCCGATACCTCTGATGCTTGAAAAGCAGCCGACACCTTTTCTTAAGATCTTTTTGCAGTTTTTGAGCTTTTCCGCATCAGCCTCTACCCCTGCTCCCGCAAGGATCAGACTCGTGGCAACTGTCATGATGTCAAAATCCCATACAAAACTCTTATTGAGTACTTTTCTGTTTCTGACCATAAGGTCACATTTCTCTTTTACAAAATCCTTCATAGCTTCCCTTTCTTAAAATAGTTAGAAATAAAAAAATCCACATGCCTTTCGGCCATCCTTATAACTTCCTCTTTTCTGTCGGGCTCCCTGTCCGCCAGCTGTATCAGGAGTGAAACGGGAGCAACGTACTCAAGTGCCAGGAATTCGGGATCCTGCTCTTCCAGAAGCCCCTGATCTATCAGCGTTTTAAATACAAAAGAATAGAGTCCGACAATGTTGTCGTATTGATGAACAGTTGCCGCCTTACTCATCGATTCATTTCTGAATTGTTCGATGGTGTACATTTTTCTGAGCATGACCACCCTTTCGTCATTCAACGTAAAGCCGATCTGACTCAGACTGAACTCCTTAAAATCCGCCCCATTGCAGATCTTCGGAACGTTTTCCTGCCCAAGGCTCATCCTTTTACGGTAACTGCTTTCGGTCATTTCGTTGAGAGCATCCAGTAACGCAGCTTTACCTTTAAAGTACTTGTACATGCTGGGTCCGGTTACTCCCACCATTTCACCGATCTCGTCAACCGAAGTCGCGCTGTAGCCCTTCTTCGAGAACAGCTCCAGCGCAGCCATCAACAGTTTTTCTCTTGTCGAACTCCGTGCCATATGTGAAAATACACAACTCCCTTGGTTATAAGGGCAAAAAAGTCAAAAAGACTTTTATTGACCGTGAATGATTATAGTTTAACGACCGTTAACTGTCAAGCGGAATCTTTTATTTCGTCTTTCTTGTTTTTCTGAACATGAACTTCCTTGCAACGGCGATGCCCACTTTGTAGGGAAGGGGTCGCAAAGCCCTGTCCGCTTCTTTGAGCTTCTCTCTTATGGGGATGTTCTGAGGGCAGTGCTTTTCGCATTTACCGCACTCCACGCACTGATCCGCAAATGCAGGCTCCTTTGTGAGTCCCACAGTCTGGGCGAACTGGAACCTTCCTTCGGATTTCCCTTCTATGTACATGGCGTTATAGCATCTGAATATGCCGGGAATGTCCACTCCCTTAGGGCAAGGCATACAGTATCTGCACCCTGTGCATCCCACCTTTTCCTTTTCCCTGATGGCGGAAGTGACTTTTTTAAGGGTCTCAAGATCCTTGTCCGTAAAATCTCCTACGCCTGCACTGTCGGCAGTCCTGCAGTTTTCATGCACCATTTCCGAGGTGTTCATACCCGAAAGCACCACTGTCACCTCCGGCTGGTTAAAAAGCCAGCGAAAACTCCATTCTGCAGGTGACCAGTCTCTTCCGCTCTCCTTCATGGCCTTTTTGGCGTTTTCCGGAAGCATGTTGACCAGCTTGCCGCCTCTTAAGGGCTCCATTATGACAACAGGGATACCTTTTTCCGCTGCAGCCTTAAGTCCGATCACACCTGCCTGAGAATTTTCATCAAAGTAATTGTACTGGATCTGGCACATGTCCCAGTCGTAATCGTTTAAGATCTTTAAAAATCCGTCGGAATTTCCGTGGTAGGAAAAGCCCACATTTCTAATGGCACCGGACTTTTTCTTTTCATCCAGCCATTCTCTCACTCCCACGTTTTTAAGTTTTTCCCACATGGCAACGTCCGTAAGATGATGCATGAGGTAGTAATCCACGTAATCTGTGCGAAGCCTTGACAGTTCCTCATTAAAAAACCTGTCCAGTGCCGCATTGCTGCTGATCAAATACTGGGGCAGCTTTGTGGCGATCTTGATCTTTTCTCTCACATGATTCTTCTCAAAGATCTCTCCGATGGCAGCTTCACTGCCCGAATAGACGTAGGCCGTGTCAAAGTAATTGACTCCAAGGTCGATGGCTTCCATGATCTGCTTTTCCGCCTTCTCCATGTCTATGCCCGATCCTTTTTTCTGAAACCTCATACATCCGAAGCCCATTACCGAAAGTTCTTCCCCGTGTCTGTCTTTTCTGTACTGCATATGATACCCTCCTGAAATGCCTTTCCAACTCCCTTGACCCCGATGAAAAAAGTATAGCGATTTCGAAGCATTAACTCAATTAACTATTTATTACATTTGAAACTCTTTGAAAGCAAGCTTTCAGAGTTTTATCATCCTGCATATCTGTGATCAGTAACTTCTTGTAACAAAATGATTATCCATGTCACACATGTTTCATTATATAATTACATTGCTATGTTTCGGCTATATGGCCGGATCACTGATCAAGAAAAAAAGGAGAAGATCTATGAAGATAAGAAATTATATGCTTTTTGCGGCGCTGATCGCCGCGCTTGTATTTGCAAACGGATGCTCGGGCTCCGGGAAAAGCGAGAGCATCGGGCATCAAATCAATGATGTTTCAGTCGAATCAGAGGCATCTGCTGAAAGTAAGGGCGAAGTTCCCGCAGATGTTCCTACAGAGGCTCCGACCGCAGAGCCCACTGCAACTCCCACTGCAACCCCCACCGCAGAGCCCGAGCAAAAACTTTACGAGATCCCGAGGGAAGTGAATGAGGAAGCGTATCTTAAGATCCTTGATGTTCCGGAAGGAACCTACACTCTCACGGCTGATGTATCAGGAATGGCATGTTACAAAGAGGGTGCTGTCTACCAGGTCACTCTTCTTAAAAATGACGGAAGTTTCGAAGAATTTGACCTGACAGAAGCGGACGGCAAGATCGAGATCAATGTAAAAGATGCTTTAAAAGCAGAGATCTCGCCTGTTTTTCGCTTTGTTTTCGGAAAGCGCACGAACACTCCCGAGCCTTCCGAGATCAACGTACAGGCTGCAGACAAGTACACACTTGAAAATGATTACGGCTTTCTGGGCGAGGTGGAAACCTTAAAGAATGGCGTACACTTTAAAGGCACCGAGCCCTGCTTTATCGTCAGGGTTCCTGAAGGCTTCTACAACGTAACACTCATAAAAGCCGGTGATTCACGTTCTCTCGTCCTTATCGACGGAGAAGCTCTCGGGTGCAACGTGGGCATCCAGGGTGCAGGCGGAAGAAGAGGCCTGCCTCCCGTTGAGTACTACATGGAGGATGCGCTTGCTTCAGACGGGACTTTAAGACTCAGTCTGGGAGAAAAAGACTTTAATCCCGGATCCCTTGAGATCCGCCGTTCTTCGACTTTGAAGCCGAGAAAGCCCCACCTCTATCTTGCGGGCGATTCCACCTGCTCAGCCTACTACCCTCTCGAGTCTGCAGAGCCTCAGAGCGGACGTTTCCAGACGGGATGGGGACAGGTTCTGTGCCACTACATCACCGACGGTACAGCCATCACGAACCTCGGCTCGGGCGGAACCTGTGCAAAGACCTGGCATGACATCGCGTTCGGCGGTGTCCTTCACCATTCTCAGCCCGGCGACTACTTCATCATTATGCACGGCATCAATGACCAGTCCTACAGTTCGGTGGAGGAAATGAAGCAGTACCTCTCCTCAATGATCGACGAATGCCGCGAAAAGGGCGTGATTCCCGTACTCTGCACTCCCATGCAGACCGCAAAATTCTGGAGAAGTGACAAGGGAAAGGATCTCTCGGAATTTGAAGCACCTCTGGGAGGCGGAAAAGCAGCCTTCATGAAGGGGATCCGCGAGGTTGCTAAAGAAAAAGGCACTTTCCTTATCGATGTTGCGGCGATCACCAGTGAGCAATACGGCATTCTCGGCCGTACCTACGTTGCCCACAACTACCACCTCTACAACACCGGCTCCGGCAAAGAGGAAGACACTCTCCACCTCTCCTACGCAGGTGCGAAGAATGTCGCATCCATCATCGCCACGGAGCTTTACAGGCTTCAGGAAGCCGGAACTGCGGACAGCCTCGGCAAAAGGGTCACAGGTCTCACCTTTAATCCCATGGGGCCCGAAACCATCACGTACACAGACAAAGACGGCAACGAATCCGTGTTTACTTCCGACCGCATCACAGGAATATATCGTCCTTACGCTATATCTCCGTTTAACCACGTAGCGGAATAAAACCCACTCCTTTCCCGCATTCTTTTTGCTTTACATCATCATACCTACATGGTATAATTCCAAGAATGCTTGAAAAGAGGTTTATATGAACAGATTTATCGGAGACAGAAAATTCTATAAAAACGTAATGAGGATCGCCATCCCGATCATTATCCAGAACATGATCACAAACTTTGTCGGCCTTCTTGACAACATAATGGTCGGCAGGATCGGAACGGAGCAGATGACGGGCGTTTCCATCGTAAACCAGCTCATGTTCGTGTTCAATCTGGCTATCTTCGGTGCGATCTCAGGCCCGGGCATTTTTACTGCCCAGTACTACGGCAAACGCGACCACGAGGGTGTACGCGCTACCATGCGCTTTAAGCTCATGATCGCAACCCTGATCATGATCGCCGGTGCTCTCATTTTCCATTTTCAGGGCGGCACCCTCATCAGACTCTTCATGACGGAGACGGAAGCAGGGCTCGACCTTGAAGCCACTTTCGGCTACGCCAAGGACTACCTTGCGGTAATGATCGTGGGACTCATTCCTTTTGCCATCGCAAACGCTTATTCGGGAACACTTCGTGAAACGGATCAGACCACAGTTCCCATGGTGGCAGGTATCACCGCCACCCTTTTGAATCTCACTCTTAACTACGTTTTGATCTTCGGACATTTCGGAGCGCCAAGGCTGGGAGTAGTGGGTGCTGCACTTGCAACAGTTATTGCCCGCTTTGTCGAATCTCTCATAATCATAGTATGGACGCACACCCACAAAGAACTTGTTCCCTTTGCCAAAGGACTTTACAATTCTCCCGCTATTCCCAGAGAATTGATCAAAAAGATCCTTTACCGCGGAACCCCGCTTTTCCTTAACGAATTCCTCTGGTCAATGGGAATGTCCGCTCTGACTCAGCGCTACTCCACCCGCGGACTCGATGTTGTCGCAGCGGTAAACATTTCAAACACCATCTTTAACCTGTTTAACGTGATGGTCATCTCCATGGGATCCGTGGTTGCGATCATAGTGGGAAACCTTCTCGGAGCTTCCAAAAACGACGAAGCTGTGGACACCGACCGAAAGCTCATCACTCTTTCGGTTGTGGCATGTGCATTCTTTGGGATCATCGAAGCAGCGTTTGCTCCGCTTTTCCCCGAGCTTTACAACACAGAGCCCGAGATAAAGGCACTGGCGGCAAATCTCCTTCGGATCAACGCAGTCTGCCTTCCTGTACACGCATTTCTGAATTCTGCGTACTTTACACTGCGTTCCGGCGGAAAAACGCTCATCACCTTCGTTTTCGACTCGGTGTTCATAATGGCTGTATCCTTCCCTCTGGCCTACGTTCTAAGTGCTTTCACGCAGATGCCGATAATTCCTCTGTACATCTGCGTACAGCTTGCGGATCTCCTGAAAGTTGCTCTCGGAGCAGTCCTTCTTAAGAAACGCATATGGATACACAACCTTGTAGAGTAAAAATAAACCTGGGCGGCTGTCAGCCGCCCGATCATTTTTATACACTAAATCCCGCAAGCTTTTCTTCTACAGCTTCCTCAATAAAACTGTTTAAAGACTGATCGTGCATAATAGCATAAATCGCAGCTCTTCTGTGTGTTTCCGCATTTCTGAATCTTACATTCAGACTGCCTTTATAGGCCACTTCAGGTACTTTCTTTTCGGATTCGCATTCTTCCAGATAATCATCCACTGCACCATGGAAGTCAGCCACAAGTTCTTTTGCGTTTGTACCTTCATAGGAGATCAGAGACCTGATCCCCTGAACCTTTCCGTAAAAGAGTTCATCGTTTTCGGAGAATTCAACACTACCTACATAACCTTTATATACCATGATGTTATTCATATAAGTTCCTCCTGTTTTAGATAAAATATAATCTGTTTAATCTGATATTCACGAAGTACATTCTTAGGGTGTGGTTTGTGCAATAATATCTTGGTCTTATGTTGAGCGTTAACAAATACAACCCTTGAGCCGCTTGTTTTTCCCTTATCACATCGATAATAACCAAAATACCCCAGCAAAGTTTCTGCCTCATCAAATGTGAAATCCCTGGGTATTGTCTCTAATCTTGCTATCAGTTTTTCTTTCTGTCCCATTTTTCTCCTCTCATAATAAAACAGATCTTCTTTCTTTGCAACTGTTTTTAGTTGCAACGTAAATTAATAAATATCTGTCAGATAAAAAAATTAATGGATAATCTGCCGAAGTGGCAATAACTTAGAATGTCAATAATGACATCAAGAAGTATATAACTTATGGATCTGAATACATAAGTTAAACTGTAATGTGAAATATACCAAAGAAAAAGTGCGTTGTCAATAAAGCAATCGGGCGGCTGTCAGCCGCCCGGTTATTGTATATGCCTCTATTTTTTTGCCACTTTCGCTTTCATTCCTACTAAAAAGACTATAGTCAAAAGGATCCCGACAGGAATTGAAAGCCATGTGATGCCTATCCGGTCAAAGGCGCCCGCAATGAGGTAAGTCAAAAAGGAGATAAACGCAACGCTTAAAGCGTAAGGAAGCTGGGTTTCAACGTGGTCGATGTGGTTACAGTGAGCACCCGCCGAGGACATGATGGTGGTATCGGAGATGGGTGAACAGTGGTCGCCGCATACAGCACCTGCAAGGCAGGCAGAAATGCCAACGAAGAAAAGTGAGCTGGTTTCCGGGAAGATCGCGGAAACAATGGGGATCAGAATACCGAAAGTTCCCCAGGATGTTCCTGTCGCAAATGCGATGACACATGCCACAACAAAGGTGATGGCAGGCAGGAGCCACGTGAATCCCTGTGCGTTTGTCATCATCTTTTCAACGAAAGCTGATGCAGAAAGTGCTCCGTTTGTCATGTTCTTTAAGGAAGTTGCAAGTACAAGGATCGTGATGGCGGGAACCATTGCGATGAAGCCCTTGGGAACGCACTCCATTGCCTCGTTGAAGGAAACTATCTTACGGGCGATCATGTAAATGATGATGACCACAAGTGCAAGGATACAGCCCCAGGGAAGTCCCACGTAGGAATCCGTTGATGAGAAAGCATCGATGATGCTGCCCTCTCCTTCGATAGCCTGATAGCCGTTTCTGACCAGCCCCCATATGCACAGGCCAATGAGCAGAATGATCGGAAGGATGAGATCAATGATCTTTCCGCGAGCAGGTGCAACGGGACCGTTCTCTTCCACTTCACGTACATTCCTGTCCTCATTGATGTTGACGTCAAGAATGCTGAGGTCGCCGGTTTCACGAGCCTTGATCTCGAAGCCGCTCATCTTGCCGTAGTCAAAGCCGAGAACAACAAGTCCGATGATAAATACAAAAGTCAGGATCGAATAGAAATTGTAAGGAATAGCTCTTACAAAGAGCGCGATACCTGAGTAGGTCTCACTTTCAACACAGCCCGATACTGCAGCAGCCCAGGATGAAACAGGTGCGATCATGCATACAGGTGCTGCCGTGGCATCGATGATGTAGGCCAGTTTTACTCTGGAGATCTTTTTGCTGTCGGTAACGGGTGACATGACCGAGCCCACTGTAAGGCAGTTAAAGTAGTCATCGATGAAGATCAGGACACCCAGTGCGAAGGTTGCAAGAAGCGCTCCCGTCCTGGTTTTAATGTGCTCCTGTGCCCATGTACCGAAGGCTCTGGATGCACCGGATTTATTGACAAGGGCCACGATGATGCCCAGGATCACCAGGAACAGATAGATTCCTGCGTTGTCGGCAACAGCAGCCGTGAGTCCGTCCACCGTCAGAGTGTCCACCGTGTTCATTACGGAGCAGTCCGCCGCCATGAACGCGCCCAAAAGTACTCCCAGAAAAAGCGATGAGTACGCTTCCTTCGTG
The DNA here is from genome assembly GCA_016287675.1 of Lachnospiraceae bacterium. Lineage (GTDB taxonomy): Bacteria > Bacillota > Clostridia > Lachnospirales > Lachnospiraceae > RGIG3528. The sequence continues at coordinate 85,332 of JAEFAR010000003.1, forward strand.
ATCAGTGCCAGCGCGATGGAAACAAGCGGAGGGACAAGTGCCCATGCCGTGCCCGCAAAGGAGCCGTTTCCTGCACCATGCACGATGGCGATCACTGCGGTCACCGCAACAAATACAGCTGCGGCGATCAAAACTTTGTTCTTTTTCATGTTTTTTAGCCTCCCATTTTTTTGTAAACCCCAAATAATGAGTCCATTCTATCTAATAAATATTCAGCGGTCAACAATAAATATACATTGTTCAACAAAAAAACTCACCGAAAGCAAAGTTCGGTGAGTCTTATAAGAATCATTGGTCATCTTACATAAATACTGCAGGGCTTTGCCTCGATCACTGCTCCGTTGGCAAGTCTGATCTTAAGACCGATCTCTGCCGTTCCTCCGGATACAGCAGTAACAACACCCTTCTTGTCCACAACGGCTACCTTTTCATCTGACGATGTCCAGGTGCATTTTGCTCCCTTGTAAACATCAAACCAGTCGAGCACGCCGTAGAAGTTCAGGTCGATCTCCGCTCCTGCTCCGTCCAGATAGTAGTGTTCCAGAGAAATGCAGTTGAGAGTGCCGAGAGTCACTTCACCGCCCACTGTGATCTTGAGGCTTCCGGTGCAATTGCTTCCGAGATCGGCGTAGATGTAAACCGTGCCCTGGGATTTGGCTGTAACAACACCATTGCTGTTGACGGTGGCAACGGCCGTGTTGCCGGATTTCCATCCCTTGAACAGCTCTTTCCAGTTGTCGGGAGCTCCCGTAAACTTGAAATCAGCCTTTTCACCGACACCCATTGAGTAGGTTCCGTTTTCAACCGGAGTTTCGGATTCCTGTAGTGCGTAGGAAATAGTGTATTTCTCGGCTGCTTGAACTTTGCTTGCAGGCATTGCAAAGGCAACGATCAAAGCGATGGCAGACAACGCCGCAAGGATTTTTCGATTTTTTGACATTATTTTTCCTCCTTTAAAGAAATTTAATGCAGGTAAATCATAGAAATGATAGCACAGAAGTTCGGCTCAATTCAATAAAATCAGCAAATTGTTAACAGGGAGATTATATTTATTTAATACTTTTTTTCTTTGTGACCGCGGGCAAAAAAACAGAGACCGAAGTCTCTGCTCAGGATTTTTGATCAACCGTGAAGTCCGTTTGACTGTCTGATCATGTCTTCAACCACGATGTCGTAGATCTCGCCCACAGTGTTGCAATACTCAAGGACCTTCCAAGGCTCATTCGTATGAAAATGGATCTTAATAAGATCCTCATCCCCTGCCGCGATCAGGCTGTTTCCCTCAAAGTTTTCAGTAATGTAATCAGCGATCTCATCCTCATCAAGATCCTTGTCTCTTCTGTCAATGAGGAGCTGTGTATCGTAGCGATAAGCAAACTGATCGTCTTCTGCGTCAATAGAATTAACCATTGTATCTTTACCTCCGTATCAGATTAGTTGAGGAACAAAATTACGTCAGCTATTGTAACAGATTTAACGGATTTAGAAAAGCATTATTTCTTTCTGCACATCAATTCAGCCTATAAAAGTCTGTTAACAACCCGCAGACTGCAAAAAAGATGTTTGAGAACCGCCCCTGTTTGTTATATAATAAAGGTTAGTTTTGTAATGATCAAAAGAAGGAAACAGATGGATAATAAGCAAAAGAATCACAATGACACACTGCTCATGGCACTGAAGGTGGTGAACTTCATTTCCGGAAGTTCTCTGGAAGAAGCGGATCTCAAACATCACCGGAAGGTAATGGAACGAGCGGGAAAACTGGCTGCGCCCAAAAATGATATTGAAGTAAAGCCCTTCAGTGTCGGTTCTCTTAAATGCGAAGAAATAAGTCCGGAGTTCGCCCACAATCCCAATTTTGCCGTGCTTTACGCTCACGGAGGCGGCTATGTTACGGGAAAGCTTGACTATGCACGTAATCTCGCAGCAAAAATTGCGCTGGCTACAGGCTTTACCACGATCTCCTTTAAGTACCGTCTTGCGCCCGAACATCCCTATCCCGCTGCCTTTGATGATGCAGTCACAATCTGGGATTACCTCACTTCAGGTAAATTTCCGCCGGAAAACATTTTCATTGCCGGAGACTCGGCAGGGGGTAATCTGGCTCTATGCCTTACTCAAAAACTTCTTGCGGACAAGAAACCTCTTCCCAGGGGCCTTCTGCTTTTCAGTCCTTGGACCGACATGACGGGAACAGCTTCCTCCTATGAGATCTACAAAGACAAAGACCCCATCCTTACCAGGGAATACGTTTTGGGTGCTGCAAAAGCCTACATGGGTGAAAACTTCGCTCCGAAAGATCCTCTTTTCAGTCCCCTGTTTGGCGAACTCAAAGGACTTCCACCGGTCTACATCATGGCGGGGCGGAACGAGATCCTTCTGGATGACAGTCTCAGACTCAAGGAAAAGATCACAGCCGAGGGCGGAAGAGCCGTTCTTGACATCGAGGAAGGGGGCTGGCACGTCTACCAGCAGATGCCCCTCCCCATCGCAACACAGGCCATGAAGCGGCTTGCAGCCTACGTTGCATCGGAGATCACCGAGATCAACCAAAATATGTAATAAAACTCGAGGAAATCTATGACAAGTAATAACTGGTACAGAATAGATAATGTGGCCAAAGTCTTTTTGGCATCCATTTCAAAAAGAGACACCAGAGCTTTCAGGGTGAGCTGTATACTGAAGGAAGACATTGATCCTTCACTTCTTCAGAGTGCAGTCCTCATGGCCATTCAGGACAGACCTCAGGTCCAGGTGCGCATAAGGCGCGGAGTTTTCTGGCACTATATAGAAGACACGGACATCATGCCCGTTGTAACCGAAGAAAAGGACAGGATCTGTCCTTTATTATACAATTCTGCAAAGGCAATGCTCCATTACGAAGTGACCTACTTCGGCAAAAGGATAAACCTGGAAATGTTTCACGCTCTTACAGACGGTACAGGCGGGCTGGAGTTTTTGAACATCATCGTTCTTCACTATCTGAAACTCAGGTACCCCGGAAAGTACGAGGAAGTCGTCCTTCATTCCGGTGCCTCTGCGGACGACCTTTCTCAGGACAGCTACAGGCAGTTTTTCGAGAACATGAGTCTGTCCAGAAGCAGGAAGAAGAATGCCTACCACCCGGGCGGCTTCAGGTTACCCTATGACCAGCTGCAGTTTTTCGAGATCCACATGTCCGCGGCACAGGCTCTTGCCCTTTCCAAGAAAATGGGCGTTTCCCTCACCAGCTTTTTCGGAGCCGCATGGATGCTTGCCATCCGTGATGAAATGCCCCCCAGAAAGCGGGGCAGTAAGCCTGTTACGATCTCTCTCCCCGTGAATCTCAGAAAATACTACCCTTCTCACACGGCGAGAAACTTTTTTAACAATGTAAATGTATCACACTTTTTCAAAAACAACCTCTCTCTCGAAGAACTTGCAGTCGAGTTTGACGCAGCCCTCAAGGGACAGCTTTCGGAGGAAAGCATCAAAAAGCAGATGGATAACTACGAAACAATGGAGTACGTTGCTCCCGTAAGAGCCGTTCCCCTTTTCATTAAACAGCTGGTGGTCCGGACAGTTACAAGGCTCACCGACAGAAAGGTTTCCATGGTTCTTTCGAATCTGGGCATACAGAAACCGCCCCGGGAGGTGGAGGATGAGATCGAAACCTACACCGGCTTCTGCAGTTCCAATAACCTTTTTTCAACCATTTTTACTTTTAAAGACGATCTGACGCTGGGAGTCTCTTCTCCCTACTCCAACACTGCAGTCGTAAAGAATTTTGTGCGCAGTCTTGTGGATCTTGGAGTAGACATCAGAGTTTACGCAACGGAGGTGGTCAGATGAAAAAATGTCCTTATTGTAAGATCGAAGTGGGCGGAAATCCCGTCAAATGTCCTCTCTGCCAGAGCAGACTCATGGGTGAGGGAGAACGTCCCTACTTCCCCGAAAAAAGCACATTGCAGTTCCGCTCATTCCTTTACAAGATCCAGATGTTCATTGCCTGGGCAGTGATCATAGCAGCCCTCGGAATGGATTTTCTGCTGGGCGTGCGTTTTCCCTCTTTCCCTGACCTGCACTGGGGCCTGATCATAGTCCTGTGGACCGTTGCATTTGAGTTTGGGATCATGAAGCAGTTTAAGCCGGGCACAGCTTCGGCCAGAAAACTTTCCATCATGGTTTTCCTCATTTTGATCCTTCTCACCGTCACATCCTACTACTTTGATTTCCTGTGGCTCACTAGGGACTGGATCATTCCCATCACCATCGCTGCCACCCTTGTGGTGAACTTCGTCCTGACAATGCTTGACAAGCAGGGAAATGCCATAACCTACCTGCTGACCTGCCTCTTCTTCGGCCTGATCCCCTTTTGGGTGATGTACATCCTTCGTAAGGATATGCCCATGACATGGTCCATATGCCTGATCGTAAGCATTACTGTTCTCGCCGCCGCCATCATCTTTAAAGGACGAACCGTTGCAAGAGAGTTTCAGAGAAGATTTCACATCTGAACCATTCATTTAAGGCCTTCAACACAAAAAATATCCCGGTAACTTTCTAGCTGAGTTACCGGGATAAGATCGGCCTGATCCAAGTTCATTCAATCATGTTCACTCTTTAGTTTCTGTTTGTCCTCATACATCTCTTTGTCAGCCCTGTCAAATATTTCCGAAAACAGATTATCGCTTTCCGGCTTGTATTCCGCCATTCCGGACGCCAGGATCACACCCGCGTTCATCCTCTTGTTCTCAAGTATCTGACTGCGCAACTTGTCCATCAATTCGTATCTTGCGGAATAATCGCTTCCGCGAAGGAAAACAACGAACTCATCACCACCCACTCTGAACACCGGGCTGTGAACAAAAATGTCACACAGAAGCCTCGCAGATGCCCTGATGTATCCGTCTCCCGCCGCATGTCCCAGCGTATCGTTGATATGCTTCAGATTGTTGGTGTCACAGACCACAAGGGCGAAATTCAGGTAATCCATACCATGATCGATGTTACCCTGCACAGAGACCTCAAGTTCTTTGTATGCGGTCATATTCTTGACTCCGGTGAGTTCATCGCGTCTCGCCAGTTCTTTCTCAGTGTTCAGTTCCTTAAGGTGCTGCTTTTCCTTCTGTATCTCGTCGTTCACATTTTCAACGGCGATGATGAAATGAGTTCCGTCGCTGCTCTTTCTGACAGTCATCCTGGCGTATCTCGCCCTGCCGTTCACCATTATCCGGTAATTTATGCTGCAGCCTCTGCGGTTTTCCATTCTCGAGATCATGTTGTCCCTGTTCAGAAACTCAATCACCTGGTCCCTGTCCTGCTTATGAACGACCTGCGGGATGTTGGAAAAGGTTTCGCCGTAAAAATCCCCACCGGTCTTGTTGATCTCAAGCTGTCCGTATATATTGTTGACCTGATAGCAGACATAGGACGAATCGGCTATATCCACATAATAGATCTCATCGTAGTTGGAAGCCAGGCTTTCGGCTATACGCCCGAAGGTGATCGTCTTTTTCTGGTTTTCCTTTTGATTTTTCTCCGCCTCCAGTTCATCTTCTATGTCTTTTTCATAGAAAATAAGATACTGCCCGTTGTTTTCCCTCATCACGGTAAACAGAAAAAACCTGGGTTTACCTTCGACCATGATCCTGTATTTGAACGAAAAAGAACGTTTGCCTTCAATATTCTTAAGCATTGTCTCTTTGTCAAAAAAGCTCTTGGCGTACTCCTGATCCTCGGGATAAACAATCTTTTCAATATAGTATAAAGATTCCTTGAAGAAATTCTTTCCCAACGCAGTCGCATTCAAGGAAATGTACTTTTTGCTTTGTGAAAAAGTGAGATACTCCCCTGATTCGATGTCGATGTAGAATATGGCTTCATAATCCTCAGCCATGGTAGAGGCGATACGATCATGTATCTCTTTTTCTTTTTTCTCTCCCGACTGAACAAATGAGTGCACAAGTCCTATTCCGATCATCAGCCCCATTGCATATGAGGGCAGAAAAGCATAAGCGATCTGAAAAATAAGAAAAAGACCGAGAACCATACTTGTGAGCGCAACGGCTTTGAATCTGATCTTCTGTCGCCCCACGCTGTTATGGGCAAGGTAGAGCATGTAGACGGAAACGATGATATAGAAAAGGATCTGAAGTATAAAAGCCACATATCTTCCGTTTTCTCCCACGAATTCATTGGCTTCATTGTAGGAAAACACAAAACGATAGTATCGGTTGAATACGAGGCACAAAACGCCGATCGCAAACATCACCCACACTCCGTAAAGCAGGGCATGTCCGCGACGTCCGACTTTGTCAATATAGGCTACGATGTATCGTGTCCATGTCAGCATTGTAAGGAGCATGAACATATAATACAAAACAGTCAATATATATATTAAGGGAAACACAACCTGCGAATTTCTGTGGTCATATAATACTCCCCATGTCATATCCACGATAAAGTAGCAATTTGCAGCTAAAAGGAACCAGTTGTAACTAACATGAAGCTGCTTTTCCAAATCCTGCTTCTTTGCATACACCCCGTACTTTCCAAGCAGTTCCCAGTTCAATATCAGGTTAAGAATAAGCGTCAGCGCCGGAACATAAGAGTACAACATTTATCTTAGCGACCTCCCTATGCACCGATTATACCATTTAAAGTCCCTCAAAAGAATTCAAAAGAATTAAAGCTTTTCTTAACTTTTACTGTCTAAAATGAGTCAATAGGGACGGTTCATTTTGACTCATCGAGGACGAGTCAAAATGAACCGTCCCTATTGACTCATCTTTTGTCAGCTCTTATATCTTATACTCTCTATCAGATTCTGTTTTCTTAATTTAAACACAGCCAAAAGCGTCACTGTCATCACCAGGGCATATATTCCCAGGATGCTTCCTACCAGAAGTCCCACCGGAAGTTCGTAGAGCACCGGCAGCTTTTGCCTTATGGCAAGATTTACAAGATAAGGGATCAGAATTCCAAGAGGGAGACCTCGGATCATTGCTTTTAAAGTGCACATGAAGCTTTCCGTGAGGAGCATCTTTGTGAGCCCGCGGGAAGTCATCCCAACACTTTTTAACACCGCAAACTCTCCCGCTCTTGCCATTACGCTTGTGGCAAGGGTGCTGATGACACTCACCAGACCGATGAGCAGAAGCACGGCAACAAAGCCGTAGATCACGATCTCCGCGATTATGATCGCAAAGTTCATGGACCGCACCATGGTCTCCGTTTTGCTGACGGTAATGCTGTAACCCTCATCGTTATAGGAGTTTTCACCAAAGTCGGGATACATTTCCGCTCTGACATTTTCAGCGAATTTCATAAAAGCCTCTTCATCCTCAGCGTCGCAAAGGCATTCGTAGAATCTTCCGGTGCCGTGAGGCACAATGAGTTTAACCTCCTGCTGATTGGGTCCGTCCAAAAACTCGGGGATCAGTTCCTCGGGCAGCATTCCGTCAACTCTTACCACAGTGCCCTCTCCCGCCGCATTTTCAAGGACAAGCTCTTTGGGGCACTCATTAAAAGGCATGATCGTTTTTTTCCTGCCTTTCCGGTTGTACCAGTATCTGTTCACCAGCAAGGTGCTTCCCTCCGGAACCCCCGCTGCCTCACATGCTTTTGCATAGCTTTCTGTATCCAGTGTCATAAGGACCACACGAAGATCGGTTATCCCCCTGAATTCCGCGGATTCCTTCATATCATCGCTTAGATAAGCATTATCTTTTCCCAGAAAGTAGGATGTATTGTCGTATCCGAAACCGCTGACTTTAACATTCCCAAATCCCTTCAGTCTTTCAACTATGTTCCTGCCCGTTTCACTGTCAATGGGCTTCACCATTTCGTAGACATCTCTTCCGGTACTTTTGTTGACGCTCTCCTTACTTGCGGAAACGTAGGAAAACTCAACCAGGTTGTAGCCCGGATCCATGATCTCTCCGATACCGCGGATCTGGTCCGCAAGGCTTCCCGTGCTTAAAAGTAACGTAACTCCGATGGCCAGCGCTTTAACGGTGGGTTTAAAGATCGTCCTGTTCCTTTCAAGATTTCTGTCAGCCAGGATCCCTTCAAATCCAAAGATCTTCTTTGTCAGGTTTCTCTTTTTGATCCGGATATCAACTTCTTCGGAAGCGATCCCCCTGATACAGGTGAGGGCAGAAACCTCGGAGGCTTTTTTCGCAGGCCTGTATGCCGAATAAAGTACGGTAAAAAAAGCCGGGATCGCAGCCGCTAAATATATGCCCGGATAAATGTGAAATTTAAGATCCAGACCAATGGAGCCGCGAACCAGGATTGACCTTGTGAGTTTGTTCAGTTCCTCAACATTTTTCGCTGTGACTGTCACCCCCAGAAAGCCCAGACCTGTTCCCAGAAGAAGCCCCGCAGGGATCCCCACGGCGCTGATCCAGATGCTCTCAAACAGGATGGACTCCCTGATCTGCTTCGGCGTTCCACCCACACACTTAAGGACACCAAAATCCTTAAGCCTCTGGTTCGCGCTTGTAAGAAACACATTGGAAATAACGGTGACGGACATCACGAAGATGAGAATGCCAAAAAACAGGCCGGGTATCAGAAGAACCATCTTGTACATGGCACCGTAGTCACCGAAATCACCTCCGAAGAAATCCAAGAGTGATCCGTAGGCGCTGGTCACAAAGCATGCAACGGCCGTAGTCAGCGCCGCGGATAAAGTGACGGCGATCACGGCTCCCAAAGTCCTTAACCTGTTTCTCCTTAACTGGTTCCATGCTAATCTTGCTGTTATCTTCATGGCTTCACCACCTCGTCTCGAAGGATCCTGCCGTCTCCGATGGTGATGATCCTGTCCGCCTGGAGCGCGATCCTGTCATCATGAGTGATCAGGAGCAATGTCTGATGATACTTGCGGTTTGTGTATTTCAGAAGTTCAACGATCTCCTCGCTTGTCTTGCTGTCCAGATTTCCGGTGGGCTCATCCGCCAGAATGAAAGCCGGATCGTTGATCAGAGCGCGGCCGATGGAAACCCTCTGCTGCTGGCCTCCCGACATTTTACCGGGCAGATGCTTCGCCCTTGCCTCCAGTTTAAGGAGTTTCATGATCTCATTCAGCTTCTCCCTGTTCTCGGGCCTTCCGTCCAGAAGCCAGGGCAGCATGATGTTCTCCTCAGCCGTGAGGGTGGGGATCAGGTTGTAGAACTGATAGACCATTCCGATGTTTCTTCTTCTGAAGATCGCGAGCTCGCTCTCGTTCATTTTGGCGATCTCCTGCCCCTCGATCTTCACTGATCCCGATGTGGGCACATCAACTCCTCCGATCATGTTCATGAGAGTTGATTTTCCCGATCCCGACGCTCCGACTATCGCAACAAACTCTCCCTTTTCAACAGAAAAAGAGACATGATCGAGGGCCATCACTTCCGATTCCCCGCTTCCATATCTCTTTGTCAGCTCATTTACTTCCAAAACAGTCATATGCTTACCTTCCTTTCTTTACGAACAGGATAGCATGAGAAAATGACTGTAAGGTGACTGTATTTAATTTTTTAAAATTTTTAATGTAAAAGTGGCACCGACGCCGTTTCCTCCCAGATCCGCATCTATGGTCCCGTTTTGTCCCTTCATGATGGAAAGGGCAAGAGGCATTCCTATGCCGAACCCGTTTTCATTGGTGGAATTCTCAAATCTTTTAAAAAGTGAAGCAAACTGAGACTGTTCCAGACCATTTCCGCTGTCCGTAACGGAGATCCATTCGTACATGGCGTTTACTCCGCTGTCCACCCTGATGGTTCCGCCCTCGGGCGAATGCTCCATGGCGTTCTTTACTATGTTTGTCAGAGCCTCCGCAGTCCAGCGCCTGTCGCAGTGGAGGATGGCATCACTTCCCATCTCAAGCCTTTGATCCTTTACATCCAGCATCACTTCAACGGATGACCTCACGTCTGCCATGAGGTCTGAAAGCCTGACTTCACCTGACATGAACCTGACTGCGCCCGAATCCAGCTTGGCCATCTTAAGAAGTGAGCCGATGAGCCATTCCATCTTGTTCAGCGAGAACTTTATGTTCCTTATGAATTCCCCACGTTTTTCATCATCACTCTCTTCCAGCAGATCCGCCATTATCATCATGGATGTAATGGGCGTTTTCAGCTGATGGGAAATGTCCGCCATGTAATCGGAAAGGATATCCCTTTCCTTTGCCGTCTGCAGGAGCTCCTCGTCTTTCATCCTGACAAGGGCATATATGTCATCTTTCAGCCTGCTGTAAACTCCTTCCCGGTTGTCTCTGATGTCCGGCTCTTTTCCCTGCTGGTAGTCCTTTACAGCTTTATCCAGTTCAATGAGTTCCTTTTTATTGATCCACACGATAGCCCATCCCCCTGACCGTTTCAATGTGTATCGCGTCTCCCAATTTTTCCCTGAGGCGCTTAACATAGACAGTTAAAGTGTTATCTTCAACAAAATTTCCGTCTATATCCCAGATCCGATCCAGGATCTGTGTCCGTGTAAGAAGCTTTGAAGGATTCGCGGCAAAGATCTGCAGAACTCTGTATTCAAGCGCGGTGAGCTCAACGGGCTTTCCCTTTGCAGTCACTTTCCCCGCATCGGTGTCGATCTCAACTTCTCCGATCCTTAAAATCTCGTGTTCCTCCCCTGCTTCCTTTCTTATGCCTCTTTTGACTCTGGCCAGAAATTCCTTGATCCTGAAAGGCTTGGTCACATAGTCTGCAGCGCCCTCGTCAAAGGCTTTTACTATCTTTTCCTCATCATCTTCCACTGTCAGGAAGATGATGGGCGTATTCTTCCCTTTAAGCTTTTCACTGACATCAAAACCGCTTCCGTCCGGAAGTCTCATGTCAAGTATCGCCATCTGAAAGCTCTGCTTCCCGACCTCTTCTTTTGCTTTTTCGACGTTCCTGCAGTGCACTACCCCGTAGCCTTCGTTCTGCAAGGCATATACAAGCCCTGCTGCTATCAGGTCGTCATCTTCCAACAATAATACTCTGATCATGGCTCACTCCCTCATGCCTGTGCAGTAGATCACAGTGTTCTTGAATAGCAGACTTCCACTGCGCCAAGCCCTGTCTTTTCATGCTCCGTTGCAGAAAATCCAAGAGCCTTATAGAATGCTATGGCACGCAAATTTTCTTTAAACACCCACAATATCACCTCAGAATAGCCTGCAACCTTTATGTCTGACAAAACCTGCTTCATCATCCGGCTTCCGTATCCCCTGCGCCATTTATCAGGAAGACTGTGAATGCAGATAAGTTCGGCGCTGCCGGCAAAGTCTGCATCTCTGGCAGCATCCCACCATGCTATGCAATGAGGTTTTCCTTCGGCAATGAGGACGTATCCGTTACCCTTATTCTCTTCCAGCAAAGTACGGTACATATCAGTAGCTTTTTCGATGTCAGTGCATCGAGTCAGAGTCTCCGGATCGAGGATATCCTTAAAAGCCGCCTTCCAGCTTTCTGTCTGTATGTATGCCAGATCAGCCTCATCACCCTGCTGTACCTTTCGTATGATCATTTCCATATACTCACCTGGGTTCAATCTACCCTGATCTCTTTAAGCTTTCCGGCAAGTTCGTTGATGTCGTTAAGTATCCGCGTCATGTTCTTCATGCATGCCGTTGCACGCTCTGCTGCGCCGACTCCTTCCTCGGAGCTTGCCGCGATCTCTTCAGAAGTTGCGGAAAGCTGTGAAATGTTGTCGTTGATGGTCTTTGTACTTCCTACGACGTGTCCCACCTGTTTTTCCAATGCAGAAATGTTTTCTGAGATTTTTTGAACTGCCGATCCGATTTCCGCAAAGGCGGAATCTGTTTTTTCGATCATGGTGTTCTGGTACTCGATACCGTTAATAGTTTCTGTTACATTTTCTTCTGCCTTACCGGCTTCTTCTTCAAGAGATTCGATAACATCTCCGATGTCATTTGTTGCTTTTTGAGTCTGTTCGGAGAGCTGACGTATCTCTTCGGCAACGACGGCAAATCCCCTGCCTGCTTCACCTGCCCTGGCAGCTTCTATCGATGCATTAAGAGCAAGAAGATTTGTTTTTCCGGAAATCTTTGAAATCACAGCCAGAGTGTTACGTACTTCCGCAACCTTTTGAACAAGCAGCTTTGTACTGTCTATTGTCTTTGAGCTGGATTCTTTTACTACCTTAGCCTGCCCTGCCAGTTCTTCCACGATACCTGTGCCGCTCTTTACAGTGTTCTCCGAGGCCTGAAAAGTAGCATATGTTTCGTGGATCAGATCCTCCGCCCTGTTGGTGGCGCCGCTGATCTCCGAGCACATGAGAGCCTGCTTCTGTATGCTTTCTGCATTGGCTTCCATGCTGTTTGCTATGCCTGAAACGGAAGCCTGGTTCAGCTCCAGGGATTGATCGAGATCTTTTATGGCAACAGAGGATGATTCAAAACTCTTTTGGATCTCCGCGGCGATCCCTATGACTTTTGCAGCGGTTTCTTTGCTTGACCGGGCGCCATCCTCGATGATTGCCATGTTTTCGGACTGAGCCTTTTCAAGAAGGTAAACCCCGACAAGGGATACAGCGATGCAACTTGCGGTGGAAATTGCAAGGGCGATCAGATCGTCTGAAGGGAGTTTCCCCTGAGAGCTCATCCTGACGGCAATGATAAGAACCGCCATCCCCAATGTGGAATCGCAGATGATGGTTATCCGCTTGCTGAGATAGACTATGGAGGCGATCATTATGGGAAAAGCATAGGCATATATTACCGGAACGATGGTCACCAGCGAGAAGACGAGGAATGCTGCGGATCCTCCGATCAGGAATGACAATCCCGCCAAAAGGTGACTCCTGAATCTGATCCTGATGAAAATACCTGAAACCAGGACCAGAACATTTGTTATTATCGAAATTACCGGCATAACGATACTTGATTCATGTCTTCCTATTACGATAAGATCCGTAACGCTGAGAAGCAGCAGGATGAGAAAAATGATGGGGAGGACAAAAAGGGTTGCTCGCTTTGATTGTAAGTCTGTCATATACCTTCTCCTTTTATACAATTAGAATGATCTGCAAAAAAAAGCAGTTTTTTAAACCCCTCATGGTTTGACCGTTGCGTTGATCATCCACTCTTGAGTATCCGCATTTCATATGCCTGCCGGATTCTGCAAGGACCGATGTGAGACGCCTCCGGAGGTGTTGTAAACAATATCAAATTGTTTTTTTCAATTTTTTATAATATCACTTTTAAACAAAAAAACAAGTTAAGATGGTTAAGAAGAGTCGATGGGGACGGTTCATTTTGACTCGTCTTCGATGAGTCAAAATGAACCGTCCCCATCGACTCACCTATCGACTCATTTATAAATGCCCCCGTCACCACGTGTTCATTAAAACAATCTAAATTGCCTATAAATTCAGAGTTAATTGACCTTTATTCAGAATAATGGTAATATCACAAACAAATACACTGGCTTTCAACCATTGCATGTAGGAGGATTTATGGATACTAAACTCAGACCTCGTCATCTTTTAAGGCGTATTCTCGCCACTTTCACGATCGTTTGCATTCTTGCGACCGTGACAAATCCCTTAGTTCCCGCTCAGATTGCAAAGGCGGAAGAAAACAGAATAATCCTTGAAAAAAGTCCAAACCAGAAATACCAAAACCCTTTAGACGTAATATATGCAGGTGTACTGAATGATTTCAATCTAAACAGCACCGAGTATATAAATGTGCATGATACTTTCGGCTGTGATTTTACATTGCCTGTATCTGCATTTACCCGCTCCGATCCGACAAGTTTTTTGGATTCAAGTTTTGACATTTTTATGATTCCCGCATCGGAAAGTATTTCTTTCGAAAATATTATTCAGATCTACACGGATTCTGACATTAATAAGCACATACCTATTACCTGGAATCAAATTTCACAATACTTTGACAAGGAAAAGAATGGTTTTAGAAGCAAAAGTGACAATCTGGCATTTGAGGAATTCAGGGGTCTTCCTGCCAGTGGCTATTACCGTTTTATTGCATTTGTATATGAAAAAAATCCGTATTTTATGAGTAAAAACAACCCGCAGGAGCCTATTCCCACCATATTGGCGGTTTCGCGAAAAGCATTTGCCTTTACAAATCCTGCAGACGGCGGAGATCCGGGTGAAGCTCCTTATGAAGACCCTTACGATGGAGCCTATAACACAGTTAATGTCTCCTGTTACGCAGACGGAGAAAAATTGAATAACACGTTCGTTACAGTTTTTAGTTCCGATGGTCAAGTAAGCTTCGGAATGGCACCCTGTGCCGTGCCTGTGGGTATCGAAGTAGCACTGGATCTGTATCCGATAGGCGAAGACAGTTTTCTTACCGAGGAATACTATTTCCCACGCCTAAAAAAGGGTGACCCGATCATCACAACTGTTCCCGCGAACGGAGAGATTGTGATCGATCTCGAAAAAATAGGTATCGGTGCAGTAGTTTCCGGTCACGTAACGGATGAGACCGGAACACCTGTTGCAAACGCATATGTTTCGGCAAGCCGACAGGATGCTTTCGGCTATACGACGGGGATTTATACCGATGATAACGGATTTTATAAACTTGAAGGTCTACATTCGACAGGATATATGATAAATGCATCGAAGGATAATTATGTCGCCACTTCCACGAACATCTCCGACTATGATATGTCAAGATCCGAGGTCAATGCAGATTTCGTATTGAAGAAAAAACAGCTTGCTTTTTCATTGAAATTCACGGGCAACATTAATGAAGACCTGTACAACATTCTTCTTCCGGAGCTTTTACAAAACAGCCTGTACGTTAACGACAATGTTTCCGGTGATTTTACCTGGTCATCAATTGATACCGTTTCTTTCGTGCCTGATACCGAAAAGGATCAGAGAAATGAATATACTATAGTATTCAATACTGATTATGTTTTGGAAGACAGTGTCCGTGCTTCCTCCGGAGCAACTGTTGAAGTTCCTCTTGCCAATCTCGCGGGGATCAGAGGCTCTGCCACTTACAAACCCGGTCAATACGGTCATCCACGGGTTATTCTGTTTGACGAAAATGGACATCCGAAATACGATTTTCAAAGTGAAAGCGATACATATACATTTATAGCAGTACTCCCCGAGGGAGAAAATACAAAGACTTACAATGCAATTTCCTATGGTGCCCCATATTATTCAACGTTTATGGATTTGAACTATGATATGTTGATCGACACCTATGGTTCTCGGGTTTTAAAAAATTCGCTCACTTTGGAATCCGGCAAGGTTACTTATATGGGCACTTCAGAACTTGATGTTTTTGACTTGAATGCCAGTTCAATAAGCATCCTCTCTTCGGCCGGTGTTTCGGGAACAGCACAAACTTCCGGAGACCTCTTGAAGGTCACAGGCCATATTGAGGATGTAGAACCCTTTAAATTGAAAGCCCTTCGCATCTATGGCTACAACCAAGAGGATGGAGGAGGTGTACATGCAGCATATAAAACAAACAGTCTTGTTATTAACGGTCATGTTGTCGATACTGCTTCGGAGGAGGATCTAAACTGGAAGGAGCTTGCAAAGGTCATTAGATTTAATGAGGATATTACAGGACCTTTTGACTTCTCCTGCTATCTGACTGTCCTTGATATAGCTGAAATGAAAGTCAGGGTGGCGGTGGATATTGAAGTTAACGGAGAAGTCCGTGAGGATATTACAGTCGGAGAATATGCAGCAAATGTTTTTCCCGTTACTCTTAAGACAATGCGCAGAACATGTACAGGAGAAATAAAATGTAGCGGACATGCGCCTAAAAATGCTCAGGTGAAAATCTGGGAAGGAGAAAGACTTCTAACCATTGTTGAGTCAGATTCTCAAGGAAAATATGAGGCTATGGTCCAGCTTCCCACAAATGGCAAAGACTATTCCTTCCACAGCATACGTGCAACCTCGGAAGGTCATTCAACAGATGAAGTTATCGTCTATCACGACAAAGAAACAACAGCTGTTGAAAACATTGCTCTGGAAGGTGGGACCACCTTCGGAGTATGGACCACTAAAAGTGATTTTGGGTTTGAAGCCCTTGTTTCCAATCCTGAAATGATGTCAGATGATGGAGAATTCAACGTTTTGTGCTCCAACGGCACAATGGTGGCAGTCCCGGTTGCATCCGAGGATATATTAAAGCCGTACGGAGAAATAAATAGATCATTATTAAAATCGACAACGTATCCTTTCGGAGAAAAAAACCTGGTTCCCGTCAAGGTCTGGTTTGTCTATTCCTCTCTAAAACGTGGCGCTTCCGAAGAGGCTTACGTACGTTTTCAAAGTAAAGACAAATCTGTTTATGCCAGCAGTACTCAAGGAGCAATGGGTACGGTAGGGGAAATAATAAAAGCCCCTGCTGTCAGTGTAACATATGATATCGTTAGCGGACTGGCTGCAGACCTTATTCGTACGTATTCAAAGTATCCAAAACTGGGTGATGCACTTGATATAATCGGTATAGGTGACATGGTTGAAGTATACAATCAAGTCAGCGAAAAGATCGATGTGAGCAAAAAACAGGCTATGATAGAAGACGATCAAAAAATGCTATCCTTCATGAACCAAGTTGCTTCAAACCTTCCGAAGGACGTTGATACCGGACGTTACAAAAATACTGCCGGAATAGCAAGAGAAGAAGGCTATCAAGCTACACAAATGATGGATGAATACAGAAGACAGAGTTTTAACCTTGGCATAGCCAATACGATCGTGGGCAAAATTCCTCCGGAGTTTCCGGAACTCAAAGCAATAGGCGTCGCATTACAGGGAATCATTTCACCTGCCATGGACGAGATCAAAGCACACAACGATCAGGCATGGAGCTTCTATAATGAAAGCATGACCGATGCCCGCCGCAGATTCCAGCTCATGACAGGGCTTTCGATACCCGAGCTGGCCAAACTGCAGGAACAATACAAAGCGGGTGAGCTAACTGATTATGATCTGCGAAGGATCCTTGAAGAGCGCTTGAACAACAAGGATAAAGATGCCGAATCCGATGACTCTGAAGATATTAAAATGGCAATTGACCCTTCAGGTTTCGTTTATGAAGCAGTAGCAAGCAATCGTATAGAGAATGCTGTAGTCACACTTTACAGCGAAGGCATGGATTACTGGGAGGCAGAAGCATACGACCAGATCAATCCTCTGTTTTCCGATGCTGAGGGAAAATATGCCTGGGATGTTCCCGAGGGTAACTGGTTTGTAAAGGTGTTCAAGCAAGGATATGAAGAAGGCTCATCTGCGAACGATCCTGCGGCTGTAGTCACCATTGCGGGTGTGAATTACCTGCCTGTTCTTCCTCCGCAGCTTGATGTCAACATTCCGCTTTTGTCCCTTTCAAAACCTATTGCGACCATCGAAAAGATTGGGAATGACCTTTGTCTCGTATTCAGTAAATATGTAAGTGTGAATACGATTACTACGGAAAATGTCAAGCTTTCGGGTTTCTCAGCGTCCGAGTACACATTAACGGCACTCGACGCGGAAATCAGCCCCGCACATACTCCCATATGCGGCGGTAAAAATTTGGGAAGAACGTTTAAGATAGAGTTCAAGAACGGAAATGTACCCGATGCGCTTACGGCTGAGATCACCGCAGCGGTAATGGGTTATAACAACATTTCCGCATCTGGAAAAGCATCCTACGCAAAAAACAACGGAAACACCGAAAGCGGACAGCCCGATCCCAACAACTCAACCGACCCCGGCGATACAATCCGGGTTAATGAACAACCGATCGCACCGGAAGAAGAGAAAAAGAGCAATACCGGCCTCATTGTCGGGATCGTCATCGGTGTCACAGTGATCCTCGGCGGCGCAGCCGCATTCGTAATACTGAAAAAGCGTAAAGAAAACGAATAAGCCGGAAATGCAACATGCTTTTTATGCAAATTAACAGCGTAGCAGTCAATTGACCGCTACGCTGTTTATATTGTTACCCCCGCTACATAGGGTCTTGTCTCTATCTCTCCACAGAATAAAATGCCCCCCGTCCCACGTGTTCACAGTCGTTGAATTCCGCAAAGCAGGCCAGGAGTCGATGGGGACGGTTCATTTTGACTCGTCTTCGATGAGTCAAAATGAACCGTCCCTATTGACTCACCCTCACAGCTTTTCACGTATCTTATCAATTATCGTAATATCCGCAGGCAGCCATTCCACCGAATCGAGCGTTTCTTTTGAAAGCCACTTTGCTGCTTCATGTTCCTTTAATACCAGATTGCCGGACTTTACTGTACACCAATAACATCTCATGGAAAGATGAAATGTCGGATAATCATACTCGATAGTATCCAGAAACTCACCGACCTCTACCTCTGTATCAAGTTCTTCGCGGATTTCACGTGCAAGAGCCTGTTCCGGCGCTTCTCCTGCTTCAACCTTCCCTCCGGGGAATTCCCAGCCATCCTTATATTCACCATACCCGCGCTGCGTTGCAAATACTTTAGTAGGTCTTGTCAGTGAGTCACAAATTACAGCTGCAACAACATTTACTATTTTCATACCAATCACCCAACAACCAGTTTATTTGTCTTCTTCATAAGAGTCAATAGGGACGTTTCATTTTGACTCATCGATGATGAGTCAAAATGAAACGTCCCTATTGACTCACTCATTCATAAAATTCCCTCACAATCTTCTCCACCGCAACAGCGTCGATTGCTATAGTATACTGTTCTTCCCCGCCGTCCCGATCGATTTTAAAAACGTTGATCAAATCCTCCAGAACTTCCATTTCAAGGTATTCTCCGTTTTTATTATCCCATTCGAGTTGAACTGCATCGCAGGCAGTAGGAAATATCTCGGGCTGATATGCGAGGTTCATCAACAGTTTTCGAACATTTTTCACAACTCCTCGCGGTATCGGGGCTGCTCCGTCATTATTCCAATTGTCGGGGAGTTTCTCTATTTCAGATAATCTTTTAAGGTTTATGATCTTATCCTTCCCGTACAAATAGGAGGTATACGCAGTGACTCTTTTTTCCATCATCAACTTTTCGTACGTTTTTTCTCCTACCAGATAGACAAAGCTATTTCCCGGTCGTGAGATTTGAATAGTTTCTCCTTCGGAAACCTGAGTGCACCATGCTCTGAAGTTGTCTCTTACTTCCATGCTCTTAGCTTGTATCATTTCTGCCCTCCGTACGTAATTTTCGTACGGAAATTTTACTTTATTTTCCGGATACTGTCAAGACGCATTTTAAAAAAACCGGGTTTCTCCGGCTCTTTCATTTCCTTTTTTCTTATTTGTATTTTTCAATAACCCCTCTGTACTCCTCATTCTCCAGCATTTTCAAATTGTTGGGATTCTTCCATGCAAGGGTGCTATTGACGACATAGGATGTAAGATCATGGGTGTTAAACCTCTTTACGCAGACATCGTACAAAGCTTCATCTTTTTTTGCCATATCATCTATTTTAGCCACTGTAGAAAGGTATTTGTCAACGATCCTGATAATATCTTCATCCTTTCCGCCGCGATACCTGCGCGCGATAAGGTCGTTATGCAACCTTCCGAATATCTTATTGGCCTGAAGGACAAGATAACTCTCAGAAAGTTCGCAGCCACGGCTGTAAAGGGCATCTGCGCACTTCTCCACATCACTCACCATTTTCTCATAAGCTATACCTTCATCAAAGAATAGCGATTTTACATATTTGTCTGCGGCAAACGAAACAAGTTCATACATATTCCGCTTCGCCCAATAGAGGAACTCAGGTCTGTCTTTTTTGAACAATTGCTCGTTCATCTGGCCCGTAGAAAAATACCAATCCCCGAATTTCTCACTATGGATCCTCAGTGCTTCATCAGTCTTCCCTTCCGCATGGAGCAATATAGCTTTCATTTTCCACGCTCCCAGACAAAGCTGAATGTCGTTACAACCTTCGAGTATCCTGTCGCATATGGGTGCTATCTCATCCTTACGAGCCAGTGCAATGTCAAGATCCGGTTCCGCATCCTCCACGCCAAGACTCCACATGTAGCAATACATCACCCGATAATCGTTAGGATAATCCTTATATATGCTTTTGATCAGTTCTTTTGCTTTTTCCCAGTCCTTCCGTCTGCACTCGGAAAACTCATCAAGAAGCCTTTCGATCTCCTCATTCACCTTTTCTTTGTCATATCCCATAAGTTCATCGAGGGATACTCCAAAATAGAATGCAAGGGGCTGCAATACCGTTATTTCGGGATATGTTTCGCTCCTCTCCCATTTACTTACTGCTGCGCAGCTGACGTTCATAGCTTCAGCAAGCTGTTCCTGAGTTATGTGCTTTTCCGTACGCAAGCGTTTAATGTTGTTGCCTATTGTGATCCTCATAATGATACCTCCATAAAATAAACCGGCGGGTCCTTTTGCCCTTTCCTGTCCCTATTATGCCATATTTCAATGTTTTGAACAGACATTGTCAGGAAAGAGAAAATTAACCGTCGGTTGATTTTTTATAGTTGTATTATTAGTTTTGTTTTACTCCAGCTTGAATTTGCCCACTTCAGCCCGCAGATCTCTTGAAATCTCGCTGCCGGTGAGTCAATAGGGACGTTTCATTTTGACTCATCGATGATGAGTCAAAATGAAACGTCCCTATTGACTCACCTTGGAAGCGCCATTGACTCACCATCGACTCACCATCGACTCATTGACCTGTCCGTAATCTTTATTCCCCTATAGAAGCAGTCCTGTAAACGAACCGTACCGTTCCCGTGCTTCCTTTAGCAAGACCTGCGAAATTGTTGTACTCATCCGCTGCCTTGAGGAGTGCATGAAGATCATCCGTGGAAGCTTCCAGTTTCTTCGCAGCCTCTGCGATCTGAGCCGTAAGTCCGGTGAGATCCGCAGCATTAATTGAATCACTGAGCTTCACTGCACCGTCGCGGATCTGCTTTACAGCCGCTTCAAGCTTGTCAACTTCTTCGGAAAGTTTTGTGAGGTTTGCACCGAGAAGGGCTACTCCGTCCGTGTAGTCCTTAACTCCGGTGCAGAAAGCGTTCACGCTGTCCAGCTGAGCCTTGACAGCCTTGACAGTTCCTATGCCTGTCTGAACCTTTGTGTAGGCTGCTGTCCCTGAAGGGATGTTTTGGAGCTGAGCTGTCATCTGCTTTACAGTGCCGTCAAGAACAGCAGCATAGTTTTCGACTGTGAGCTCGGGGATCGTTACACCTGCGGCAACCAGCGACTGATAGGCAGTTTTAAGAATTGATCCGAAGATCTGAGTGCTGCCGGCCACAAGAGCCCCGTTCTTCGAAGCGAGCTGCTTTGCGCCCGCATCCAGCTGCCCCACTGCCACGTCAAGCTTTGTCGTTCCGGCGGAAAGTTCCTCCATTGCACTTGCGAGAGCAGCTGTTCCTTGAACAAGCTCCGTGCAGTCTTTTTCAAGTTTTGCCATCCTTCCGTCAAGTTGGTTCCTGTGATCCGATGTGTCCACGCTGATGCCTCTGAAGACTTCATCTGTCACAACCGTAAGAGAAGTCAGGAGTTTAAAGTTCTCGGCATCACACTCGATCACCAGTTTTCCGGCGTCTTCAATGCTCTTTGTGTAGTTTTCGAATCCCGGGAATGCAATGCCGCACACTGTAGTCCTTGTGCCGTCGGATGAGACGGAACCTCTTGAAACCGTTACGTTCTTAAAGTTTCCGTTGTTCAAAAGAAGTACCGTAACTGCCGCAAAGGGAGCCTTTTCCCTGTCCCTGAAAACGCAGGTCATCGTTACATGACCGCTCTTTCCCGCAAGGTCCGCGGGAGCGATCTCCCTGCCGTCAAGTGCATATGTTATCTGCATATCGACAGGCAAGGCCTTGTCTGTCTCGCCTCTGTAGACGATCTCTTTTCCTTCTGCTTTCCATGTGAGGTTCTCACCGTCCCGTGTGAAACTTTCCTTTCCCTTTACATTCCTTATATCTCTGAGTTCCGAGTAATCCCTGAGTTCGTTGAGTTCCTTTGTGTTGGTAAGTCTGTCGCTCACTATGACTCTTTGCGCACTGCCGTCCGAATTGGCAATAACGTAGACCGTTTCGTCCTTGTCGGGAGTTTCCTTTGAGTTCAAAGCATTTTTAAGAGTCTTTGTAAGCTCTTCCTTTTTTTCTTCAACAATCTTTCCGATATCGTTTTTCTCATTTGTATTTCCGGCTTTTACCAAATATGCCGGAGTTGCTGCCAGTGAAAGAACAAGTCCCGCGCTGAGTACAACAGCCATTGCTTTTAAATGTCTCTTATTCATATGCCTACCTTACCTTTCTTGATCAGTTTGCCTGTTTCAGATTTTTCTTCATTCCCAAGGTGGTGTGAGTGATGAACCCGTCAAAGGTGCAGAGCAATGCGGGCAGGATCAGTACCACCGCGAACATGCTGATAACCGCGCCTCTTGCCATCAGACCACACATTGAGCTGATGATGTCAAGGTCGGAGTACATCGCAACACCGAAGGTCGCTGCGAAGAATCCCATGGCGCTCACAAAGATGGAAGGGATCGCCGACGAAAGTGCCTTGGAAACCGCTTCCTTTCTCTCCGCACCCTTTGTCCTTTCCTTCTTGTATCCGTTTGTCATAAGGATCGCGTAGTCGACGGTTGCGCCCAGCTGGATCGTGCTGATGCAGATGGGTGCGATGAAGGGAAGGCTCTTGTTCATGTAATAGGGAAGGCCAAGATTTATGAAGATGGCAAACTCGATCACGGAAACAAGGATAACAGGGATGGACAGGCTCTTTGTAACAAACGCGATGATCACGAAGATCGCTGCGATGGATATGATCGAAACCCTTGTGAAGTCCACATCCGTAACAGAAACCATGTCCTTCGTGCAAGGTGCTTCACCGATCAGCATCGCATTTTTATCATACTTCTTGATGATGCCGTTGATCTCGTCAAGCTGGGCGTCAACCTCGTCACTGCCCACATAGTACTCGGAGCTGATGACTGTCAGGCTGTAGCGGTCGCTCTTTAAAGTGCTCAAAACGCTTTCGGGGAGGAATTCCTCGGGAACACCGCTTCCAAGAAGCGATTCGAGGCCCACCGCGAACTTAACGCCCTTTACCTTGTTAAGTTCGGAAAGCATATCCGCCGCGTCTGCGGTTCCCATCTTCGCATCGGACAGGACCATATGCGTGGATGCCATGTCAAATTCTTGTTCAAGTTTCTTGTTTGCCGTAACAAAATCTATGTTTGAAGGAAGCACGTTGCTCATATCGTAATACTTCTCAGTATGCACGTAGCCGTACAATGCGGGGAAGAGAATCACAAGGAAGATCACTATGAAAATCGCGGGCTTTGATGTTACCGCATGGGCAACCCGATCCATCTTCTTCGGCATGAAGGATCTGTGCTTTGTCTTTTCAATGAGTCTGTCAAAGACAAGTATGAGTGCGGGGAGAGTTGTAAGGCTTCCGAGAACGCCCAGCGCAACGCCCTTTGCCATTACGATACCCAGGTCACGTCCAAGAGTGAAGCTCATGAAGCAAAGTGCTATGAAGCCCGCAACTGTTGTCAGGGAACTTCCGATAACGGAGGTGAAGGTGTTGGAGATCGCATGCTTCATCGCCCTGTTGTTGTCTCCGGGGAATCTCTTTTTCTGCTCGGTGTAGGAATTCCAAAGGAAAATGGAATAGTCCATGGTGACTGCCAGCTGAAGCACTGCCGAGAGGGCCTTTGTTATGTATGATATCTCACCCAGCCAGTAGTTCGTTCCAAGGTTTAAAAGGATCGCCATACCCATGCTGGCAAGGAAGATGAAGGGAATGATGAAGCTGTCCATGAAGATCATCATAGCGACCACCGCACAGGCAACCGCAAGTCCGACGTAGATGGGCTCCTCCTTTTCGCAAAGATCCTTAAGGTCGGTCACCAGCGCCGACATACCGGTTACGAAGCATCTGCTTCCCGCTGTCTTTCTGACCTGTCTGATCGCTTCTATGGTTTCATCCGCCGATGTTGAAGAATCAAAGAACACCGCAACAAGGGTGGAATCACCGTTATTCATCATATTGTAGTATTTTTCGGGAAGGATCTCGGCGGGTATGCCGCAATCCGCAACACTGTAAAAGGAAAGCACAGTAGCCACATGCTCCACCTTCTGCAGGTCGCTCGTAAGATCCTTGATCTCACCGGGTGTCATTCCGTCAACAACGATCACCGAGAAGGCTCCCTTTCCGAAGTCCTCCAGCAGGATGTCCTGACCTTTCACGGTTTCCATGTCTTTGGGGAGATAGGTCAGCATATCATAGTTGATCCTGGTCTTCATCATTCCGAAGATCGACGGAAAGACGAGCAGCAATGCGATTATCAGGATCGGAATATGTGCTTTTACAATAAATTCACTGATCTTTTTCATTTGTTCAACCTCACTTTCTGATGTTTCTTTGTCAGGCCGGGAAGCACGAGTGTTTTTCTCCGAGGTGCTTGTTAGCCACCTTGTTTCCCGATTGCTAACTGAATTTTACACCCTGTTTCTGCCCACTTCTATGGATAAAAACAGTGGCGTGTCTGAAAATCAGACACGCCACTCCTTTTGCCCAAAAAACAGTTTCTAACCCTCTGTTTTAGGCCTTTTTCCGTTTTTAACAAGTTTATATTCCGGTGTATTCATTTTTTCCACGATCGACTTTGTCATGCCCTTAAAAAGGTACTCCACACGGGCAACCTTGGTCTCTATCTCCTCGGTCATACCCTCTTCCATCCAGGTCTCGAATATGCCCATCACCGCTTCATCAAGGATCCTTCCCAAAAGCAGAAGGTCATCTTCGGGTATGTCATCCGTCCCCGCTTCCCGCCTTATGAACTTTGCGGTAATGTCTCTGATGATCCCCCTGAAGTAAACCAGGAGCTTGTCACGGTTAACTGAATTGTAAATGTGGTAGACCGCTTTCTTGTTCCTGATGGCAAAGCTCAAGGCATCGATTATGCCCATCTCCCATGTGTCGTAATTTCTTGAATTCTCCACCGCGCGCTGCAGCTCGGCCTCAAGGATCTTTGTCAGCAGGTCATACACATCCTGATAGTGATAATAGAATGTGTTGCGGTTGATCCCGCACCTTTCCACAATGTCCTTTACGGTGATCCTGTCAAAGGGCATTTCATTCAGCATTTCCAAAAATGTATTTACTAT
The DNA here is from genome assembly GCA_016287675.1 of Lachnospiraceae bacterium. GTDB lineage: Bacteria > Bacillota > Clostridia > Lachnospirales > Lachnospiraceae > RGIG3528. The sequence goes on from JAEFAR010000003.1 coordinate 110,428, forward strand.
TGCTTTTTGAGTAAAAACAGCCATAAAACACTCCTAACTGAGTCGATGGGGACAGGTGAGTAGATGGGGACAG
>JAEFAR010000063.1 GCA_016287675.1 Lachnospiraceae bacterium
TGTGCCTTTTGAGGAAGCTACAGGGCCTATTGATGTTACCCTCAAAAACGATATGATGTTCCATCTCGTAATGGCTCGTTCCAAGAAAGCCCTCAAAGGACTTGTCTGTTCCTTAAAAGGGCTCGATCCGAACACTGTAAAAGATGTAGAGCTCACCAACCCCATCGATTATTCGATGTACACCACCAAGGAGATCATACTTGATGTTAAAGTGAGTCTCAACAATAACGAGATCATTGATATCGAACTTCAGATGTATGTTAACGACGAATGGAAGCTTCGGACATTATTATATTTGTGTAGAAGTTTCGACAGTATCAAGGAAGGGGATGCTTATTCAAAGCTAAAACCCACTACATTCATTGCCATCATGAACGATCCGCTTTTTCCGGATTACCCGGAGTTCTATTCTCATTATGAACTTCTTAATACGAAAAACTTCCAACCTTACTCTTCATATTTAAAATTAAATGTGTTATATTTGAACCAGACAGAAATAGCTACGCAGGAAGACATCGATAACGATCTTGTTTATTGGGCAAAGATCTTTAAAGCAACCAATTGGGATGAACTTAAGGAGCTTTGTTCAAAGAATGATATGTTTAAGGAGGTGGCACAGGTTATGTACAAGTCAAACGTCCAGAGTCAGGAAAAGACATATATGGAAGCGCATGAGAAGTATTTACTTGACAAACTGAGTTTTGAGCATTGTATACAGGTAAGAGACGAAAAGATCTCAGCACTCACCGAAGAGGTCTCCTCGCTGAACACCGAGGTCTCTTCCCTGAGCACCGAAGTCTCTTCCCTTACTTCCAAAAACACTTCATTAAGCACCGAAAATGCAAAACTCCTCACACTTCTGAAGCAGAACGGCTTCTCCGAGGAACAGATAGCTTCATATCTCAAAAAATAGTCCTTAAGGTTCATGATTGTCAGGCAGACAGTTATGAACCTTTTTTATGTATCAAACATACACTCCTCGCGCAGGCAAGGACCGACAAAACTTCACATGCGCCCTTCTCCTCTCCCGCTTTCGTTTGCAGTGAGAAGCATATGGGCCTCGCCCGCGGCGGAAACAGTCGAAAGCTCTGTCGCTTGTTTTGATCGGGTTAGAAAAAGGCCGTCGAACAAGCTTTGCCTGTCCGACGGCCGCGCGGAGAATTACGTTAAGTCAAACGTTATGTTACTTAAATTTCCTACATTTCCACCGTCATTATGCTGTGTCCGGGAAGGGTCACGTAATGTGACTCCTTTCCGTCGGTAAGGGCAAACCAGAGGTCGCCTCCCGTACGGTTCAGAAGCACGCAGACAACGCTTCCGTCGGGATTTTCGAAAGCAGTGCTCTCGATATCGGATCTGTAAACGGAGGTTGCAAGCCTGCGGGCTCCCTTCTTCACGAATTTCGAGAAATGCCCGATGTAGTAGTAGCTGAGGCGTTTTTCATAGTCGGTGAAGTCGTCGTTGCACATTATGGGTGCGGCGCAGAAGTTTCCGACATGGTTGATGCCGCCCTTAGCATCGAGGAGAAGGTTCCAGTCCAGTATGCCCGTTGCTCCGGAAGCGAGGTTTCCGAGCATATCATGTCCGTACATCTCTGCCTTTCTGACTTCGTTCGAATCCGCGAAGCGGCTGTATTCCACGCAGCCTTCCGTGAAGATCAGTTCCTTGCTCGGGAACCTGTCCTGTGTCAGGCGGATCGCATCAAAGTGGTCGCCCGTGTACCAGTGGAAGGCGAAACCGCCGATGTACTTGTCAGCGCCGGGAACGCTCATCGCACCGCAGGCACGGTCAAAAAGGATCTCTTTGTTGTGGTCCCAGACGAAGATCTTCACATCCGAAAGTCCGGCAGCTTCAAGAGCGGGTCCGAGGAACGAGGCAGCGAAAGTGCCCTCTTCCTCAGCGGAATATATGCACGATTCCCAGGTTTGGACCGCAGCGGGCTCATTCTGCACGGAGATCATGGAGATGTTCACACCGCGCTTTTTGTACTCCTGCACGAACTTCACCATGTAGGCTGCCCAGTCGCCGTAGAACTCCTTTTTAAGCTGTCCGCCGTTCTTCATGTCTCCGTTTGTCTTCATGTAGGCCGGCGGGCTCCAGGGCGAAGCGAGGAGTTCAAGGCTGCCGTGTTCCGAAGCTTCTTTCAGCATCGGAAGGATGTACTCGTCGTCGACCGAAAGGTCAAATGCGCTCAAGGGCTCGGAAGCATCCTTGAGGTAGGCATAGTCGCCCGTCGAGAAATCGCAGCTGTTGATGTGGACACGGCCGAGGTTGTAATTCAGGCCGTCTTTTCCGAAGTAGTCCCTGAAGAACTGCTTCCTCTTGCTTTCCGGTAATTTTGAAACGTTGATACCGCTGCTCTGTGTGAACGCACCGCCGAAACCGCGAATCGTCTGAAACCTGCAGTCTCTGTATATGCGCACCGTCTGCATTGCGTTCTCGCCTTTTTCGAAGTCTGTCATTTCAGACCAATACTGTTTTTTAGCATCGTTTGTTACATATGCCTTCATAACACTCTCCCGATCCGACTTTCGGCCGGATCATCCTTTCTCCCGTACGGGTTATTCTGTGACATTTTCCTGCGCGATCTTGTAAAAGAAGAGGAGGAGCCAGCTCGCCGCGCCGGTAAGGTAGGGATACATTCCGCGTCCCTTGGGGTCGAAGTACTCGGGAATGCCCGGGTAGATGCGGCTCCCGGCAAAAGTCATGCTCTGCTTTACGAGCTGCGCGACAACTTTCAGTGCAGCTTCCTTAAAGCCTCTTGTCAGTAGGGCATATGCATACATTACCGCCATGTGGCAGAAAACAGCGCCGTTTTCTTTGGTTCCGTATGCAAAGCCGAACATCCTTCCGAGATTGTGCGCGTAATACTCTTCGTTTCCGAATCTCGTGTTTAATCTGTAACCGCCCGAAACCTCGCTGAAGAGGTATTTGTCGGCAGTTTTTATCATTTTTTCGACGTCGCTTTCGGACGCGATCCCCGACATGATCGAGAAAACAGCTCCCGTCAGCATGATCCTGCCGTCTTCAAGGCTTTCAACAGCTTTTCCTTCATTATCGTAATAGCCGTTTATCCAGCCGTATTCTCCGTCGTAAATGAATTCATTTTCCTTTATATGCTTTGAAAACGCCGCAGAAACAGCGTCAAGTTCGTCTGCCAGAAGTATTGCGTCGATCTCACATTTAACGCCCGACACGTCATGGCGAACGGATTGGCAATATCCTTTAAGAAGCGCCTGCTTTTCCCTTGCGAACGCTTTGATCCGCTCTTTTGAATCCTTCAGAGGCTGTTCCGTCTCTTTTTTGCAAAGTTCGGAAAGCCCCGCTGCAAGATCTGCGATCTCTTTAAGGATAGAGACTTTTCCGCCACGTTTTCTTAAGTACCCAGCCATTTCTTTAAGGTTACCCGCATAAGCAGCCGTGAAAGCAACGCTCTCGCCTTTTTTGTCTGCCATGTCTAGGGCATCGTTCCAATCCGCCCCGCGAAGGAGCATGTTGCCGTTTTCTCCGACATCGCAGGCAACCGTGAGATGCATGAGGAGCATATGCTCGAAAAGCGATCCGCGGTAGATCCTGCCGGTTGAATCCTTGAGAAGAGTTTCCGTCTTCTTGTCATCAAAGCACTTTTTTCCGCCGTGGACATCGTTGCTCTCGTCGTCAACGTCTCTCGCCCTCATGGCAAGCCTGTCCTTAAAGTAGACCTGCTCGGTCTCAAGGATGTCCGTATCTCCCGAAAGATCCGTGTAGAGTTTCATCGTGATCCATGTCCAAACGCCGTGATCCATCCAGACTCTGGCGATCCCGTTACGATCCGCAACGAATTCACCCGGCTCTTTCCCGATGATCGTCGCATTTGTTCCGTCAGCACGTACGCCTGCGAAGTTGTTTATGAGAAGGTCGCGAACGGACTTCGGATCGCCGAGCATGAGTGCAAGGCAGTCCTGCCAGAGATCTCTCCAGCCTCTTCCGCCCTTGCCGTAATCGTGGTAGGGAAGGAATGAGCAGCCGAAGATACGGCGAAGCACAGGTTCCGCGGAAACCCAGAGAAGGTAGTTTTCCGCATCGGAAAGCTCCAGTCCCGCTGCCTTTGCGATAGTTTCGGCAGAGCCTTTGCACTTGGAAAGACCTTCCTTCGAAAGACGGGTCCAGTGGGAAATGTTCCTGTCGAGAGCTTCCTTTGTAAGCCCGGTGGAGCCGTAGTTTTTAAGTATCTCGGGGATCTTTTCGGATGCATTGTCATCTGCTCCGATAAAGATGATGTATTCAAACGAAGCACCGGGAGCGAGTTCTTTCATTTCAAACTCAAGTCCTCCGACCGCTTCGACGCCTTCAAATCTTTCTCCCGCAGGCACATTGTTACCGGCTTTGAGTCCCAGAGGGCGCTCAAAGTCGCCGCCTTCGGAAATTATATGCCCGACTGTCGGGTAAAAGGCTGCGGGTGCTTTTCCGCTTCCGTCGCAGCCGACAACAAAGTAGGTCGTGTGATTCTTTAAATGTCCGCGCTCGTCGAAACTCAAAGTGGGAGTCACGGTAACGCCGTTTGCTGCGGTTTCGATGCGGTGTAAAAGGCTTGTCACGTGCCTGTGATCACGGAGATTGTCCGCCGAGCGGGCATATAAGGGGATGACGGATACGGGCGTGAAGCTCACATTTTTGTCTCCCGTGTTCGTGAGACGGACACGCATGATCTCGCATTTAAAGCTTTCAACAGGCGCAAAGTCCAGGATCTCCGCCTTGATGCGGTCTGAACCGTGTGTGATCGTGTTTTCGACCTCGTGCCACAAAAGTCCTGCGCGAACAGTCGTGCCGCTGCCGGTCTCCTCATCCCTCTCCGCTTTCTGCCAAACGGAATTTCCCGTAGCGGAGCGCAGCACGCCGTCCTCAAAGCGGAGCCAGAAGTTACGCGCATTCCTGTTGTTATGGAGGTTCTCGACGCTTGTGGGCTCAAGGATGAACCTGTTCTTGTCAAGCATCAGATCTCCGCCGAGAGTGGGTGTGAGGGATCCCATGATCCCCGCATCGTTACATATAGGAAAATACAGATAGGAATTCCTATCCGCATTCTCAAGTTCAAATGTTCCGTTGTTATCGATAAATCTGTACATATTTTATCCTCTGAAATGAAAATGAACTTTTAACCGCATCGGAATGCATGATAATTGCCTTCGGCAAGCATTCCTCCTGTCCTCAAAGGGTCATTCGGCCGCCAGCTTGCAGGATTCGCGGAGCACCAGGGTGGGCTTTAGCTTCTGGCAGGTGCCGAAGTCATCACCTTCCTGGCGGACCAGGCGGATGATCTCGGTGGCACTTCGGCTGCCCAGCTCCACAACGGGGGCATGTACCGTGGTGAGTGCGGGACGATAGAGGGGGGCAAGGATGGAATCATCGAAGCCCACGACACTGATCTGATCCGGCACCCGGATCCCCATGGCGGTGAGGGCGCGTATGCTTCCCTGAGCCATTTCGTCGTTTGCACAGAAGAAGGCGTCCGGGAGTTCTCCTCCGCGCATCAGGAGCTTGTACATCTCGCTGTAGGCCACAGCTTCTTCAAAGTAGCCGTTCAGCATGAATTTTTCCTCAACGGGAAGGGAAAAACGTCTTAAAGTCTCTTTAAAAGCATTGAATCTCGCTTTTTCATCGAAGTTGTCAACACCGTGGAAGTAACCGATCCTTCTGTGTCCGAGCTTGATCAGGTACTCTACTGCCTGCGTCACGCCGTAGCCGTTGTCGATGACCACGCTGGACACCTTCCCGGACTTGTACTCACGATCGATGAAGACGATGGGCATGTTGAGGCGCTCAAGGCGGTCGATGTAGTTGTCACTTAAGCCGTCGTTCATGATGATGGCGCCCTCAACTCCGGAGCTCAGGATCATGCTGTAGATCTCTTCACTGGTGTTTTCGTTGCTTACGTAGATGTTCAGTATGTAACCGTTGATCTTACACTGCAGATGCACGGCCTGAACCAGCTGTCTGTAGAAATCACCCTGTACGCTGGATACAAACAGACCTATGGTATTCTTTTTATTTGTCTTCAGATACTTGGCGTTCACGTTTGGGACGTACTTAAGCCGCTCCACGACTTCCATTACCTTTTTTGTGGTCTCCTGACTCACGTTCCCCACATTGTTCAAAACGTTGGAAACCGTGGAGATCGCCACGCCCGCTTCCCGTGCAACATCTTTGATGGTTACCATTTCATTTCCTCCTGAGTAACGGTACTTTTAAGTCCGCTCCTCAATTCTCTTTTTATCACTTGTTCCAGGCAGATTTCTTTGTTCTGTCCACATTGTACAGACCCCAGTGCTTTTCAGGCTCCGTGGGATCCTCGCTTCCTTTCCAGGGTTCATCGAAGGCTTCAAAAAGGAACACCTGTATGTCTTCACTTTCCGCCCATTTCCAAAGGCTTTCGATGTACTTTACCTGATACTCTTCATTTGCCTGGGCACTGCTCATGCCCTTGTCGTTACTCATGGTGGCCCAGCCGCATTCAGTGAAGATCACTTCCTTGTCGGGGTACTTTCCCTTGATCAGGGCATAGTCCTGCTTGTTCATTTCCAGCGCCTTGTCAACCGCAACACCGTTCCAGAGCGGGTAGCTGTGGATCGAGATGATGTCGATGATCTTCACGAGCTCCTCGAGAGCGAGCCACTCATGAGTGCCTTCGTTGTAGGTCACGGGCTGTTTGCACCCGTCCTTAAGCTTATGTGCAAATTCAACGAGACGGTCCGCAGTCACAAGATCCGCGCCCCAGGAAGGCCTGTTCTCATTGCCGACGGACACACACATGATCTCTTTGTCGTATTCGTTTGCAAGGGTGATCAGATTTTTGATCATCCTGTCGTTGTAAGCCGCATTCTTCTGCAGTCTTGATGCGTTCAGCGATTCCTTAACCCAGGGACAGCCGATGTTATTGAACTCACGCTTGGGGTCGATCCCGAGCATCACCTTTAAGGGGAGCCTGTTGTCGCGTATCACACGGAGAGCCGTGCGGGCATGCGCTCCCGGCTCGTACATACGGATGTATCTGTATCCGTCAGCCACAAGGAGTCGCAGATCCTCTTCCACCTGACTGTAACCCGGGCATATGCCTGTAAGAGGGGACTGCCCTTCTCTGTAACCCGAATAGCATATAGCTTTTTCTGTAGGCCAATATTTCATAATTAAACCTCTGTCATAATCTCTTTTTTATCTCAATTCGGCGTCGATGCGGACAAAGCTGCCTTCTCTGAGTCTTTGAGCCATCTCGCCGGAAAGCGTGTCGCCGTCGCAAAGAACGGTTTCTCCGCCTGTTGTCAAAAGCTTCATTGAAACCACCTTGACGCTGTCCTTACCGTAAGTGTTCCTGCGTTCGGGGTTGTGGTACACAACTCTCGTCTGTCCCATGAAAGTCCAGGAAGCAACACCGTCTTCGGTGAAAAAGTCACCGGGAAGAGCAGGCGCAAATGTTGTTTTAAGAGTACCGTCTTCAAAACGGAACACCTTTTCGCCCATGAACATGCGGATCCACATTCCGAGAAGCTCTGTGGTGGAGCCGGAAAGTCTTGCAACAAAGCCTCTTCCGTGCACTCTTTCATCCGGATTTGCACTTGATGCGATGAAGGAGGAATTTTCCAGTGTACTCCTTCCGTAAACCGCGGGATCCATGAAGGGGATCATGGCAGTCTTCGCTGCTTCGTAGAACTCGTCATAGAGTCCGTTCTTAAGGAGTGCATAGAGATACTTATATTCCATGTGAAGGAAGATGCTCTCTCTTTCAAGCCATCCGGGAGTAAAGGCACGTACACGGCCATAGGAATGGGAAAGCTTTTCAATAGATTCGCTTGTTTTAAACATCTTGAGTTTTTTATCGTAAAGGCCGCTTGCCATGACATCGGCATGAACCTTTTTTGCGTCCGTAGCGCCGGAAGCGAGGTAACGTGCGGGTCCTTCAAGGAAGAGGGGAACATTAAGTACCTTAAAGCCCTTTGCCCTCACGTTCTTTCTTCCGCTCTCGTCACATGTATCCAGCACATCGTAATCTGTAACTTCGTATGTGAAGTAGGTGGGGATCTCTCCTCCGAAGATTGCCTTCGCTTTTTCTATGCCTGCGTTGACCTTTTCAAGTGCGGCAGTGAGGAATGTCAGCGCATCTCCTGAAGAAAGCACGGACATTTCACCCGACAAAGGCTTGTAGATCTTCCTGCGGTACTTCTCTCTCGCAGTTGCGACAGCATCCCAGTACTCGTGATCCTCAGTTCCGAAATTTCCGTTCTTTTCGAGAGCGGCATCGAGAGGAAGAGGATGCTTCTTAAGAAGCGCGGTAACCTCTCCGAAGAATTCCGTAACTTCAGCGGGAAGTGAAAGATCCTTTTCGGAAATGTTTGCAACGAGGAACTTAAGGAGACGTTTAAGCTCGAATGTCTCAGGCATGGAACCTGCAAACATGGCGGGAAGACCGTTCATGGCAT
>JAEFAR010000064.1 GCA_016287675.1 Lachnospiraceae bacterium
GGGTATCCTTTACGGAATCTGCCAGCTCATCCGTCAGGTCCTTCAGCCTAAGCTGGTGAGCGATGCGGTAGAGATGAATCCTTTATTGACATTGATCTTTATGTATGTGGGCTACAAGCTGATGAACAGTATCTGGGGCCTGATCCTGGGCATACCCATCGGAATGGTTATCATCAGCCTCTTCAGGATCGGCGCCTTTGACAGACTGACCAAAGGTGTAAAGATAATAGTAAAGATCATTAATGATTTCAGGAAATACTGATGGAAGATACAAAAGAACAGCTTGTTCAGATCATGGAATTATATAATATCGGAAAGAAACCGCTTTCCCGACTTTTGGGATGGGGAGAGACCACGGTCATAAACCAGCTGAAAGGTACTCCCCGTCGCGAATTTGCAGAAAAGATAAATGAGATCTGGGAGAACCCCTATCTGTTTTCCGATATCCTTGAAAAAAACAGGGACAAGATAACGGAGGTTGCCTACAAAAAGGCTAAAAGGGCGCTGGATGAAAAGCTTCTGCGTGACAAAGCTTCGAACATCATCCTCTATCTCGTGGGACAGGCAAACGGAGACACTGCACCCTACCAGCTGGTGGCCACGCTTTTCTATTCTCAGGCAGCCAGCCTTGTAGTCTACGGAAAACCGCTGATCGATGAGGACATAGTGTACAAGCCCAGAAATTATATGCCTTATCCCGGGATCTACGCAGAATTGTTAAAAAAAGGCCTGCATATGGTCAGAACCTCCACAGGAGGGCTGAGCGCGGAGGACAGCAACCTGGTTTCCGCAATACACAAGCTCCTTAACGGCTACAGTCCCAACGCTGTGAAGACACTTTTGAAGGATGACAGAAACGCACTGCTCCTTAAGCACAAGGAAGAGAAGGGAAGTCAGGATGCGGATTCGCCGGAAGGGATACAGATCTCTCTGTCCGAGTTTCAGGCCTATTGTCTGGAAGAGAACATGGACCCCAAAGCAGCGGACTTAAAGAGCATCAGAAAGTACTTTGACGAAAAGCTTAAAAAGAGCAGGAATCGAAGTAAGACAAAAGCCTGAGGTGGCATAATGGAAATAGAACGTAAATTTTTAATTGAAAAGCTTCCGGATCTGTCGGAAGCTTTTGATGTATGGAAAATAGAACAGGCGTATCTGGCTGACAAGCCGACGCTACGGATCAGAAAAAAGAACGACGAATACATCCTGACATATAAAAACAGGAAGAAAACCGATGAAACGGGTCTAGAGACTGTCGCATCGGTTAATGAGGAGATCGAGATCCCTCTTCCCGAAAGCATATACGAGCATCTGCTCCAAAAGAAGATGGGGCATATCGTAAAAAAGACCCGCTACCTCTTCCGACTGGATGACGATCACAAGATCGAGCTTGACATCTTTGAAGGGCGGCTTGAGGGTCTTATAATGGCAGAAGTTGAATTTACGGATGTGGCTGATGCCAACGGCTTTGTACCTCCCGCCTGGTTCGGAAAAGAAGTTTCGGGGGACAAGAGGTACACGAACAAGAACTTGTCTAAGGTGGAGAAGTGGGGATAGATCCGGCTCTTCTCAACCTCTCGGCAGGTTCAAAAACTCCGTGGGCGAAATGCCCTCAACTTTTTTAAACACCTTGCTGAAGTAGAAAGAGCTTTCGTAGCCAAGCATGTCTGCGACTTCGTAGATCTTGTAGTTGTCGGTGGCGAGGAGCTCCTTGCTTTCGCGGATCTTGCAGGCATTTACGTACTCGGAAAAGCCGAGGTCGCTGTATCTGCCGAAGAGCTGGGAAAGGTAGTTGGGACTGATGCCGAAGGCGGCAGCCACTTTTTCCAGGACCAGCTTCTCGTGGGTGTGTTCCGCGATGTATTTCTTTACATTACTTACGATGTGATTTTTGTGATCGTTTCTGCGCTCGTCAAAGACGGCGCTCATTTTTTTGCCGAAAACAGTGAGCCAGCGAAGGATCTGCTCCACGTTGTTCTGACGGTAGAGGGAACGATAGCCGTCAGGGCTGTCACTGAAGAGATCGGAAAGGAGGTTCTCTCCGTCGGGAAGCAGAGAGATTGCAAGATACAGGATGTTTGAAGCGGCATCCAGTGCCTGAACGAAGTCTCTTGCATGTTCCGAAAACAGACCGCAAAGACTATCTATGGTTTTTGTGAGTTCGTTGGAATCGTATTCTTCAAAGGCTTTCGTAAGGGAAGTCTTAAAGATGCTCATGTTAAAGGAAGTGTGGTCATGTTTATCCGCAGGGATCCTGTCAAAGCTGACTATGGGATCGTTATCTGAGGCTTTCATCAAGGCGATCCTGGCACTGCGGAAGGATTCCCCTATGGCAAGGGGGTGAAGCTCGGAAGTTCCGATGCCGCAGGTGAAGCTTACCTTGTAGTACTTGAAAACCGCTTCGTTGATGTTTGCAAGAACTGTAGGCAAACGGAGGTCGGAAGGGTCTCCGCAGAAGATAATGGCAAAGTGCCTCATGTCAAGCGCAACGCAGTAGGCAGGCGCGTACTTCTCTGACAGCTCTCCGATCATGTTTATTGAAGAACTGTAGACCGACAATTGCCTGTCGTAGGGCATAGAGTCTGTGTCGGTTCCGCTGAGACATCCTGTGCAGCAGGTGTAGGCAGGAAAATCAAAGGTTAGTCCCAGTTCTTTACTTTGCAGGAGAAACTGTTCTTCGGTTTCAAACATATTGTTTAAAAGCCTGATAAAAAATTTCTCCCGGAAAGGATCTGCAAGGGCCCGTTCCGTTTCCTGCAGAGCCCGGAGCTTTGAAATGTCATCGATAACGCGGTTTACGGCATCGGTGAGAAGCTGCGGGGAAAGCTCCAGCTTTACGAGATAGTCGGAGACTCCGTAAACTATGGCCTGACGGGCAAGACTGAACTCTTCATAGCTGGTTAAAAATATAAAATGGGGGTAATGATCGCCGTAGCGTTTGCGGCACTCCCTGACCAGCTCGAGACCGTCTATGACCGGCATTTTAATGTCGGTGATGACAATGTCGGGATGTTTTTCCTCGATGATGTCAAGGGCCACACGCCCGTTGGGTGCGGTTCCGATCACCTCTATATCAAGTTTGTTCCAGTTCAGCATAGACTTTACGCCGACCTGAACCAGTGGTTCGTCATCTACGATCAGAAGTCTGTACATAATATCCTCCGTGAGGGTGAAATTCGGATCATTTTTTTGCCGGGATCCGCACCGTCATTGTGGTTCCTTCTCCTTCAGTGCTTGTGACGGAGATACCGGCGGGTTCTCCGTATTCGAACAGGAGACGTCGGTTAACGTTGTAAACACCGAATTCTCTGAAGAAATCGGATTTTGTCTCGCTTTGGTCTTTAAGGATGGATTCCGCTTTTTCCTTTGGCATTCCGACTCCGTCATCGGAAACATCGATACGGATCAGATCATTCTCATAATAAAGGTGAACATTTATATGCCCGGATCCCTTCGGCTCAATACCGTGGAAAATGGCATTTTCAACAAGGGGCTGCAGAGTAAACTTAACGATGCTGCAGTCTTCAATGGAAGGGTCATCCACGCATATGCTTACTTCAATGGTTCCACCGTAACGATAGCTCTGGATCGTGCAGTAGTCCCGGAGAAGGGAAAGCTCTTCCCGGATGGGGACCTGAAGGGTGGAGCCTTTGGAAAGGCTTTTGAGGAGCTTCGCAAGAGCTGTGGTCATTTCGGCGATGCCCTCGGAACCCTGGATCGTGGCCATCCATTTGATGGAATTCAATGTATTGTAAATAAAATGTGGGTTGATCTGGCTCTGAAGCATCTTGTATTCCAGATCGTTTTTTGCTTTTTCGTCGTGGATGCGGTTTCTCATGAGGAGAAGTCCGGCAGCGGTGATACCCAGTGAGACAGCGAGAATGGTGACCCACATGAGGAACTGTTTCGAGTGGAGCTGAGTGAGGGAAATGCTGCAGGAAATGGTGCATCCGGGCGCATCTATGGGAATGGTGACCAGAATTGTGTTGATGCCGCGGAAATCAGTGACTTTGCTGACAAGGGTTTCCGGCATCAGAGCGGCTCCTTTAAGCCTTTCACGAAGGATGAATCCGTTCACTTCCGTCAGGGAGTCGTCTTTAAAACAGTAGCAGTGGCCGGGAAGATTCAGGTACACATGGCTGTCTTCCTCGATCTGGTATCTGCCGAAGGAATCGGAGAATAGTGCAGAGGAGATCTCCATAAACAGGGATCCTCCGGATTCCGAAGAAAAGCGATGGGAAATGGGCCTTACAATGGGAAGGACATTTATACCGCTCCTGTGAAAAGGATCTCTGATAAAACCTGTGGAAAAATCGTAATTGTCTGCCTCAAGGAGCGGATAGAAAAAATCACATTTCGGAAGCTCTTTACAGATGTTGGCGGTTGATGAGTAGGTTGCATTTACGATCTGCAGGAAATGATCCTCCGTGACAATGGCGAGTCTCGGGATGTAGGCGGAGGATGAATTGTTGCCGTACTCCTCGGCGATCCTGTCGTAGGTGGCGACCGAGATCACGGATCCGGGCTCGGGATTACTGTCTATGTAGTCGGCGATGGCAGTGTTTCCCCTGCAAAATCTTGCCATACGATAGACATTTGCAAGCTGGGTGTCTATGCTGTCCGAGACAAGGCGCAGGGAGCTTTCTGTGGACCGGATCAGGCTCTTTTCAAGGTAGTTCTGAAAAACCGAGTAGCTCACGAAAATCACCGTCGCACAGACTATGACGAGACCGGTGACGGTGAAGAAAACTATTCTGTTTTTAAAAAGTGAGCGGAATCTGGTTTTTTTCATAACGTGAATATTTTACACCAAAGCCGGGTTTATAACAACCAATCTAAAAAAAACACAGACTATCTAAAAAAAATACATGTTGTTTATTTAAGTAACAAAAAGGATAATGCAAAGAAATGTAATTTTTTACATTCAGTCATATGCATGATTGAGATAAAATGAGATAGTAAAAAACTCCCGAAGCAGCTTCGGGAGAAACAACATATAAGAGGAGGCTTTTTTTATGAAGAAAAGGATCATTGCAGTTCTTATGTGCGCACTCATGGTAGTTTCTTTGGCTGCCGGCTGCGGAAAGAAAGGCGGCGCAGGCTCAAACGGAAACGTAACACTGAAGTGGGCCATCTGGGATGAGAGCTCAACTCAGTACTGGGGCGACATCAAGAAGGCATATGAAGCAGCACACAAGGGTGTTACCATTGAGATGGTAGACCTTGGTTCCACCGATTACATGACAGTTCTTGCAACAGAACTTTCCGGATCGGGTTCCGAATTTGACGTTGTAACAATCAAGGACGTTCCCGGATACGCAACACTCGTTCAGAAGAACGCTATCGTTGCACTTGATGATTACATCAAGAAGGACAAGGTGGATTTAAAGAAGTTCGCCGGTGCTACAGATCAGGTTGTTGTTAACGGTAAGCTCTATGAACTTCCTTTCCGTAACGACTTCTGGGTAATTTTCTACAACAAGGATATTTTTGACAGAGCAGGCGTTGCTTATCCCACAAACGATATGACATGGGATCAGTACGATGCACTTGCAAGAAAAGTAACCGATACAACATTCGGTAAGCAGGTATACGGAACACATTATCACACATGGAGAAGTACCGTTCAGCTTTGCGCTATGCTTGACGGCAAGCACACCATCCTTGACGGAAATTACGATTTCGTAAAGCCCATCTACAAGATGGTCCTCAATCAGGAAAAGGACGGAGTCTGCAGAAAGTATGCAGATCTTAAGACAGAAGGTCTCCACTATTCAGCAGCATTCTCCGGCGGAGACGTAGCTATGATGAACCAGGGATCATGGTTCATTTCAACACTTATCACCAACATCAAGAAGGGTGATTACGATGCCAAGCTCTGCGGTAACTGGGGTCTTTGCAAGTATCCTCATGCAGAGGGCGTTGAAGCAGGTTCCACACTCGGTACGATCACAGGTCTTTCCATCACATCAGCTTCCAAGAACAAGGATGCTGCATGGGATTTCGTAAACTGGGTAAGCGGTGCTGAAGGAGCAGCAGTTATGGCTTCCAGCGGTAACTTCCCCGCATGCATGACAGCTGACGTTAAGAAGGCCATCACATCCATGGAAGGCTTCCCTCAGGATCAGCAGAGCAAGGACGCACTTGATGTTTCCAACCTCTATCTTGAAGTTCCTTACGGCGATCATGTATCAGAGATCAACTCTGTACTTGATTCCTATCACGGCAGCATCATGACAGGCGAGCTCTCGATCGACGAAGGCGTTAAGAAGATGAACGACGAAGTCGCTAAGATCCTCGGCAAATAATACGATATTATATTCTCTTCTATACCATAATAGCAGTATCGGCCCTGTAAAAGACCGGTAAAACAGTCCCCTCTCTCCGCTTAAATGCAGAGGGAGGGGAACATTTTAAAGTGAGGAAGATCATGAAGAAACCTCTTCTCAGTAAAAATGCAAAAAGAACACTGGTGGCTTACTCGTTTATAGCCCCGAACTTTATCGGCTTCTGCGTGTTTACGCTCGTTCCCATTGTATTTGCTTTTGCACTGGCATTTCTCAGATGGGACGGAAGCAATCCCATAGAATTTGCGGGATTCAGCAATTTTGCAAAGCTCGCGAACGACACCTTTTTTAAGGCAGCCCTCAGAAACACGATCATCTACTGTCTGGGTACCGTGCCTTTGACCATGGTCGCCTCCCTTGCGCTGGCGGTCCTCTTAAATCAGAAAGTTTTCGGAAGAGGCGTTTTCAGAACTCTTTCGTTTTTCCCATATGTAGCATCCCTTGTTGCGGTCACATCCGTATGGAAAATGCTTTTCCATCCCACAAAGGGCCCCATCAACACAATTTTGCATAACACTTTTAATGTTGCGGCAGAGGATCTGCCCAAGTGGTTCACGGGATCTCTTGTTCTTCTTTCCATGATCCTTTTCAGTGTCTGGAAGTACATGGGCTATTATATGGTCATATATCTTGCGGGCCTTCAGGGAATCCCCTCGGAGCTTTACGAGGCGGCCGCTCTGGACGGAGCGGGAACCTGGAACAAATTCCGCTACGTTACCTGGCCTCAGCTGGGGGCAACTACCTTTTTCGTAGTTGTAATGCTCACGATCAACTGTTTTAAGATCTACGATATCGCAATCATGCTGGCAGGGGGCGGAAGCGGAGAACTGACCGAATCCTCCACCGTACTGGTCTTCTACATCTATCAGAAGGCTTTCATTAACTGGGATCTGGGCTACTCCAGCGCCGTTGCTATGGTGCTTTTCATCCTGGTTCTTGGAGTGACCATCATTCAGTTCTATGGTCAGTCAAAGAAAGATAAAGCGTGAGGGGAGGGAGAACAAAGTGAAATCAGCACACAAAAGAGCCGTAGCCGGCAAGATCGTGACTTATCTTATATTGTTCATCGTCGCTGCACTCATGATCATTCCCTTCCTGTGGATGCTTTCCGCATCCATTAAAACGGACCGCGAAGTTTTCATCATGGATCCCTTTGTCTGGATCCCCAAGACGCCGAGATGGAACAATTACACAGACATATGGAAAAAGATTCCCTTCGGAAAATTCGTTGAAAACACCGTGTTCCTTACACTGGTGGTTACAGTCCTGCAGCTCCTTACAAGCAGCTTTGCGGCATATGCCTTCGCAAAGCTTGAGTTTAAAAACAAGAACAAGCTGTTTCTGGCATATATCGCAACCATCGCTATGCCCTGGCAGGTCTACATGGTTCCTCAGTTCCTTATGATGAGACAGATGGGACTGAACGATAAACTGCTGGCGATCATATGTCTGCAGGCGTTTTCTGCATTCGGTGTCTTCATGATGAAGCAGTTTTATACAGACATTCCGGATGAACTCTGTGAAGCGGCCAGGATCGACGGAATGAGTGAATACATGATCTATGCAAAGATCATGCTCCCGCTGTCGAAACCTGCGTTGTCAACACTCACCATCTTTACCTTCGTGGCGACCTGGAACGATTACCTTGGCCCTCTGATCTACTTAAGATCTCAGAGCAAAAAGACGATACAGCTGGGACTTAAGATGTTCATAAGCCAGTATTCATCCGATTACGGACTAATAATGGCGGGATCCGTAATGTCATTGATCCCGGTACTTATCGTTTTCCTGATCCTGCAAAAGTACTTTGTTGAAGGTGTTGCAAGCACGGGACTTAAAGGATGAAAAAATGACCCTGAAAAGGGTCATTTCAGAGCGAAGACAAAATGGCTTCGAGCTTTTATAGCTTTCGGAGCCATTTTTCTTTGTTTTATCTTCGCTTTTTTTGTTTTCTGATCTAAATCAACAAAAAAAGAGATATAGTGCAGCCTGTTAG
>JAEFAR010000065.1 GCA_016287675.1 Lachnospiraceae bacterium
GCTTAATGTAAATGTCTATGCCCGAAACATCCGTCTTTGAGACGATGTCGATGTTTGCGGTTGTGGAACGGGAGTCTGTCTGACCGTTCACCCTGATGTTGTAAGCGCCCTGAGGAACTTCGTGGAGTCCTGCGATCTCCTCAAGGAGTGTGAGTTGAATCTGATCCATATGCATTCCTCCTACATCTTTTCTGTCAAAGCAGAGCAAGCTGTGCCTGTGCCCAAAAGTCCGGGAAGGATCTTATCTCTGGGGCCCATCTCGCGGATCTCACCGTTTGCAACAACGATGATGGAATCGGCGATGTTCAGGATCCTTTCCTGGTGGGAGATGATCAGGATCTGACCGTTGTTCTTTTCGTGCATCTTCTCGAACACACGGATGAGGCTCTGGAAGCTCCAGAGATCGATGCCCGCCTCCGGCTCGTCGAAGATGGAAAACTTTGTGCCTCTTGCGAGGATCATGGCGATCTCGATACGCTTGAGTTCGCCGCCGGAAAGCGAAGCGTTCACCTCACGGTTGATGTAATCTTTAGCGCAAAGGCCGACTTCCGAGAGGATTCCGCAGATGTCGGGAGTGTTCTCTTTGGAAGCGAGTTTGATGAGGTCCTTCACGGTGAGTCCCTTGAAACGAACGGGCTGCTGGAAGGCATAGCTTACGCCGAGGTTCGCCCTTTCCGTGATGCTCATGTCCGTGATGTCAGTGCCGTCCAGAAGGATCTTTCCGGATGTGGGTTTCATGATGCCTGCAATGATCTTTGCAAGCGTGGATTTTCCGCCGCCGTTGGGGCCCGTGATGGCAACAAAACCGTCCTCGGCCTTAAAGGAGACGTTTTTTAAGATCTCTTTTTCGCTGTTCTCGTCGTCAACGATACAGGAAACGTTTTGTAATTCAAGCATTTATGCGGATCCTTTCATAAAATCAAGGACAGGCAGCTGTCCTTGGGTAAAGTGTCAATGGTGTTAATTCTGTAACAAGCAGAGTAATTTTACTATGAGAAACGGAAAAAAACAAGTCCGTCGTCACAAGATGAGGGCATATCTTTCGTGGTCCCTCCACACTCCGTTTACAATGTGACTGCTTTTCGCGATCCCTTCGTATTCAAAGCCCAGCCTTTTGACAACAGCTACGGAGCGCTCGTTTCCGGGAAGGATGTCGGCTTCGATCCTGTGGAGCTTCATTTCGTCGGCAGCGTGCCACAGGAGACAGGATATGGCTTCGTTCATGTAGCCTTGTCCGCAGTAGGCTCTGTCCTGCTTGTAGAAGAGCTTCGCGCTCTTGTCGCTCAGAAGATGTATGTCCGAGAGCCCGGCGCAGCCGATGATGACGTTGGGGTTTTCTTTAAGGAAAACAAAGTATCTTACAGCTTTTTCTTCAAGGAATTGCTGCATATAGCCTTTCAGCATCAGCGCCTGATATTCTTTTGTAAAATAGTTGTCAGGGTAGTCCTGCTCGTAGTTCATGAAGATCTCGGCATTTTCCTGACAGAACGCCAGCAGCTTATCGGCCTGCGTCTCGTCAAGAACCTGTAAGATCACCCTGTCAGCTTCGTACGCAAAATCCATAGTGTCCTTTCTCTTTGGGCATCGCCCAAGACAGGCCCGTCAGTTTTCTTCGCCCCTGATCCGGGCGTTGGGGGCATATTTTCTCGCGACGCCCAGAAGACGCTGCATTTCGATCTCCGTGTAAGACGTGAAGGGCTCATGGCTGTCTTCAAACCTGAAGATCACGTCTTCCGACTCTCTGTATGCCTGAAGGAAGTAGGGAGAGTCTCCCTCGATCCACTTGGCGATCTTTTCTATATCGGAGATGTCATGAAGCTCGCGCACTACGGTCGTGCGGAATTCATGCTTTACTCCGGTCGTTTTCAGCATCATTATGCTTCGATCGATCTCGTCGACATTGAAAGCTTCCGGCGGAAGTCCGATGGTCATGGCGTACTTTTCTTTGGAATTTTTTACGTCCATGGCGATCATGTTCACAAGGTCTGCGCGGATCAGATCCCACAGAATGTCGGGTCTGTAGCCGTTGGAATCCAGCTTTACAAGAAAATCCTTTTGGCGGATCTTTTCGATAAAGTCACCGAGATCTTTCTGAAGCGTGGGTTCGCCGCCCGTGATGCAGACGCCTTCAAGCTTTCCTTTTCTGCTGTCCAGGAAGTCGAAAAACTCCTCTTCCGGGATCTGCGGGCATTTATGCGGTTCAAGCACAAGAGAGGCGTTGTGGCAATAAGGGCAGCGGAAATTGCAGGCGCCGGTGAAGACGGTACAGGCAAGATGCTCCGGATAATCCAAAAGAGTAAGCTTTGAAAGTCCGTGAATTACCATTTTTAACCTCCGTTGATTTTTTAACGTTCAATACAGTCTATTATAGCAAAAATGCGGCAAAAGTTTCTTATATTTTTCTTAAGAGTAAGTCGCGGCTCACCGGATCTCAGTTCACAGAATCTCGGAAAAAGAGAAATAGATGGTTTTAATTTGCCGATTTAATGCTTTTCTTTACCGCTTTTATATGATAAAGTAAAGTCAACAAAGCGGGCGGATCGCGAAACGTGGGTCGGTCGGATCAAGGGACTTGACTTGAAAAGGATGACGTTGATGCGATCCGGTTTAAAGAAAAAGAGGAGGATATGTTATGCCAACTGAAGCAATTACAGCTTTGATCATCATTGCAGCATTGATCGTTCTTATCCTGGTTGCGGGTTACGTTAAAGCCCCCCCGGATATCGCTTACATCATTTCGGGTCTTAAAAAGGAGCCCAAGGTGCTCATCGGACGTGCGGGCATCAAGATCCCTTTCCTTGAGAGAAAGGACGCACTTCTTGTAAAACAGATCACGGTAGACATTAAGACCAGCGGTTACATTCCCACACAGGACTTCATCGGAGTTGACATCGATGCGGTTGCAAAGGTGAGGATCATGACAGACCGTGAAGGCATCAGACTTGCCATGAAGAACTTCCTTAATATGAATGAGGAAAGGATCTGTCAGGCACTCACCGATTCCTTACAGGGTAACATGCGTGAGATCATCGGTACGGTTGATCTCAGAGAACTCTGCACCGACAGAAAGAAGTTCGGTGACGAGGTTCAGACCAAGGCACAGCTTGACATGAACGCTCTCGGTATCGAGATCATTTCATGTAACATCCAGAAGATCGAGGATGAGAACGGTTTGATCGTTGCTCTCGGTCAGGACAATATGTCCAAGATCAAGAAGGACGCTTCGATCGCAAAGGCTAACGCAGACAAGGAAGTTGCCATTGCGGAAGCGGAGGCGAGAAAGCTTGCAAACGACGCTAAGGTAGCATCCGATACAGCCATTGCGGAGAGGCAGAACGAACTCGCGATCAAGCAGGCTGAACTCAAGAAGGCAGCGGATATCAAGCAGGCGGAAGCGGATGCGGCTTACGAGATCCAGAAGGAAGAGCAGCGTAAGACCATCGAGATCACCACAGCGAACGCAAACATCGCCCGTCAGGAAAGAGAGATCGAACTCAAGCAGAAGGAAGTTGCAGTTACGGAACAGCAACTGGAAGCTGAGATCAAGAAGAAGGCTGAGGCTGAGAAGTTTGCCAGACAGCAGAGAGCAGAGGCTGAGCTTTTTGAAAGAATGAAGAAGGCGGAAGCCGAGAAGTTCGAGAGAGAAAAGGAAGCAGACGCACGCAAGGCTATGGCTGAGGCTGAGATGTATGCAAGGATGAGAGAAGCCGAAGGTATCAAGGCTGTGGGTGAAGCAGAAGCCGCAGCTATCGCAGCAAAGGGTGTCGCAGAAGCTGAAGCCATCGACAAGAAGGCAGAAGCCATGAAGAAGTACGGTCAGGCGGCTATGACCGAGATGATCGTAAACAAGCTTCCTGAAATGGCAAAGGCAGTTGCTGAACCTCTTGCGGCTATCGATAAGGTTACCATCATCGACGGAAACGGCGGCGAAGGTACAGGCGTGGGAACCATGGGCGGCTACGTTCCTTCGGTTCTTGCAAAGACGATCGAAACCATTAAGGAAACAACCGGTTTTGACATTACGGAGATCATGAAGGCTGAGACCTATGATGCAAAGGTTAACAAGAACATAAATGTCAAGGGTCTTGAGAATGCTTCAAATGTAACGATCAACGCAAACACACCGGACAAAAAGTGATTTATTGCACAAAAAGAGCAATCGGGTTATCCGGTTGCTCTGTTTTTCTATTTTCTTAAAAAGTTTCCCGCCAGGAAATCATAGATTGCGGACAGATCGATAAAAGGCATGGTATAGACAATGAGACTCATGGCAAGAGAGAATACCGTTCCGATGATACTGGTAACGAATCCCGCTTTAGCCGTGTCCATTAACAGGTGATCTCTTTTAATGGATATGGCGCCGAGGATAATACCTACTATCCCGCAAACAAAACCCACAGGCGAAAGTGTTCCGCCCAAAATACCGAGGCATATGGAAACTGTACCTAAAATAAGAGACGTAGTCGTCATTGGTTTTCTCCTTATATTATCGATGTGGAAGAGATTATATCACGAGAGGGAAGGTTTGTCGATTAGTTTTCTAAAATGACGTAATAAAACGGGAAAGAAGTATCAGTTTTTCCCAAGCATTAAAAAAAGGCACACCCCGCAGCCACGGTATCAAGCCGGCGCTTTTGCGATGTCCTTTTCTTATAAAAGTTCCCTCCCACGTCCCTAATAGACGCGCTTCTCTCTCTGGAAAATACCTTCTCCGTATCAACCTTGTTAATCTTAACAAAATCTGTAGAATTTGTCAATAATATTTAATTTTTTCTTTAAAAAATTGTTAAAGTTGCACAAAAAAATTTAGTTTTCAGTATGATAGCAGCCGTTATCTTGTGTTTCAACTATTGTTTTTATACAATATAAGTGCTATCTTTTACTAAAATATTAAACAACAGCTTTAAAAAAGAGAGGTTCCTCATGGAATTTGATCTTGAAAAAACAGCGGAAAGCGGACAGGTTTTCCGTGCATATAAACAGGATGGCTCCAAATGGATGTTTATATCTCTGGACAAGCGTATTATTCTTGATGCAAAGGAAGACTATGTTGCAAAGATAAGGAAGGACCCCTTCTGGACCGACTACTTTGACCTGAATAAGGACTATTCTGCGGTTAGGGCTGAGGCGGTTAAGAATAAAGATGACTTTATGATAGCCGCAAGTAAAGCCGGTGAAGGGATCAGAATGCTGAAGCAGGATCCATGGGAGATGCTGATCTCCTTCATCATTTCCCAAAGAAAAAGCATTCCCGCCATACGTACAAGCATAGAAAGGCTGTGCGAGAACTTTGGTGAAAGGAAAGAGGGATTCTATGCCTTTCCGACCCCAAAAGCTCTTTGCGAGGCTGATACCGCTGTTCTTGCCGCCTGCGGTCTGGGGTACAGGCTGGAATACATACGTGCCGCGGCGGAAAAGGTATACCATGGCAGCTTGGACCTTGAGCAGATGAGGCAGATGGACGATGAGGAATTGCTGGCCGCGCTGAAAACCGTAAAGGGTGTCGGTGACAAAGTGGCCAATTGTATAATGCTTTTTGCTTACGGAAGAACTGCAAGAGTTCCTGTAGACATATGGATAAAGAAGCTGATCGAAGAGGATTACGGCGGAGAGGATCCGTTCCGGCGTTACGGTGAAAATGCGGGAATTATGCAGCAATATGCTTTTTACTATAAGAGGAACATTATATAAATGTATTGGGAGAAGTCAAACCCGGAATTAAAGAGAAAGCCCCGGCAAATGACCGAGGCTTTTTACATGCATTATCTGTTTTCAATGGGGATGTAAGCCCGGGGCTCCATAACCGGTTGATAAGACGGACGGATGATCTTGTCCTGGTTAATGAGTTCCTCCAAACGATGGGCGCTCCACCCGGAGATACGTGCCATAGCAAAGAGAGGCGTAAACAGTTCGTGAGGGAGATCAAGCATAGAGTAAACGAAGCCGCTGTAAAAGTCAACATTCGCACTTACACCCTTGTAGATCCGACGCTCCTCGGCTATAACCTTGGGGGCGAGAGTCTCAACCATGGAATAGAGTTCATAGTCCTCATCGCGACCTTTTTCGTGAGCAAGTTCTTTAACGTAATTCCTGAATATACGGGCTCTGGGATCGGAAAGAGAATAGATCGCATGTCCCATACCGTAGATCAGTCCTTTCTGATCGAAAGCTTCCTTGTGGAGCAGCTTTAACAGATAATCCTTTACCTGATCGAGGTCTTTGGTGTCGCTAACGTGTTTTTTCATGTCAGCAAACATTTGAACGACCTTGATGTTGGCACCGCCGTGCTTCGGACCCTTAAGAGAACCGAGAGCAGCAGCCATTACAGCATAGGTGTCGGAACCGGAGGAGGTCACCACGTGAGTTGTAAAGGTGGAGTTGTTACCGCCGCCGTGCTCGGCGTGAAGAACGAGAGCTATGTCCAGGATCTCCGCTTCAAGCTTTGTATAGCTTTTGTCCGGCCGTAAAAGACGAAGGATGTTTTCCGCGGTAGATGCCTTGGGATCGGGACGATGTATGTAAAGGCTCTTTCCTCTTTCGTAGTGATTATATGCCTGATAGCCGTAAACGGCCAGCATCGGAAATACGCTGATAAGCTGTATGCATTGCTGCATAATGTTTTCAAGGGAATTGTCATCAATGGCCTTGTCATAGCAGGCAAGAGTAAGTACGCTTCTGGCAAGGGTGTTCATCATATCCTTGCTGGGAGCCTTCATGATGACATCTCTGACAAAATTGGTGGGCAGTGATCTTAAGTGGGCGAGAAGATGAGTAAACTCGTCAAGCTCTGCCAAAGTGGGGAGTTTACCAAAAAGAAGAAGATAGGTGGTCTCTTCGAAACCAAAACGACCGTCTTTGATAAATCCTGCGCAAAGATCCTCTATGTTGATCCCTCTGTAACGAAGAATTCCGTCACAGGGAACAGACTTGCCGTCTACCATCTTGGAAGAGATGATGTCCGAAATTCTTGTAAGTCCGGTAACAACACCTTTTCCGTTAATGTCACGAAGTCCTCTTTTAACATCATATTTTGCATATAATGCGGGATCTATGGTTCCGTTTTTAAGGCATAAGCTTGTGAGATTGTCCAAAATGAGTTGTTTGTCTTGTTTATCCATGTTAACCCCCTTCTTCTGTGTCGGTGTTTAAGTACATCAGATAGATGATTAATTCTATCAGAGAAGAAAAGCCGCTGTCAACCATAACGCATAAAAAAACCGCACCCTTGTGGGATGCGGCATTTTTGTTACATATTAGATCTCGTGAATCTTTCTCTTTACGTAGGATGTATGAAGAGTTTCATGAGCCTTGTGGCTGCCGGGCTCGCCAAAGTATTCCTTGTAGAGAGTCCGGACGTCGGGATTTTCGTGTGAGAAGCGAAGGGTGTTGGCTTCATCAAGAGAGTAAAGTGCCTTGGCACGCTCTGCACGAATGTCGGTGAAGTTACGGATATTAGCGGGAACCTGAGGCTGACCGCCACCGTTTACGCAACCGCCGGGACATCCCATGATCTCGATGAACTGATAATCAGCTTCACCGTTCTGAACCTTTGTAAGAAGGTCATGAGCGTTCTTGAGGCCGGATGCAACTGCAACCTTAACCTTGAGACCAGCAACATCATAGGAAGCTTCCTTGATGCCTTCAACGCCACGTACTTCCTTGAACTCGATGGGAGATCCGTCCTTCTCGCCTGTGAGCTTCCAAACCGCTGTACGGAGAGCTGCTTCCATAACACCGCCTGTAGCACCGAAGATAACGGCTGCGCCGGTACCTGAGCCGAGAGGTGAATCGAAGCCTTCATCGGGAAGAGCAGTGAAGTCAAGGCCGAAACGCT
>JAEFAR010000026.1 GCA_016287675.1 Lachnospiraceae bacterium
AAGAACAGCGGTTGAGATAATGTGTGAGATCGCTCCGAATACAGGAGTTGTTTACCGAGGCGAATACGATAAACTCGGTATTTTCCTTACGGACTGCTTTTTTCCGGCTCACATTTCACAGAGGCTGAGCCTTAATGAGCCCATAACCATAAGTAAAAGAATGGATTCAAACGCTTTTACTGCAATGGCTTATGATTACACACACAAGATCCCGGTAGTTTTTTATCTGCAGAATGAAGTGGATATGTACCTGAATTATGATCCGGATGGCAAAGAAGAAAACTGTGAAGTCTATCTTTCAGCCATGGCGGATGAGGGAAAGATCATCCTTCCCATAGAAGGTACAAAGGTAGGGATCGGAAAAACCAACAACGATAATTACACAGATGAGGAAAGTTCCGAAGAAGACGATAACATAGATACAATAGAAAAACAGCTCAAAAAGCTGGCCGAAAAGGAACTGAACGACTACATCAACATGACCAGCAGATTCAACGATGAGGATCTTTACTCGATCATAGAAACCACTTTTATGCCTTGCGGTACGGAGGTGGATACATATACTATAATCGGAAAGATCATTTCGGTTGAAAGTCAGGAAAACTTCAATACAAAAGAAGAATTGTACATTCTCGGGGTAGAATGTAACGACATGATCATGGAAGTATGTATCAACAAAAACAAGCTAATGGGCGAACCGGAAGTCGGAAGGCGCTTTAAAGGAAATGTCTGGCTGCAGGGCTTCGTAAAATGGAATAAGGAGAAAAAGAATGACTAAACATGTGAATTACAAGACTCAGGGAGTCTGCTCAAAAGCCATCGAGTTTGACATCGAGGACGGCATTGTAAAAAATGTCAACTTTGTAGGCGGTTGTAAGGGTAACACTCAGGGCGTTGCAAGACTGGCGGAAGGCATGTCTGCGGAAGAAGTGGTTAAAAGACTGAAAGGCATCCAGTGCAGAGGAGACAATTCCTGCCCAAATCAGCTTGCTCTTGCAATTGAGTCAATGGGCGAAAATTAGTCCGAAAACAGATTGAAGAACTATAGGATGATAAAATGAGTAAAACAGAGTTTAAGCCCGGGAATATGCTTTTCCCGGTTCCGGTAGTACTGGTCAGCTGCCAAAGACCCGGAGAAAAACCGAATCTTATCACACTGGCCTGGGCCGGAACAGTCAACAGCGATCCTCCCATGGTCTCCATCTCCGTAAGAGCGGAAAGATACTCCCATGACATTATTTCTGAGACAGGTGAATTTGTGATCAATCTGGTAAATAAGGAAATTACATTTGCAACGGATTGGTGCGGAGTAAGATCGGGACGTGATTTTGACAAATTCAGGGAGATGAAGCTGACAGAGCAGAAATCTCTTAAAGTGAATACTCCGGGGGTGGCTGAAAGCCCGGTAAATCTGGAATGCAGAGTGACGGAGAGCAAAGACCTGGGAAGCCACACCATGTATCTGGCTGAAATTGTGGCAGTTACCGTGGATGACACGTATCTGGACAATAGCGGAAGATTCAGGGTGAACGATGCAAATCTGACAGCCTACGTTCACGGAGCTTACAGAAGCCTCGGAGAATGCATCGGTACCTTCGGATACTCGGTTAAATCCAACAAGACTTCAAAACAAAAGAAAAAATGATAAAATAAGGAGCACTTCGTTTGAAGTGCTCTCTTTTGTATGTGTGTGTTCTATTTGACGGCATTATCCAGAAGGAAGTTGTAAACCTTCTCGATCATTGCAGTATCGCGGAGTTTCTGATCACCGTAATCGGAAACAAATTCCTCGGAAGTTTCGTAACCGTAATCGCTGCGGTTAGCATCAACCCAGGTGTTGAATTCCTCATCGGAGATCTCCATTTTTTCATATATTGAAATTGCCCTTAATATATGCTCAAATGGAACACGGGTGGAGGCTGTAAGATCGGAAACCTGTCTGAGTGCTTCAAGTGAAGGGACTCCGAAATAGTAGTAAAGGATGTCGTTGATGTCAGCCTTTAAAATAGCCGATGCATAAGCTGCTTTCTTGTAATAGTAGTAGTACATCTCATCGGAATAGTCGGTGAATTCCTGATCCACAAGATTTTCGATCCTGAAGTTCTTAATAAGGAAATCTGCGATCTGATCGTTGTAGGACTGCTCGGTGAGAGCGTCCAGAAGAGCTTCCTTGTAAGCGGATACGGAATCGTAATTGAGATTATCTTTTACAAACTCATCCGTGAGCTCGGGGAGTCTGTTTTCAATAACGAAATTGACCGTTACTTTAAAATTTGCTTCCTTGCCGCGAAGTTCTTCTGCCTGATAATCTTCGGGGAAGGTAACGATTACGTTGACAACATCATCTTTTTTAACGCCCACAAGCTGATCCTCGAAGCCGTCGATAAAAGTACCGGAGCCGAGAACAAGTTCGTATCCGAGCCAATCTTCGTAGGTGCCTCCTTCAAAGGGTACTCCGTCAATGGTCCCCACAAAGTAGATGAGAACGGTGTCACCAAGCTGAGCCGGTCTGTCAACTTCCACTTCTTCAGAATAGTTGGATAGTTCTTCTTTGATGCGGTCGTTCAGTGCTTCGTCAGTTACCGGCTCCAATTTTATCCCCTTGTAATCGGAAAGAAAAACGATGGTGTTGTTCTTTTCGTTGGTAACGATAAGAGGAATGGGAGAAGGTGTGGGTGTAGGGGTATTGGTTGCAGTAGGAGTCGGAGTCGGAGTCGGAGTGTCCGTGGGCGCGGGAGTGGAAGTAATCTCGTAGGAAGGTGTCGGGACAGGTTCCTGCTTGGAATTCGTACAAGCCGCGGTTGCTGCGATCATGGATAATAAAGCTACTGTAAGGATAAATTTCTTTTTCATATAATTCCTTATCTTTCATTAGATTATTTCAAAAGAGAAGCTGTCAAATTCGGCAATGTTTTCTCTTTTAATGGCATTAAACTTAAAATAGACGGCATGTTTACCGTGAAAACTTGCGGACAGCGGAAACGTGAGGTCTGTATACCCTGAACTCTTAAAGATCTCGGCTTTTCCCACAGTTTCACCGTCATATGCATCAATTATAACTTCTAAAGAAATGTCAGTCAATGCATTTAGGCGAACAGTAACATGGGAAGGACACCGATCACCGAAATCAAGATATCTGAAACCGACGGTTGTACCTGATGAAATGTTGACAACAGGGGAAGAGATGCTATCGTCGGTGTCGTAAACAGGCTTAACATACGGTCGGTCCGATTTGGGACTTAAAGCAATGTTCTTGCCGTCATAAATGTGGCAGGCTCTTCCGGCACTGATGATCTTGTATGCATCGAGGCCATCGGTAAAAGCTCCCTGAGAAGTCATTTCTACAGGACAGGAGGAAACCGGCTCCCCGTCACGATAGGTGATCTTTCCGATAAAAAGTCTGCCGTTTCTGTCAAGGGCCACATCAACAGGCTCCAGCATTGCCTGCCTTGAGTATTCGTCAAGTCCGGTCTGACGATGATAGAATACAAACCATTTGTCCCTGATACGGACAAGGCTTCCGTGATTGTTGCCCCATTGGTAGGTCATTCTTTTCTCACCACCCGGAAGAGTGATGATCTCGCCGCCGTTAAACGAAATGTCTCCGCCGTAAATGTATCCCGTGAGGGGAGAATCACTGTAGGCATAGGATAAAAATCCGTTATTGTTGGGAACCACTCCGAGGGAAGGAACGGGAATGTTGTAATTCTTGGAATAGATCAGGACGTACTTCCCAAGGATCTTTCTCGGGCTTGATGCTTCGAAAAAACCTGCTTCAAAATCGATGTTACCGTCTTTTTTTGCCCAGGGGGCATCGCAATGCCCGATAGGATTTTCACGGATGCTGTCAGGTTTTAAAGTAGTCATGTCATCTTCAAGTTCACCGCAGTTTGCTCCGCAAAAACCCCAGAAGGCATATTGTTTCCCGTCATCGTCCACAAGAACGCCGGGGTCGAAACCGATCTTGGTCTCGACAGGATTTGTGAAAGGTCCGGCAGGACTTTTGGAAACAGCCACAGAACACTTGCTTCCCCGTGCTTCCGAGACGTACATGAAGAAGGTATCTCCCTTTTGCACAACATCAGGTGCGAAGAGGGGTTCGCCGTCCCGGGATCTGAAGCATACACCGTGACAGGTCCAGTTGTTCAGGTCGTATGCCGGTGCTGACCATGCGACATAGTCGAGTCCGCAATACTGTTTTTTTAAAGTGTCATGTGAGCCGTAAACAAAAACTCTTGTTTCTCCGTTGTATTCAAATACTTTTGGCTCACCGTCGGGAACGTGTTCCCAGAGAGGCATATAGGGATTTCCGCCTTTTAAAAATTCCTTATCCATAAAATCTCCGTTTGTTTAAAGAATTAAGTGAACAGAAGGTATATGCATTAATTATAGCAGTTTCCGACGGTAAGTCCATAGGGGAAGAAACTAAAAGGTCCTGCAACATTAATCCCGTAAAAAAATGAAAAAGGTAACAAACAGAAAAAAAGGTTTATTTAAGTGAATGATAAAACAATTGACACATAAAGGGCATTGCTTTATCATGTAATAAAACAAACCATGACATTTTGGGGAAAAGCAGGAGGGATAATGAGGAAGATAAAGGTCATAAACAACGAGTTTATGCAATTTCTGAGAAATCGTGACGGTGCCTACGTGGACTACCTTACGCAGCTGCCCAACAGGCGGGGGATGTATGCCTACTATGACAAGCTGAGTAAAAACACACAGGTTTCCGTTTTCTTTATAGATATAGATAACTTTAAGCAGGTGAATGATGCCTACGGCCATTCGGTGGGGGACGAGCTTCTGAAGACCCTTGCGGCGTACCTGAAACGGAAGTTTCCGGAAACAGGTATATACAGAATGGGCGGAGACGAATTCGTTGCGTTTATCGAGGGAGGGCAGACGGAGCCCGAAGCCATCGCACTTGCAACGGATGTTCTGAACGGGATACAGGATCTGGATTTCAGAAAAGATGTGCGGAGACAGCTGACTTTGTCGGTGGGTATCATAGTGAACCAGAGATCCTCCGCAAATCTGGACGAGATCCTTAAAAAATGCGACAGTGCAATGTATCGTGCCAAGCAAAAAGGGAAAAATTCCTGCGTGATCTTTAATTCACTGGAAGATGAAATGAAAAAATCCGGCGAGATCGAGGAAGAAATGGAAGCGGCCTATTCCCACAATGAATTTGTACCATACCTCCTTCCGAAGGTGAACGTGCTAACAAGGCAGGTCTATGGGGCGGAGCTTCTGGTGAGATGGGCCCACTGGCTGGATGGAATAAGGAATCCGGAAACTTTTATTCCCGTATTTGAAAAGAACGGATCGGTTTCAAAGCTGGATCTTTATATGTTTGAAGCGGCATGCAGGATGCAGGAGGCATGGAAGGGTACACCGCTGGAAAGCATGACACTTTCGGTGAATTTTTCTCCTGTGAGCTTTTATATCAAGGACTTTAAGGAAAGACTGGTCCGGATAGCGGAAAAATACAAGGTTCCCCACAACAGACTGGAGATCGAGATCCCGGGAAAAACTTACACCAACAGCATGGAAAATATCACGGAGCTGGTGGAAGGTCTTAAGGAAGAGGGCTTTTTGGTATCCCTTGATAATTTCGGAGGGACCTACTCTCCTCTTACGGCCATCAAAGACCTGAACATAGACAGCGTAAAGTTTGATAAGGATTTTATAAGATCGGCCACAGCGGACCCGAGGGGAAAAAAGATACTCAGAAACCTCTTTACGCTGTGCAAGGATCTTAAGGTGGACATAGTAGCTGTGGGAGTGGAAACGGAAGAACAGGCAAAACTCCTGATGACTTGCGGATGTTATAAAGCTGAAGGATTTTACTTCAAAGAGCCGGAACCGGAAGAAGAATTCATTAAATATGCTCTCAGTAACGGGAAAAACATGACAAAGCCCATCAGATTCAGCTTTAACGGGACTCTGCTCTCCGACGACGGGGACTACGTGGCGGAGACGATACCTGCGGGCTTTAACGGAAAAATGAGTTTTACAAAAGGACCGAGAGAAAACCTGGGAGCGGTCCATTTTCCCGGATCTGAGCCGGTTAAACAGAACATCATCCGGTTGCCGAACGAAGTTTTGAGAACGGAGAGCTGGACCATATGCTTCTGGCTCAGGGCGGAAGAATTGCAAAAATGGACCATGGCACTTTATATAAAGTGTGAGATCGGATACATTGCCTTCGCTCCGATGAGCGGGAATGAAAACTGCTGCTGTTACAGGATAAGAGATTCCAGGGATGCTTCGGACTGGATCGATACCAAAGGGCCTGTATTCAAAAAAGGAGTCTGGCAGCATGTGGCAATGAGCTTCAATACGGAAACGGAAGAAGCGATCCTGTATCTTGACGGGAAAGCAGTGGCTTACACAAGTCAGGTGCCCACACAGAGATATGTCTGCAATTTCTGGCTGGGGGGAGATCCCTACAAGCCTTCTCTGGTGGGGGATCTTTCGGAACTGGTGATCTATCCCGAAGTAAAGAGTGCAACAGAGATCAAAGAAATATATGAATCTTATTAAGGGGGACAAAATGCTTTATTTTAACAATATCATGGAAGCTGAAACAGTCTTTAAGGCTCTCAGCACACCGATGCGACTCAGGATCATGGAAATGATCTACAAAAATGACAACCTCAGCATGAACGATCTGGCGGAGGCGCTGGGGCTTACAAACGGCGCTATCTCTATGCATGTGGGAAAACTGGAGGAAGCGGGGCTGATCAAGATCCGCACCACTTCGGGAAAAAGAGGCACAATGAAGATTGTGCGACCCAGGTACAACCGCCTCATGGTGGATTTCGCGCCGGAAAAGGATAACAGAAGATGCTATACGGACGATGTCTGCATCGGACATTACACAAACGCATGCGTGACACCGACCTGCGGGATCTCCACGGTGACGGACATCATCGGATCCCTGGACGACCCGAGAGTCTTCTCCTTCTCGGAACGCTTTAACGCAGGCATATTATGGTTTGGCACGGGATTTGTCGAGTACAATCTACCGAATCATCTTCAGGCGGGGCAGAAGCTCACCGAGATCCAGATCTCATTTGAGATCTCGTCGGAAGCGCCGGGATACATTGAGGACTATCCTTCGGACATATATTTTGCGATCAACGGGAAAAAGCTTGGAATGTGGGTGAGTCCCGGAGATTACGGCGCAAGGAAAGGATACGTTTCTCCCAACTGGTGGCCGGACACGTTAAATCAGTACGGACTTTTGAAGACTCTCATCGTGAATTCGGAGGGGACTTTTATAGACGGGACAAACAGGATCTCAGATGTTACGGTGGAAGATCTGAACATAAACTACAATTCCTACATTGCTTTTAAGATCGAAGTTCCCAAGGATGCGAAGAATCCGGGAGGATGCACACTTTTCGGAGAGAACTTCGGAGATTACAATCAGCCCATCAGGATCAAGGCTTATTACGAGGACGAGGAATAAAAAAACCGCCGGGTCGGCGGAAATAAAAAAACGTTCCCTGCGGGAATCGAACCCACAACTGATCCTTAGGAGGGACCCGTTATATCCATTTAACTAAAGGAACGAACAAGAGAGATTATAGACTGAAATTCCAAAAAAGGCAAGAACCAAAATTAAGAGTTTAAAAATTGTGCTAAATCGGAAAATGGGCTATAATATATGAATTAAAAGGACGATATACTATACAGACTATAGGGTTTACTGAAAAATATGCTGCATATGGGAGTAATTTATGAAGAAGATAAATTTTAAAGACAGAGTTTTCGGTACAGGAAAAAAAGGAAAAACGCCGAAAAAGAACGATGCCGGAAAAAAAGTGATCTCCGGAATGTTTTTTGCGGCTGCATGCTTCATAGCGATCTTCGTACTGCTGGAATTTCATGACATCTACTGGGTTGTGGGGATAGCCTGCGGACTTCTGATGATAGCGGCATTTCTATTCCTGGATTCCATGTTCGGAGGTAAGGATGACATCTTCGATGAGCTGACCAGAGCACAGGAAGAATTGGACAGAGTCAGGGAGGAAGACAGAAAAAAAGCAGACGAGGAATTCAAGAAAAAGATAGAGGAACAGGTTTCAAGCCTTGACAGGACCAGCCGGGCGATGTTCGCTGCAATGAAGAAAAATGCGGAATCCCAGGAAAACCACCTTTCAAAAATGCAGTTCAAGATCGATAAGGTGATCATTGAGCAGAACGCCGGTGTGAAGACAATGATCAAGTTCAACAAAGAGAATGCCAGACAGATGGCTCTCAGTGAAAAGGCCACTCTTGAAGAACTTGCAACCAGGATCCCCGCAGGGCGGAGAAATGTGGTAATGGCACCGGAAGTTCCGGAGGATTACGTTCCGGATGACAGTCTCTTTGAAGATGAAGAGGAAGAGACAGATACAGAAGAATTCGCATTCAGCGATCTTCTTCCCAAGGATGTTATAGATGAAAGTGCCATCGATGCAATCATGGCTTCCGAACCTGAGATCGAAGAGCCCGTGATCGAAGAACCTGTCTTTGAGGAAAACGAAACTGTAATCGACGAAACTCCCATCGTGATCCCGGATGCTGAGGAAACTGCAGTTGAAGAATCTGTATTTGAAGAACCGGTGATCGAGGAATCCGTAATAGAAGAAAGAGTTACGGAAGAACCTGTCATCGAAGAGTCCGTATTTGAAGAGCCGGTGATCGAAGAAGCACCTATCGAAGAGACTCCCATCGAGATCCCTGACATTCCTGAGGAATTGGTGACAGAGGAACCTGTGATCGAGGAGATTCTGACAGAAGAAACACCTACAGAAGAAACTCCGATTGAGGAAACACTGATAGAAGAAACTCCCATCGAAATCCCGGATATTCCTGAAGAACCGGTGATCGAAGAGCCGGTGATCGAGGAATCAGTAATAGAAGAACCTGTGATCGAGGAAACTGTACCGGAGCCCCAGACTGAACCCGAGCCCGAACCGGAGAAAAAGGATACTTCGGAAGCTGCGCTGGCATCAGCTACAGGTGTGGATCTTTCAAATCCGAATGCAAATCTCTCGGTGGAAGACATTGCAAAACTGTTTGAAGCAGCAGGAAATTAAATACAAAGATCAAAGAGACAGCCAAAGGCAGAGAAAGCCATGAGGGCTGTCTCTTTTTATTTGAAAGTGAGAAGGATATATGCTATAATCCATCTTTGGACACTTTGATAAAAAATGGTAATTATTAAGCAACGAATGTGTTGACCTCAAAAATCTTGTGGGATATGATTTAGGCGCTAAATGCATAATTACAGGTCATTATAGTCACTGATCATGCATAGAAAAAAATAATTATACACATAGTCTCAGGAGGACAAAGAAATGAAGTTTTTTATCGACACAGCAAACGTAGATGAGATCAGAAAAGCAAATGACATGGGTGTTATCTGCGGTGTTACAACAAACCCTTCTCTCATTGCAAAGGAAGGAAGAGATTTCAAGGAAGTCATCAAGGAGATCACAAGTATCGTTGACGGCCCCATCAGCGGAGAAGTCAAGGCTACTACAGTTGACGCTGAAGGCATGATCGCAGAAGGAAGAGAGATCGCAAAGATCCATCCCAACATGGTAGTAAAGATCCCCATGACAGTTGAAGGCCTTAAGGCAGTTAAGGTTCTCAGCAAGGAAGGCGTTAAGACAAACGTTACTCTCATTTTCTCGGCTAACCAGGCACTTCTTGCAGCACGTGCAGGCGCTACCTATGTTTCACCCTTCCTGGGAAGACTTGACGACATTTCCATGCCCGGTATCGATCTTGTCAGAACAATTTCCGAGATCTTCGAGATCTACGACATCAAGACAGAGATCATCGCAGCATCCGTAAGAAATCCCATCCATGTTACGGACTGCGCACTTGCAGGCGCTGACATCGCAACAGTTCCTTACAAGGTTATCGAGCAGATGACAAAGCATCCTCTCACAAACGAAGGTATCATCAAGTTCCAGAACGACTACAGAGCTGTTTTCGGAGATAAATAGTTTTCAATAAAAAAGAAAACATAGATCAAAAGTATCATTAAAGGAGATAACAAATGGCAAACAAGATCGATCAGATGTCCGCAAATGCTATCCGTGTACTTGCGGCAGATGCAGTTCAGAAGGCAAAATCGGGACATCCCGGACTTCCCTTGGGATGCGCTGACATTGCGTATGAACTCTGGGCAAAGAAGTTAAAGCACAATCCCGCAGATCCCGACTGGGCTGACAGAGACCGCTTCATCCTTTCCGGCGGACACGGCTCAACACTTCTCTATTCCCTTCTTCACCTGTTCGGCTACGGACTCAAGAAGGAAGATCTTATGCAGTTCAGACAGCTGGATTCCCTTACACCCGGTCATCCCGAGTACCGTCACACAAGAGGCGTTGAAGCAACAACAGGACCTCTCGGTGCAGGTATGGGCATGGCAGTGGGTATGGCTATCGCAGAAGCTCATCTCGCAGCAAAGTTCAACAAGCCCGGATTCCCGGTGGTTGATCACTATACATATGCCCTGGGCGGCGACGGATGTATGATGGAAGGCATTTCCCACGAAGCATTCTCACTTGCGGGCACATTAAAGCTTGGAAAACTCATCATCATCTACGATTCAAACAAGATCTCCATCGAGGGAAGCACAGACATCGCTTTCACCGAGGATGTTGCAAAGAGAATGGAAGCATATGGTTTCCAGGTCATCGTAGTTGATAACGGAAATGATATGGATGCCGTAGGACGTGCAATTGATGAAGCAAAGGCTGACAAGGAGCGCCCTTCCTGCATCATCTGCAAGACTCAGATCGGTTTCGGATGTCCCGCAAAGCAGGGCAAGGCGTCCGCTCACGGAGAGCCTCTCGGAGACGAGAACGTTGCAGCTCTCAAGGAAAATCTCGGCTGGCCTTCACAGGAGCCTTTCTTTGTACCTCAGGAAGTTTACGATAATTATGCGGCTGTCACAAAGAGCCTTGCTCCCGCTGAAGACGAGTGGAAGAAGATGTTCGCGGATTACTGCGCTAAGTTCCCTGAAATGAAGAAAGCTTGGGATGAGGAGTTCGATCTCGACATCGCAAAGCCTCTGATCGATGATGCTGATTTCTGGGCATTTGAAGACAAGCCGGAAGCTACAAGAAACCTTTCCGGAACAGTCATCAACAGACTTAAGACAAAGGTTCCCGGACTTTTCGGCGGCGCTGCCGACCTTTCTCCTTCAACTAAGACTTACATGAAGGACATGGGCGATTTCTCCGCAGAAGACAGAACGGGAAGAAACATGCACTTCGGTGTACGTGAGATCGCAATGACAGCCATCGGAAACGGAATCACACTTCACGGACTTCGTGGTTTTGTATCCACATTCTTCGTGTTCTCAGATTACACAAAGCCCATGGCAAGACTTTCATCCATCATGAAAGTGCCTACAGCTTACGTTTTTACTCATGACTCCATCGGTGTCGGAGAAGACGGACCTACACATGAGCCCATCGAGCAGCTTGCTATGCTCCGTGCGCTTCCCAACTTCCATGTGTTCCGTCCCGCAGATGCTACAGAGACCATCGCAGCATGGTACTCGGCAGTAACATCCAAGGAGACACCTACGGCACTTGTACTCACCCGTCAGAATCTTCCTCAGCTTAAGGGTTCATCCAAGGAAGCTCTCAAGGGCGGATACATCCTTCAGGATTCCGAGAAGGCTACACCCGATGCGATCATCATCGCTACAGGTTCCGAGGTTCAGCTGGCAGTGAACGCCAAGGCTGAGCTCATTAAGGAAGGCATCGACGTGAGAGTTGTATCCATGCCCTCCACAGACGTTTTCGAAGAGCAGTCCGAAGAATACAGAAACAAAGTACTTCCCAAGAATGTTCGTGCAAGAGTTGCTGTTGAAGCACTTTCCGACTTCGGCTGGGGCAAGTACGTTGGCCTTGACGGCGCGACAGTTACAATGAAGGGCTTCGGCGCTTCCGCTCCTTACTCCGTGCTCTTCCCTAAGTTCGGTTTCACAACAGAGAACGTTGTAAAGACAGTCAAGGAAGTTCTGAATTAGAAAAAAAAACAATAGATTCTGCTGTTACAGTTCAGACACCATCTTGAACTTAAAGAGCCGATAGTGTAGACTTTAGTCTCTCTATCGGCCTTTTTTTCTAAGATCTTCGATACGTTGTCATATATCTCCCATATTCTTCTCCGGCTTCTTCAAGGATGATGTCATTTTTATATCTGTCCACCGCAGAGGCGTGCCGAGAAAAATAAAAAAGACATATCTGCGGTGTTGTTTTTTTGAGAACTGTGCTAATATGATGAAGCACTAAATTGCTTTATGGTCAAGAGTCAATCAAATATGGGCTCATCAATGATAATAAGGAAGTAAACAATGATAATTCAGGCGTTGGATTTGGGAAAAGTGTATCAAAAGGGAAAAAACAGTATAGAAGTTATCAAGGAATTCAATCACGTCTTTGAGTCAGGAAAAATGTATCTCTTAAAGGGGGCATCGGGGAAAGGAAAAACCACTTTGCTGAGTATTCTTGGTCTGCTGGACAAACCTACCAGCGGGAAGCTTTTGTTAAATGGTAAGGAAATAGATTTTACAAAGCCGGGTGTTCTGTGTGATATCCGAAAAGCCGAGTATTCCTTTGTATTTCAGGACTATGCTCTTTTTGAGAATCTATCTGTATATGAGAATCTTCGGTTGGTTTATGAAGATACTGATGAGAAGCTCGATGAGAAGAGAATTGATGACCTGCTTCAAAAGATGAATCTATCGCACAGAAAATATCACAGAACCGCAGAACTCTCAGGCGGAGAAAAGCAAAGAGTTGCATTTGCAAGAGCGCTTCTGAAGGATGCTGAGGTTTTTATCTTCGATGAACCGATTTCAAATGTTGATGAGGGGAATGCGCAGATCATCTTTGATATTATGAAGGTACTTAAAACAACAAGAATGGTTATGGTTACGTGTCACACGTCTGTTTTTGACAATATTTGTGACGAAATCGTTTGTCTTTAGGGGAGAAGTGATGAAGCTAAAGCTTTTTATTAAGGAATTGTTTGGCGGAATAGGGAAAACGGTCTTTTTTATGATCATGACACTGCTTTCTACTTTCCTGATATGCGTTCTTTTGACATTTACATCGGAAAAATCCTATACCAAACTTGCGCCCAATGTGACCTTTTCAGGACAGGTGAGCAGAAGTTTTTCGAGAATGTATGAGAATATTTCTGATTCTTTTGCAAGTAATCTTAAGTCCAAGCTTTCAAAAGATGCAAAGGTATATCAGTTCACTGTGAGATATTCATTATCGATCACAAGGCCGGGACAACTCGTGGGAGACGAGTATATGCGTTATGCATGTGAGCACGATTTTCTTGAAGAAGTCATAAAGGAATTCATTTACGAAGGACGTGTTCCGGAAAAAGGCAAAAAGGAAATTATATTGGGAGGATATCTTGCAAACATAGCGGGGATTAAAGTAGGGGATACTGTTTACTCTATCGATCTTGGAAATGAGGTAACCGGTGGGAAGATGTTCTTCGACGTTACCGGAGAATTGACAGAAATTCCTTATACAGTCGTTGGGATACTAAACTCTACCGGTGCCAGGTTTGATTACTCTGTTCTATTTGAAGCGGAAACGCAGGAAAATGTTGCTCCGAATGTCGTGTGGATCTATCTCCCGACAAAAGAATCGGAAGAAAGTTACAGAGAGATCACTTCAGATATCAATTTGGCAGATTATGATGTGGTTGGATGCTCGGAAAGCATTGGAATGTCCGGGGCTAAAGGTTTAAAAAATCTGATCCCGTTATTTGTTTCTGTATTTGCGGTAGTTGTAGAAGGGCTTCTTCTGGCATATGCAATGAAAGGCATATCAAGAAAGCTTGGAATACTTAAAGCAATGGGCATTAGAGATTCTTACATCTTTAAATGCTATTTGGGGGGAATTACTTTAATTCAGTTTATCTCATCTATTGTTTCAATCATTACTACAAAGGTTATCTGCGATGTTTTGAACAGCGGATACTCTGAAGAAATAGGATTTCCGATAACTGTGTTTCACGTATCGATAAGAGTCGTTTTGTTCATGCTGATTATTGTAGCGGTGGTGTTGACTTCGATAGCCGGATTATTAAAAATACGAATATACTCTGTCAGCCCAAAGAAGGCAATGATTTCGTAAGGAAACAATTGTAGGACAGTGGAATAAGAAACAGGATTGCCAAAAAAACTTATATATAGTATATTAAGGTGGTGTCTTCGGACACCACCTTTATTCGATCAAAGAGGAGATCAATGCATGAAAAACGAATTGTTTAAGATTGGCCCCCTGACCATACACGGTTACGGACTGATGATCGCCATCGGTATCATAGTAGCTTACATTGTCCTTGAGCAGCGTGTAAAGAAAAGAGGGAAAGACCCTGATACAGCGTTCAATCTTGCGATGCTGGCAGCCATCGGAGGCGCTGTCGGAGCAAAACTCCTTTATTATATAGTTGAGATCAGATCTATCATAGAGAATCCCAAAATACTGTTAAACATCACCAACGGCTTTGTTGTTTACGGCGGGATCATCGGCGGATCCATCGTCTGCATAATCTATTGCAGGATCAAGAAATTAAACACACTGGAATGGTTCGATCTGGTTCTTCCGGAAATTGCCATTGCCCAGGGCTTCGGCCGTATCGGCTGCCTGCTGGCGGGCTGCTGTTACGGAGCACCCACAAAAGGCGCGATCCACATCACCTTTACAGAATCCCTGTTTGCACCAAACAATGTTTGGCTTTATCCGACACAGATAATGTCCTCGATAGCCAATTTCCTTAATTTCTTTGTGCTTGTATTTGTGATCTCAAGGTTTTTCAAGAAACCGGGAGTGGTTTCGGCCTTCTACCTGATCTTTTACAGCATAGGACGTTTCATCATCGAGATCTTCCGCGGAGACATTGAAAGAGGTGCGGTGGGAGCACTTTCAACATCGCAGTTCATTTCGATCTTTATTCTTTTAGCAGGTATCGTATTATTTGTATTATGCATGAGATTCAGTGTTATTCCTGCCCCCGAAAGTGCGGAGCAGACAGAAGCAGTGACATTATCCGAAGAGACGGAGAAGGATCCGGACGCGGAAGAGTAGGTTATTGCGGAGTTTCAAACAGAATAATGATTTCAAGGGCGGCTCTTCACTTTTGGGAAGAGCCGTGTTTGTCAGGAGAAGAAGGTTCGGGAACCGTTTTCTTCTCGGGCTGCAATCTTCGGTGTGTCTATTGCCAGAACAAGGAGATCTCAAGAGCGGCAGTTGGGCGAGAAGTAACTGAGGAAGAACTGGGAAAGGAATTCTTAAGACTTCAGCAAATGGGAGCGAATAACATAAACCTTGTGACGCCCTCTCATTACTACAGGCAGATAAGGGAAAGCCTGCTGCTTGTGAAAGAGAAGCTTAAGATACCTGTTGTGGCAAACACTTCTTCCTATGACGATACGGAAGTCCTTAAGGAAATGGAGGGCTTCATAGACATATATCTCGCGGACTTTAAATACATTACACCGGAACTTGCGGCGAGATACTCAAATGCCGCAGATTACCCGGAGATCGCAAAAAAGGCCATAGCTGAAATGTTCCGTCAGGTGGGAGATCCTGAATTTGATGAACGGGGAATGATGAAGAAAGGGATCATCGTCAGAAACCTGCTTCTTCCCGGACATGTAAAGGAATCCAAGGCCTGTGTGGAGTACATCTACAAGACCTACGGTGATTCGGTCTACATTTCGCTCATGAATCAGTACACTCCCTTTAAGATACCCGAGGAATTCAGGGAACTGAACAGGAAGGTAACCAAGAGAGAATATGCCCGGCTGGTGGATTACGCCCTGGAACTGGGGATCACCAACGCCTTCATACAGGAAGGTGATACAGCTAAAGAAAGTTTTATACCGGAATTTGAGACATAGAAAAAGCCCGTACTTGTGATGCGGGCTTTTTGCGTTATGATCTTATGCCATCTGAGCCTGACAAAGGTTGTAGTACTCACCCTTCTGCGCCATCAGTTCGTTGTGGGAACCCGCTTCGACGATACAGCCGTGATCTACGACAAAGATACGGTCTGCATTTTTTATGGTCGAAAGACGATGGGCGATAACAAAGGAAGTTCTGCCCTTTAAAAGCTCAGCGATTCCCTTCTGAACCATGATCTCGTTTTGAGTATCAATGGAAGAGGTTGCTTCGTCCAGGATCAGGATCTTGGGCATGGAAACCATGGTCCTTGCAAAGGCAAGAAGCTGACGCTGTCCGACGGAAAGTCCTGCGCCGCGTTCCTGAAGTTCGGTGTCGTAACCCTTTTCCAGCTTCATTATGAAGTCGTGGGCATTGACCGCCTTTGCGGCGGCTTCGATCTCTTCCTGTGTTGCATCAAGCTTTCCGTAGCGGATATTGTCCGCGATGGTGCCTGTGAAAAGGAAGTTGTCCTGAGTCATGACACCCATCTGTTTGCGGAGACTTTCCACTGTAACGGAAGTGAGGTCGTGACCGTCAATAAGGATCTGCCCCTGCTTTATGTCATAGAATCGGCTGATGAGGTTCGCTATGGTGGATTTGCCCGCTCCGGTAGGGCCCACCAGGGCGATGGTTTCGCCGGGTTTAACTGTGAAGCTTACATTGTCGAGAACGCCTTTTTTGTCATCATAGGAGAAGGAAACGTTTTTAAACTCCACCTGTCCGGAAATCTCCGGAAGTTCCGTGGCGCCCTCCCTGTCAAATACTTCAGGCTCGGTGTCGATGACTTCAAAGATCCTGTTGGCTCTGGCCACATTTCTTACCAGGTTGGTGTAAAGATTTCCAAGCTGTGAAATGGGCTGCCAGATCATGCCCGCATACATTGAGAAAGCAGTGAGAGTACCCACGCTTTCGGATCTGATGCCCAGGAATTTAACTCCGACGAAGTACATGCAGATCGTGGATAACATGGTTGTAAATTCAATGATGGAGTTGAAAAGGTCACCGATCCTTACCGCGTCACGGAAAGAATCCTGATGCTCCTTAACAGCGGTATCAAATGAACCTGCGGTCTCTTTCTCTGCAGCAAAACCCTGGATTATTCTCATTCCCGAAACATCTTCGTGGATAACGCCCGAAAGGTTTGAGGACTTTTTGCTGTGTATGTGCCAAAGTGTTGAACACTTGACCTTAATGAACAAAAGACCTGCAATAAGGATGGGCGTTGAAATGAGGGTAGCCGCTGCCAGGATCGGATTCTTTATGAACATGATGATCACAACGGCTGAAAGGGTGATGAACTGGGGGAGCAGTGTTGTAACAAGATCCTGCAGTACCCCTTTCAGAGAGTTTACATCTTCTATGACTCTGGAAAGGATCTTTCCGGCGGGAAGACTGTCGTAAAACTTAAGTCCCAGCTTTTGAAGATGGGTGTAAAGCTCATCACGGATGGTTACCAGGATCTTGTTTGAGATCATGGACATGAGGTACATACGTGTCTTGACCATCACGAAGAGCAGAAGGTTAAGACCCAAAGCCACAAGAGCGACCTTGTAAAGAGTATCGTAATCTTTATCGGGAATGCACTCATTGATGGCATACTCGATGATGAGCGGGTTAACAAGGATGATGGCTGTTGCTACACCGATAACTGTCAGCACCAGCGCGATGGTCCCCTTGTATTTTAAAAGATATTTTGCAAGACGGAGGATAGTTCTTGTCTTATCCGCAAGAGCTGTATTCTCGTCTTTTTTTGTTGAATTGACGGCCATTATGCCACCTCCCCGTATTGTGCGCAATAAGTTTCATAGTATAAGCCGCGGAGGGCGAGAAGTTCTTCATGTGTACCGCGTTCCGCGATTGCACCGTCCTGAAGGACGATGATCTCATCTGCCTTTCTGACAGCGGAAATGCGGTGTCCGATGATGATCTTTGTGGTATCCTGCAATGAATCCAGTACACCCTGGATCTCAAGCTCTG
The DNA here is from genome assembly GCA_016287675.1 of Lachnospiraceae bacterium. Classification (GTDB taxonomy): domain Bacteria; phylum Bacillota; class Clostridia; order Lachnospirales; family Lachnospiraceae; genus RGIG3528. The sequence goes on from JAEFAR010000026.1 coordinate 17,979, forward strand.
TTTCGGTGTCGAGAGCGGAAGTGGAATCGTCAAGGACAAGGACAGGGGCATTTTTTGCCAGAGCTCTTGCGATGGAGATCCTTTGCTTCTGTCCGCCTGAAAGTCCCACACCTCTTTCTCCTATAACTGTTTCCTCTTTCTCGGAAAGATTGTCCACAAATTCCGATGCTCTTGCCATTTCGAGGCATTTGTGCACGGTCTCGTCCGATGTTCCGTCGTGTTTACCGAAACGCACATTTTCGCTGATGGTGTCGGAGAAAAGGAACACATCCTGTGAAACCTGAGCTATGCTCTGCCTGAGCTGAGTGAGAGACAGATCCTTAATGTCCACGCCGTCAAGCTTTATGCTTCCTGTATCCGCATCATAGAAACGGAAGAGAAGGGTGAGGATGGAAGTTTTTCCCGAACCGGTCGCTCCCATTATGCCCAAGGTTTTTCCTGCAGGCAGCGAGAATGAGATGTTTTTAAGTATGTCCTTGTTATCAAGCTTAAAGGATACGTTATCAAAAGTAACGGCTCCCGTTACATGATCAATGACAGTGGGATCAGCGGGATCGGTTATCAAAGGAACCTCGTTTGCAACCTTTTTGATCTTCTTGTAGGACGCAAAGGCCGATGCGATCTCGTTGCTGACCCATCCGATGCATTCCATGGGCCAAACCAGGGAATCACAATAGATGATGAAGGCCGCAAGACCACCAAGTGAGATGTCTCCGTTGATCACCATCCGTCCTCCGATGAGGATGGCTCCGATGGGAAGGAGCTTTGTGATAAGGTCAAAAAGAGGCTCGTAACGAACAAGCACCTTGGAAAGCTTCATGCTGAGAGAGTAGTACTCTTTATTGTGGCTGCGGAATTTCTCCAACTCGTATTTTTCTCTCGAAAATGCCTTAACAGTCCGCACTCCGGCAATGTCTTCCTGAGCAACGGTGTTCATCTTTGCGTTTTCTTCACTGAGATCGTCGTAAACCTTGTCCAGCTTCTTTTCAAGAATGACTGCAAGGAAGATCCCCACAGGCAGAATGCAGAGCGGGAAGATGGCAAGGGTCGGAGAGAGCCTGAACATGAAGTAGATAACTATGCCTACATGGAGAACGATCTCTATGGCCAGCATGACGATGAAACCAACGCCTCCGAATGCCAGGGCGTCGATGTCGTTCTTCATTCTGGCAAGCAGTTCTCCGGTGTTTGCTTTGTCAAAATAGTTAAGCGAAAGCTTCTGTATGTGTTTAAAAAGGTCGAAACGAACGTCATTTCCGACTCTGATACCCGTAACGTCAAAAGTGTATTCTTTAAAATATTGCGTAAAAGTCCTGAGAATTCCGATACCAGCGATGATGAGCAGGAGACGGGGGAGAAGCTCGATCTTTCCCTCGCCGATGACTTTGTCGACAATATCCTTTATGTATTGCGGTCTGATGTCGTCAAAGATTGTACCGATAACAAGACAGGAAATGGCAAAAATGTACCTGTACCAGTACTTCAGTACGTATTTAATTAGTTTTTTCATGGGTGTCCCCCTTGCGTAAGAATGTTTAGCCAATAAAGTTGCTTGCGCCACGGGATTCAGATAAAAATAGATATAAAAATACCGTGGCAAATTGATTACCACGGTAAAAGATTCATTTTTACAGATTTAAAATGAAAGTGATACCGAGGTAAGGTTACGGTCATTATCCGCGTATTTAAATACATTAACTCGAATCATTGTCATTTCAGCTTACCTCTCTTTCTTTAATATTTGTGCCCGATTCGTTAAGCACGTGTTGAAAATACCATATATGAATTTTTTTGTCAACAGATTTTTAAAAAAGTCTAAAAAATATACAAATTTCCATAAATCGACATAATTATAAAAAAGACTGCAGAGCAGGGTCTGCAGTCTTGATGGTTGCTGTCTTATTTAATTACCAGTCTGTTCTGTGATAGAAGACGTGGCGGTTGGTGTCCGGATCACCAACGATGTAGAAATCGTCGAAGTGAAGCAGAGGACAATCGTAAACTCCGTTAGTGTCGGAACGTCTGAGAGCGCTGCTCTCGGTTCGGAAGAAGTAGTAGTTTCCGATGTTGTTAATGCCGTTGCAGGCATCTCGTGCAACCTGATAGTAGATCGGGTTGCGGTCAAGTACTCCGGAGGATTGAACCTTGTTCACAAGGTGATCGCTTGCTCCGTCAAACTGCCCCTTGGCGTAGACCACGTCGTGCAGTGCACTGGTAGCAGGATTCTTGTCGTTCCACCAGCCCAGCTCCATGCGGTTGATGATGACATTTGCTACAGCAAGCATACCTTCGTAATCCTGATCTCCGGCTTCTGTTGCGATGATCGTTGCAAAAAGGTAGAAATCCTCATCCGTCATGTCGGTGGTATGACCGCGGTTTACGGTGGGAATGGAGGTAACCTGCCTGTTCATATATGCCTGCTTTACCTTGATGTCCATTGCGAGGGCTGCGATCTCATTCAGCGTAAGACCGGTTTCGTAAGTATAGGTGAACTTAAGGTACTTGCCCTGAACGTAGCAGGTTTTGCCTTCTGCCGTTGTAACTCTGAGCCAGCCCTCATTTCCTGAGCCGAAGCTCTTTGTGAAATCAACGGATACAACCGTATTTTTGGAAAGCTGACCGTCGGATTTTGCATTTTGCTCCGGTGTCAACCTGCACTTGACTGCGGTCGTGAGCTTGGCACTTACGACCCGTTTTCCGTCCTCGCTCCTGTCAGAATCAAGGATCTTTGCGGCTTCGTATCCTGTGATGGTAAATTCCTTCGAAATGTAACCTTCTTTGATGGTTCCTGTTGAGATCTTCAACCAGTCACCCAGGTCTTCAAGGATGACCGAATAGCTTCCGTAGTTCAGCTTACCGATGATGTTTGAACTGCTTGCCGTGCTCATGGAAGATCTGATGTTGAGCCTCGATGAAGCATAGACATCGGTTAAAGCTATGCCCGGATCATAAAAGATCGGGGTTGGTGTCGGCGTCGGAGTGTTTGTGGGTGTCGGAGTGTTTGTGGGCGTCGGCGTGAAAGTGGGTGTGGGTGTATCAGTGGGAGTCGGCGTCGGCGTGAAGGTGGGTGTAGGTGTGTAAGTGGCCGTCGGCGTCGGAGTGTTTGTGGGGGTCGGGGTGTAATAGGGCGTGGGAGTCGGTGTCGGACCTTCTCCGGTGATGATGCCCTTTATGGTAACGCCTTCAACGTACTCGGTTACTCCGCCGAAAAGCATCACCAGACAGAAAACTCCGATACCTATAAGACTGTATATTACTTTTCGTTCGATTTTATTCATTAAAGATCTGCCTCTATAATCCGTTTCGTCGTATTATATATATGGACACTAACATTCTAACATACCTGTTTCCAATTGTGAAGAAAAAAAGCAGGCCGGTCCGTATAAAAAGAGTATAATATTTCGCTAAAAAATGAGACTTTCAGCCCCTTTTAGACTGTCTCCCTGACATTGACCCTGTATGGAAGCAGTGTTACGGGAGGAACAGTTACGCCGTTGATGAGGTCCAAAAGGACGTTGGCCGCCGTCTCCCCCAGCTTTTTAACATCAAATTCAAGAGTGGTGACTGCGGGAACATGAGTAGCCAAAAGACTGGAATTGTAGAAGGATGCGACCTTGACTTTTCCGGGAACGGAAACTCTGTCCTTTGTGAGTTTCTGAAGAACACGGGAACAGATCATGTCGTCCATACAAACTATGCATTCGGCTTCTTTTATAAGGAGCTCCTCGGTGATCTCATCGATGGAATCCGTTGTTTCTGCATTCAGGAAGATGAGGTCGGGACGGATGGAGCGTCCGTCTGCCTTAAAAGCGTCCGTGAAGCCCAGGTAGCGGAGTCTGGTAACCATATGCGTGTTGTTTCCGCCGATCAGAGCGATGCGGTCGCCGGAGTTCTGCAGAATGAGTGAAGTGAGCTCGCGGCAGGCACTTCTGTGGTCATGGTCAACCCTTACTATGTTGTCGTCCTCTGTTGCTCCGATGGCAACAAAAGGGATGTTGCGCTTCCTCACTTCTTTGATCAGTTCGTCATCCACCATTGTACGGCTTAAAATGACACCGTCGATCTTGTTGTTGATCAGTATCCGCTCCAGGTTTTTGGTCTCATTTCCCATGGTGTAGACAGCAAGAACATCGTAGTCTCGGGCGGCTGCTGCTTCGCACACTCCATACATGCAGCTCTGGAAGAAGGGGAGCTCCGAGATATTGCAGTCTGCAGGCAGGATCATGGCGATGTTGAAGGTTTTTGACTGGGCAAGGCTCTTGGCGATGACATTGGGCTTGTAGTCATTTACCTCAATGTATTCTTTGACCCTTCTTACAGTCTCTTCGCTGATCCGTCCCTTTCCTGAAATTGCACGGGATACTGTGGTTTTCGAGATGCCGAGAGCTTCCGCTACATCGGCGATGGTGATTCTGGGCATATATTTCCTCCGGGCACTGTTTGGTAACACCGCTGTATTTTGAGTTTGACGTAATATACTTCAAATGCTATTATCTAATAGGCATTTCGCGATGCTTTGAGAGGGTTTGGGGAAGATTTTTACGTAAATTTGTGCTTGCGCAATATTACCAAAAAAGTTGCGCAAAGTCAAGAAGAGGTGTTAATTGTTACTGTTCACACCGCCCTAACGCTCATACGATGGGGGCCCTCCCCATTGTCGTGAATTTGCAATCCGCTACGCTACTAATGATAACGGGGAGGACCGCCACGAAGTGGGGGAGGGACCCCGTTATATGCTCATTAAGCTTTGTTAATTAAAACAACATTTTTGTTTTAAAACAAAAATGTTGACACAAATGCTTACCTGTGATAAATTCAAACTCGAAAAAGAAACTAACTGGCGGAAGCGAAAAGACAAGAATTGTCGTATCGCTTAAAAATCAAGAGGAGGCAGACATATGCGTATACTTGTAACCGGAGGCGCCGGATACATCGGAAGCCACACCTGCGTGGAACTCATCAAAGCGGGACATGAGGTTGTGATCGTTGACAACTTGTGCAATTCAAGTGAAGTGGCAGTGGAAAGGATCGGAAAGATCACAGGTACAACTCCCGTATTTTATAAAGCGGATCTTTTGGACGAAGAAAAGCTCAACGAGATATTTGATAAGAAAAAGATAGATGCCGTGATCCATTTTGCGGGACTCAAAGCAGTGGGTGAGTCGGTAAAAAAGCCTCTTGAATACTACAATAACAATATCACCGGAACCATCCGTCTCTGCGAGGCCATGAGAAAACACAATGTGAAGAAGATCATCTTCAGTTCTTCGTCAACTGTTTACGGAAATCCCGCAGTTATTCCCGTGACGGAAAAGACACCCAAGGGAGAATGTACAAATCCCTACGGATGGACAAAGAGCATGCTTGAACAGATCCTTACGGATCTTCATACGGCAGATCCCGAGTGGAGTGTTGTCCTCCTCAGGTACTTTAACCCCATCGGAGCCCATGAGAGCGGACTCATCGGAGAAGATCCCAAGGGCATTCCCAACAATCTTGTACCTTATATTGCACAGGTTGCTGTGGGCAAGCTTGATAAGATCAGGATCTTCGGAGATGATTACGATACACCGGACGGAACCGGCGTAAGAGATTACATCCATGTTGTCGATCTGGCAAAAGGGCATGTAAAAGCACTTAAGAAGTTTTCCGAAAAAGCCGAAGTGTCCGTCTATAATCTGGGCACAGGAAAAGGATACAGTGTTAAAGAGGTTATCGCTGCTTTCTCCAGAGCCTGCGGAAAAGAGATCCCCTTTGAAGTTGTGGGTCGCCGTGACGGAGACATCGCAGCAAACTGGGCAAATGCAGAGAAAGCATGGAATGAACTGGGCTGGAAAGCTGAGAAGAACATCGACGAGATGTGCGCAGACAGCTGGAAATGGCAGAGCATGAATCCCAACGGATACAGTAAATGAGTCGATAGGGACGGTTCTTTTTGACTCACGCTCGTTGGATTATATTGCGATTTAGTCCCGTAAGTCTTGAAATTTGCCTGACTGTTAATCCCTCGAGTTTTAGTTTATGAAGAATGCGGTCACGAGCTTTTATTTCATATCCTTGTATGTTTTGTGGATTGTTTTCCCCGGAAACATTGATTATTATCTTTATCGCTTCATCATCTTTATAGCTTGATTTCGAGTCGTATTCAAGGCATCGGTCTGCGTTATCGGTTTCAAGGAAATCGGTAAACTGTTGTTGGGAAGCAAAAAACTCTGAAAGAGGTCCGTCCAGCGGAAGATAGGTGTACGGATATTCTTTTGCTTTACAGATACCGGCCTTTTCGGGGTTCCGATAGATATATCTTGCGACGATGACCAAAGTGCGATAATCATTTATTGACTCGCTCCTAAAGCGATCCTGAAAAACATGCCCGACGCGATCATATTTCTTATTATAATAGGCAGAGTAACTTACAAGTATCTTTTGAAGGAGCTTGCCCGGAGTGTTGTTTCTTGGGTTTATAAGAAGATGAACATGGTTTGACATACAGCATCCGGCTGCAAGCTCATAATTCGTTTCGCGCCGATACCGTTTCATAGTTGAGATAAAGCGCTCATAATCCTCTTTGTCATAGAACAGGTTTTCCCTGTTGATGCCACGTATTATTATATGCATCCATTCTGTTAAGGCAGTATTTCTGCTTTTTCTTGGCATTTCTAATCCTCCTCATGTTTAAGAATGATGTGACAGCGGTGTAGGCTGCGTAGTGTAGGTAAGTGAAATTATGAGTCAAAAAGAACCGTCCCCATTGACTCACACCACCATCATCCGGCCGTTACTCTTGTCAAGGTCACGGCAGTGTAAAACAAAGGCCACGTCTTCCTTTCTTATGTTATCTTCTGCTGCAAGATCCGCTGCTGTGCGGGCCATACGGAGGAGTTTATGGATCACACGGGCGGAATAGCCGAATTTCTCGCAGGCTTTTCTTAAAAAGGCGGTGGTTTCAGCGTCAAGTTTACAGAATTCATCGATCATACTGCCTGTCATCTGAGCGTTGCAAGCTATACCGGAAAGGGTTGAAAAACGCTTCTGCTGGATCTTTCTCGCGTTTTCGACTCTTGAACGGAGTTCGGCCGAGGAAGGGGCAGGAGCAGAAAGTTCAGGTTCGAAAAGGTCTACAGGCATTACTTGCTTTTGAATGTCTATACGGTCCAAAATCGGACCTGATATTTTGTTTCTGTATTTTACGATCTCGTAATCCGAGCATCGGCATTTCGGACCCGGATAGAAGCCGCAGGGGCAGGGGTTCATGGCCGCAACAAACATGAAACTCGCGGGATAGCGGTTGGTGTAATTAACTCTCGAGATCACCACCTGCCTGTCTTCCAGGGGCTGACGGAGGGCATCCAGAGCGACCGTTGAAAATTCCCCCAGCTCATCCAGAAAAAGTACACCGTTGTGGGCAAGAGAGATCTCACCGGGCATGGCATTTGCCCCGCCCCCTATCAGGGCATTCAGAGATACATTGTGATGAGGGGAGCGGAAGGGTCTTGTTTCAAGAAGTCCGCCACCGGGAGGGACAAGCCCTGAAATACTGTGGATCTTTGTTACTTCGAGAGCTTCTTCTTCCGTCATTTTGGGTAAGATAGTGGGGATCCTCTTTGCAATCATAGTTTTACCGCAACCCGGATTCCCGATCATCAACAGATTATGTCCCCCCGCTGCCGCAAGTACGATGGCATCGATGAGACTGTTCTGTCCTCTGACTTCCGAAAAATCGGGTGCTAAATGATTGCTGCCCTCCACGCTCATTTCCAAAGGATTAAAGTTTCCGGAAGCGTCTCTTTTTTCTTCAAGAAAATCCGTTACATCTCTTAATGTCCTGAAAGCATGAATGTTCACTCCGCCGACGAGCCGTGCCTCCGCAAAGTTTTCCGAGGGAACGATCACGTGAGTCACACCCGATGCCTTTGCGGCAAGGATCATGGGAAGTATCCCGGCGCAGGGTCTTAAGTTTCCGCCCAGCGACAATTCTCCGAGAAATCCGAATTCCGAAAGCCGTTTTGGGGCGATCTCCCCGGCTTCTGTAAGGAGTGCAACGGCCAGCGCCAGGTCGAAATGGGATCCCTTCTTTTTCCTGTCTGCCGGTGCCAGGCTTAATACGATCTTTTTTTCGGGCATATAAAACCCGGAGTCCACCAGAGCGGACTGAACTCTTTCTCCGGATTCTTTAACTGCGGTATCCCCCATTCCTATGATACTCACAGATTGTGAAGCAGTGTTAAGAACACTTGCTTCGATGAAAACGGGATAACCGTCGATCCCTGCGATTGAAAAACTTTTTACTACAGTAGCCATATCATATCTCCTTCCGTTTCTATCATGTCATTGATCTCAAGTTCGGTAATTGCTTCCATCAGATCTTTTGCCTCAACACTCAGTTCTTTCGCGAGATCGTCTGTTGTGATCCTGCAATTATGTTTTCGTAACGTAAAAAGAAGCTTTGAACCCATTTCGCTAAAGTGTCGCTCTTTTACAAAATCGAATACCGGTTGGGTGTTATGAACCCCGCAGTATTCCGGTAACCAGAGAAGTGCTTTTTTTGTTGCGATAAGCCTGTTGGTACCTTCGCTTTCCGCAGAGTCAAGTCTCCCGGGCACAGCAAAGACTTCTTTACCGTACTGCCTTGCTTTTTCTGCTGTGATCAGGGCTCCCCCTTTTTCTCCTGATTCGACTACAAGAAGTCGATCGGAAAAAGCAGCTATTATCCTGTTTCTTTGTGGGAATGTTGATCTGTCCCCGTGAAAACCGGGTGGATACTCAGAAATTATCAGACCTGTTTTAAGAATTGAATCCATTAAAGATTTGTGTTCGGAAGGAAAGCAGAGATCCGGTCCGTTACCAAGAACCGCAACGGTGTAACCTCCCGCCCGTATGGCAGCTGTGTGGGCGTAACCGTCAACGCCTTTTGCCATTCCGCTGATTATGGTGATCCCCTGTAAAGCAAGTTTTTCGGATGTTTCAAGTGTGATCTTTTTGCCGTACTCCGTGCACCGCCTTGTGCCGACGATGCCTACACTTTCGTAAAAAGGACGCCATTCACCTCTGCAGTAAAGGATCACCGGAAGTTCGGGATTATCAGGTATCCCGTATTCTTGAAAGCTCTTAATGAATATGCCTTTGTTAAAGCATTCCGCTTCTATCCTTTTTGCGCTTTCGGTGTCAAGATCGATGTCGGCGGGAAGATCGGGCTCTTCCCTTTCTTTAAGCATCCGACAGACGCCTTCAAAACTCCCTGCTTTTTGAAGAAGCTGTCGCTTCTTTGCGTGGCCTAACCCCTTTAGATTTCCTAACCAGATTTTGTAAAGCATATTACCCCCTTGGATTTTTATTCCATCGTATCATGGCTTTTTGAAAATTTCCATTGACGGGGGTGTACAAAAACGGGGTCTGTTTTTGTGCAACATGTACAAAAGAAAACAAACAAAAAAACAGCCTCAAAGGCAGTAAACACAAGGGTTACAGCATTGAGGCCGTTAAAAACTATTCTATATCGTGTACTTTTGAAGTCTCCTGGGAATACAAAACTTTCAGGATTATGGGCGTCAGGATCGAGGAGGCCACGATCAGGAGAATGACGGCTGTGAAGTACTCGGATGAAACCAGACCCACAGAAAGTCCCTTCTGGGAAACGATGAGAGCCACTTCTCCTCGGGTCATCATACCAACACCGATCTTTAAGGAATCGGGCCAGCTGAATTTCAGCGCTTTTGACATGAGTCCGCAGCCGATGATCTTTGAAACAAGGGCAACGATCACAAAAAGGACGCTGAAGAGCAATATGTTCGTATTAAAGTTACTGAGATCCGTTCGTAGTCCTATGCTTGCAAAGAACACGGGGCCGAAGATCATGTAGGAATTGATGTCCATCTTTTGGGCAATGTAGTCATGATCCTGGATCGAGCAAAGGATGATGCCCGCAACATAGGCTCCTGTGATGTCTGCGATGCCGAAGAACTTTTCTGCGGCGTAGGCCATAAAGAAGCACAGGGCAAGGGACCAGATGGGGAGTCGTCTTGTGTGAGGCCAGCGTTTGTCCATCCATTTGAAAAGGAGATAGACAAGAAATCCCACAACGATTGAAAATGCGAAGAACAGCACAGTGGAAAGGACTACATGACCTATGTTTGAATCGCCGCTCTTAAAACCGATAACAAATGTGAGAACGATGATACCGATAACATCATCGATGATCGCAGCAGAAAGGACTGTGGTGCCCACGGTGGTCTTCAGTTTTCCCAGCTCTCTGAGCGTCTGAACCGTAATGGAAACGGATGTGGCGGTCATGATAACGCCTATGAAAACAGCTTCGAAGAACTTTTGGGAGCCCCAGGGAGAAGCGCCGTAAACTGCTGTGTAGAGAAGAGCACCGCTTACAAGTGGAACAAAAACTCCCGCGCATGCAATGAGAAGGGCCTTAACGCCGGTTCTCATCAATTCTTTAAGATTTGTTCCCAGTCCCGCAGAAAACATGAGAAGTACAACACCGATCTCTGCCAGCTGGGTGATGAAACTGCTTAAAGAAACAATTCCCAAAAGGCTGGGACCGATCACTATGCCTGCTATGATCTCACCCACAACTTCCGGTGCATGGATCTTTTTTGCCAAAAGACCGAAAACTTTACTGAACAGAACGATGATAGCCAGGCTCAAAAATATTTCGTATGCCATAGTTACTCCTTTGAAATCCTTAAAAAAAACCCTCCGCAAATCTCGAGAGGGTTTGTTTACAAATTTCTATTATAATACGAAAAAACAGAAAAATCAAGATGGGGAAGAAACAAGTCAATGGGGACGGTTCTGTTTGACTCACCAGGGTGAGTCAAACAGAACCGTCCCCATTGACTCTTGCTTTTGAAAAACCGTGATGATATAATTATTTTCAATACTACGCTTAATGTGGATAACTATATTTAAAGGACGAAAATATGTGGATAGCTGAAAACTGGAAAGATTATGAAGTGCTGGACTGCTCCGATGGCGAAAAGCTGGAAAGATGGGGCAGATACACACTTTTGAGACCTGATCCCCAGGTCATTTGGAAAACTCCGAAAAAGGCGGCGGAGTGGAAAAAACTGAACGGTCATTACCATCGCTCCTCAAAGGGCGGCGGAGAGTGGGAAATGTTTGATCTTCCCGAAAAATGGACCATCGCTTACAAGGAACTGAAATTCAATCTTCAGCCCTTTGCGTTCAAGCATACAGGGTTGTTCCCCGAGCAGGCGGCAAACTGGGACTGGTTTTCCGATCTGATAGCCAGGAAAAAGGCAGCGGATCCCAATGCGGAAGTCAAGGTCCTGAACCTTTTTGCCTACACCGGGGGAGCGACGCTGGCGGCAGCAAAGGCGGGAGCGGCTGTGACTCACGTGGATGCTTCCAAAGGAATGGTGGGTTGGGCAAAAGAAAACGCCGCAGTCTCAGGACTTGAGAATGCACCCATCCGGTACATTGTGGATGATTGCAACAAATTTGTTGAGAGAGAGATAAGAAGAGGCAATCTTTACGATGCGCTGATCATGGATCCCCCTTCCTACGGCAGAGGTCCCAAGGGAGAGATCTGGAAGATCGAAGACTCGATCTATGATTTTGTGAAGCTTTGTGCGGGCGTTCTGAAACCCGAACCCCTGTTTTTCCTGATAAATTCCTACACCACAGGGCTTCAGCCCGCAGTGCTCTCCTATCTGATAGGAAGCGAGATCGTTCCGAAGTTTGGAGGAAAAGTGACGGCTGACGAGATCGGACTTCCCGTAAAGGAATCGGGGCTTGTGCTTCCCTGCGGTGCAAGCGGCCGCTGGCAGAGGAATTAGACTAAAAATGACTGAACGAGGCAGACAGAGATGATCAATTTTTTTCTTGATATTTTAAGAGGCATAGTTATAGGCGTTGCCAATGTGATCCCCGGTGTTTCCGGAGGAACGATGATGGTCTCCATGGGGATCTACGACAGCATCATCAGCAGCATTAACAATCTTTTTAAGGATTTCAAAAAAAGCATATTGACCCTGCTCCCTTACGGTATCGGAATGGTAGCCGGCATCGTGGGCTTCGCATTTGCGATAGAATGGCTTTTCGGAAAGTTTCCCATCCCAACGGCGCTTCTTTTCATCGGACTGATCTTCGGGGGTATCCCCATGATTTGGAAAAAGGTCAGCGGAAAGAAGGATATTGTAGCCATCATCCTGTTTGTGGCATTTTTTGCATTGATCATCGGACTTGAATTTCTTGGACGCCGGGCAGGCATAGACAGAGAGCTCAGCCTCTCCCCTCTCGGTATCGTGCTGGGACTCCTGGTGGGCTGCATAGCAGCCGCAACAATGATAATCCCGGGAGTTTCGGGATCTATGGTAATGATGATCCTTGGCTACTACAATTCCATCATCGGAGCGGTAACGGGAGCTGTAACCGCGCTTAAGGAATTTGACATAAAAGGAATTCTGTCATATGCCGGAGCGCTGATACCTTTTGTTTTGGGGGTTCTTGCCGGGATCCTGGGTGTGGCAAAACTGATACGTTATCTCTTGGATAAGCATGAAAGAAGAACGTACGCGGCAATCCTGGGACTTATAGCTGCTTCTCCCTATCCGGTCTTTGCCCATTCGGGAGTGACCTCGGTTTCAGCGGGAGCTGTGCTCGTCGGGATCGTGACATTTGCCCTTGGTTTTGCTGTGGCATTTAAGCTCGGAAAAGAGTAAGATGAAAAACCGGAAAGAAAAATATGATAAAGTGATCCTTTGGGGGATCGCACTCCTGGCAGTGGTTCTTTCTTTGGCAGTGATCATTCTGCGGAGCAGAGATAAAAAGGCTGATTACAGGATCCTGTGTACAGACGGCCCGGCGTATCTTATGGCGGCCCGGCTGTTGGAAGGAACAGGCTGTAAGGTGACAAAAGTTACGGGGCTTGTGGAGGGAGCCGGTCTTGATGAACGGCAGCTATATGCCTGCGAGGCGGTGATCCTGAGCGGCAGGGAACCGGAGGAGGTTTTAAACAAGGTGAAGGCAGCGGTTCCCGGACTTCCTGTCGTCGTGATGGCGGAATGCCACTCGGAAGTCGGAAATCCCTATGTCTGGATGGATACGGATTTTCAGATGGACTGCATAGACTACGTCAGCAGCAGGCTGTGCGAGATCTTTCCTGCATTGGAGAAGAAGATCACAGAGAATTCCCAGAGCTTCTCTGATCTGGTTTTTGAGGATCCTTACAATAAAAAACTTGATGTTACGGATGAGATCATGGAATCCGAAAGAGTGATCAGGATAATAACTTTAAGTGACGCCTGCGAAGCGTTTTCTGACAGTTTCGGATTTTATAATATAGCAGCGTTTGCTTTAAACAGAGGTATTTTCCCTTCCGATGACGAAAGGGAAAAAACGGTGGTGACGGCAAAAAGATGCGCGGAGGTTTTGATCTTTGCGGAAAAAAAGGATGCCGGATTTGCTGATGAACTGGCAAAAGAGACAGGTGCAGCGGTGTTATTCTTAGACCCGCTGACGGAGGTTGACAGCGCTGATGACTATGTAAAAGGCATGTCGGAAAACTTAGAGGCATTGAGGCGATACATTAAAGGGGAAGGTTGACGAAAAGAGCGTCGGAAAGCAGAGGGTAAACATTGGGTAATAAGATAAAGGATGAGGACCTGAGACAGGAAAATCACATAGAAGAGGAAAAAGAAGACAGAGAACCTCAGATGACAGAAAACAAGGTCGATGAAAAGACTTCAAAGGTCAGTACGGTAAAGAAAAAGCTGGAAGCCGGAACCCATTTTCTGCAAAAGACCGCCCGGATGATCAAAGAGGCGACGGAGCAGTTCCGCCTGGATGCGGAATACGAGAACCCGGATCGCCCCGAAGATGTGCGCTACGATGATATCGTAACGCCTGTTGGCGTCCAGAATCCGGAGATCCTTGCGGAAGATCAGGAAGAAGCGGTTTCAGGTGAAGGTGCCGAAGAAGGCGGTGAAGCCGCAGGACAAGCAGAAGCTGCAAAAGCAAAAGTGACTGAGGTTAAGGATAAGTACGTTGTCTGGCGTATTCTTGCAAACCTTGCCCTGACGATAGTGGCCATTGTACTTGCAATCATTTTTGTTCCGAGGATGTTCAAGTTTTTCCTTCCTTTTATCATTGCGGGGATCCTTGCAGCTATCGCTACACCTCTTGTAAAGCTGATCAGAAAGAAACTTAAAATGACTCAGAAGCTTGGTTCTGCCATAGTCATTGTTCTGGTTATAGCGGCGGTTGTGGGTGTCCTGTACGGATTTTTGTATTTCGTGATCACTCAGGCAACCAAGCTGTTAAATGACAAGCAGGTTATCATAGATTCTGTTTCGGCAGCGAAAAACAGGCTGGCTGAAAGCGAGGGAATGAAGGCGATCTTTGACATTCTTCCCGTAAGCGTCCAGAACTTTATATCCGGAACATCCGAAGACGCCATCAAAGTCTTCCAGAACTGGATCGGTTCCCTTTCGCTTCCCACCTTATCGGATGCGTCAAATTTTGTGACTGCGGGCGTTGACGTGCTTTTCGGTATCATCGTGACATTTATTGCCGCCTACTTCTTTACTGCGCAGCAGGCGGAGATCGCAAACTGGTTCCAGGCACACACCCCCAGTTCCACAATGTCCTATTTCAGACTTATCAAGGACAACTTTAAAAAGGCAGTGGGTGGTTACTTTAAAGCCCAGTTCAAGATCATGCTGATCATGTTTGCAATTATGTTTATATGGTTCGAGATCATGGACATCAACTACTCCGCACTTGTGGCTCTGGGTGTCGCATTTCTGGATTTCCTTCCTGTTTTTGGAATGGGAGCTGTGCTTTGGCCCTGGATCATTATAGACATTGTAGGCGCAAACTACACCGAAGCCATCCTCCTGGGTATCCTTTACGGAATCTGTCAGCTCATCCGTCAGGTCCTTCAGCCTAAGCTGGTGAGCGACGCAGTCGAGATGAATCCTTTATTGACATTGATCTTTATGTATGTGGGCTACAAGCTGATGAACAGTATCTGGGGCCTGATCCTGGGCATACCCATCGGAATGGTTATCATCAGCCTCTTCAGGATCGGCTCCTTTGACAGACTG
>JAEFAR010000066.1 GCA_016287675.1 Lachnospiraceae bacterium
CTGTCTGTAATCTTTTACTTAAATGTATCATGTGTGATCCCGAGCTCTTTTTAAGAGCCTGTTCTTAGTCCAGATAATCTCTGAGTTTCTTTGCTCTTGTAGGATGGCGAAGTTTTCTCAGCGCCTTTGCCTCGATCTGACGGATACGCTCACGGGTAACGTTAAACTCCTTACCCACTTCTTCAAGAGTGCGCTGTCTTCCGTCATCAAGACCGAAACGGAGACGGAGCACCTTCTGCTCACGATCTGTAAGTGTTCCGAGAACTTCCCTGATCTGCTCCTGAAGGAGGGTGAATGCCGCTGCCTCCTGGGGAGTGGGCATGTGGTCGTCCTCGATGAAGTCTCCGAGGTGGGAATCTTCCTCTTCACCGATAGGGGTCTCCAGAGATACGGGCTCCTGGGAGATCTTCTGGATCTCACGCACACGCTCTACGGGAATTCCCATTTCCTTTGCTATCTCCTCCGGTCCGGGCTCGCGTCCCAGCTCCTGCAAAAGCTGTCTCTGAACACGGATCAGTTTATTGATGGTCTCTACCATATGCACGGGGATACGGATAGTTCTTGCCTGATCCGCGATCGCACGGGTGATGGCCTGACGGATCCACCATGTGGCATATGTGGAGAATTTATATCCCTTACGGTAATCAAATTTCTCAACAGCCTTTAAAAGTCCAAGGTTACCTTCCTGGATCAGATCCAGGAACTGCATTCCGCGTCCGACATATCTTTTCGCGATGGATACAACGAGTCGTAAGTTGGCTTCCGCAAGTCTGTTCTTGGCTGCCTTATCGCCCTGTTCCATCCTCTTGGCCAGTTCAAGCTCTTCCTGTGCCGAAAGGAGGGGCACTTTACCGATCTCCTTCAAGTACATTCTTACCGGATCCTCAAGAGAAACTCCCTCGGGTACGGTGAGGTCGATCTTGGAAAGGTCTTCGATCTCGTCCAACTCGGCAACAATGTCGTCGGGCTCAAGAAGGTCGTCCTCTTCTCCCCCTGCCAGGCTGTCGTCCATGATCCTGAGAACGTCTATGCCTGCTTTATCAAGAGCGTCATATATCTTCTCGGTGCGCTTCTCGTCCAGCTCAATGTCTCTGAAAGCATCGTTGATCTCCTGCAGTTCAAGAGTGTTCTTCTTCTTTTTGCCGGCAGCGATAAGGGCGTTGATCTTCGCTTCAAATTCCGCTGCCTTGGGATCGTTTTGTGCTTCGCTTTCCTCGTTCATCCTTAACTCTTTGTCTTCGTTGTTCATAGAATTTTATCCTCTCTCATAATAGATTGGTATTCCGGTTTTTTAGTGCCGATTCGGCCTTCAGCAATTCGTTTACAAGCTGTCCGTTCCCCGCTTCTATTGCGGCATTGATCTTATCCTCGATGGAATTAAGCTTGATTTTTCGGACAGTGTCTTCTATTGCCTTGGCCCTTTCCGCGTCATTTACCTTTCCGGGCAGATCCGTCTGGAATATGGCACCTGCTTTCTCCTGATCCTCTTTTTCTTCGAAGCAGCTGACTATGCGCGCTGCATTCACCTGCCCCGTATCTCTGCAAAAGTCATAGGCGAGCTCCGCCACTTTTCTGTAGAGGCCTTCCGTGAAGTCCTCGGGTCCCAGAACCTTTGACAATCTTTCATAGAGACTTGGGTCATCGGAGAGACAGGTCAGGAGCAGTCTCTGGGGCTGCAGGATCTTATCATCCTTCTTCTTTTCAGCCGCATTGACATATTTCTTTTGGGGCGCCCTTTCACTATCGTCGGTACGATAGGCAGGTCTCGCCGGTCCCTCCTTGCGAGCTGTTTCTATTACCAGCTCCCGAAATTTTTTCAGATCGACATTATAATGAGTGGCAAAGGCTTCTTCATAAGTACTTCTTTCCAGTTCATTCGTGAACTCCAACATTCGCCTTGCAACGCTCTTATAAAAGCCGTTTTTCTCATTGGGATCTTCCATTTTAAACCGGGATGCCATGATCCTGAGTTCAAAAAAGAAGCTGCTTTCCGCATTATCTATACGCTTCTGATATTCCTCGGCTCCCAGGGCCTTGATGAATTCATCCGGGTCCTTGTGGGGCTTCATGTTCACCACCTTTACGGTGATGCCCCTGGCCTCCAGCATGGGAATTGCCCTAAGTGTGGCTTTGGTACCCGCGCCGTCGGAATCGTAGGTCAGATAGACCTCCTTCACGTATTTGGAAATCTTTAATGCGTTTCTGTCGGTAAGTGCCGTTCCCAGCGATGCCACCGCATTGGTGAATCCCGCCTGATGGAGTGAAATTACATCCATATAGCCCTCGCAGAGAAGGAAATACTTCTGTGTCGAGTGTCTGGCGTAGTTCAGCCCATACAGGTTATAGCCCTTATCGAAAACCTTGGTCTCGGGAGAATTCAGATACTTGGGTTCTCCGTCACCCATGATCCTGCCGCCGAAGCCTATGACCCGGTCACGTTCGTCCATAATGGGGAACATTGCCCGGTTCCAGAACTTGTCCATAGCGCCTTTTTCATTGATGCTGACCAATCCGGATTCCTTAAGGAACTCGTCGTTATAGCCCTTACTTTTCAGGTATTTATACAGATCATCACTGTAGGCCTGAGAATAGCCCAGTCCCCAGTGCAGGATCGTCTCGTCCGTAAGTCCTCTCTTTTTAAAGTAATCGATGGCCCTCTTTCCTCTTTCGGTCTTTCCTGCTAAAAAGAAGTACTCCGCTGCCAGCTTGTTTACCTCAAAAAGTCTCTGGACCAGGTTCCTGTTCTTCTTATCCTCTTCCGTTTCCTTTACCTCGGGAAGATCCATTCCCACTCGTCCCGCGAGAGTCTGTATGGCCTCGGGGAAGGTAAGGTTCTCGTACTCCATAAGAAAGGTGATGACGCTTCCGCCTTTATGGCAGCCGAAGCAATAGAACATCTGCTTTGCTTCGTTTACGCAGAAAGAGGCGGTCTTCTCCCCATGGAAAGGACACAGCCCCCAATGGTTGTTGCCTTTCTTCGTGAGATGGACGTACATTCCCACAACATCCACAATATTGTTGCGTGAGACCACTTCTGCGATTGTGTCATCGGAATAGAACATGTAAACCTCGTGTATTAGTTTTAGGAACTTTTGGGGAGTTTAATATACATCCCAGCTGAAGGGGACTTTGATGTCCTTGAACTTATTTACGGCGTAGCGGTCGGTCATGCCCGCAACATAGTCGCAGACTACTCTTTCCACTTTTTCCTCGCCGCTTTCCAGCATCGCCTTATAGTCCTCGGGCAAAAGCTCGGGATGCTCCACATAGTGCATAAACAACTCTATTACCAGCTCCTCGGCCTTCTTTTCCTGTCCCTTGGCCACGGGGTTGGTGTAAACATTTTCAAACATCCATGCCTTCAGGTCCATCAGGATCTCGTTCATCTCTTCGGACATCCTGACGTCGTCGGTATCTATGCTTGTTTTGATGATATCGTGTAACTCGGTATTCAGACGACTGGTGAGGGAGTGACCAAGCACATCCGTGAAGCGCTTGGGGATGTCATCGTCGCTGATGATGCTGCCCCTGATGGCGTCGTCTATATCGTGATTTATGTAGGCCATCTTATCGGAAAGGCGCACTGCTCTGCCTTCCAGTGTGGCGGGGATAGTCTCCACCTGATGGTTCAAAATGCCGTTTCTTACTTCCCAGGTCAGGTTCAGGCCCTTGCCGTGCTTTTCTATAACGTCGACAACACGTATGCTT
Organism: Lachnospiraceae bacterium; assembly: GCA_016287675.1. Lineage (GTDB taxonomy): Bacteria > Bacillota > Clostridia > Lachnospirales > Lachnospiraceae > RGIG3528. The sequence goes on from JAEFAR010000066.1 coordinate 3,709, forward strand.
TGCTCGAAATGCTTGAAGTGGGAATTGCAGGTTTCCTGCATGATGCGGTTCAGCGCGCGTTCGCCTGCATGACCGAAGGGTGTGTGGCCCAGGTCATGGCCCAGCGCGATGGCTTCCGTCAGGTCGTCGTTAAGCCGCAGGGACTTGGCGATGGCCCGGGCGGTCTGCGCCACCTCGAGGGTGTGGGTCAGGCGGGTACGGTAATGATCCCCCTCGGGAGCCAGGAAAACCTGGGTCTTGCCGTTCAGGCGCCTGAAAGCCTTGGAATAAAGGATCCTGTCTCTGTCACGCTGGTAGCAGGGGCGAAGGTCGCATTCCTTCTCTTCCTTCATCCTTCCTCTGGTGGAATCGGAAAAACTGGCGTGGGGGGAAAGCACCTCATGCTCTCTCTCCTCCTGGAGCTCTCTGATGGTCCTGTTGTGAATTGGAACGAGTTCGATCATGTTAATACTCCTTTCCCATTCTTGGAAAATATGCACCCGCAATAGTTTTGTCTGTATAAGTCGTATTCTCTGGATAATTCTATAGAGCGTTGGTAACCGCCCTTTTTCTTGAAATCCGAAGGAAGCCAGCAAACGCCTTCCTCCCTGCAGACTCTCTCCCCTATCTCGTTTAAGAGCTTGGCATTCTTAAGCGGTGATATGGTAAGCGTAGTGGTGACCAGATCTATTCCTCTTTTTTTGGCTTCTTTTGCTGTCTCTCTTAAGCGAAGCTCAAAGCACTTGGCACATCTGTCTCCGCCCTCCGGGACTTTTTCCAGGCCCTTGGCGGCTTCAAAAAACCTTTCGGGATCGTAGTTCCCTTCCGTGAATTTAACCTCATGTTTATGAGGCTGAAGCTCGATCAGCTTCTTTATTTCCTTAACCCTCTTCTCATACTCTTCTTCAGGATAAATGTTGGGGTTATAGTAAAAATCCGTGATGGCAAAGTAATCCGAAAGGTACTCAAACACGTAGGACGAGCAAGGGGCGCAGCAGGAGTGCAAAAAGAGGGCCGGGACTTCTCCCTTGGCCTTGAGCTCTTCTATAAGATCATCCATCTGCTGTTGTATGTTACGTTGTTTTGCTTGCATAAACGAAAAAGTTGAACTACTGATACCGTCCGAGGGGAAATTTTCAGGGAACACCCGGCATTTTCAAAGTGAACCCATAACCCCGTCCCCAAAGTGTCATTTTTCCATTTTGTTACCTAATACTGCTATAATCTATTGTTTTAGGTAACAAATTGGGCTTGTTTTTGCCAGGAAACCAGGTTTCTAATGCGTGTAACACCATAAAATCTTCACTTTCGAGCAAAAATACATGAATCTTGCCTTCGTCTTGCTTTTTCTTTTACCTAAAACCATCAAAAACCTTCATCTTAGGTAAAAAACAAGATTTTTAGGCTAAGGCGGAGGCTTTCGCTGCCTTTAGCTTACTTTGGGACAAAAATGAACCTCTAACCCCGTCCCCGGGGTTCATTTTAGGATCTCGGACAGGGCGGTGTAGAGTTTTTGCATCTCTTCGTCGGTGCCTATGGTAATGCGGAGGTAGTTGTTGATCCTGGGCTTATCGAAGTAGCGGACGAAGATGTGCTTCTCCCGGAGCTTCGTGAAGATTTCCTTGGCAGCCACGGTTTTGTGGGTGGCGAAAAGGAAGTTTGCCGAGGAGTCAAGGCAGGTGAAGCCCAGTTTTTTAAGCTCGGGGACTGCCTTTTCTCTTGTTGCTGTGATCTTATCCACTGTTTTGCGGAAGTAGGCCTTGTCTTTGATGCTTGCCTCTCCGCAAAGAATGGAAGGTGTTGTCATTGTATAGGAATTATAGGAATTGCGGACTGCCATCATATAGGAGATCAGCTTTTCCGAGCCGATGGCGAAGCCGATCCTCATGCCGGCCATGCTCCTGGACTTGGAGAAGGTGCGGATCACCAGAAGGTTTTCGTACTTTCGGGTGAGTTCCAGCGCTGTCTCACCTCCGAAGTCAACATATGCTTCGTCGACGATGACTACGGAATCTTTGTTGTGTATAACGATGTCTTCGATGAAATCCAGTGGTTCAGCGATGGTGGTAGGTGCATTGGGGTTGGCTATTACTATGCCTCCGTTGGGCTTGTAATAATCCTCTTTTTTGATCCTGAAATCCCCGTCAAGCGCGGGAGTCTCATAAGGAATGTTATAAAGCTCCGCCCATACGGGGTAAAATGAGTAGGTTACGTCCGGAAAAAGCACCGGAAGCTTTCCTTTAAAGAAAGTTAAGAATGCGGTTCCGAGAACGTCGTCAGAGCCTACTCCCACAAAAACATTTTTAAAATCCACACCGCAGTCTTCAGCTATTGCCGCCGCCAGTTCGTGGGCGTCGGGCTTGGGATAAAGTCGGAGCACATCGGTGTTCAGAGCTTTAAGTACCTCAGCAACTCCGGGTGCGGGGGGATAGGGATTTTCGTTGGTGTTAAGCTTGATCATGTCAGGGTAGTGAGGCTGCTCGCCGGGTACGTAAGGTACCACCTTCCTGACATTGTTCTCCCAATTAGACATTTATAGTGCACTCCTTATATAACGTTAAAAAAAAGTATATGGTTTCAAAAAACAAAAATTATTTTAAATTTTTTTTATTAAATTCTGCAGATTAAAATTTCTCAGGATTTTATACAGCTTTCAGTACAGTAATAACCTCTTGGAACTGTATGCAATAAAACTGTAATTCAATATTTCCGGGATCTCTATATCCCGGAATTTTGAAAACCTTTATTTCACAAACACAGGATTTGTGATGGCTTCGGTAACGAAATCGTCGCCCAGCAAACGGAAGATGAACCACTTCTTGCCTTCTTTGTTCAGGTTCACGGTGCAGGAATAGTCCCAGCCGCCGTTAACCGCTTCAGGATCCGCCAGCTCGAATTCTTCCATGTTACGGCCGTTACTGTACACCAGCAGGCGGCTTAACGGTCTGTTGGAAATGATCTTGAGTTCTGCATCTCCTTCGGCGTTGAGCTTGGCTTCGATGATCGGTCCGTTGGTCAGGAAGCTGTGACCCAATTCCAGGTTTTTAAGGATGTTGGCGGGAGTTCTCTCTCCGGGCGCCTTAACGTAGGTCCTTACGCAGCCGCTGGAAAGGTTAATCTTTGCCCAATGCTTCACAAGAGGGAGTTCCTCCGTCAAAAGGTCGACGAAATATATGCCTGTTTCAAGAGCTTCACCCTCCAGGATCACGCCCTTGGGGTTCTTGGCTTCGAGGGTGTTGTCCACGGCTGCCTTTACAGCATTATAAAGACCGAAAACATAGGCCAGCGAGTCGAACCAAAACTCGCAGGTGATCTCATGGGTGTCGGAACCGGTGGTCGCGCCGAGGCGTGTGCCGTTTTCGAGGCAGTCCAGCCAGAGCTGCATGGCGTTGCCGTTGGTGCAGCCTTCAGCCAGAGGATGAGAGCCGTTCCAGATCTCGATGGTGTTAAAAATGTCGATCATGTCCGTGAATTCCGGCGGGAAGGAAATGGCCTTCTGCATATCCCTGGGATGGTTGATCTGGGGATGGCCGCCGTAGCTCCTGATCTCGTCGGTGATACGCCTGTACTCGGCACGCATGACCTCAGGGGTCCTGTCCTTTTCTTCGGGTATATGGTAGATCACATCCGGATCCGTGTTCAGCTGAAGCACGTGTCCGTTGGATGTGGATATCTCTTTTGAAAGGATGGGAAGGAAGTCGGGTGTGACCAGCTTCTCCCATGTTCTGTGGTTTAAAACGTTGTGGTGATCCGAAAGTCCGCCGAAGCTGAGGCCCTTGGCCCGCATGGAGTTTTGGATCATTTCCGGAGTGTCGTAAACATAGTCCGTGCCCTGAGGCGGATACAGAGGGCTTGAAAAGACGGAATGGTGGTGAAGGTCTCCCACGTACCAGTCTTCCGAATTCATGTCCGTAAGCCTTCTTAAAGTAACTTCTCTGTTGCCGGGAACAGTAACTGCCGTCTCAACGATCTCGTACTCGGAACCCTCGTCGCAGACCAGTGTGTAAGTGCCCTTGGGGAG
>JAEFAR010000027.1 GCA_016287675.1 Lachnospiraceae bacterium
GAAGCCGAAGAACAAGACGGATAAGTGGCTAAGAGCGCTGATGCTGATACACGGAGTATTCTACTTTAGTTGCACATTTACGCCGATGACTGGAATATTTGCACCGATGTCTTCTGGTGGCGATGGCATCGGTGGAAGGCTTGCGCTTGTTGTTTGGTGTGTATATTTTCTGCCTATTGGAATACTTTCATTTATACATTTCACAAAAGGTGAAATGCGGTATGAAAAGAGATAGCACGATAAATCGGAAGATAATCTTACAAAAGACAGACAAAGATTTAATGAGTAGAAAGAAAAATCAGAGTATTACTTTTGATCGCGGTTATTAAAGTTGCCACCAGTTGCATACAGTAGCCCTGAGCTTTCTACCGTACGCAGCAGGTATACAGCAACTCGTCCTAGAAAAGCCTAAAATACGGCATTTTCACTTCATTAATAGTTCTCAAAGAAGAGCGGAAAACTTGTACTTCTCCTCGGAAAAATCTCCTTCTTTTCGATATGTATGCTCTCCTTTGTGCCAGTCATCAAGTGACGTGAGGTTGCCTTTTTCACTTTTTTTGTGGTAAAATAACCATAAAAGTAGGAGGCAATACATTGTATGTGTGATGTTGATAAGTTTAATCGTATATATGAAGATATAAAAGGATTGACGCAGGACGATACCATGCAGCTTATCCTTGAAGCTCCGTCCGAAGAGGAAAAGCGGTTTTACGAGATGGTAGGAGATTATCTTCTGCAAAAGAAGCAACAGGAATGCATAGCGAGGAATGTTTTCTGATGAAAAAATATGTTTTAATAGCAGGAGTTAATGGCGCCGGTAAGTCGACACTTTATTCTTCGGAAGAAAAACTATGGAGCATAGAAAAGATAAATCTGGATGAGGTGGTGCGATCAATCGGTGATTGGCACAATTCGGATGACGTTGTAAAGGCCGGAAAAATTGTCCTTAAAAGAATAGATGAATATTTTAACAGGGGCATTTCATTCAGCCAGGAAACAACGCTATGCGGAAAAAGCATTATGAAAGATATTGATCGCGCAAGGAGTCTTGGCTATCTCATAGAAATGTACTATGTGGGGCTGAAAAGTCCTGAATTGGCGAAAGAACGCATTAAATACAGAGTTTTACAAGGCGGTCATGGTATCTCTGATAAGGATGTTGAGAGAAGGTATATAGAAAGCCTTCGGAAGATGAGGGAAGTGATTCCGTTGTGCGACAAAGTTTATGTTTATGATAATACGAATGGTTTCAAGAGGATTGCCATATATAAAAACGGAGAGTGTGTTCATACGTCGCAAATGACTCCGGAATGGTTCAAAGAGGCTTTAAAAGAGTAGCTGAGACCTGGATTTCTCAATTGAAAAGGTTGCGGGATTTTCAAATCTTTATACGGTATGAGTATCGAAAGGGCATTTATGCAAGTGCTTGCACAAGTTTTGGATTGGTTAGAAGTATATAATATAATTGTAGCAACCTCATGAGTTTCTATCCGTTCTCCTGCGTATGCAACGCGTAGGCAACAAATGATATAACTCCAATTCCCGAAAAGCCCGAAATCACTGGCTCCATGGGCAGTCGAAGCCATGACTTCAGAGTTGCAAACGTTAACAAAGAGATAATCAGAGAGCCGAGAAAGCACGAAAACACAGTATTTTCACCCCGAAAGGACATCCCTTTCGGGGTATTTTTGTACGTCATGCTTTGCAATCGACTGCGGCAAAAGCATGATTTATACCGTCCGTACTTCCTTGTTGAACAGCATGAACAACGCTGTGAAGGCAAAGCCTATTGTGCAGGCGAGAAGAAGCATGGTGCTTCCAAAGTGCTGGAGGATGATGCCTGCGAGAGCCGTCGCTATGGGAATAAGGCCCTGTGAAAGCACATTTGTGATGCTTCCGACTTTGCTCAGCTTATCTTTATCAACAACACGCATGAACATAGTGCTTACGGGGATGTTGATGCTCGGAAGCGAATAACCTATGACGAGGGATCCGAGGCAGAACACTATAAGAAATGCGTTAAGAGATACGCCCTTGTCGACCAGAGCCCAATATGACGCGGTAAGCCCAACCATTACAAGAGCTATTACGCAAAGTATAATCGAGACCTTCTTGCCGCATTTTTCTTCCTGCGCTTTTGCACTTAAAACGGCGGCGCTTATCAGTGAACTGATTCCGATCATCACGCTGACAACGGAGGACCACATCTCGGGCTTGAGAAATCCGTCAAAGAGATAGGAGGGGGCAGGTGCAACCTCGGTCTTTATAAAAAACGGTATAAAGTTTGATGCCACCGGCGTAAAGAAGAAATTGATAAAAAGTATCGAGAGCATAAAAACCATGATGGCTTTCTTTTCCATTAAGTATTTCATGCCGTCACCCATGTCCGACAAAGCGAGTCTGAGTGTCAGTTTTTCTTCTCTGCTTTCTTCTTTATAGCGTATGAACATCTCGGAAACGCCGGAAAGTACATAGCACACACCGACTATCATAAACAGGGTGCATACGGGAAGTACGGAATACAGTACGGCTGCAAGAACCACACCGAGGATACCGAGAAGTGCACTCTTTATCGTAAAATATGAATTTGCCTGCTGAAGCTTGGTTTCATCAACTATGTGAGGGAAAAGCGCTCCGGCAGCGGGGGAAAAGATACCGCCAACTACGTTTCCGAGTGCTCCGACGATGAACAATACTGCCATATGCACCGAATTCATGTTAAAGAGCAACATTGCCCCTGTGCCTAAAATGATCAGACCGCCCTTTATGTAATCACATATGAACATTATTGCGCCTTTGTTGAAGCGGTCTCCCAGCACGCCGCCCACGGGCGTGGCAAGTAACAGCATCACTCCGCAGAGGGCAAGATACAGACCCTGAAGGAAAGCATTGTTGTTACTGATCTCCAGGATGTAAAAGCTTACCGCAAAACTGTACAGAGCGCTTCCGAGTTCGGACACCAGTGCACCGAAAAAAACCAGCCTGAAGTTTCTGTTCGTAAATACATTTTTACTTTTGTTTTTTGTTGTTTCCATCTTTGTGTACTTCCTTCCAAAGGTCTATCAGTTCTTTATCTCCGAGTGTTTTGATCATTGTTTCAAGGCTGTCTTCGGCGGTAAGCCCCAATCCGTCGTGAACCCCCGTTTCTTTTGATACGTCGATAAAACGTAGATTGTCCGTGCCGTAATTCGGATCGGAATCGAAGGCCTTTGCTATCATATCAGCTTCTCTCATTGCCTCCCTTGCCTCTTTCTTTTTGCCAAGCCGCAGCAGTGTCCTCGCTTTTGAAGCGATAAAAAACGACTCGACCTTGCTGAGTGAATCCGAAGCATCGCGTTTTTTCAGCTTTTTTATATTGTATAATCCCCACTCGATGAGATCCAGCGCATCCCGGCATTTGTTTTGTGCACCGAGCACGGTTATCCACCCGAGCAATGTGTTTGTGATATCGGTGAATGACCGCATCAGCGCTCTGGTCAGATATGGCACGGCAGCATCATAATCTTTAAGAAAGAATGCTTCGCCGAGTCCTATATTGCTGCTGAATACCTCGTGTATATTGTGATCTTTAAGGATCTGTATGCCTTTCTCATATTCCCCCATTAAACTGTAGGCATCGGACATTTCTTCATAAACGGAGATCTCGTTGATCTCGGGAGCATCACTGTTTTGCGAGAGCAGAGGCAATGCACGTTCAAGAAGTTCGAGAGCTCTTTTGGCAGCATTTTTGTCCTTTCCTGTCGCAAACACAAGATATACCGATGCGGCGGCATATACTGTCTTAAGCGAATGGGGGTACTTCTGAAGAGCCTTTTCCGCTTCGGAGATTGCTACTTTATCCATGTTCATGCAGTAGTCACTGAGACGTTTTACTATCGCATCGATCTTGTGATCCTTAAGTTCATACCCCAAGAGGACATCCACGGAAACATCAAAGAAATCCGCCAGTTCCATGATGAGCCCGAGCTCCGGAACGGACATCCCGGTTTCCCATTTGTGGACCGCTCCCGTTGTAACGCCCATCGCTTCGGCAAGCTGTTCCTGTGTGAGTCCCCTGTCTTTTCTGAATGCTCTGATATTTTTTGCTATTTCGGAATCCATCATTGCCTCCGTTCCTGATACTGTTTTATGTCTTGTATGATAAATCATAAAAGGGAAAAAGTGAATATACCGATAATACTTTTCGTATAAAAATTTATATACTGTCAGTAATGCTTTCTCAGTGTATCCTGCGGACAGCACGCTTATTTCAGCGAACGGGGATTTGCACGGGAATTTTGTTTAGTCGAACGGGGATTTGCGCGGAAAACATGTTTACATGAACGGGGATTTGCGGAAGATAGCCATGATGAGTGTTCCGATGACCTGTTTAAAAAGGATTGCTTTATTCGCTTTGGTATAGAAGCGATGGGGCGAAAAAGGCAAAATAAAATTGACGAAAAATATAAAATAAAATAGACGAAAAAAGCAAAATAAAAGTTGCGAAATTATATAAACAGCGTTATACTTAATAGCAAACAGCCTTTATTAAGGGGGACTTCTATGGAATATATAAAAAGAGTAGTTGACTCGGAACTGGATAAGCGTGCAAAGGCGTTTAATGCAATTAACATAATTGGACCCAAAGGGTGCGGAAAAACCCGAACAGCGAGTGAAAGATGCAAAACAGTTATAGAATTTCAGGATGAAGAACGAAGAGCCGGTTATATTGCGGTTGCGGAAAATTCTCCGTCGATGTTTTTTAAGAATGAAAAACCAATATTGTTTGACGAATGGCAGGATGCACCTAAAGTTTGGGGGGCAATCAGAAAAGATAGTGATGATAATCCGGAGTCTGTCGGTGAATATTTTTTAACAGGATCAAGCAGTAAAAAGATAGAGACACCACACACAGGTACCGGGCGAATCAGCAGTCTGACTATGTATCCGATGACTTTATGGGAAACAGGAGAATCAAACGGAAAAATATCGATATCAGGATTATTTGATAATACCAATGATAAAGTTGACGGGATCATGTCTGAAGCCAAAATTGAAGACCTTATATTTGCTTCATGCAGAGGCGGATGGCCAAGATGCCTGATGTTAAAAGACGATAAAGCAAAACTTGAAATATCCAGGGACTATTATAGGCAGATATATGAAAAAGACATAAGCGCCATAGATAGAGTGAAACGTGATCCTGAATTAACCAAAACCATTATATGGTCATACGCAAGAAATATGGCGACAACAGCAAAAAAAACAAGTATCTATGCTGATGTCAAGGCAACACATAACGTATCGGATGTTACACTTGCAACTTATATTGAGAAACTTGAAGAATTGTTTGTGCTAAAAGATATCGATGCATGGACACCTCAGATAAGATCTAAAACAGCAATAAGGGCTGCAAAGAAACACTTGTTTATTGATCCTTCTATTGCAATTGCCGCATTAGGTTTGTCACCTGAGTATTTCTACAATGATTTTGATCTGTTCGGACATGTATTTGAAAATCTTGTTATCAGAGATTTACTTGTATATGCAGGGGCTCATGATGCCAAGGTTATGCATTATACCGACGATAGCGGAATTGAAGCGGATGCGATTTATCAAACTGCAGACGGAAGATATGCTTTAATAGAGATTAAGACGGGTGAAAACGCTGTTCCGGAAGCAGAGAAAAATCTTCTTAAATTTAAAGAACTAATAAAATCATATAACGAAAAAGCAACGGAGAATAAAGATCATCCAAGAGCTGTATACAGGGAGCCTTCAAGGCTTATTGTTATATGCGGAAATGCAAAAATGGCATATACAACCCAAAACGGTGTGCTTGTCATCCCGATTGGATGTTTGAGGGATTAAAAAGCTCATAGGTGACATATGCGGTAATGAACTGTTTTTAAAGAGAACACCCACATCGGACAGGGTACTTTCTGATTCCGAAATGCGCTATCCATATGAAGAGTCGAAGACGCTGATGCATGTGTTCGACTGCTTTGATGACAGAGCATTGATCCGGGAACTTCTGGAGGGCATGTATGCGGAACTTCCGGAAAAGAAAGCAAAGAAAAACTAAGTTATGGGAGAGAAAACGGATATGAACGGGATGATATCAAAAGTGGGCTCAGCGATAGTAACAGTGACGGTATTTTTATTTGCAATATTTCTGATAATTAATTTTTCTATGGGCAGCTTCTTTGTATGCCTTATTTTGCCGATAGGGTTTATCATGATGACGGCGGGACTGCATAACGAGTGTGAAAGTGCCCGCATAGTTGCCGCGGATACAGGGTTGATCCTTGCGGCGGTGTACGGAACGTTTATTATGCTCGTCTATTTTTCGCAGCTGACTACGGTGAACAACGAACAGTTGAATGAACAGGCGATAAAAATATTAAAGTTCGATAATCACGGGCTTATCTTTAACTACGATCTGCTGGGATACGGCGTGATGGCACTTTCTACCTTCTTCACGGGACTTTCGATGAAACCGAAGAATAAGAATGATAAGTGGCTCAGAGCATTGTTGATGATACACGGAGTGTTTTACTTCAGCTGCACGTTTATGCCCATTACCGGGATATTCGCAAGGATGTCATCCGGAGGCGACGGGATCGGCGGAAGGCTCGCACTTGTTGCGTGGTGCGTCTATTTTCTGCCCGTCGGAATACTTTCGTTTCTTCATTTCCGGGGTGGGAAAAGTGAAGTGAGTTTGAGAGGAAATTGAAAAATTCAAAATGGAGCACTAACCCCGTCCCGAGGGCACTTTGCCCCGAAATTCATCTCAAAAACGGGGCACTTTGCCCCGATTTTTACTGGAAAAACGGGGCAGTAGATTGGCGAAACATTGTAAATGCGGTATTATTGACTAAAGAAAGCTAAACTGATGAGGTGCCTATGTATAGAGAATTTGAAGAAACCATTCAAAAATGGCTCGGATCGTCAAAGAAAGCTTTGCTTGTATACGGAGCAAGGCAGGTTGGAAAGACGTTTCTGATCCGTGAAATGCTTAATAGAAATGAAATTTCCTTTTGCGAATTTAACCTTATTGAACGTACCGATGTGCTTGAGGCGATAAGGAAAAGTGATGACTCTGCGGAAATATCCGAAAAATTTGCGTTATATTCGGATGTTGAGCTTACTGATCATGAATCGGTTGTGTTTCTGGATGAGATACAGAAATATCCGGAAATCATTACAAAGATAAAGTTTCTCGTTGATGAGGGAAGATTCAGGTACATCCTGAGCGGGTCGAATCTCGGAGTGGAGCTGAAGGGCATCAGATCCATACCGGTTGGTTATATAGAGTCGTATCAAATGTTCCCTTTAAATTTTAAGGAGTTTGCGACAGCAATCGGCATCAGTAACGGTATGCTTGAGCATGCGGAAAAATGCTTAAGAGAACAGACGCCGATAGACAATCTCGTCCATGAAAAGCTGGTAAAAGTTTTTTACTATTATCTAATAGTCGGCGGAATGCCCGCAGTTATCAATGTTTACAACGAAACACATTCCCTTGAACTGATCGAAAGGGAACAGAAAAGCATAATTGAACAGTATAAAGCTGATTTCACAAGATATGAAAAGAAAGACAGGAAATTAAAGGTTGTTTCGGTATACGATAATATACCGGCGCAGCTTAATAAGCAAAACAGAAGATTTAATTTCACATTACTGAATAAGGAACTGAAGTTTGACAGGTATGAAGAAAGTTTCTTGTGGTTAAAAGATGCTGCGGTAGCCATTCCTTCGTATATCGTCAGCGAACCGTCGGCACCGCTTGTTGCATCTAAAGAAACAAATGTTTTCAAGCTCTTTTTAAGTGATGTCGGACTGCTTACATCCTGTTACTCCATTTCCGTAAAAAAAGAGCTGCTGGAAATGAATCCCGAAAGAGAACTGAACAACGGAGCTCTTTTTGAAAACTTTGTTGCGCAAGAGATATATGCAAGAACTCAAGCCTCATATTATTACAAGAAAAACGGGGTGGGAGAAGTTGACTTCATGACCGAGACTTCGAACGGAGTAACTCCGATAGAAGTAAAATCGGGTAAAGACTACAAAAAGCATGCAGCGTTGAACCATCTGCTGGAAAAGTATAATTTCAATAAGGTTTACGTAGTCTCTTTAAACAACATAGAAACAGACGGCGGGATAGTATATGTGCCTATCTATCTGGTAGGAACGATATTTGTTGAAAAACCTGAAGATGTGATCCTGCCGGCATTGTAAAAAAAGTGTTGACTTTTTGCAGTTTATCTGTTAAAAGTAGTGCATATCAAATTTTTTTAGGAAAGCGAGGTAATCATTAATGCGTGTATCAAGAGAGAATGTAATTTTATATAGTATGATGACCTCGGTTTATGCTCTTTGATCCATATAGGGATGAATGATAACGATTTTTAACCGTGGCATATTTGTCACGGTTTTCTTTTGCCCTTTTTCGGGCGGATTTCCTGATGCAGAAGGTCTCCATACTATCAAGTGTAACAGTGTATTTTTGATTTTAAAGGAGATAAAAAAGTTGAATAACGTGATTATCAGAAAAGAAACGAAAGAAGACTACTATAACACAGAATTAATGACGATGCGTGCATTCTGGAACCAGAGCAAACCCGGCTGCAACGAGCACTACCTTGTGCATGTGCTGAGGGATGCTGCCGAGTATCTGCCTGACCTCAGCCTTGTTGCTGAGCTTGACGGAAAGATTGTCGGAACCATCATGTACACGAAGGCAAAGGTGGTTGACGGAGAAAAAGAGCACGAGGTGTTGACCTTCGGGCCGCTTGCCGTGGAGCCGACCTGCATTTCCATGGGGATCGGCGCGAAACTCCTTGAGAACAGTCTCGAAAATGCGAAAAAGGCAGGCTACAAGGGAGTGGTCATATGCGGAGAACCCCAATACTACCCGAAACACGGCTTTACGACCTGCGACAGGTTTGACATTCATCATCCGACCTTCGGAAATGCCGATCCCTTCATGGCCTATCCGCTGAACGACGGTTTTGATGAGATCCACGGTATGTTCATTGAGCCTGACGTGTTCGAAGCATGCGAGGATGAAGAAAAGGTGCGGGAATTCACGAAGAAGTTTCCCTATTACAAGCCTCTGAATTTCCCCGGGCTGTGGCTTCACAAAGAAAAACTCGGAAGGATCTCCGAGGTCGGCAAAAACAGCTATAAGATCAGGTTCTGGGAGCAGGAGATACCTGCAAGACTCAAAGGAAACTTTTATGAGAAAGATACCGATAAATTTCCTGTCGTAGGTGACTATGTCACATTTTTGTACAACAGGCAGGGAGACTCTTTGATCCTGTCCGTCTGTGAGCGAACGAGTTTCCTGCAAAGACCGGATCAGTCAAAGACAGGAGTTATGCAGTACATGGTGGCAAATGCCGACTACTGCTTTATCGTGACTTCCCTTAATGAAGACTACAGCTTCAACCGCATGGCAAGATACGTGAGCGTGGCTTTACAGGGTGGTGCAATTCCCGTTGTGATCCTCACAAAATCGGACCTTTGCAGCAATGTGGGACGATTTGTACGGGAAGCGGAAAGCCTGTCGGAAAAGGTACATGTGCATGCGATCTCGGCGCTCCTGGACCTGGGTCTTGACGAACTTGATGCATATATGAAGCCCGGCACTACCATCTGCCTGATCGGCTCTTCCGGTGTCGGGAAATCAACTCTCATAAATTCCATATGCAAGGAGGAAATCATGAAAACCTCCGAGATCCGCGAAGACGACGGAGAGGGACGCCACACCACCACTTACAGGAAGCTGATCGAGCTTCCGAATGGTGTCACGATCATAGATACCCCCGGCATGCGTGAGATCGGGATGGCAAACGTGCAGGAAGGTATCGACGATACCTTTTCGGATATCCTTGAGCTTGAGAGCAGATGTAAATTCAGTAACTGCAGGCATGATACAGAGCCGGGATGCGCTGTCAAGGCAGCCATCGAAAGCGGAGAGCTGTCTGTGGAAAGATATACCCTGTACAAAAATCTGGGCAGGGAGAACAGCAACAACCACGCCTGGAAGAAGGAAGTATCCAAGTGGGCCAAAGCCTACAAAAAGATGAACAAAAGGAACATGAGCGATCTTTAAAACGGCGGGACCGGATCACTGATCAAGTCTGAAGTGGACGGGAACTCCGTTCCTGAACTCGAGAACGGGCTCACCCTGGATAAGAGGCAAAAAGTAGTTTAGGGCATCTATGCTTACGTTATTGCCTTCCGGGGTGATCCATTCCGTGGGGAATTTCTTCTCTTTATTTGCCACGTTTTCTATGGGCGTTGTCAGCATCTCCACCCTGTAAGGGTTATTGCTGAGACGCTTCAGAATGATCATTACGCCGGTGCAGTTGTTGCCGATACAGGCAGTTACGGCGGCTTCTCCCGCGCGCTTTGCTTCGAGGAGATCGGTGAGAGAGGCTATGTGGCTGGAACAACGCTGCATGACGTTGAGCTCGATGGAACGCACTTTGCAGTTAAGATGCTCTTTTGTATAGTTTTCGAGAAGCTTTCCTATGCCCGCATTCTGAGTATGACCGAAAGCGTCTTTATGCTCGTCGTAGTGGGCGCCGGGGAAACGTATGCCCTCGGAAACGGCTACGAGTACGGCTTTATAACGGTCCAGAGCTTTTTTTACATCTGCCAGGTACTTTTCGGGAGAGAATTCCTTCTCGGGCAGGTAGATGAGATGGGGAGCAGGCTCACCGTTGGCCCGGAGTACACAGGATGAGGCTGTGAGCCAGCCGGCATCACGCCCCATGATCTCGACGATGGTTACGGACGGAATGGAGTAGACTCGGCTGTCACGGATGATCTCCTGAAGAGAAGTGGCAACATACTTGGCAGCGGATCCGAAGCCGGGAGTGTGATCGGTTTCGGGAAGATCGTTATCAATGGTCTTGGGAATGCCGATAACCTTTATGTCTATGCCTTTTTCGGTAAAATAGCCGTTGAGTTTCAGGACGGTGTCCATGGAGTCGTTGCCGCCGATGTAAAAGAAAGCCTTGATGTTGTGCTTTTCGAAGGTGGCGAGGATCTTTTTGTAATCATCCTCGGATTCCTTGTGATCCTTTAATTTGAAACGGCATGAACCGAGTATGGTAGAGGGAGTGTGCATCAGGAGTTCCATATCATGCTCATCCGTAAGGATATTTCGAAGATTAACAAATCTGTCGTTTATAATGCCTTCGATCCCGTTCTCCGCACCATAGATCTCATCGATCAGGGGGACTTTGGATGCTTCGGCGAACACACCTGTAAGTGAGGCGTTGATGGCAGCGGTGGGGCCGCCGGATTGAGCGATTGCTATGTTGAACATGATTATTCCTCCGATTGTTTTATAGTATTGAACCTTGGATAGTATATCTTAAAGATCGTTATTGTCAATGCAAAAAATCTGTGGTTTTATGAAGTTTTGCCCAAAAGGTTCATCTTGTTTTAGCCGGGGAAATCAATTATCATGTCAGCAGAAATAACAACTGTCGGAGGTGACTTGTATGTGGGCATATGAAAGCGTTTTTTATCAGATCTATCCATTGGGATTTGCGGGAGCGCCCTTTGAGAACGATGGGGTGCTGTGTCACAGGATACTAAAGATCATTGACTGGATCCCGCACATAAAGAAATTGGGCGCAAATGCGGTCTACTTATGCCCTGTGTTTGAGTCGGACACCCACGGCTACAACACGCGGGACTACTTTAAGGTTGATGTGCGTCTCGGCACGAACGATGACCTTAAAAAAGTGGTTTCCGCTTTTCACGATAATGGGACAAAGGTGGTCCTTGACGGTGTGTTCAACCATGTGGGGCGCGGCTTCCATGCGTTTAAGGATGTGCTGGAGAAACGTGAAAATTCCCCTTTTGTGAATTGGTTTTCACGCATAGATTTTGCGGGCAATTCTCCCTACAATGACGGCCTTTGGTACGAGGGCTGGGAGGGAAACTACGACCTGGTCAAATTGAATCTGCAAAATCCCGAAGTTAAAGCCCACATTTTTAACGCGGTCGACACATGGATAAATGAGTTCGGGATCGACGGGATCAGGCTGGACGTCGCGTATTGCCTGGATCGCAGCTTTTTGTATGAGCTAAGGCAGTTCTGCGACTCAAAAAAAGCCGACTTTTTCCTCTTGGGAGAGGTCCTTCACGGCGAGTACGGCCGCATGCTTTCGGAAATGAATCTCAACTCACTTACGAATTACCAGTGCTACAAGGGCCTATACTCGGCCATAAACAGCTACAACCTCTTTGAGATCGTGCATTCCCTGCTGAGGCTTTTCGGCCCCGAGGACTGGACGGTGGCGCGCGGTTCGCACCTGTTGTCGTTCCTCGACAACCATGATGTGACCCGTATCGCGAGCATATTAAATGACGACAGGGAACTCCGCTGTGCATATGCCTTGCTGTTCGGTATGCCGGGGATCCCAAGCATATATTACGGCAGCGAGTGGGGCGCAAAAGGCGACAAAAAAGACGGAGATCCGGCTCTCAGACCCTGTTTTGAAAAGCCGGAATTTAATGAACTGACGGAGTTCATCGCGAAGCTTTCCGAGATAAAGAAGAGAGAGAAAGCTCTGAACTACGGCGGTTTCAGAAGCCTGTACCTTACGAATCGGGCCTGTGTGTTTGAAAGAAACTGCGACAACGAGAGGATACTTGTGGCGGTCAACATTGACGACAAGCCTGTGACAGCGCAATTTGATGCGGGCGGACAATGGGCTGATGAGCTGGTATCGGGAGAAGTCCATGACTTTACCGGAGGCAGTGAACTTGCGCCTTTCGGCGTGTATTTCTGGAAGATGAGATGAGGAACAACGTGGAGAACGAGAAGATGACAGAAAAAAATGAACCCCTAACCCAGTCCACAAATGTTCAAAATCGGAGATTCTACGAGGAACATGTGGCGAAGATGATACACGAGAAGTTCCCGAAGTACGAGGACAGGATCGCGGTGGGAATTGCGGGAGAGGGCTCGGACTGCTTCGGATACGATGATGCGATCTCAAGAGATCATGATTTCGGAACGGGAGTCTGCCTTTGGGTTACGGATGAGGACATGGAGCGCTTCGGATACATGCTTTCCATTGCGTACAATCAACTGGTGGACAGCGCGGAACGCAGTTATTACACGGACAGGCTCAGGGAGAGACGCGGTGTGATGACGATCCGGAATTTTTATTCGAATATATTACACGTTGATTGTGATATTGAAAAATGTCGGTTGACGGATGAGCAGTGGTACACACTGGATCATTCCTGCCTTAAGACAGCTGTAAACGGCGAAGTGTTCAGGGATGATCTCGGGAAATTCACGGCTTTCAGGAAATATCTCATGGGGTATTACCCCGAAAAGGTGTGGAGGAGAAGGCTGGCTGAGGAACTGCATGCCTATGCTTCCGCTTTTCAGGTGAACTACTCCCGTTGCATGAGCAGAGGGGACATTGTGGCAGCGGAGCTTTGCAAGGCAAAGGGGATCTCTTCCGCAATGGAGATCTTTTTCCTTTTAAAAAAGGAGTACCCGCCTTATTACAAATGGACGTTTCGCGCACTTACGGAACTGGATGAGGAAGGCGTTTTGTCCGCAAAGCTTACGGAACTTGCGGAGGAGCCCATACGGCGCGAGGCATGGGAGGACACTAAGTATCACCCTAACCGTCTCAACTTTAAGGACAGGATCGTCTCGCTTTCCGAAGAGATCGCATCGGAATTGGAGTTTCTGATGGCGGAGCAGGGGCTGATCACCTGCCGCACCCGCTATCTGGAGCCGCATGTGGATGAAATTTTGAAAATGTGAGCAGGAGATTTTGGTCCTTTGGGGACGGGGTTAAGGTGTCATTTTCACACATATTTTTTTCCACAGATCCCCCTCAGGATCCTTGAATTCTATGTGATAGCCGCATTTGGCAAAAGCTCTTTGGGAAGCAATGTTGCTTGGGAAGATTACGGCTTCATAGCCTGAAATCTTATCCGAAAAAAGGTTCGGGGCTGATTCGGTCAGTTCGTTTAAGATTTTTGAACCGTAACCCTGACTGCGCTTTGAAGGAGCAACTACGATCTCCATCACTTTTACAAAATTCTCATATAAATCTATGGCAATTACGGCAATTGGCTCAGCTCTATCGAAGATCACGAAAGCTTTGAAGTTATCCATCCCATCCTCATTTTTCCAATAATTGAAGAAATCGTCAAAACCGTTATCAAGGCCTGTTCCTTTAACGGCCTCGGCATCAAGCCAGGCCTCTACCGAAGAGGCTTGGGAGTTATCGTATTCTTTCCAGTCAAAAAGCATTTTGGCACCTCGTTTAGAATTAAAACTGTAAAGAATATAACGCAAATGGGCCTGTAACTCAACCATAATCATAAGTCGCACCTTCCTGACATTTGAAAAAATTTGTTACTAAACTTCCCATGTTCATCGGAGGACAAGTTATACATCAGAGATAGAGCTTCTCAATCCACGGGCTACGTGCAAGTCCGCGCATTCTATGTTTTTTTTATGTAGAGTATCCGAAATACGAACTATTGGTTTTATCAAATGTTTATTGACAAAGAAGATGATTTGTTCTAAAATGGATTTTGCAAAATCAATTGCACAAAACCGAATAGGAGAAAGAGGCACTTATGCTGAATTTTGAACCGTTTTCGATTTCAAGCCTTCAAAAGGCGTTACCATATATAAAAAAGAATCAATCACTCTGCAGTGACATTTCCGCAGGCTATCTTTTCATGTGGAGTGATGATTCTGATATTAATTTCTGCATATGGAATGACACTTTCACAGTACAACAGATCGTGGGAGAACAGCCGGCGTTCAGTTACCCCTTCGGGGCCGATCCGGACGGAATGATCGACGAGCTGAAAAAGTATGCATATGCCAATGATATGCCTTTACGATTTTTCGCGGTGGACAGCGGAACGCTTGAAAAGATGCGTGCAGACAGCAGATTTCAGCCTGCAATGTGGGCGTATGACAGAAAGTGGAGCGACTACGTCTATGATTTTTCTGAGGCGATGAGTTTTCCGGGAAAGAAATTCAGCGGACAGCGAAATCATATAAATAAATTCAAAAAATTGTACGGAGAGCCGGAGATCAGATTCCTTTCAAAAGAGGATAACGAAAAGGCGGAGAGGCTGCTTGAAAAGTACGGAAGCGAACACACCGATGCCAATGCTCTGGAAAGGACGGAACTTAAGAAAACACTTGAGCTGTACAGGATACATGAAATGCTGGGGCTTTATGCGGCAGGAATGTTTGTCGATAATGAACTGATCGCATTAAGTATCGGTGAAGTGATGGGCGAGCAGCTCATCATTCATGTGGAAAAGGCACTGAAGGAGTACGAAGGAGTTTATCCTACAATGTATTCCGGCTTTGTGCGGCTGATGGCTGACTTTATCGGGCATCCGCTTAAATACGTAAACCGCGAGGATGATTCCGGGGATCCGGGCTTACGCACGTCAAAACAGCAATACCATCCCGTATGCATGGCAGACAAGTACCTCGTGCATATAGATTCTCCCGCGGTAAGGTTTACATCCCATCCCATGGCTTTCGGGGACGGCGTGGTGCTCACGGAATTCAGGGAAACCGATAAAGAGGCGTACCTGAAGATGAATACGGACTTGGACAACAACCGTTACTGGGGCTACGATTACCGTGAAGACATGAGTATCACGGGACCTATGGATGAAAATACGTTTTATGACATGACAGCACTCGACGAGCAGGCGGGGGATTCTGTGAACTATGCAGTCCGACTTTCGGAAAACGGTGAGATGATCGGTGAAGTGATATTTTGGAATTTTACCCTTAAAGGTAACATCGAGCTCGGATGCAGGCTTTTGCCGGAGTATCACGGAAAAGGTTACGGCAAGGCGGCTTTCGGAGCGGCATTGGAGCTGGCGCTCAGGATGAGTGACAATGACGTGACTGCCAGATGTTATCTTGAAAACCTGCCGTCTTACAGGATGATCACCGACAACGGCTTTATTCTTTACAAGAAAGATGCCGAATACTATTATTTTGCGTATCCCGGCAAAGGTCGGCTGATGGCAGATGAAGATATTAAAAAACAGGTCAGCGTGGAAGCTGTAGCCGGCTGACTGTGAATAATGTTTTTGACACAATGTGGACGGGGTTAGGAGTTCATTTTTGCAAAAATGAACCCCTAACCCCGTCCACATTGTGTCATTTCTGACTCTACGGCTCTTGTTTTATCCTGCGATTTAAGATATATTACATGTTAAAAAACGAACAGCTTCATGAAGGAAAAGCAATACATATGGACGACAAAGAAAAAAGATACTTTTATAAAAAACTCAGGCAACTGTCTCTCCCCATAGTTTTTCAGAGCCTGATGCTGGCACTGGTTGCGGCAGCGGATGCACTTATGTTGGGACGTGTTGCCCAGGCGGAGATGACTGCGGTTTCACTTGCGACACAGGTGCAGTTTGTACAGAACATGTTCATAACCTCCATTACGGCGGCGGGGATGATCCTGGGAGCCCAATATTGGGGGAAGGGCGACAAGAAGACCTTACAGCATTTGTTTAATCTGATGCTGTGCCTTGTGGGGGCTGCTTCGCTCCTCTTTTTTGCGGCCTGCGAACTTGCACCCGAAATGCTCATGAAGATCTTTGCAAAGGATGTGGAATTAATCGCCATAGGAAGTGCCTATTTAAGGATCGCGGGATGGTCATATCTACTTACAGGCGTGTCCCAGTGCTATCTTGCGGTCATGAAGGTTACGGATCATGTGCTTCCCGCTGCGGTCATTTCGTCCTCTGCAGTTGTGATGAATATAATTTTTAATGCGATCTTTATTTTCGGTAAACTGGGTGCACCCCGCATGGATTCAAGAGGTGCGGCTCTTGCCACTACGATCTCCAGAGTGATCGAGCTCCTTCTTTGCCTTGGCATATCCTGCGGAAAGTCCTTTGTCCGCCCCACATTTCACGGTTCGCATGCGGGCTCGAAGCAGCTTGCCCGTGACTTTATAAAGCAGTGCTTGCCTCTTCTCGGGGGATCACTTTTCTGGGGCGTCGGCTTTACTTCTTACACAGCCATAATCGGGCATATGAATTCCGATGCTGCTGCAGCCAATTCGGTAGCGGCTGTGGTTCGCGATCTGGTGTGCTGTGCATGTAACGGCATAGGCGGTGCTGCAGGCATAATGGTAGGAAATGAGCTTGGGGCGGGGGACCTGGAGCGAGGAAAACGCTTCGGAATAAAGCTTAACAAGATCTCATGGGTCATCGGATTTGCATCCACGGGTGTTGTGCTTGCGGTCACACCCTTGCTTCTTCATTTTGTTATACTCACGGAAACAGCTCAGAAGTATCTTACGGGCATGATGGTGATCATGGCGATCTACATGATCGGTCGCTGCGTCAACACAGTTGTCATTAACGGTGTTATGGATGGGGGAGGAGATACGCTTTTTGACATGTACTCCCTGGCGGTCTGCATGTGGGGCATAGCGATCCCTCTTGCACTTCTCGGGGCCTTTGTCTTTGACTGGCCGGTTTTGCTGGTATATGCCTGCACTTGCCTTGACGAAGTGGGAAAGATCCCCTGGGTGATGCACAGGTTTAATAAATACAAATGGGTACAGAATTTAACAAAATGAACCTTTGGGGACGGGGTTAGGGTGTCAAGAGCCGAGCCTGTTTTATGGGCCCGGCTCTTGCTTTATTCGGAAATCCACGATATACTGTGTATCGAAAGGGAAGCGGAGCGTTTTCCGGTCCAAAGGGGGAGTGGAAAAAATCAGTCCGTAGGGTAAGTCATGGAAAAAAATGAAAAACGAGTAACCGGCTGTTTTTGGGCGGATCATTTTGTGATCGGTGCCAAATTTCTTTTATGGGTGATGGCGATCCTGATCGTCGGAAGCGTTGGGGGTGAAGTTCTTAAGCACCTGAAGATGGACGGTGGAGTAATGATCAACGTTTGCAAGACAGCGGTGCTTGCAATGGGACTGTGGGCAATCAGTGTGCTTGCCACAGGAGATCACAAAGTAACCTATGATCCCGAGAGGAATGTTGAAGAGGTTGTCAAGCACAAGTTCAGGTACAGCTGCTTTTATAAGGCTGAGGTTTTACAAGGTTTGGCACTTGCTGTCTTTATTGTGATGTCGATAATTCTGAACAGTTCTTATGACTCTAGCCAGCGCATAGCGGGAGAAAGTCTGACTATTCTGTTGATCATTGCGGCCACATACATGGTCTGCATGGGCTTTGCGGAATATGCGGACAGAAAGAGTGCCGCTCTTTCGCAATGGTTCATTGCCGGCAGTGTTTTTTTACCGCTCTGTAATGCCTGTGTGTTTGCGGCGGATGTTATGCTCGACCTGCTTAATTGGCCCAAGGCGCTCATTATCACCTGCATTTGCATCGGAACGGTTGGAATGTTGATGTTCATCGTACTTCTTGCAATCTTTGCCGATAAGTATCGTGAAGACGTTTCGGATCCCAAAATGATCCGTAAAACAGCAGCAAGACCGGTTGTGATGATCGGCATGTCATTACTGCTTTGCGCTGTGATCGTGATCGTTCTTAAGATATCACTCATTAAAGCTGAAAGAAAAACTGCAGCAGATCATTACCTGAAAAAAATCGCCCAAAGCGAGAAGCCGCTGAATGGCTATGATGCTCACTCGGTTAAAGATATAGATGGTTTTGTTAATGTATCCACAATGGAAGAACTTCTCAGTAAGGATTTCAGCATTAAGGAAAAGCTGATCAATGTACCTAAGGGGAACATTAAAGCTACAGGTATTCGTACAAGGTCTGATAAATTCCCGGGATATTACACCTTTCCTCTTTTTGACAACATGAAATGGATGGAAAAGTACGGACAGACAACGGATCTTTTCATTGTTACAATGGAAGACGGTAAAAAACTGCTTTGCACCATGCCTTCATATGTTTACGACATCATCATGCAGGAAGCTGTTGACGGAAGAGTCACCTTACCTATGGGTGATTTTAGTGCTTTCAAACAAGTCCGGGACTATGACATGATACCGGGCGTAACAGAAGAATTAAAGGGTAGCGGAGAGACGCCGGAGACATATGTCTATGAGGCTTACGAATATTATATGATAGATGAGAACATACGCGATCGCTATAGAACTATGGAGGGGGCATATGCTTGCGTGGCAAGCTTTATGATCGTATTAAGTGCGCTGTTTGTGAAACTTGTATGTGGAAGAAGTGAGCGCTCCTATAAGAAAGAATACGGTTGTGACCTGATACGATCGACATGGTACAGTGAACCGCCGATAAGAAATCTTGAAAAGGGGAAAGTGAAGACTGCAAAGAAGACAGCTGTTACTTTAATTGCAATCGTAGCTTTAATCGTCATCGGAATGGGCGTGGAGAAAATTTTCCGATGGATCCTCTACATGGTATAAATATGAATATGACGATAATAATGTCCTTCGATATGAAGAAAAGTCCGATGAGAAAGGACGGGGGGTGAACAGTAATGACACCCTAACCCCGTCCCCAAAGTGTCAAGAGCCGAGCCTGTTTTATGGGCCCGGCTCTTGCTTTATTCGGAAATCCACGATATACTGTATATCGAAAGGAAAAACGGAGCATTTTCCAGCCCAAGGGGGGAGTGGAAAAAAATGTGAGCCGTAGGGTAGTTATGGAAAAAAATGAAAAACGTGTAACCGGTTGTTTGGGCGCGGATCATTTTGTGATCGGTGCCAAGTTGTTTTTGTGGGCGATGGTGATCCTGATCCTCGGAAGCGTCGGGGGCGAAGTTCTTAAGCACCTGAAGATGGACGGCGGAGTAATGATCAGCATTTGCAAGACAATTGTGCTTACAATGGGACTGTGGGCCATCAGGGTTCTTGCCACGGGCGATCGGGATGTAACTTATGACCCCGAGAGGAATGATGAAGAGGTTGACAGGCACAAGTTCAGATACAGTTGCTTTAATAAAGTTGTGGATTTACAAGGCGTGGCACTTGCCGGCTATATTGTGATGTCGGTACTGCTGAACAGAGTGAGTGTTAAAGCGGAAGCCTTTTTTGGGATAGTCCGTATAGTGGGAGAATGCCTGACTGTTCTGCTGATCATTCCGATCACTTACATGGTCTGCATGGGCTTTGCGGAATATGCGGACAGAAAGAGCACCGCTCTTTCGCGATGGTTCATTGCCGGCAGTGTTTTTTTACCGATATGTAATGCTTGTGTGTTTGCGGCGGATGTTATGCTCAACCTGCTTAATTGGCCCAAGGCGCTCATTTTCACCTGCATTTGCATCGGAACGGCCGGAATGATGATGTTCATCGTACTTCTTGCAATCTTTGCCGATAAGTATCGTGAAGATGCTTCGGATCCCAAAATGATCCGTAAAACAGTAGCAAGACCGGTTTTATTGATCGGCCTGTCATTACTGCTTTGCGCTACGATCATGGTCGTTCTTAAGATATCACTCATTAAAGCTGAAAGAAAAACTGCAGCAGATCATTACCTGAAAAAAATCGCCAAAAGCGAGGAGCCTCTGGAAGGCTATGATGATTACCGGGTTAAAGATATAGATGGTTTTGTTTATGTATCCACAATGGAAGAACTTCTCGGTGAGGCTCACAGCAGTAAGAATAAGCTGATCAATGTACCTAAGGAGAACATTAAAGCCACAGGAATTAGTATAAGATCCCGGAACATTCCGGGAAGTTACACCTTTCGTATTTTTGACAATATGAAATGGATGGAAAAGTACGGACAGACAACGGATCTTTTCATTGTTACAATGGAAGACGGTAAAAAACTGCTTTGTATCATGCCCTCATATGTTTATGACATCATCATGCAGGAAGCTGGTGAAGGAAGAGTCACTTTTCCTATGGGAGGTTTTGGAGATTCCTATGTTGACATGTACATTAACGGTAGGGAATTAGAAGAATTAGACGGCAGCGGAGAGGTGCCGGAGAAATTTGCCTATGAGACCTACACATATTATATGATAGACGAGAGCATACGCGATCGCTGTGTAACAATGGAGAGGGCATATGCCTGCTTGGCAAGCCTTATGATCGTATTAAGTGCGCTGTATGTGAATCTTGTATGTGAAAGAGGTGAGCGTTCCTATAAGAAAGAATGCGGATGTGATCTGGTACGATCGACAAGGTACAGACAACTGCCGATAAGAGATCTTGAAACAGAGAAAGTGAAGACTGCAAAGAAGACAGCTGTTACTTTAATTGCAATTTTAGCTTTGATCGGCATCGTAATAGGTGCGGATAGGATTTGCAACCTGATGATCTCAAACGGAAGGCTGTTAATAACGGTTTATGACAAAAACGAAAATGAGATCTACTATAGAAGTGAATATGGAACCTTCCGCGCGAAATACAATGAAGCAGGGGAAATAATCAAGAAGATCGAAAAAGATGACAATGGGACAACCGTTTTGACATACGAATATGATGATCATGGAAAGGTTATCACAGAAACGAGAAAAGGTGCAGACGGCTATAAGAAAACTGTTTATGAGCGAGACGATCAAGGACGGGTGTTGTCCTATGTGACAGAGTATGAGGATGCGACTTCAAACGGCAGATACGAGTATGATAAAAAAGGAAACTGCATATATGAAGAGCAAATCAGTAGCAGGAAAGAGGAAAAGAGCTGGATTAAATACACATATAATGCAAATGACAAGGAAATTCGAAGAGAATATTCATACGGACCTATATATACTTATGAGTATGACGAAAACGGGAATCTCGTCCTTAGAAAACGCACAGATGGCAGCGAACCGGAATGGTGGGAAAGATACACCTACAACGAAAAAGGTGTTAAGATCCGTGAAGATGAAAGCGACGGCGGCTATACCCTTTATAATGATCATGGTGATATTTACTACAGGTTCAGCTCATTTGTGCGTTCCGATGGAACTTCCGGATGGTATAAATACGAGTATGAATATGACGATAACAATGTCCGCCGATATTCAGAAATCTCCGATGAGAAAGGGATTTTAAGTTATGACAAATATAATGAACATGGAGATCTTAAACTGTACTGGCACCGAGATTGGGGAAAAGAGCGTGTTCTATGTATTTATCTGAAGTAGTGTTACAGCACTGCTGTTGCGACTGCGATCAGCAGTGTGATGGTTACAATTGAAACCGCAGTGGTTACTGCGATAGCTGAAGAGAGGATGGACGTGTCCATCCCCTTTTTTTCTGCCGTTATCATGGGCAGGTTTCCGACGGGAACCGCAGCCATGAGGCACATTGCGAGGGTGGCAGTCTTGTCGAAGGAGACTGAGTGCAAAATGAGCACGATCACTATGGGAAGAAGGACAAGGCGAAGGGTGATGAAGATCCAGATCCGAAGATCTTTAAGGGATGCAAGGAGGTTGGATCTTGCAATGGATGCACCCAAAAGCGCCATGGAAAGAAAAACCGTGGCATTTCCCACGTATTCTGCGGTGTTTGCCAGAATGGGAGGTAGCTCGATCCCGAACCGGAAGACAATGAGGCTGATCACAGCCATTACGGTTCCGGGATTCAAAAGACGGCGGAAGGGACTGACTCCGTGCTGTTCTTCATTTGGACCGGGGCCAAGCGTTGCGAGGCCGTGAGTGTAAAACAGAAGACTGTAAAAAATGTTGATAACAATAACGTAAATGATGGCGTTGGGCGGGAGAATGGCTTTTGCGACGGGGATCCCGAGAAAGCCGGTGTTTGTGTAAACGCACATGAGATTGTAGAACTTTCTTTTGTCGGGTGCCACACGGAGAAGCCGGGGGATCAGATACCCCAGGATCACCAGAAGAGCATAAAAAGCTATGCCCAAAACAGCGGCATAGATCAGGTCTTTGTGGCCTGCGGTTATGTTTCCGCCGAGGATGGATGCCAGGATCAGGGCAGGATTACAAACATCCACCACGATGGCGGACAGCTTTTTGGAACTCAGAGTGTCGATGACGCCTCTCTTTTCAAGGATGATGCCGATGGCAACCAGCAGGCAGATAACGCCCATTTGTTGTAATATGATGGAAATACTCATGTGTTTTCTCCAAATCTTATGATCAGCACAATATTGTAGCTTCCTTTTTCGATTTTGTAAACAGCAAAGATGAAGGACAGTACCCTTGATTTGAGCGCGGTTTATGATAAAATGATATGGGTTTAAAGAAAAGTAAAGGCGCAAAATGAAGATCTTTTATCACCTTCCGGGTTTGTTTGAATTTTACGAACTGTATAAAGTTTTCCTGAAACTCTACCGTGAACACAGAGAGTACTTTTATGACGACTGCGAGATCGGCTCTGTGTACGGCGCTCCTGCAGACTGCCTCTGGGGCGGAGGAAGAGTGGGGTACGGCAGCGAAAGGGCTGAAGACGTGGCTGCGCTCATGCGGGCATATGGAATCTCGGCCCGACTAACCTTCAGTAACTCCCTGATCAGAGAAGAGCATCTTTCCGATAAGAAATGCAATGCCTTGTGCAGGCTCTTTGAACACAACGGGAGCTTGGAAAACGGAGTGATCATATGCTCGGATCTTTTGATGAGGCATATAAAGGAGCATTATCCCGCGTTCTACTTTGTTTCTTCCACCACCAAAGTGATCACGGATTTTGAGGAGTTTAGGAAAGAACTGGACCGACCGGATTTCAGGTTTGCAGTGCCCGACTTCAGGCTGAATAAAGAGTTTCGTAAGCTTGAATCATTGACGCGGGAAGAAAAGGACAAAACGGAATTTCTCTGCAATGAGTGCTGCTTTTTTGGATGCAAAGACAGAAAAGCCTGCTACGAAAATGTGAGCAGGAAGAGCCTCGGGGAAGGCTGTCCGGAGCATGTGTGCAAAGCTCCCGAAGGAAACAAGGGTTATCGCTTTTCGGAGGCCATGAAAAATCCGGGATTTATCGGGATCGGAGACATAGAGAAAACATATGCCCCTATGGGCTTTTCCCAATTCAAGATAGAGGGGCGGAGCCTGGGAAGCGCGGTGGTGTTGGAATTTTTGCTGTATTACATGACTAAGCCGGAGTGGCAGCTTAAGGTCAGGGAAGAGATCTACCTGGACAGCATGCTGGATCTGTTTTAAGAAAGGACGAAAGAGATGATAAACGAGAGATGGGTGTTTCATGACGATGTGAAGCCGGAGGATCAGGGAAACGGCGTGGTGAGAAGGGTTCTTGCTTACAGTAAGGACCTTATGTGCGTTGAAAATACATTTAAGAAAGGGGCTGTCGGGGCGCTGCATCATCATCCCCACACGCAGATCACTTACGTTGTGAGCGGAAGATTTGAGTTTGAGATAGACGGGGTGAAGAAGATCGTGTCTGCGGGGGACACAATGCTTAAGACTGACAGTGTTGAGCATGGGTGTGTGTGCCTTGAGGAAGGTGTTCTGCTGGATATCTTTAATCCCATGAGAGAGGATTTCGTAAGTGACAGATAATGGCAGGGCTTGAAGAAATGGAAAAGAGTAATGTTGTTTTAATAGGAATGCCCACATCGGGCAAAAGCACGGTGGGAGTTATCGCAGCCAAGATCCTGGGTATGGATTTTGTGGATACGGACATTGTGATCCAGCAAAGGGAAGGGGCGCGGCTCTGTGAGATCATTGAAGATCGTGGGATCGATGGCTTTATGGAGTGTGAGAAACAGGCACTACTAAGCCTCGATGTAAAAAACACGGTTATTGCTACCGGTGGCAGTGCGGTTTACAGTAAAGAAGCAATGGAGTATCTTAAAAGATCTTCAAAGGTTGCTTATCTTAAGGTCGAAAAAGAGGAGCTCTTCAAGCGCCTGAAGGAAGTCAAAGAGCGCGGTGTGGTGCTCAGAAACGGTGAGACTGTGGAGGATATGTACTACGAAAGAGTGAAGCTCTATGAAGAGTTTGCGGACATCACGATCCCTGAGGAAAACGCCACCATCGAAGACACGGTAAGGGGACTTATAGCGGGACTGAGAGTTCAATGACAGCCTCGATTTTACGCTTGAGGATACCGCAAAGTATTTATGACCTTTTCTGCTCTCGGCGCTTGCTTTATCCTGTGATTTAAGATATATTACATGTTGAAAGGAAAAACGGAGCGTTTTCCATCCCAAGGGGGGAGTGGGAAAAGGTGGTCCGTAGGGGATGATTATGAAAAAGAATAGGTTAGCGAACTTTTTGGTGCTGGGATCAAAGTGGCTCATTATGTCACAGCTGTTTTTATTTGTCGGCGGAATCGGTTGCGGCATTTTTCAGCGAATGACAAGTGACGAAGGTATTCTGACTGCAATCTGTCTCGGTCTGGCTTGTATCTTTGAAGCGATAGCTTACTTTGTTTTGGAAAAAGGAAACAAAGTCACACAGAATGATCCGGAAAACACCTTTAAGGTAAGAAAGTATTGCTTTTATAAGGCGACGTTGATCCAGGTAGTATTGCTATTTTTCTATATGATCTTTGTAATATCTAAGGTGCTGGTTTTGGATCCATATAGCCGGCTTATTATTGTGTCTGTGATCGTGATCTCGATCTTATTACCTGTGAAGCTTTATTATGTTTGCATCGGTTATCTTGAATTTGCCGCTATGAAGAGTGCTAAGACGGCCAAACTCTTCAAGATCGGCAGTGTGGTTTTTCCAATCTGCGGACTCAGCCTCCTGCAGGCATATGTTTTGTACAGAAAAACATCTTATCCGATGGCGATCATTCTGACCATGACGGTGGTAGGTCTTGTCGGGCTCATTTTATTTATGGTGCTTTTGGGCATTTTTGCTGCCGGGTATGGTGATGATGTCAATAAGAAAAAAGAGATAAGGAACTCGGTTTTGCTTATGCTCCTTATCATGATAGGATCCTTTGTGATCGGTGCACTGGGAGTTACAGGCCTGAACATTGCATCTGTTGCGGGCGAAAAAAAGGCTGCGAAAAAGCTTGTGGATAAAAACATAACTAAAGTTATGGAAGGCCCCGAAGACACTGCATCCAAGTACGTGAACATTAAAGTGGGAGTAAATGATATAGAGGACACAGGAGAGTACTCAATTCCTAAGTTTTCCAATTATACCAGATACAGTGTGTTCGATTTTAAGACCATCTTTAAGAAATTCGGATACACGATCAATGTCTATGTTATTAAAACAGAAACCGGTGAAAAAATGTTGGCAGTCATGCCGTCCTTTATTTTCGAAAAAGTAAAGGATGAAGCCGTGAACGGAGTGATCACATTACCCGCAGGAACATATGAAAAAATAGCTCAGGATGTCTTGTACGGGAAGTACTACGGACTGCCGGATATGGAACGTATTGCAAAAGAAACAGGTGCTGATCACAATAAAGCATTTGTTTGCCTGGGGGTCTATATCACATTTGACATGGGAACTACCGCAATGGATTATGAGAATTCTTTTTTTAGGATGTCAGCCATCTTCTTCATCATTCTGTTTGCCGGACTCGGAACGCTCCTGAAGGCATATGCCCGCAGGATGGAAAAAAAGCTTAACGGTGAAGAAAAACTTGAGAGGGAGGCAGTCAGCGAAGGAACTGCAGAAGTGAGTGAAGAAAACCGAAAGGTTGCATCGCGAACATTCCTGATCCTAATGATCCTTGTTTGTTTACTTACTCTTCCCATAGCGGTTGAGAGGATAGAGACCATGCGCATTGAGAACGGCACGCTGGTGCGTTCTGTTTATGACGAAAACAATGTTCTGGTTTATCGAAGGGCAGAAAACCTGCGCTATTACCGCGAGTTCGATGAAAATGGGAATGCCGTTTTTGTTGAGGAATCCGGAAAAAATGTTACTAAATACGATTCGGACGGAAATATGATCTTCAGGGTATTCGTTGAAGACTCTGTTGAAAAATGGGATTACAATGAATACGGAGATGTGATAAAGTTTGAACACAATCTCGGAACTGTTACGTACAGAAATGAATATGATGAAAAGCAGAATCTGATCAGGCAAGAGGGCTCTAATGGAAAGTGGACCAGGTTTGAATATGATGCAAACGGAAATCTGATCTGCAGGGAGGATTCCAACGGAAAGCTGACGAAATACGAGTATGATGATAACGGAAGGCTGATCCTGGTCGTATCACAAGATGGCGGATGGACAGAATACGGATATGATGAAAACGGTAATGAAGTTTTAGAGAAAACATCTCGTGGCGACAGGCTCGAATACGCATATGACGCGAACGGAAGAAAAATAAGTTTTAAGAAGACCGGTAATTCGGGCATCTCAGGTGAGGAATGGTACAAATATGACAGTCATGGTAATCTGAAGCGTAAAAAGACTATTAAAGGGGACATTGTATGGTATCGAAATAAGTATCTGAAGTAACGGGAATGACCCTTTTGGGATGAGGTTATGGTGTCATTTTTGCCCCTCGCCTCAGCAATTACCCGTATAAACGTATCTTAAGCTCTTGCGGGCAACTTCCGCGAGCCCGTAGACTTTGGAAACATCCGTCGCGGGGCGGTCAAGCATATTAAATCTCGGAAAAAATCTGGAAACATGAAGAGGAATTTCGGTTCCGATCGTGTTTCCTTTTTTGTCTTTTAAGGAAGCCACCCAGGAGGACAGTTCACGTATTTCATCTTCACTGTCATTTTCGCCGGGAATTATAAGAGTTGTGAGCTCCACATGGCAGTCCTTTACCGCTCTTTTGATAAAGCTTTTGACCATATCAAGATCCCCGCCTAAGACATCTTTATAATAATGGTCCGTAAAGCCTTTCAAGTCTATGTTCATGGCATCGATAAAGGGCAGGATCTCTTCAAGTACGGGAAGAGTTGCGGTACCGTTGGAAACCAGAACGTTTTTCATGCCGTTTTCATGAACAAGCTTTGCGGTGTCACGGATGTATTCGTATCCGACCAGAGGCTCGTTGTAAGTGAAAGCAACGCCGATGTTGCCGGCTTCAACGTATCTTTCGGCGATGGAGACCAATTCCGAAGGCGCCACAAAGCGCACATTTTCTGCCATGGAGTCTGTAAAACCTTTAACGTTTGGCGCCCATGAGATTTCGGAATTCTGGCAGAAAGGACAGCGCAAGTTACAGCCGTAGCTGCCCACCGACAAGATCCTGCTTCCGGGACAGAAGCGGGCAAGAGGCTTTTTCTCAATCGGATCCAAAGCGATCCCCGTGAGCCGGCCGTAGTTTGCAGCCGTAACCTTTCCGCCTTTTGCCGTTCTTGCAAGGCAAAATCCCAAATTTCCTTCTTTTATTTCACAATGTCTGAAACACACTTCGCAACGGGGCATTTTTTCTCCTATTTGTGTCTTACAACTTCAAATCTTTCCAATGAATAGTTATCGTTGGGTGTGATACCGCCTTTTTTCATGGCGATCGAGACCTGTGTTTCTGCATCATCCACGCCCTCAAGATCCGGAAGCAGAAGCCCCCGCTTCATACCGCAGGTAACGATCACGCCGTATCTTTTCACATCCAGTTCTTCAAGGCTCTCTATGGGCTCAGGCTCTCCCAAAATGTCCACGCTTACATCAAGAAACTTAAGCTCATTTTCTGTGATCGCTTCGAAGCGCGGATCCCTTGAAGACGCACTGACCGCATTGTTTGCGATCTCTTGAGCTATGCAGTTGGTTGTGGGCAGGATCGTTCCGATGCAGCCACGCAGATCTCCGCATTTATGTATCGAAACAAAAGCACCGGCCCGTCTTTTAAAGATTTCTGCGGGAAGCGCCTCACGCAGCTGATCCGGAAGATCCTTGGGTATGTTCACTTTTCTCCTGAACTTTACGTAATTTTCAACGCAAAACATGGCAAGCCGGGCATATGGATCCGCGACAGCCTTTTCTTTATCTATTTTTTCTGCCAGTATTTTTAAAAATCTTCTGTCTTCGTCAGGCTCATTTCCGTTTCCTTTTATGGGATAAAAAGAAGCTATACCGTAGCCCACACCCGTAACATCCTGGTGGGAGTAGACTTCCGATGAAACCTTAATGCCATCAAATGCGCCTGCCATTATAACAAAGGATTTGTGACCGCATTCGGCAGCTTTTTGGCAAAAGGTCGGATCGAAATCGAACATTTCACCGAAAGCGGCTCGTTTTGCAACATCCATGATGCGCTCATCGTAAATCGGACCTTCGGGAGCAAAGCCGTAGGGACCGTATGACTGCAGTTTGTGCGAAAGATCTCCGCTTGCCACAAAGACAGCTTTACGGCCAAGAGAGTTGACGGCGTTTTGAATGTATATGCCTAATTGATAATGATCCGGGAGGGAAAGACCGGAAAGCCCGATGCGAACGATCTTGGCGGTTTTCAGGTGCTTTCGGATGAAGTAGAGAGGCACCATCGTCCCGTGATCCAGGCGCTTGTCGCGCTCGCCGAGAGTCCCGGCGGGGAAGTGGTGAGCGTCTGCTATGCTTGTGATCTTCTGCACCAGCTCCGTGTCGTAGGTTTCGTCAAAAGAAACGCTCGGTGCGCGAAAATCCCCAAAGTTTCCCGCAGCTTTCATACCGGGCGAAATGTGAAAATAATCTCCGTACATGACAGTGTGGGGGCTGGTGATGATGATGGTGTCCGGAGCAAGCTCCGCTATCTCACGAGCCACCTTTTCATATGCCTTCGTTGTCTCAATGATCTGTTCCTCACTGCCGCGCCCCACCTCGGGCACTATCATGGGCGGGTGGGGTACCATAAATCCTGCTAAGATTCCCATAAAAACACCTCCGCTCTTATTTTAATACAAATATTCGCATTTGTGAACCTTTGAGGACAGGGCATGATTTCAAGACGGTTCTTTTTGTGTTGCGTTCAGCGTTGTAATGTGCTAATATCATCATAACATATGAAAGGAGCGCTTTGCGCATAGGTGAAGGAATGATAATCAGATGATCATGTTTAGGTGAACACATGGTAATGAGTCAGCTGCCGACGGCAGTTCATTTGTGTACGCTTAAACCGACATCATGCATTTCTTCCTATGGTCAGAAACGATTGCGTTCGGCGCCCGTGTGAGCTCCGTCGTTAAATATAGGATCATTGTGTGAGTCTGTTTGCGTATGCATTCAGGCTCATTTTGTTTGAACGTCATGCTGTTGCAGGCAACTGCGGCAAAAACATGATCGCTCAATGGGACGAAAGGCAGGGCATATATGTTCCAGATAAAGAATCTTACGATCACTCACAGGAAGGATCTGCGTGTGATCATCGAAAATCTTAATATGACGCTTAACGACGGGGATAAAGCAGTGATCATCGGAGAAGAGGGAAATGGGAAAAGCACGCTGATGAAGTGGATCTTCGACCCTGAAATGGCGGAGACCTATACGGAATGCACGGGAGAAAGGATCCTGAATAATGAGATCATGGGCTATCTCACCCAGGAACTGCCGGAGAGCGACAGGGAAAAATCAGTTTACGAGTATTTTTGTGAAGGAGCGTTCTTTCATGACGCAGCGCCGGGGGAACTGGCAGACTTGGCATCCGATTTCGGACTCAAATCCGATTTCTTTTACAGCGATCAGATCATGGAGAGTTTATCGGGAGGGGAGAAAGTAAAGGCACAGCTGATGCGGATACTCCTGGACAGGCCCACGGTGCTTCTTCTTGATGAGCCTTCAAATGACATTGATATAGCCACATTGGAACTGCTGGAAAAACTGATCAATGAATGGTCCCATATCGTACTCTTTATTTCCCATGATGAGACCCTTATCGAAAATACAGCGAACATGGTGATCCACATCGAGCAGATAGAAAGAAAGACCAAGAGCAGGTACTCGGTGGTAAGGGACAGTTACAAAAACTACCTGAACAGAAGGGCGGATGCCTTTGAGAAGCAGGAGCAGAAAGCACTTAATGACAAAAGGGAGAAAAGGCTCAGAGACGAGAAATACAGGAAGCTCCTGCAAAAGGTGGAGCGATCGCAAAAGACTGTCAATCACGCTAACAGAGCTGATCTTGCCGATCCGATGCAGGCGGCGCGTAATCTTAAGGACAAAATGCATACAGTAAAATCCATGAGTAAACGCTTCGAAAAAGCGGATGAGAACATGACCGAGATGCCTGAACAGGAAGAAGCGATATTCTTCAGGCTGGGAGGCAAGAATGCGGAAATGCCTGCGGGAAAGACTGTTTTGGAATTCTCTTTGGACGAGCTTAAAACTCCGGACGGATCGCGGGTGCTGGCAAAGGACATTTTCTTAAGGGTGAGGGGCAGTGAAAAGATATGCCTGATAGGGGCAAACGGAGCGGGGAAGACAACGCTTCTTAAGAAGATCGCGGATGAGCTTTTGGCGAGGACAGACATACGGGCGCAGTATATGCCGCAAAATTACGAAGACCTGCTGGATCCCGCGCTTTCAACGGTTGATTTTCTTGATAAAACGGGGGAAAAGGCGGAAAGGACGAAGATAAGGACCTATCTCGGCGCTTTAAAATACACGGCGGATGAGATGGATCATGCGATAGGAGAGCTTTCCGGCGGGCAGAAAGCCAAGGTTCTGCTCCTAAAAATGAGCTTGTCCGATGCTAATGTACTGATCCTCGACGAGCCCACAAGAAACTTTTCACCTCTTTCGGGACCGGTGATCAGAAAAATTCTTTCAGAGTTTCCGGGGGCGATCATCAGCATTTCCCACGACAGGAAGTTTATTGAGGAGGTGTGTACAAAGACCTACACTTTGACGAAAGACGGACTGAGATAAAGAAATGAAGGATTGATTTGGGGTTGTTTTTGGAAGTGATAATTGGTATGTTATAGTAAGCAAAAAGGGCATCTTCGGAATGGGTTAAGGGAGGAAGCATGAGGCTGAAAAAAGCAAAAAGGGTCATGATGATATATGCCTGTATGACGATCTTCATGACGGCATGCGGAAAAGAGAAAACGGAGACAGAGGCTGCAGCTACATCTGCGGCTGCGGGTACGCTTACGCCAACTGCTGCGGCGACGCCTATGACGACAGAAGCACCCACTCCGACGGCAACGAATACACCTTCACCGATTGCGACATTTACACCGACGGCGACATCTGCGCCGACGAACACACCGACGCCGGTTCCGGAAGAAAAGGAGGAGATTATGGCAGCAAAGCTTTTGTATCAGGGACATGCAAGCATCAGGATCACCACAGCGGAAGGAAAGACGATCTACGTCGATCCATTTATGGGAGAGGGCTATGACGTGCCCGCGGATCTGATACTGATCACCCACGGACATTCCGATCACACTCAGACTCAATTGATAAAGACAAAGAATCCCGAGTGTGAAACCATTACATACAAGGAAGCGCTTAAGGACGGCACACATCAGAGCTTTGACTTGGGATATGTGAAAGTTGAGACGGTTGAAGCAGGCTACAACAGAAACCACAATGTGAAGGACTGCGTGGGATTCATTTTGACCTTCTCAAATGGCGCAACGCTGTATCTTTCGGGAGACACTTCGAAAACGAAGGATATGGATCATATGGCGGAAAGAGAGCTGGATTATGCTTTTCTCTGCTGCGACGGAGTGTACAACATGGACACTAAGGAAGCAAGTGAATGTGCGGAATTGATCGGTGCGAAGCACAGCATACCTTATCACATGATCCCTGCCAACAAGGGGAACGGTTTCGACCGGAAAGTGGCCGAAAGCTTTAATGCAAACGGAAGGATCATTTTGGAACCCGGCGAGGAACTTGATATAGAATGATCGTGGCAAAATGAGTGATTCATGGTAATAGATCTGAAGTACAGGGAGGAATAACAGGCAGATACATGAGCGGATACATTGAGTATATCAGAAAGTTTGTGGGTCACAGAACGGTGATCCAATGT
>JAEFAR010000028.1 GCA_016287675.1 Lachnospiraceae bacterium
CCGTTTAAAACGATCCAAAAAAGAAGAAGCAAAAACAGCATATGGTTCCTCCCTTAAAAAAGCACCAAGCGCTGTTGTAATATCGCTGGTGCTTAGCATTGGCTTGATTATTTCTTATTTTTCAGAAACTCGGGAATGTTGATGCCGTTCTTCTCACCCGATGCATTGCTGGGAGTCGAAAGATTCTGCTGAACATTCGTCTGAGGTCTCACAGGCTGGCTGAAGGAATTGGGCCTGTTTTCAAAGGAAGCATTGGGCTTGGGTGCGGGCTGAGGTGTTCTCGGAGCCTGAGTTCCCGAAGCGGGCTGAGTGCCGGTAAATGCTTTCGATTTCTGCATGAAGCTGGGGATTCCTCCCGTAAAGCCACTGCCGGATCTGTTGGCGGCAGAAGCTGTGCTTCCTGTGCCTGATGCGGTTGCTGAAGAATTGCTTCTTCCAAGGAATGAGAAATTGGAAGAATTGAAATTCAGACCGTAAGAGCTTCCGATACCGGGTGCTGATTCAATACCTGTAGCAATGACTGTAACAGATACCGTGTCTGTCATAGACATATTGTCATCGGCACCGAAGATGATGTTGGCGCTCTTGTCAGCAAGCTCACGTACCTTATCCGCAGCCTCCTGAACCTCGAGAAGCGCAATGTCTCCGGAGAAGCTGAGGATGATGTCCTTTGCTCCGTTGATGGTTGTCTCCAAAAGAGGTGAAGAGATAGCTTCATCGATGGCCTTGATGCACTTGTCGTCACCTGAACCGTAACCGATACCGATGTGGGCGATGCCCTTGTCCTTCATAACCTTGGAAACATCTGCAAAGTCAAGATTGATGAGGGCTTCCTTGGTCATAAGGTCTGTAATGCCCTGAACGGACTGTTTCAAAACTTCATCGGCTTTCTTGAGGGCTTCTCTCATGGAAGTTCTCTTGTCAACTATCTGAAGTAATTTATCATTGGGAATGACAATGAGCGTATCAACGTTGTGGCGAAGCTTTTCGATACCGCCGATAGCGTTTTCCATACGCACTTTGCCTTCAAAGGAGAAGGGCTTTGTAACCACACCTACCGTCAGGATGCCCATCTCTTTGGCGATCTGAGCGATCACGGGTGTAGCTCCGGTACCTGTTCCGCCACCCATACCGCAGGTAACGAAAACCATATCCGCACCGCGGATAACTTCGGAAATCTCCTCACGGCTCTCTTCCGCACTCTTTTCACCCTTTTCGGGATCCGCACCGCAGCCGAGTCCTTTGGTAAGTTTCTCGCCGATCTGAATACAGGTAGAAGCCTTGCAGTTACTAAGCTGCTGCTTGTCTGTGTTAGCGCATACAAAATCGATGCCGTTAATGGATTCATCAATCATTCTGTTGACGGCATTGTTGCCTGCTCCGCCGACTCCTATTACAAGAATTTTCGCATTACTCGAATAATTGTCACTGGTAATCTCGATCAAGAGTCCGCCCTCCTTAAAATCATAAAATGTATTATGCACAAATCAAATAAAATCTGTCATAAACGAAATATCAGAAATTTATCCCCAAAAGCACAACATATTGTGTTTTGAATTTTATCAATGCAAAAGCTAATGTATATAATATAGTTATTTTCTTAATAAATCAAGCCCCTTTTTCAATGATTTTTATCTTTCGGGGACGAGGTTTTTAAAACAATATCCGTATTTTCTTCCGAATAATTTCGAAGATCAAGAGTTCCGCCGATTTCCGCTGCTTTTTCATAGACTCCTTTGAGAGCCGAAACGGATGTGTCGTACTCTTTTTTCTTTCCCATGAGGATCTCCAGATCTCCCATGTACAAAGTGACTTCGTTAAAGGAATTAAAGTTGATCTCTTCTATGGGTATCGAGTATTTCTTTAACAGCTTTGTAATGCTTAAGACCACTTCAAAAAGAGACTGTTTCTGTATGTTCAGCTGTTTAAAGACCACAGCTTCATCAAATTCAAGCCCGGTAACCGCAGGAACGCCCTCCGGTCTCTTTGCGGTACTCTCAGTGATAAAACCGTCCTTGTCAAAGCAGAAAAAGCTTCCCATTACTTCTATACATCCCACCACATCATTTTCGTACACCCTTATGGCTACGGTGTTCTTGTCGATGAGAGTTACGGTATAGGTGTCTACAAAAGGGATATCCTTTTTCTTGTCGATCTTGTTCTTAAGCCAGAAAGCGATGGTGTTGGAAAAGATCCCTTCATGACCCAGCATGTCATAGAATTCCGTCGGATCGTATCTTGTGAGTCCCTGAACGGAAACATTGTACAGCCCTGTGGATACCACGATGCCGATACTGAGCACAACGATCAGCAGAAACAGAACGATATTCAGCTTTCCGATCCTTGCGTTATTCATAATCCCCTATGATCAGTCCACGTTTTTTATGTGATAAGAAACCGACAAGACCATTCCGATCTCACAGAGCAAAAGCACCAGCGATGTTCCTCCATAGCTGATAAAGGGTAAAGCTATG
This sequence comes from Lachnospiraceae bacterium, assembly GCA_016287675.1. GTDB lineage: Bacteria > Bacillota > Clostridia > Lachnospirales > Lachnospiraceae > RGIG3528. Next base: position 2,475 of record JAEFAR010000028.1, read on the forward strand.
CCTGTTGCTGGAATGGTGTTTGTAACAACCGCAATGTTCATCACCGCCTGGATCCCGATGTGGGCCATGACTCCTATGCAAAGAAGGCTTCCGAAAAGATCCGATGCATTGATGGCCACGGTGTAGATCCTCCAGATGAGAAGAACAAAAAGCAGGATTATGCATATGGCACCCACTATCCCCAGTTCTTCACAGATAATGGAAAAGATCATGTCGTTGTGGGATTCCGGAACGTATCCCAGTTTCATGGAGCTCTCTCCCAGGCCTTTTCCGGTGAGACCTCCCGAAGAGATGGCGTACAGGCCTCTTCGTATCTGATAGCCCGCGGATGCAGTGTCCACATTGAGCCATCCTTCTATTCTTTCACCTCTGAAGCCCTCTCCAAGAAAAATGTAAGCAGCTACTGCGCCGCAGGCAAGAAGGGCCATGGCGATAAAGTACCAGGTTTTTCTGCTGGTAACAAAACAGATGATAAAGAAAATTCCAAGTAAAACAACGGAAGTGCTCAGGTCTTCCTTTGCGACCAGCAGGATCAAAGGCGCCATGTAAACACCGGCCCTTATAAATCCCCCTATACGGTTCATTTTTTTCGGTGCGGTGTAGGCAATAAAAGCGGTAAATACGATAATGCAGATCTTTGTCACCTCAGAAGGCTGAAAGCTGCCTATCTTCGGTATCTCGATCCATCTTTTTGCGCCGTAGATCTCTTCTCCCACAAAAAGCACAATGACCTGTAAGAAGATACAGAGGGCATAGAGAACATAGACGGCTCTGATGCGGAAAACGGTGAGCTTTGCAATGTATATCTTATAATCAATGTGAGAGATTATGAGCATGGCGATTATGCCGATAAGGGCATAGTTTCCCTGTCTCTTAAGATAAAATGCGGCATTTCCGAATTTCTGTGTAGCCGTGTAGGAACTGGTGGAGTACAGAAACACAAGTCCGAGTCCCACGAGAAACAGAGTAAGGATCAAAAGGCCGTAATCGTAGGTACGATAAGATCTCCTTCTCTTCGGAGCTTCCGCTGTTTTAACCTCTTCATTCTGTTGTGGATTCTCATCTTGAAATGACATTTACTTCGCCTTCGTCGTATGCCGGATCATAAATGGTGTTGGAAGGATCCGTTACGGTCTGTTTTTCATCAACAGATTTTAATTTGTAATTGATCTCCCCTTCGGGATAAAGTCTTAAGTAAGGAAGGATGTCTTCCGCAATATCGGTGAACAGGGACATGGCGGTAGCGCATCTGGATGCCTTGGCGCTGTCGTGACATTCATCCACAACTATATAGATAACCACATCCATTTCTTCACCTTCAACGAATCCCAGGAAAGAAACGAGGTACTTCTCCGCATCTCTGGGAAGCTTCTGGCTGGTTCCGGTCTTTCCGCCGATAAGATAGCCGTTGATCTTTGCACCGGTTCCCGTTCCGCCGGATACCGTTAGATAAAGGGAATCCTTAAGGAAAGCTCCCGTGCTTTCGGATATTGTTTTTCCAACGACAACGGGCTCATTTTTCTTAACCGTTGTTCCGTCTGAGCTTTGGATCCTTCTTACGATGTGAGGTTCGTAATAGGTCCCGCCGTTGATCAGTGAACAGAATGCGGACGCCATCTGAACCATGGTGGCGGTAAATCCCTGTCCGAAGGAGCTGGTTGCAAGTTCCGTTTCATTGAGTTCCGAAACGGAGAAACTCTGTCCCGCAGCTTCGCCCGGAAGGTCTATGCCCGTGGTACTCCCTATGCAGAACTTCTTCTGATAATTTGCAAAAATGTCTCTGCCCTCGATCCTGGCAACCTGCATCAGGGCATCGTTACAGGAATACATTATGGACTGTACGAGAGAGATGTGTCCGTGTCCTTTTTTGTTGGAGCACTTGATCCTTACATCTCCCGGGAAATCCTCTCCTCCGTCGCAGTCCCACATACTGTCTTTTGTGATGCAGGCTTCTTCAAGAGCAGCCGCAACGGTAAAGGGCTTGTAAATGGATCCCGGCTCGTAGGCGTCGCTGACGCAGAAATTCCTCCACATGTCATAAAGAGCCGCAGCCTGCTGTTCATCGCTCATGAGAGCGAGCTGTTCGGGAGTGTAAAGTCTTGACATGTTTCGGGGTTCATTAAGGTCATAGCTGTAATTTGACTGCATTCCGAAGATCTCTCCCGAATTGGCATCCATTACGATCACTCCCAGGTTTTCTGCTCCGTATTCATTTAAAAACCTGTCGGTGTAGCTTTCTATGATCCTCTGAATGTTTGCATCTATGGTTGAAACACAGGTGTCACCGTCAACAGGTTCCTTCACCGTGTCAACAATGTTTAACGTTCCGTCATAATAACCGTAATTTCTTCCGTTGGTACCTTTAAGGACGTCATTGTAATACTGTTCTATGCCGTAGGAGCCTTCGCCATCGGCGTCAGTGAAGCCGATAACATGAGACGCAAGTGTTCTGTAGGGATAGACACGTTTGTAACCCTCCTCGAACCATATGCCTTTTACGTTGTTGCCTTCTTTTCCGAGGGAAGCCACATGATCGGTGAAGGCGGATTTTTCGGAATAGGTCAGCTCTTTTTTAAGTATCACGTAAGAGGAATCGGATCTTGTAGCGAGGATGTTCCTGAGGTAAGCATCATCAAATCCGTAAACGGTTTCAAGGGCTGTAAGGGAGGCCTCCGTGTAGGCTGTCCTGTCCAAAGCGACTTTGGGGTCGAGGATCAGATTGTAGACGATCTCTCCCGTAGCCAGAATGTTGCCGTTTCTGTCCAGGATGTCTCCTCTTTTGCAGGGTATCTCGGAAGTTACATAGCTTCTGAGCTCCAGCGCGCCCTTTTTGTACTTGTCCTGATTGGAGATGTAAACAACTCTTGCGATCAGCCCGATAAGCGCTGCAAGGAAAACGCAAAAAACAACCAAAAGCTTGATCTGCATTTTGGCTGTTATCTTTTTTTCTTTTTTGGTTTTTCTGGTTCTTGATCCGGCTTCGTCCATATCGCTTCGCGCTAATTTCTCGCGGAATAATCTCTGTAATACGAACTTCCCTCATTTTCGTAAAAATGGATCTCGTTTTTGTTGGGATAAACCATTCCGAGAGCGCCAACAGCCACGTCGTAAACATAACTGAGATCATAGCTTACGGTGTTTAAAGAAGATTCAAGAGCGTTGTTCTCGCTTTCGGTGGCTGAAATGGCTTTATCAAGGGAAGTTATCTGCTTTTCCAATTGTACAATATCCGACTGGATTTGTAAATAATTAATGCATATATAGAGGGTTACCATAATGGCTACCGCAAGCACTCCCGCAAAGAAAAGATCCACCGCTCTTCCCACACCGGGCTTTACTCTTCCTTCATAACCGGGTTCGGGCTCGTAACGCTTTATCTCATGTTCTCTGGGGATCCGGACCGGTTCCGAAACGGCAGGGTAAGTGTCAATGACTCTTGCCGCACTTCCGTCTTCAAAAGGGGCCGAGTAGGCTCCTGTGTTCAATTTGACATTTTTCTTCTCAACCAATTCTTCGTTCTTCATAATATATCCTCTATCGATCAAGCTCTTTCGAAGATCCTGAGCTTTGCGCTCTTCGATCTTGAATTCTCCTCAAGTTCCTTTTCCGAAGGAAGTATGGGCTTGTTTGTTACGACTCTGCCCTTGCTCTGTTTTCCGCACACGCACACCGGAAAACTCGGCGGACAGGTGCAGGGATTCTCATTCTTTTTGAAAGCGGATTTCACGATCCTGTCTTCAAGTGAATGGAATGTGATGATGCAGAGCCTCCCGCCGGGCTCAAGGAAATCGATCATACCGTCAATGGAATCCTTTAAAACATCAAGTTCCCTGTTGAGTTCGATCCTGATGGCCTGGAAAGTCTTTTTTGCGGGATGTCCCGTTGCCATTCTGATCTTTGCGGGGATGGCTGCTTTGATGCAGTCCACCAGTTCGAAAGTGGTTTCGATCTCTTTTTTTTGTCTCGCTGCCACGATGTGTTTTGCAATGTTCTTTGCGAACTGATCTTCTCCGTAATCACGGATGATCCTGAAAAGCTCGCTTTCCGAGTAACCGTTCACAATGTCTTTCGCCGTTCTGTCGGATCTGTCATCCATTCTCATGTCCAGAGGTGCATCATTGTGATAACTGAAGCCTCTTTCCACGGTATCAAGCTGGTAGGAAGAAACTCCCAGATCCAGAAGGATACCGGAAACATGTTCATGCCCCAGACCTCTGACTACTGTGACCATGTTTTCGTAATTGTCTCTTACCACGGTCACATTTTTGAAATCCGAAAGCCTTTCACTTGCGGCTTTGATGGCGTCCGCATCCTGATCTATTCCAATGAAGCTGCCGGTGTTGTTCAAGAGTCTGCAGACAACGCTTGCGTGTCCCGCTCCTCCCAGAGTTCCGTCCACGTAGGTTCCGCCTTCTCTCACATTCAGGCCTTCGATCGTTTCATTCAGCATTACGGAATAATGCTTAAATTCTCCCATTTTTCTCTCCTTCTTGCTTCCTTAGAAGCTGAGGCCAAATTCCGACATGTGATCGGCTATATCATCCACGGAGTCGTAGGTGTTGTTGGCATCCCAACGTTCCTTGCTCCAGATCTCGATCTTGTTTACAACTCCCACGGAAACCACATCCTTTGTGATGCCCGCGTGTTCCCTGAGCTTTGCGGGTATCATCACTCTTCCCTGCTTGTCGCTCTCGCACTCCACCGCTCCTGCCATGAAGTAACGCTGCATCTGTCTTGCTTCCTTGGTTCCGGGAAGTCCTTTCAGTTTCTCAACAAACTGTTCCCATTCTTTCATAGGGTAAATGAAGAGGCATCCGTCTGTTCCGAGAGTAAGGACAAAGTGCTCGCCCAGAGAATCACGAAACTTAGTCGGTACGATGATCCTGCCTTTTTCATCAAGGCCGTGCTCGTATTCTCCCATAAACATAGGCTTTGTCCTCCTTTCCTCGATTTCTCCACTTTACACCACTTCTCTACCCTTTTACACCATTTTACACCACAAAAAGGATTTTTTCAATAGTTTTTTTAATGAAACCCCATTGTTTATGGGATTTTTACAAAGTTTGAAAGGTGGAGGGAAATTTCAGGCATATAAAAAAAGAACAGCCTCGAGCTGTTCTTCGCATAAAAAATGCACCGGAGAGACCGGTGCAAAAAAATGAGCCTTTGTTATATACATAGGGGTCCCTCCCCCGCTAAAGCGGCGGTCCTCCCCTTTGTCATACGTTGAATCTGAAAAGTACAACATCTCCGTCCTGGATGACGTAATCCTTGCCTTCGGAGCGAACAAGTCCTTTTTCTTTGGCGGCGTTCATGCTTCCGCATTCCATGAGCTGATCGTAGGAAACGATCTCGGCACGGATGAAGCCTCTTTCAAAGTCGGAATGGATCTTTCCGGCTGCCTGGGGCGCTTTTGTGCCCTTCTTGATGGTCCATGCTCTGGATTCCTTGGGTCCTGCGGTCAAGTAGCTCATAAGTCCCAGAGTATCGTAGCTGGCAGCGATCAGTTTATCGAGACCGCTTTCCTTGATGCCCAGATCTTCAAAGAACATTTCCTTGTCTTCATCACTGAGCTCGCTCATTTCCTGCTCGATCTGTGCGCTGATGACAAACACCTTGGAATTCTCCTTGGCTGCAATGTCACGGACCTTTGCCACATAGGGATTGGAATTTCCGTCGTCCTTAAGATCCGTGTCCTTAACGTTTGCGGCATAGATCACGGGCTTTGCGGTAAGAAGATTGTATTCCGCAAAGAAAGCCTCTTCATCCTCATCCGCAAGTTCAAAAGTCTTGGCCATGTTGCCTGCTTCAAGATGCTTTTTAAGTCTTTCAAGCATATCCGTTTCCTTGCCTGCGGCCTTGTCCATCTTTGCCATTCTGGCAACCTTTGAGTATCTTCTTTCAAGCACTTCAAGATCCGAAAAGATGAGCTCAAGATTAATGGTCTCAATGTCACGTCCCGGATCGACGGAACCTTCCACGTGAATAACATTGGAGTCATCAAAGCATCTTACCACGTGTACGATGGCATCTACCTCACGGATATTTGCAAGGAACTGGTTTCCAAGACCTTCACCCTTGGAAGCTCCCTTAACAAGTCCCGCAATATCAACAAATTCAACGATGGCAGGTGTAGTTTTTTCGGAATTGTAAAGCTTTGTAAGCGCATCAAGTCTCTTATCCGGTACGGCTACCACACCCACATTGGGGTCGATGGTGCAGAAAGGATAGTTTGCGCTTTCCGCTCCCGCTTTCGTGAGCGAGTTGAACAATGTACTTTTTCCCACATTGGGAAGTCCGACGATTCCGAGTTTCATATCTGTATATCTCCTTTAATAACCTTATATGGTAAAACTGTTCAGTATAGTTTTCCGAAACTGAGTTAACATTGTACTACAACGTTTTGTAAAATTCAATCCTTTACACCAAGGACATGATTTGTGATCTCAAAGGCATTACTGTTGGCAAGCCTATAGAATTCGAGGTAGATCTTCCGGATGATCTCTTTTACTTCCTTATCGGGCATCCTGTACAAGGGTAAAAGCAGAAGATCCTGTCCGCAATGAACGTATCCTCCCGTTACACTGTAGATCCTTCCCACAGCGTACTCTATGGCATTTATGGTGTCATCCAGTTGGTCCTTACTGTAACTGCATCCATCCCGTCCGCTCACTTTCAGGACTATCATCATCAGATCTCTGCGGCAGCGCTCCTTAACATGGTTAAGGATTGTGGTTATCTTTTCATCATCAAATCCGGCATCCTCTCCGGATCCTTCACTGATGATCCTGATCTCATCCTCCACAGCTGCAGTGATCATGTTCTTGATCCTGACTCCGTTTTCCGCAATAGGGAAAGCACGGCCGTAAGCATCGATGGCAGTGAGTTTTCCTTCATCAAAGAGTTTCAGAAAAATGTCCGTTAGTTCGGGATCGAACTGTTTACCGCGATAAGTAAGGATCTCATCACGTATGACTTTTTTATCCATGCCTTTTCGGTAAATGCGGTCCGAGTACATGGCATCGTAGGCATCGGCAATGGATACGATCCTGACATGCTCGGGAATGCATTTTCCTGAAAGCCCCGAAGGATAGCCTTTTCCGTCAAATCTTTCATGGTGGTATCTGGCCACATCAGCTGCTCCCTGAAAGTCTTCAAGGTGTTGAAGTATGTCACCGCCGATGGAGGTGTGCGACTGAACGACAAAGTACTCTTCGTCCGTGAGTTTTCCGGATTTGTTCAAAACAACATCGGGAACTCCGATCTTACCGATATCATGAAGCAGTCCTTCCTGTTTAAGGATCTTTAACTCCTTATCCGAGTACCCCAGCTGTCTGGCCATCATTACCGCATACTGTGCCACACGGTAAGAATGACCGTTGGTGTATCTGTCCTTGGCATCGATGGAAGTGGCAAGAGCTTCGATCATCTGAAAAGAAAGCTTCTCAACGGCGTTTGCCTTCTGTTCCGCCAGCACCGTCTGCTTTTCAACTTCTTCGTTCAAGGTGTTCTCATGATCGATCTGGAAAAGGGTGGAAATGTGATACTGGATCATGGCTGTGGAATTCAGGATCATGGAGCAAAGGAACAATAAAGGAAATCTGTTCAGAAAGGTCTCCGTATAGTAGTTAAGCATTTCCGCCCTTAAGGGAGAATAACCCATCACGATGAACAGGATCTCATAATAAAGAGAAAGAAAAAGTCCGTATTTAACGCTGAGGAAATAGCAGAAAACAACAGGAACCAGCATGGTCCAGAGTATGGCAAAACCTTCGTTTACACCCAAAACAGCGTAATATGTAAAGATAAAGACCGAAACGTAGACCGCTATCCATATGCACACATTTCTGTTGTTCAAAAAATAAGAACAAAAAGCCGCAGTCAAACCCAATACGGCAATTACTGCCGTCGTTACGGTAACCAGCCCTTTGTCCTGAACGATATTTATGATGGTCATCCCGGTTCCCACCATGGCGATGACGCAGCCGAGGAAAGTAATGGCAAGCATATTCTTTCTCAGCCGATCACCCGTGTAGATCGATCTGCCCAACAATATCCATATTTTTTTAATTGCACTAAACATAAGATTCTTTCATTTTCCTTTTTTGCTTCCGACTCCTCTAAGCCATAATACCCTTGAAGCTTTTTATGTTTTCTTCGATGTCTCCTCCAAAGATCGCCGTTCCCGCAACTATCGTGTCAACCCCCGATGCCAGGACGGTTCCGAGATTTGAAAGATTGATGCCCCCGTCCATTTCAAGGCGACAGGCAGGATTGGTCTTTAACAGTTCCTTTTTTATGATCTCTGCTTTATTCAGCGTTTCGGGAATGAACTTCTGCCCGCCGAAACCGGGATGAACGCTCATGACCAGAACAAGATCTGCCATTCCCACAAAGGGAAGTATCTCTTTCACATCGGTTTCGGGATTCAGAGTGACTCCCGCCTGCATTCCGGCTTCTTTGATCTTTTTCAGTGTATCCGCCGTATCCTTGCAGGCTTCCACATGAACGGTAAGAAGGTCGCTGCCGGCTGCTTTAAAATCATCTATGTATCTCTCGGGATCCACAACCATCAGGTGAGTATCAAAGAAAAGTCCGCATTGTTTTCTGATACTTGCGATCACGGGCATTCCAAAGGATATGCTGGGTACAAACATACCATCCATCACATCCACATGGAGCCATCTGATATCATTTTTTTCAAGGGTGTCAAGCTGAGGCTTTAATCTTCCGAAGTCAGCCGCCAGCATGGAAGGTGAAAGTATATTCATCAATATTTCCTTCTGTTTTTTATCTCATTGTAAAGTAAGACATAGTTGTCGTATCTGTTCTTCGACATCCTGCCTTCTTTAAGCATTTCTTTTACTGCGCAATCCGGTTCACTAATGTGGGAACAGCCCGTAAATCTGCATCTTCCGATGCATGAGCACATTTCCGGATAGTATCTTTCCAGTTCCCCTGCTTCTATCCCCATCACATCAAAGGATGTGAAGCCGGGAGTGTCGAAGATCCATGCGTCTTCATCTGCTTTAAGAAGTTCGGAATGACGGGTTGTATTCTTTCCCCTCATGATCTTTTCCGAAAGCTCACCGGTCTCCATTTTCTCTCTACCCAGAAAAAAATTTACCAAAGTGGATTTACCCACTCCCGAAGGCCCCGCCAGGACTGTTGTTTTCCCACGAAGCAGTTCTTTCAGATCTTCGGTACCTTCATGCTTTTTGGCTGAAATAAAACGGATTTCATAGCCTGAGCCCGAAAATCCGTTTTTTATAGTCTCTATTTCAGCATCGGAAGCAAGGTCCGACTTATTAAAAACAAGAACGGTGGGCACACCTGCCATCTCCATATTTATGAGAAAGCGGTCTGCCAGGTTCAGATTCGGTCTGGGGGCGTTTACGGCGAAAACAAGCATAGCCTGAGAGGCATTTGCCACCTCAGGCCTTATGAGTTCGCTGGTTCTGGGGGATATCTCGGAGATCAGGCCGGAACCGTCCTCAAGAAGTTCAACCGTAACCCTGTCTCCCACAAGAGGCTTTATCCCGTCTTTTCTGAACTTCCCCTTGGGCTTGCATTCCAGAAGGCCAATTTCCGTATCCGTGAAATAAAGTCCTCCGACTCCTTTAACAATTCTTCCCTGCACTAGTCTTCGTTAACCTCCAGATTTACAACCTGAGTACCGATATCCTGTCCGTCAAGATAAGCGGTAACATACGCCTCTCCGGGGGTAAGCTGTCCGTAATCCACATCTCCGTTGGCAAATTCAATGTAAAGCTTAAAGGAATATACCCTCGGGAATGTGCTGTAATTTACTTTGTAAACCTGTTCATCCGCAGATGTGTTGTCGTAATCCACATAGATGATGGATGAGTAATCACCCTGAGCAATCTCAAAGAACAGATTATAGGGCTCAGTGAAGAATATATTACATGGATTACGCATCACTGTGGTGTCATAAACAACAGAATAATAGCTTCTTCCGTAACCGGGTGCAGGTGAAGGTGTAATGTCAGCAGGCATGGGCCCCATGCTGAGGACAACATCGATCTGTGTTCCCACAACAATAGTCTTGTCTGCGGCAACGGATTGCTTGATAACACAGCCGTAAGCAACGGTCGTGCTGTAATCGTAAGTAACTTCACCCAGCTTAAGGCCGGCATTTTCAAGAAGTTCCTTTGCAACCTGCTCGTTCTTTGTGAGAACATCCGGAACATTGGTGTATTCGTCGGGCTCACCGAGGCTCACATAAAGCATTATGGAATCTCCGGCATGAGCTATGGTCCCCACCTTGGGTTCAGTGCTGATGACCTGTCCGGCGACGATGGAATCGCTCCTTCTGAACTGAGGGATGACCTCAAATCCCATGGCTTCAAGCTGGCTGGTGGCAGCTGCCTGAGAAAGGCCGATGAGTCTGGGAATGGTAATGGGTTCTCCACCTGCGGAAAGAGTGAGCTTTATGGTCTGATTTACAAGCACATCCGCATTTGCAACGGGATACTGTCTGATGACTGTTCCCTCATCCTGGGTGGAATACTCCGCATCTTCATAAATGATGGTGAAGTTGGGAGACTTGGCATACATAAAGTTCTCCGCATCTTCCTTGGTGTATCCGAAAAGGTTGGGCATCGAAATAGTGGCAACCTGAGTGGGAACGGGTGTCGTGCTCACCTGCGTTCCGATCCCCGGAGTGGGTGTGGTGTTACCGCTTCCACTACCTGAACCTCCGAAAAACCTGATGCAGAGGAATGCGGCAAAGATCACCAGTCCAATGGCTGCTATTATTGTGATGACGATAATGACTTTTTCAAACTTGGAATCAATGGTATCAAGTTCTTCAAATTCTTCGCGTAAAACCTTGCCGTTATTGTATTGATTCTGCTGTCTTACATAATTGTCGTTGTAAACGGGCTGCTGAACAGGGGCTGCCGCAGCCTGATTCTGTATCTCGGAAGTTTCGGCATTTGTAAAGGTTCTTGTTCTTCCCTCAACACCGCTGTTGATGCGTACAAAATCTCCGTCGGGATTTGTGATGGAGTGTTTAAGATCGATGATAAGATCGGATGCCGAACTGTAACGGTTTTCGGGATGCTTTTGCATACATTTCTGTACAACCTTATCCAGAGAATAAGGAATGGAAGGAACCAGCTCTCTTGCAGGTCTTGCTTCCAGCTGAATGTGCTTTAAAGCAACGGAAACATCGGACTCACCGCCGAAAGGAAGCTGTCCCGTCAGCATCTCATACAAAGTAACGCCCAGAGAATAGATGTCGCTGCGTTCATCGTAATAACCGCCTCTTGCCTGTTCGGGGGAAAGATAGTGAACAGAGCCTACCGCATTCTGGGTGTATGTATCGGAAGAAACAACTTTTGCGATACCAAAGTCGGCAACCTTAACCTTACCGTCTCTCGATATCATGATGTTCTGAGGCTTGATGTCCCTGTGAATGATACCGTGTTCATGAGCCGCTTCCATACCCTGAGCGATCTGGATACTGATACCTACGGCTTCTCTGACCTCAAGTCTCCCCTTCTTCTCAATGAACTTTTTAAGGGTGATGCCCTCAACAAGCTCCATTACGATATAATGAAATCCCTTGTCGTCCCCGACATCATAAACGCTTACAATGTTGGGATGAGAAAGTCCGGCAGCTGATTTGGCTTCATTTTTAAAACGCGAGATAAAGCTCTTGTCATTTGAGAACTCGGATTTCAATACCTTAACGGCAATAAGACGGTTCAGTCTCGTGTCGACGGCCCTGTAAACATCCGCCATACCACCGGAACCGATCCGTTCTTTGATCTCATATCTTTCGCTAAGTAATGTGCCTGTTTCTATCATACATTCCTCCGGTAAAAGGTTTAAGCATTTATATCTCAGTCAAGACAACCGATATATTGTCTTTTCCACCACGTTCATTGGCCAGATCCACAAGTGTCCGGGCCTTTTCTTCAAGTGTCTTCTTTTTGTCTTCAAGACAATCGTTCATCTTGTCATCATCAACCATGTTGGACAAGCCGTCGGAACAAAGCAGGATAATGTCTCCGCTTTCTATCTCCGCTTCAAAGAAGTCCGGCTCAACCACGGATTCGACTCCTATGGCACGGGTGATGATGTTTTTCTTTGGATGATGGACCGCATCTTTTCTTTCAAGCTCACCGTTCTGTATCATGTTCTCCACAAGAGAATGATCCACGGTGATCTGCCTCAGTCCGCCGTCTTTTGAAAAAAGGTACATCCTGCTGTCGCCAACATTGGTAACAGTCACGGAACCGTCGTGTACCACGGCGGCCACAAGAGTAGTTCCCATCCCCTTGTATTCGGGAGTCTTCAGGGATTCTGTATAAACATGCTCATTAACGGCATTTACTATGCTCTGTAATCCCCCAAGCAAAGTCTTGAATTTTCCGGTCTTAGCCTCTCGTACAAAGTCATCAACGCAAAATCGCGATGCATAGTCCCCGGCTTTGTGACCTCCCATCCCATCCGCAACAATGTACAGATTCGGAAGAATGCCGATGGCTTCATCGCTCTTAAAGATATAGTCCTGATTTATGGCGCGTTGTTTCCCAATATCGGTTAAGGCTGCGGATTTCAATTGCTCTCCTCCATAAAACTTCTTCTCAACTGTCCGCATGCAGCATCAATGTCTGTGCCCATACTCCTTCTAATAGTAACATTTATTCGGTTTTTTTCAAGTATATTTTTAAATTTAGCAACGTTGTCATCAGCCGATCTTACAAAATTTCTTTCCTTTATCTTGTTGACCGGAATGAGATTCACATGACAGTTTCTTCCCTTTGCCAGACGAGCAAGCTGTTCCGCCCGTTTCGGAGAGTCATTTACCCCGTCTATCATGCTGTATTCAAAGGTGACTCTTCTTGAAGTTTTTTCAAAGAAATAATCACAGGCGTCAAGTACCTCTTTTATGGAAAAAGCTTTTGCAACAGGCATAATTGTCTTTCTGAGCTCATCTTCGGGAGCATGCAGGGAAAGAGCCAGAGTCACGGGCAACCCCTCTTCCGCCAGTTTTCTGATGCCGGGCACCAGACCGCAGGTGGAAAGAGTGATGTTCCTGACGCTGAGATTTTTGCCCTTTTCGTCTGATATCAGACGTATGAATTTGATAACATTGTCATAGTTATCCATAGGTTCTCCGCTTCCCATGATGACAATGTTTGAAATAGTCACATTGCAGCTTCTTTCCGCTTCGTAAACCTGTTCGAGTATCTCCGAAGGAGTAAGATTTCTCACAAGACCGTCAATAGTAGATGCACAGAACATGCATCCCATCCTGCAGCCCACCTGGGAAGAAACACAGATCGAGTAGCCATGTCTGTAACTCATGAGAACAGACTCGATAACCTGTCCGTCCTTTAATTTGTAGAGAAATTTAACGGTTCCGTCGGAGGACCTTAAGCTTCGTACTTCTGAGAGAGCTGTGATCTCGTAGTTTTCCGAGAGCTTGTTTCTCAGGTCTTTTGAAAGATTTGTCATCTCCTCGAAGGAATTTACTTTTTTCTCATGAAGCCACGAAAAGATCTGCCCTGCTCTGAAGGCAGGCTCTCCCAGGCTCTTCATTTCCGTCTTCAATTCTTCTTCGTTTAATGACTTGATATCTTTCATATTGTTTTCCTGTATTAAAGGCCGAGTTTTGTACCGGCCTCTATCTTAAAGCCCCGCAAAAAATCGGCGGTATTCATTCTTTTCTTTCCTTCTATCTGAAGAGCATTGATCTTAAGTACGGAATTTGCACAAAGCACAAGAAGTTCATCACCTTCTGCTCTGATCACTGTTCCCTTTCCTCCTTTTAAAGCTTCCTTCGGAACAGCGGTTCCGGGGAGTGCATCCGCATCCCAGATCTTAAGCAGTCTTTCGTTTACATAAGTATAAGCTGTGGGCCAGGGGTTTAATCCTCTGATCAGTCTCTCGATCTTATCTGCGGGGTTGTTAAAGTCGATCTTGCCGAAAGCCTTATCGAGGGTCGTAACGTAGGTCGCTTCTTCCTCTTTCTGAGGAGTTCTTGATGCGGTACCGTCTTCAAGAGCATCAAGTGCTTTAAGGAGAAGGGGTCCTCCGATATCTGCAAGCTTATCGTGCAAAGATCCTGCAGTTTCCTTTTTATCCAGGGTCACTTCTTCCCTCATGATCATATCCCCGGTATCGAGTCCCGCAGCCATATGCATGATGGTCACGCCGCTTTTTTCTTCACCGTTTATGACGGCCCACTGTATGGGAGATGCGCCTCTGTATTTGGGTAAAAGAGAAGCATGAACATTGATGCATCCGAATTTGGGTATCTCAAGAAGCGCAGGCTTAAGGATCTTTCCGTAAGCTGCGACGGCGATAACATCGGGAGCAAGGGCTCTGATGGATTCTATAAATTCGGAAGTACCGGCTTTTTCGGGCTGAAGCACTGTCAGTCCATGCTCAAGAGCCAGTTTCTTTACCGGAGGAGCATCCAGCTCATGGCCTCTTCCCTTGGGCTTATCAGGCTGCGTTACTACAGCTGTAATCTCATGCTTACCCGAGTCGATTATACTTTTCAGAACACAGGCCGCAATTTCCGGTGTTCCCATAAATACAAGTTTCATGCAGTTCTACCCTCGTCGTACAAATTAATCCTGTTCCTCATGGGAGGTGTTCTTAAGTTCTCCCTCTACCTTTTCGGTGTACATGTGTCCATGAAGATGATCGATCTCATGACAAAAAGCCCTTGCCAGAAGTTCCGTTCCTTCCACGGTGATCTCTTCCATGTTTTCATTTAAAGCCTTAACAACAACATGATTCGGTCTGGTGACGGTTCCCTGTTTTCCGGGAAGGGAAAGACAGCCTTCGTCTCCCGTCTGCTCACCGTCAGCTTCGACGATAACGGGATTAATGAGAACATAAGGTTCGGAGCAATCCTCGGAAATGTCAACAACACAGATCTGCTTAAGGATGCCCACCTGGGGAGCGGCAAGGCCTACACCTCCGGCGTCATACATAGTGTCAAACATATCCTCGATGAGAATAGAGATCCTCTCCGTCATCTTGTCTACCTTTTTGCATTCTTTTGCCAGAACGGGATCGGGATACTTTCTAATGTTTCTTATAGCCATAAAAAACCTCCTGTAAATCTTACATCAATAGCCGGTCATGGGATCAAGATCGATCTGGCAGACAATGCCTGCAGCTTTGATCTCGTCCCTGTATTCATCAATCTCGGCACAAATGTCCGTTAACAGACTATAGTTTTGTGCCTTAAAGTAAACAACGTATCTGTAAAGATCATTGATCTTTGAAATTCCCGCAGGTGCGGGACCCATGCTTACAAGTTCTTTATTATCAACTAAGCGGGCAAATTTGTCAATGATTTTTGCCGTGACCCTTCCCAATGAAACACAGCAATCCTGATCGCTCTTTCCCGAAAAAAGCACAGCCATTATGTGTCCCATGGGCGGGTAACAAAGACTCTTTCTGAACAGGACTTCCTGCTCGTAAAACGAGATGTAATCCTGCTCTGCCGCTGTGGTGATGGCATAATGATCCGGCCTGTAGGTCTGGATGATAACATTTCCTTTAAGATTTGCCCTGCCCGCTCTTCCCGCAGCCTGAGCCAGGAGCTGGAAGGTTTTTTCCGCAGCCCTGTAATCCGTTGCATGAAGGGAAAGATCCGCAGCAAGGATCCCCACCAGAGTTACATGAGGGAAATCATGTCCCTTGACTATCATCTGAGTTCCTATCAGAATGTCTGCTTCTTCGTTGGCAAAAGAAGAAAGGATCTTTTCGTAGCTTTCCTTGTTTTTTGTGGTGTCCGCATCCATCCTTAAAACTCTTGCGGAAGGGAACAGTTTCTTTACCTGCTCTTCGATCTTCTGGGTTCCGGTACCGAAAGCAGCAATATAAGGAGATCCGCAGGAGGGACATTTAACGGGCATTTTTGTTTCGTAACCGCAATAATGACATCTTAAATGTCCGTCTCTGTGCTGTGTGAGCGAAACCGAGCAATGGGGACATTTGATGGATTCTCCGCAGCTTCTGCAGGAAACAAATCCCGAGTATCCTCTTCTGTTCAAAAAAAGCATGATCTGTTCCTTCTTCTGCAGCCTGTCATCCATTAGACGGACCAATTCAAGGGAAAAGATCGTTCTGTTTTTGTTTTTAAGTTCTTCCCTGAGATCCACGATCTCGACCTCGGGAAGCTGAGCTTCCTTTGCTCTCTTTTTAAGCTCTAAAAGCTTGTATTCACCTGTCTCCGCTTTTCTGAAGGACTCAAGAGAAGGAGTTGCGGATCCGAGGACAAGAGACGCTCCTGTCATCCGGCAGATCTGTTCCGCCACTTCCCGTGCGTGATACTTCGGTACTCCCTCGCTCTTGTACGCACCTTCGTGCTCCTCGTCTATCACGATCAGCCCCGGCTTTTCAAAAGGGGTGAACAGCGCGGATCTGGGGCCGATCATAATGTCTATGCTTCCTTCTTTTGCTTTAAGATACTGGTCGTATCTCTCACCCTCGGAAAGTTTGGAATTAAAAAAAGCAACCCTGTCTCCGAACCTTTTCGTAAAACGCAGAACGGTCTGGAATGTAAGGGCGATCTCCGGGATCAGGACGATCACCTGTTTTCCGCTCTTTACCACATGCTCGATGATCTCCATGTAAACTTCCGTCTTGCCGCTTCCCGTAACTCCGAAGACAAGATAGGTACCCGCTCTTCCTTCCTTAAGATCGTTGATCACTGTGGCACAGGCCGCTTCCTGCTCATCGTTAAGGCAGACTTTATTTACTTTTCCCTCTGAGACATAGCTCTTGTTCCTGTCGATCTTCTCGCTTCTGACTTCAAGTATCCCCTGCTTTTCAAGGGCAGAGACGGTGGCGGCGCTGATGTTCAGTTTGGTGGACACCAGTTCTTTCGGAAGGACATTTGTATCAAGAAGCTCCGCTATCAGCCTTGCCTTTGCCACATAATGCTTCTTCCTGCTTTCCTCAAGCGCCTCTTTTGCTCTTTCTTCCGAACAGCAAAGAACGATCTCCGTCTTTAACTGAGGGCGTATGCTCTTCTTAACGGGAAGGACGGTTTTAAGAGCCTCATTCATCGTTCCGCCGTAATTTGTTTTAATCCATGCTGCCAGCTCAAGCATCCTGGAGTCAATGGTGATCCCCTGAGGGACCACTCCCTTAATATCCCTTATCCTGCTTTCCTCAATTTTGGGCATGGAAGAAAGACCCACAACATATCCTGTCATTTCTTTTCTGTTTCCGAAAGGGATGTTCACTTTCGTACCGATCTTGACGGATGACTGCAGGTCTTCGGGTATTCTGTATTGAAATGTTCTGTCGATGGTCTCGTGAGAGATGTCAACAATAATGTCGGCGTAGGTCATGATACACTCCGGCGACTACTTTACCGATGTGATCTCATCGTAAAGCTCTTCGTACTTCTTTGCTGATGTAGTCCAGGAAAAATCCATATCCATGGCTCTTTCCACTATCTTGTTCCAGGCTCTCTTCTTTTCGTAGAACGTGGTTTCCGCATAGCGGATCGTTCTCAGCATTTCATGGGCATTGTAATTCATGAAGGAGAAACCGGTTCCCTTGTTCTCATACTCGTTGTAGGGCTCCACCGTATCCTTAAGTCCTCCTGTCTCACGAACAATGGGAACTGTTCCGTAGCGCATGGCCATCAGCTGGCTCAGGCCACAGGGCTCAAACAGCGAAGGCATCAGGAAGGCATCACATGCTGCATATATCTTGTGGGCCCTTTCCTCGTTGTAATATATGCTTGCTGACACTTTCCCCTTATATTTCCATTCATAATGTCTGAAAAGATTCTCGTACTTCTGTTCTCCGGTTCCAAGGATGACCAGCTGCAGATCCTCCGCACAGATCTGTTCGATAACGCATTCCACCAGATCCAGTCCCTTTTGATCCGTAAGACGGGAAACTATGCCCACCATGAACTTTTTGTCGTTCACTTCAAGTCCCAGTTCCTTCTGAAGTTCCGTCTTATCCTTTTTCTTATTTTCCTTGAAGGTGGACTTTGAAAAATGATGAGGAATGAATCTGTCAGTCTGAGGATCGTATTCCTTGTAATCGATACCGTTGACTATGCCCTTAAGACAGTTGTTCCTTGCACGCATGAGTCCGTCAAGGCCTTCACCGTAGTAAGGCATCTGGATCTCCTTTGCATATTGTTCCGATACTGTCGTCACGTAATCGGCATAGACGATACCGCCCTTAAGATAGTTGGCATCACCGTAGGCTTCCAGCTTGTCATCGGTAAAATAGTAAGGCGAAAGTCCCGCAATGTCCATTACCGTCTTCTTGTTCCATATGCCCTGAAACTTAAGATTATGGATGGTCATGATGCTCTTGATCCCGCGATAGAACTGTCCCGCATAGAAGGAATCATGAAGATAAACCGGCAAAAGTCCTGTCTGCCAGTCATTGCAGTGGATGATGTCGGGGCGGAAATTAATGAGAGGAAGGGCGGAAAGCACCGCTCTGTCAAAAAACGCAAACTTCTCAATGTCCTCGT
Source organism: Lachnospiraceae bacterium (assembly GCA_016287675.1). Lineage (GTDB taxonomy): Bacteria > Bacillota > Clostridia > Lachnospirales > Lachnospiraceae > RGIG3528. The sequence continues at coordinate 20,986 of JAEFAR010000028.1, forward strand.
AAATGTTTCCGTAGGGCTTTTCCCCGTTAAAATAGTACTCGTTGTCTATAAAATAGAATCTGACGCCGTCAAGCTCCGTTTCCAGAACTCCCACATACTGTCTTCTCCAGCCCAGATCCATGTAAAAGCTCGTAACAAAATGCATCTTGTCCTTGTACTTTTGAGGAATGGCTTTGTAATTGGGTATGAACACTCTTACATCAAATCTTTCCCTGTCGATGTACTTGGGAAGTTCGCCCACAACGTCAGCCAGGCCGCCGGTCTTGATGAAGGGGACGCATTCCGATGATACAAGCAAAATGTTTTTCATTGTTTCAAGCTCCTTGTTTTCTTAATGTCATTTGCAAGGGATATCATCTCTCTTGCATTTTCGAGAACTGCATTGGTGATCTCCGCACCGCCCAGGATCCTGGCAAGTTCGGTGACACGTTCATTGTCGTCCAGTTCCCTTATCTCTGTCTTTACGGAATCATTTCCGTTAGTTTTTTCGATAACAAAATGGGTGTCTGCCATGGAAGCGATCTGTGCCAGATGGGTGATACAGATGATCTGATGTGTTCCGGCCAGAACACCCAGCTTTTCCGAAACCTTCTGGGCAGTACGTCCGGAGATTCCCGTATCGATCTCGTCGAAGATGAGGCTGGGGATCTCATCCTTGTCCGCAAGGACAGTCTTTATCGCCAGCATGATCCTGGACAGCTCACCTCCCGAAGCCACTTTGACCAGAGGCTTCTCCGGTTCTCCGGGATTCAGAGAGATCATGAATTCACAGGAATCATTTCCCGTAGCATTGAATCTGCTCGTTTTCTCCAGTCTTGCACCGAAGTGAGCAGAAGCAAAATTAAGACTCTTAAGCTCCTCTCCGATCCTTACGGAAAGCATGTCCGCAGCTTTCTTTCTCAATGTACCGATCTTTTCGCAAAGGCTCAGGCAGGAATTTCTTTCCTTTTCTTCCTTCTTTTTGAGTTCAGCCAGATACTCGTCAAAATTTTCAAGTTTCTTAAGCTTTTCTCTCGATTCCTCCGCAAATTTCAGTACATCTTTGATGGTTCCGTTAAGTCCTGCATATTTCTTTTTAAGATTGTTGATAACATCAAGTCGCTCGGACACTTCCGCAAAACGTTCCGCGGAATTTTCGCTTTTATTGATGTAATTTTCCGCATCATGCTTAAAATCATAGATGAGGGACGAAACGTTTTCAAGGATCCCCGAAAGCTCCGAAAGCTTCTCGTCGTACTGCACTGCCTTGTTCAAGAACCGCACCGCTTCTCCGATCATATCCCCCGCATTGCCGCTTTCCGAATCACTCACCAGAAGCAGGCTCTGAGAAAGGGCTTCCATGATCTGTTTGGAATTGGAAAGGATCTTAAATTCCTCTTCCAGTTCTTCATCTTCGCCTTCCTTAAGGGCCGCGGTATCGATCTCATTAATGGCAAATTCCAGATAGGTACTGTCGGTGTCCTTACTGATGTCGGTACCAAGTGCGCTCTCAAGTTCCTTGGAAGTCCTGCTCCAGATCTCGTATTCATTTTTCAGTTCGGAAAGGAGTTTATCGTTTTCCGCTCCCGCAAACTTGTCCAAAAGTTTAATGTGGGAAGAGGCTTTAAGAAGTGAATGATGCTCGTTCTGGCCGTGTATATCCAGCAAAAGAGAGGAACAGTTTTTCAGTTCCTCAAGAGTAACGGTTTCACCGTTTATTTTGCATATGCTTTTTCCTGCGGCAGTGATCTTTCTGGAGATCAGGATCTCGCCGTCATCAGGATAAATATCCCGCTCTTTCAGTTCTTCACATGTCTTCTCGGGAACAGCCGTGAATGTGAGTTCAATAAGAGCATAATCAGCTCCGTATCTGATTATGTCTCTGGAAACTTTTTCTCCCAGAGCCGCATTTACGGAGCCGATCAATATGGATTTTCCCGCGCCGGTCTCACCGGTCAGGATGTTAAGTCCTTTTTTAAATTCAATCTCAGTTTCGTCTATAATTGCATAATTCTTGACGAATAATCTGCTTAACATTTGAAGTCCTCCTAAAGCTTACTATTTTGTAACCTTTACTATGCACTCCAAAGTACGCCCGTTAACCTTTGCAGTAACAACTGTGGTACCTGTTTTTCTTGCTGTAATGTTTCCGTTTGCCACTTCGCAGATCGTCAGATCGTCGACATCCCAGCGTACTGTGCTGTTGACGCCGTCAAGGTAGACTCTGAAAGAGGAATAGATCGGTATCTCGACATAACTTCTGCTCAGTCCCAGGACAGTGACTGCGATGGTGGCCGTTTTACCGGATGTGGTGGTTACGGTAACAGTGGTCTGACCCACCATATTTGCCGTGATCTCACCGTTTTCGGAAACTGAAGCTACAGTATCATTATTTGTGGTCCATGTCAAGTCATCTGTGGAAGATACGGGTTTAATGTGGGATGTTATGGTCTTTGACTCTCCGGGCATCAACGTGATCTCCGAATCCGACACTGTGATACCCGTAGCTGCAATGGGTTCAATGACAAGCACGAAGCAGCGGGCTGTCTTACCGGAATTGTCCTGAGCACTTGCTACCACCCAGGCATTACCCTTCTTGATACCCGTAACAACACCGTCGGTGTCTACAAGAGCAACGGAATTGTCTTCCTTTGTCATGCCGGGATCCATAACTTTCCAGTTAACTTTATTGTAAGTTGCATTTGAAGGACTCACTGTAGCGTAAAGAGTCTGTGTGTGTCCCACAATTACAGTGATATAGCTTTCGCTGAGCTCGATCTTTGTTACTTCCCTTACGACTTCGATCTTCACAAATGCCTTTGCTTCGCCCTCTACAGCTTCAACCGTAATGGTAGCGGTACCGTAATCCACACCTGTGATCATTCCGTATTTGTCAACGGTTGCTACGGATTCGTCATCCGAGTACCATTCCAGTTCGGTATCGGAAACCGTGTCGCCGTTTGTGATCTGAGCATCTATTGTAACTGTGTTCCCAAGTCCTAAAATGTAGGATGAAGGATTAACGATGATCTTTGTGATAAGTTCCTCGACCTTTACCATACAGAAGCCTGTAAAGCCTCCGTCAACGGAAGTAAAGGAAACTACTGTATATCCGCCCTTGACGCCTGTTACTTTACCTGCTTCGTCAACGGTTGCGATACTCGTATCCAGGGATGTCCACTTACCGTCTGTTACGGATGTTCCATCGGGATCAAAGACAGCATCCAGAGTGTAGCTCTCACCGATACCGATGACGATGGAGGTCTCATCCAGCTTCATGGACTTTGCCGCCTGAAGGACAGTTACGGTACAGAAGGAATTCTTTCCTCCCTGAGTGGAAACCATGACTGAAGTCTTTCCGGGCTTCAGACCGATCAGACGTCCGGACTGTGAAACGGATACTATGCCTGTATCAAGGCTCTGCCATGTGAGGGAGCTCTCGGTGGAATCAGCGGGTGTGAGACTAACGGAAAGATCAAAGTACTCACCCACGTTCAGAGTAACTTCCGAGTAGTTCATGGTAACACCGGTAGCCACCTGCTTTACAACAACCGTACAAAGATCCCAGTACTTGCCGTCCTTTGTCATTACCATGAATTCAGTCTTACCGACGCCTCTTCCGGTAACGATCAATGTGTGGTCATCGCCCTGTGTTACGGAAGCGATCTTGCTGTCAAATACACTGATGTCGATCACATCGTTGCTGGCATCAGCAGGAAGGATGACGTAAGGCAGTCTGAAAACTTCACCCTTGTAAAGCTCAAGCTCATGCTTGTCAAGCTTTACGGAATCCACGCCCTGAAGGATCTTTACCGTACACATTGCGTAGAACTCGGGATTCAGAACCGACTGGGCGATGATGGTAGCTTCACCCTCCTTTAAGATGGTGAGCTTACCGTTTGCATCAACAGAAACCACGGAGGGCTTTGAGGATGTCCAGAGAACGCTGGAGTCCGAAGCATTTCCGGGTTCAAGGTAGGCATATAACTGATAGGTGCCTGCTGTTTCGGGAAGAGTCAGGGTGTACTCTGAAAGCTTGAGTCCCGTAACTTCCTGATAAACAGTTACTTCGCAGTAGCCGCAGACTATGTTTGCGGGGTTGATGGCGGTGAGAACCGCTGTACCGGGCTTTAAAGCCTGGATGGTTGCGGATGTTCCCACATTAATATTATCAACAAAGTTAAAGATGGTTTCATCTGAGGAAACCCATGTAAGATCCGTGGAATCTCCGGTAAACTGAGCGATTATGGTCTTGTAATCTCCCACTTCGATCTGAAGCTTTGAAGGAGAAAGGGTCACCTTTGTAGCGGTGTTCTTTACAGTGATCTCTGCATAGGCATTCTTTTCAACACCGTTAATGATCTGATAAGCTCTGATGGTTACAACACCGCGCTTAAGAGCCTTTACCATTACGGAACCGTAGCCGTTGTCTTCAACAGTGGCAATGGAGTTATCCAGGGATTCCCAGTAAATGTCGTAGTCCTTGTTGGTACATGCTGCATACAGAGGATAGCTGCCTCCCGCATACATGGTGAACTCGGTGGAGCCGTCGGAAGACAATGCACTGTTACTGATGGAAAGATAATCTATAACATGGATGGTGTAGGTAACATCGTCAACCGTTCCGCTGACCGAAGGAGGGAAAAGTGAATTATTACTTCCTCCGATGTAATGGAAGGTGATCTGGGATGTACCGACGTTGTTTGCGGTGATTATGCCCCTGCTGTCAACAGTCGCGTAAAGTCTGCTGTTTCCGAGGTAATTGGGCTCATAAAGTCTGGAATAAAGATCTCTCGGGATGTTGGAATTCGCAAGTACGTCGTAGGTGTCTCCAACGTTCATGTACAATGTGGTATTTTTAAGCGAAAGCATTACGATAACATCGTAAACCACCTTGTTACGTAATTCGTTGTCATTAAAGGAAGTATTTGCAACACCCACGATCTTGTAGGTTCCGGCTGTCACTCCGCTGAAGTTTACAACACCGTTCTGGTCACTGATGTCGTAGGTCAGTCTTGAATGATCGTTCTTGCTGATCTCGGTGAGGCCGCCGTTCTTGTCTACAACATAGACTGTCCAGGAAAGAGTGTTTGCCTTTCTGGCATTGGTATAGATAGCAAAATGATCTTCATAAATGGTACCGAGATCATAGGTCTGGGCATAGTCAGCCAGCGTTACGGTACCGCCTCCCACGGGATCCTTGTGTCCTACGGGAGCAACAAGTACGTAAAAGCTCACGCTGTCGGGATTTGTACCCGTGGTCTTAAGTGTGACTCTGGAATAACCCGCACCGCGTACATGCAGCTTACCGTTTTCATACATGACGACGGTATCCTTGTATTGTCTGTCGGTGGTGTCTACAATAACGGAATCGGCAGTAACCGCAGTGGAATCCATGTAAAGGATCTGAAGCTGATAATAATCTGTAGCACCAAGGTAGTTTCTCTGATCAAGGAAAAGCACCTTATCACTGAATCCCGCAAGACCTGTCTCTTCCCACTCCAGATCGTTCTTTACGATCTCGAAAGCCACATGGATCGTAACTGTTGCGTATCTTGTGGTTCCGTTTTCGGTGATGGCAACATTTACGTTTGCACGGCCGGGACCGAGACGGGTGATGACACAGGAGTTGTCCGTAAGATCACTGTCGGGCTCGATCCTGATAACACTGTTTCCGGCACCTGCAAGGCTGAAGGACATGGTGGTTCCGGAAGCAAAAGGAGCATCTGTATTGTCAACTTTATAAACACGGGAAACAGCCAGGGTGAAGGATGAGGTGTCAAGCTCAAGAACAGAACCCTGGTCAACGAAAGCATTACCGGCGCCGGTGTTGTCAAAGAACACGATCTTCATGTCCGCATCTGCAGCCAGTACTCTCTTATCGGTGAAATACTTATTTGAAAAATTGAACCTGCCGTTCTTTAAGCCGTCGATACCGAAAGCTTTTGCAAAGATACCGAAGGTCTCTTCGTCAACCTTGGGTTCAACTTTCTTTTCTTCATTGTCGGATATTCTATTTTGAACATTATCAACGGTGTAGGAAGACCTCATCTGAAACAGGCCACCCGAAACCGCTATGCATGCCGTCAGTATGAAACAGATAAATCTGCTGAAGAACTTTTTCATTTATTGATTTCCTCCTCCCGGCTTTTCTGCAAACAAAAACGCCGGTAAAATGAAATGGTATTATTAAAATCCATTTATTTTATCGGCATTTTGATCCTGATATTTAACTTTATTTATGAAAAAAGAACACTAATTTTATGCCTCGTCATAGTTGGTGTAAACGTCCTGAACGTCGTCATCATCCTCAAGAAGATCCAGGATCCTGTTAAGGCACTTGATGTCCTCTTCATCGGAAAGTGAACCGTAATTCTGAGGGATCATGGTAACTTCCGCGGATGCCATCTTGATGTTTGCAGCTTCAAGCGCTTCGACAACCTTGCTGAAATCTCCGGGAGCGGTGATGATCTCAAAGCTGTCCTCTTCATCGGAAAGATCCTCTGCGCCTGCATCTGCGGCGATCATGAAGATCTCGTCACCGTCCATGTCACATTCTTCCTTGTCAATGATGATCTGACCCTTTTCATCAAACATGAAGGAAACACAGCCCATGTTACCGATGCTGCCCTTGCCCTTGGTAAAGGCACTTCTGACATTTGCGGCAGTTCTGTTCTTGTTATCCGTAAGTGCATCTACAATAATAGCGATACCGCTGGGACCGTAGCCTTCGTATCTTACATGCTCGTAGTTTACGCCCTGTCCTTCACCTGCAGCCTTTTTGATGCTTCTTTCGATGGTATCGTTGGACATGTTGTTGGCCTTTGCCTTTGCAATGATGTCCTTGAGCTTAGAGTTGTTGTTGGGATCGGGACCGCCGCCTTCTTTAACGGCTACAGCGATCTCACGGCCGAGCTTTGTAAAGATCTTGCCCTTGGCAGCATCGTTTTTCTCTTTTTTGTGCTTAATGTTTGCAAATTTTGAATGACCTGACATAAATACTTCCTCTTTGCTTTTTTTAATTTGAATGATTTTTTGATTCAATAGATTTTATAACAACACTTTACCACCTGTCAAGTGTTAGTTGAAAAGCTCTATTTAATGAGTTTTTCGATCTTTCTCATTACTTCCGGCACTTCGCCTTTGGTCCTTACAGCGCAGAAAATGGTGTCATCTCCCGCGATACAGCCCACAACGCCTTTAAGTCTGAGAGAATCCAGGGCTGCGGCCGCAGCCATAGCCATTCCCGAAACTGTTTTGATCACCAGCAGGTTTTCTGCCTGCTCCATACCTGTGTAGGCTTCCGCAAGGACCCGAACCAGTTTTCCGTTGTCCATTCCCGGAATGTCCGCATGAGGGATGACGTACTTGATCTCTCCCGTCGCCATGACCATCTTGGTAAGCCTGAGTTCCTTAATGTCTCTCGAAGCCGTTGCCTGAGTCACCGCGAAGCCTTCTTCGTTAAGACGCCTCACAAGTTCCTCCTGGGTTCCGATGTTCTCGTTTTCAACTATTCTTCTGATCTGGGCATGTCTGCTTGTTTTCTTATCGGGCATATTTCTTCTCCGTTTTCTTTAGATTCAGGACAGTTTACTCTTCAAAGCTTCAAAAAATGTGCTTTCATCGGTTTTGATGAGCCTTGTGATACTCTCCGATCTCCTTATCCTGATGCTGTCCCCGCTCTTTAAAGGAATGAACGCCCGTCCGTCAAGGGTCATTCCCAGATCCGGGGTTTCAAAATTTCTTTCCGCGGGCACTTCTATCTCGATCTCGTCGCTTGCGGAAGCGATGATGGATCTTGCTGTCATGGAATGAGGACAGATGGGTGTGATAATGATCATTTCCGCTTCCGGAACGCAGATGCTGCCCCCGGCAGAAAGATTGTATCCCGTGGATCCCGTGGGTGTGGAAATTATGATCCCGTCACCTCCCGCAGTAAAGATCTCTTTACCGTTTATCTTTACCTTGAGCCGGATGATCCTGGAATAACCGTTTCTTGTAACCACTGCGTCATTAAGGACAGTCTCTGTTTTTTCTCCGTTTACCGAAATGTCCAGCATCATCCTGTTTTCTATACGGTAATCACCGCTTACCAGCTTCTTTATCGCAGTCTCCAGGTTTTCCGTTTCAGCCCCCGTAAGATAACCGAGAGTTCCGGTGTTGATCCCAAGGATGGGGGCTCCGAAATCCTTTACCACATCTGCGGTGCGCATCAGAGTCCCGTCACCTCCGAGAACGATGATGGCCTTAACTTCGGGCTTTCCGTCAGGTGCTTCGTTGATGTTACAGATCTCGGCTCCGTTTTCCTTAAGGGCTTTCTTTACACGTTCCGTGTAAACACCCCTCATGTCCCTGTCGGGATTTGAAATTATCAGATAAGCATTTTTCATTTCAGTTTTCCTTTTTTAAACAGATCAGAAACTCAATGTTCCCGTCCCCGCCTTCAATGGGGGACACAGTAACTCCACGGACTTTGAATCCCAGATCTTCCGCTGCTTTTGAAACATCCTCCACGACTCTGTCCCGAACTGCTTTGTCTTTAATGATCCCTTTTTTTGAAAGTGCCTGTCTTCCGGCCTCAAATTGCGGCTTTATCAGGCATATGCTTTCTCCGCCCTCCTTAAGAAGGTTAAAGATCACAGGCAGTACCTTGGTCAGGGAGATAAAAGAAACATCCGTGGAAATAAAATCGATCTCTGTGTTATCGATCATTTCAGGTGTCAGATAACGGATATTGGTCTGCTCCATGGAAATGACCCCGGGGTTGTCTCTAAGCTTCTGAGCCAGCTGATCTGTCCCCACGTCCACAGCCAGCACTTTGGCCGCTCCGTTTTGAAGCATACAGTCCGTGAATCCGCCGGTGGAAGCTCCTATGTCCATACATGTGAGCCCCTTAAGGGAGATGTTGAATTCCGCAATGGCTTTTTCAAGTTTCAGACCGCCACGGCTCACGTATCTGAGGACTTCCCCCTCAGTCTTTATATCGTCTGTTTCACTGACAGAAAAAGATGCTTTTGTAACGACTTTACCGTTAACAAGGACATGACCGTTTTTTATCATTTCCTTGGCTCTTTCTCTGGATGGTGAAAGACCGTTTTTAACCAATAATGCGTCTAATCTTTCCATAAATCTCATCAGCATCCAAACCGTAAGCCTTCAGCAGTTCGGATCTTTTACCGTGTTCTATAAAGCTGTCTTTTAAAGAGCCGTTTACAAAGCCGGTCTTTAACCCGTTTTCAAGTATGAGATCGGCCACAGCTTCTCCGAAACCGCCTCTTTTCACATTTTCTTCCAGAGTAACCACGACCCTGCATCTTTTGGCGGCATCCAGGACAGCTGTTTTATCGATGGGGTTAACAAACCTTGCATTGTAGAGCAAGGTACCGAATCCGTCTTTTTTAAGCATTTCCGAAAGCTCCAGTCCCAGATCCGTCATTGTGCCCACCGCAAAGATGGCAACATCCTTTCCCTCAAGGAGTTTTTCCGCTTCTCCGTAACGTATCTCGTCGCAATCAAGGGCAGCGGCTCTCTCGCTCTCCCCGCATTTGGGGTATCTGATAGCCACAGGAGCGTTCATTTCCAATGAAAAACTCAGCATGGACTTTAATTCATGACAGTTTTTGGGTGCCATTACCGTAAGTCCCGGAATGTGTGAAAGGTAGGAAAGGTCGAAGATACCCTGATGTGTTTCTCCGTCTTCTCCCGTGATCCCTCCTCTGTCTATCATGAAGATCACAGGCTGTTTTGTCAGGCATACATCATGTAAGATCTGGTCATAGCTTCTCTGAAGGAAGGTGGAGTAGATGGCAACCACAGGTCTGAAACCTGATTTTGCAAGGGCTGCGGCGAATGTCACAGCATGCTGCTCAGCTATGCCCACATCAAAGAATCTGTCGGGATGACATTCTCCGAACTCTCTTAAGCCTGTGCCAAACTCCATTGCAGCCGTGATCCCGATCAATCTGCTGTCCCTGTCTCCCAGTTCCACCATAGCTTCCGAAAAACTCTCTGTAAAGGTCTTTGTCTCAGGCTTCTTAAGGATCTTACCTGTTTTAAGATCAAAGGGACCGATGCCGTGGAATTTGCCGGGTCTCTTTTCTGCGGGAAGATAGCCTCTTCCCTTCTGGGTCACAGCATGGATCAAAACCGGCTTGTCAACCCTTGCCGCACTCTTAAGAGCAGTAAGTACCTGATGCACATCATGTCCGTTAATGGGACCGATGTAAGTGATACCCAGGTCCTCAAAGAACATTCCGCTTACAAAGAAAGTCTTTAAGGAATCCTTAATGTGCTTCAGCCGTCCGACGATCCTTTCACCGCTTCCGCCGGGGATCTCGTCCAGGATGTTTTCCAATCCGGATTTAAAATTCACGTAGGTCTTCTTTGTACGGATCTGACCGAGATAATTGGCCATTCCTCCCACGTTACGGTCGATGGACATCTCGTTGTCGTTTAATATGATGATAAGATTGCTTTTAAACTTGCCGATGTTATTGAGCGCTTCTATGGCCATTCCGCCGCCCAGAGCTCCGTCACCTATAACTGCAACGATCTTATTCTTCTCTCCCTTGAGTTCCCTGGCAGTCACAAGACCTGATGCCAATGAAAGGGAAGTGGAACTGTGTCCGGTGTCAAAAGCGTCACATTCACTTTCGCTGCCCTTCGGAAAGCCCGAAAGTCCGCCTTTCTGTCTTAAAGTTTCAAAGTTCTTCCTGCCTGTAAGGATCTTGTGAACATAGGTTTGATGCCCCACATCGAAAACCAATTTATCCTCCGGCAGATCAAGAAAAAGATGAAGAGCCATTGTGAGCTCCACCACTCCGAGATTGGAGGAGAGATGGCCTCCGGTCTTTGAAACGTTTTCGGTAAGAAAGCAGCGTATCTCACGTGCCAGTTCGGACCATTCGTTTTCCGGCAGCTTCTTAATGTCGTTTTCTTTTTTTATTTTATCAAGAACAGGATAATCTGTCATTTCCAAACTTCCAATCGATCGTAGTTCAATTATTTCTTTCCGCAAGAGCTTTAACAAAGGCTTTCATGAATTCATTTTCCGGAAGCCCCTCAAGTACGCCCAGAGCTTCATCGGTGTATGCCTTCACCTTTTCTTTTGCGTTCTCCATACCGTAAAGAGTCACCCATGTGGTCTTGCAGTTCTTTTCGTCGCTTCCGATGGGCTTTCCGAAGACCTTTTCATCTCCTTCGATGTCCAGAATGTCATCTCTTATCTGAAATGCCATTCCAATATCACTTCCCAAAGGTTCAAGGAGCGCAAGATCCCTGACTCCCGCGCCTCCGAGAACGGCACCGCACAGAACGGAAGCCGAGATCAGGGCACAGGTTTTTAATTCATAGATGAAATCCAGTTCATCCTGAGTCAAAGGCTTGCCTGTTTTTTCAACATCCACGGTCTGACCGCCGATCATTCCGTATATGCCCGCACGAGTGTAAAGGAGCTTCATCGCTTTTACAACTCTCTTGTTCCACTCTGTGTTTGTAATGTCATCGAAACAGTCTTCTCCCGAAAAATCATCCTCGGCAAAGGCCTTGGTGACGGTTTCCACAGAATAGTTGAGAAGCGCATCTCCCGCAAGCACTCCGTTTGCATGCCCGAATTTTGCGTGGGTCGTGGGTTTTCCCCTGCGAAGCATATCATTGTCCATGGCAGGCAGATCGTCATGAACCAGAGAATAGGTGTGGATCATTTCCAAAGCCGCAATAAAAGGCTCGATCCGGTCAAAATCCGGTTCTGTCTCCGGATTGTTTTTTTTGCTGTA
>JAEFAR010000067.1 GCA_016287675.1 Lachnospiraceae bacterium
GGCATATGCATTCTTCATCATGCCACCCACGCAACATTATAATTTTAGCACATTTGTCAAAAAAATCACCAAGAAGATTATGATTTATTCTTATAAGTGAACTTATAAGAGGCTGAGCATATGGCATACCCCATAAAACACAATTTCTCAACCAAAGGAACTGTTGCCAAAAAGGGGATGTACTATACCGTAAGTGCAATTATGAACCCGATCATATGATTTTAAACAGGAAAGGAGCAAATATGATTCGTCTGGTGATGATCTCGTCCTCTGAATACCTCCTGCTTTAGTTCTCCCTACCGAAATATATTTCGTCCAAATCGATTTAGCCGAAATCCATTTCGGTTAATTGCTTTATGTATCATTAATGCTTTAAAAGCAAGCGTATGATTTCTCTCCATAAGAAAGAAGAAAATGTCAAAAACGCGGGTTCAAATTTTCAGCACTTGAAATTATCACAAACCCGTGATATCATCACAGTGAGCAGAACGTTTCATCCAATCTCTTATTCTAAGTGATCTGTTTTATCAAAAAGTTCCTGCTTAATCTCAATACAATCAGGCAGGCGGCTTTTCAACTTAAAACAGTGATATGTCCTCCTGCAACCGTAATAAATTCAGGAGGCTATATGAAGAAGAAGAAAAAGAAAAACAAACCAGAACCAACTCACAGAGAGTCAAGGTAAACCGTGAGTACCGATCCTCAGTTTTCAAAATGTATTTCAGTGACAGGAAAAATGCGCTTGATCTGTATAATGCATTAAACGGAACGGATTACAAAGACGAAAATGAGCTTGTGATCAATTCCCTGGAAAACTCGATCTTCCTTAAGATCTACAATGATGTTTCTTTCATCATCAGCGGAACGGTGAATCTTTACGAACATCAGTCAACTGTCAATCCGAACATGCCGCTGCGGGATCTTTTTTACATTACCGATATGTATAAGGAAATGGTTCCAAAGAAGGACCTTTACGGCAAAAAACTTATCACTGTCCCTACTCCTCAGTTTATAGTATTCTATAATGGAGCAACGGACATTTCAGACAGTCAGTTCTTAAGACTCTCGGATTCATTCATACGAAAGGCAGCCAGCCCCGAGCTGGAGCTTACTGTCAAAGTTTTAAACGTAAACTACGGGCATAACAAAGAACTGATGAAAAAATGCATTCCTTTAAGGGATTATGCTATCCTTAACGAAAGAGTCAGGGACAATATAAGCAAAGGAATGCCCATAGAAGATGCTGTAACAGTTGCTGTGGACAGCTGCATAAAAGATCACGTCATGGAGGATTTTCTCCTAAAAGAAAGGGCGGGTGTTATCAAAATGCATGTACTTGATTTCAATGAAAAATTGCATAATCAGAGTCTAAGAGAAGAAGGCTATGAAGAAGGTCTTGAAAAAGGTCGTGAAGAAGGCCGTGAAGAAGGTCAATCAAGTGTTATAGTTTCCATGCTCAAAATAGGTCGCACTCCCAAAGAGATCTCCGATTTCTGCAACATCCCACTTGAGCGGATAACAAAGATTCAGGCAGATCAAACTGTATAAACATTTAAAACAGAATCGGACCGTGGGGACGGGTTATGGTTTCATTCTTTATATGAACCCATAACCACGTCCCCACGGTCCGATTTATTTTATCTCAGTTCTGCCAGCTCAAGAATCAGCTTTTCGGTCTTTTCCCAGCCAAGGCAGGGGTCGGTGATAGATTTGCCGTAAACACCGCCGTCGGGCTTCTGGGCTCCGTCTTCGAGGTAGGACTCGATCATAAGACCCTTGACCATTTTGCAGATATCAGTGGAGTATCTGGTGCTGTGAAGGACTTCCTTCGCAATGCGGATCTGTTCTTCGTACATTTTTCCGGAATTGCAGTGGTTGCAGTCGATCACAACAGCACAGCTTTCAAGGCCTGCCTTTGCGCATGTTTCATGGAGACTTCTCAAGTCCTCGTAATGGTAATTGGGTAGGGAACGGCCGGATTTGCTCAAGGATCCGCGAAGTATGGCATGTGCCATGGGATTGCCCTTGCTCTTTACCTCCCATCCCGAGTAAACAAAGTCATGGGGATGGCTTGCCGCGATAATGGAGTTGATCATTACGGAAATGTCGCCGCTTGTGGGATTTTTCATACCTACGGGAATATCAAGCGCACTGGCAGTGAGGCGATGGAGCTGGTTTTCAACCGATCTCGCTCCGACCGCAACGTAGCTCAGAAGGTCCGAGAGATACTGATGATTCTCGGGATAGAGCATTTCGTCCGCGCTTGAAAGTCCTGTCTGCTTGAGAGCCTCCAGATGAAGCTTACGGATTGCAAGAAGCCCTTTCAGCATATCGGGAGCTCCGTTGGGATCGGGCTGGTGGAGCATGCCCTTGTAGCCGTCGCCTGTGGTTCTGGGCTTGTTGGTGTAGATTCTGGGAACAATAACGATCTTGTCCTTTACTTTATCCTGAACTCCCCTGAGCCTTGTAATGTACTCGATGACAGCATCTTCTCTGTCTGCGGAGCAGGGTCCGATGACCAGAAGAAGTTTGTCTGACTTACCGGTAATGATGTCCTGTACCGCTTTATCGTTTGCCTTCTTCTTTTCGGCCAGTTCTTCCGATACGGGGTACATCGCTTTGATGTCCTGCACGGAGGGTAATCTTTTTACAAATTCTGCATTCATTTTATCTTCATCCTTTCAAGAAACAGCAATTATTTCTCATTGGGAGTTTCCGACTTCTCCCTGTCAAACAGTTTTCTTTTTTCTGTGGACAGCTTCATGATCTCATGGATCGTCTGAGTGTCCTCATTTTTGATGGCATTCTTTAATATATTAAACTTCTCTTCAAAAAGTTCCATTTGGAGAAGCAGCTCATCCTTGTTCATGTAAAAAAGTTCAGTCCACATGCTCTCATTGATCTTGGCGATACGTGTCAGATCCCTGAAAGAGTCTCCGGTGTAATCCACGAGGCTTTCCGAATCCTTGCACACCATGAGTGAAACCGCAATACAATGGGTGAGCTGTGACAAAAAGCCGATCATCTCATCATGCTGTTCGGGCGTAAGTGTTTTTACACTTCTGAAGCCCAGTTCACGGCCAAGTTCCTCACAGGCTTCTATGCCTTCCGGCGTGTTTTTTAATGTGGGTGTTACAATGTAGTTTGCATTGTTAAAGATCTTCTTTGTAGCATTCTGAACGCCGTAAACCTCACGTCCTGCCATGGGGTGAGCCGCAATGAACTCCAGATCTTCTCTTAAGATCGACTGGATCGGGTACACCACGCTTCTCTTGACGCCTGTAACATCGGTGATCAGCGCGCCCTTTTTAATGTACTTCTGATTGTCCCTGATCCACTGAAGGAAAACCTTGGGATAGAGACAGAACACAAGGAGATCGTATTTACCGATGAACTCCGGATCGATCTCGGTGGTCCCTTCGGCGATGAGGCCTTTTTCCAAAGCGTATTTTATACTGCTTTCCGATCTTGTCAAGGCTCCCACATGGTAGCCCAGATCTGTGAGTGCCTCTGCATAGCTGCCGCCCAGCAGTCCAAGACCGACTATTAATATTTTTTTATCCTTCGTTAATTTCCACATCCAGTCCGATCCTCCTAAGGTCTTCAAAAAATCCGGGATAACTCTTTCTGACAGCCTCAGCACCAGAAATCTCACCGCCTGTAAAGGCGAGGAGCACGGAAAGCGCCATTACGATCCTGTGATCGTTGTGTCCGGAAAGTCTTTCTACGGGTGCTTTGATCCCACCGGCAGGGATGATGACTTCATTATCTTTGACCTCGGCTCTGATGCCGAATTTCAAAAGTTCTTCAGCCATCGCAGCCGCTCTGTCACTTTCTTTGATCCTGAGCCTTTCAGTTCCCGTAAAGCGGCCCCCATGTTTCGCAGAAGCATATGCAAACAGCACAGGTCCCAGATCTATGCATCCGTTAATGTCAATGACAGCACTGGGGCTGTCAAGTTGTTTAAAGCATTCAAGGCATATCCTGTCTCCCTGAACGCTTGTTTCGTTAAGTCCGGAGATCCGGATCTCCGCTCCCAGTCCGTTCATTGCGTAAAGAAAAGCCGCATTGGACCAGTCGCCCTCCGCATCCATGTTTAACGGGCGGTACTTACTGTTTCCTTTTATCGAAAAGCAGTTCCTTGAAGTTTCTTTAACATCGATCCCCGCAAGCTTAAGTACGGAAAGCGTGATGTCAATGTAGGCTCTGCTCTCAACGGGCGGGATCACGCAGATCTCGCTGTCTCCCGAAAGCAAGGGAAGTGCAAAGAGAAGCCCGGTAATGTACTGGCTTGAAATGTCCCCCGGAATCTCGTATCTTCCCGGAACAAGTCTGCCGCTCACCCGGATGTTCCCGGACTTTTTTGTTACCGAAACTCCTTTTCCCGGAAGTATCTTTTCATAGATCCCCACGCCCCGCTCCATCAATCTTTCGGAGCCCGTAAAGACTGATGATCCGCATTTTGCGGTCGCTACAGGGATAAAGAATCTCAAAGTGCTTCCGCTTTCTCTGCAGCAGAACACGGCATCCGAGACCGTTTTACCGCCTGTTCCGCGGATCCTGAGCACATCTCCCTCTTCCGTGACCTCAGCACCGAGGCTTTTTATGCAATCTATGCTTGCAAGGATGTCCTCGCTCTTAATGAAATTTCCGATCCTCGACTCGCCCTCCGAAAGAGCGGCGCAGATCAGCATCCTGTGAAGGAAGCTTTTGGACGGGACAGCTTTCAGATCGCCTTTTAATCTGCTTTTTGAAATCTTTGCAATCAATGTTTTTCTCCCAAATAGTCGATCAGAAAATCCATGGCCAGGTTGTACCCTTCAAAGCCTTTTCCCGCGATCGTTTTCACTGCGGCAAGCCTTATGTAGCTCACCTTTCTGAACTCCTCACGTGCATCCACATCCGAAATGTGAACTTCTACAGTCGGGATGTTCACAGCCTTCACCGCGTCAAGGATCGCTATGCTCGTGTGCGTATAGGCACCGGGATTTATGATGATGCCGTCGACCTTGTCAAAAAACGCCTGTTGAATGGCGTCCACAAGATCTCCCTCGTGATTTGACTGCATGAAAGAAACCTCGACTTTTTTTTCTTCCGCATGAGCCTTTATCATCCGTACAAGTTCGTCATAGGTGTGGCGGCCGTAGATGTCCGGCTCGCGTATGCCAAGCATATTAAGATTTGACCCGTTAATAACCAGAAATTTCATCTTATCTCCAAATCTGCGGCCTTCATGACGCGGTGCGCATTTTCCGAAACCGTTCCGTTCCCGTCGATGATCGCATCCGCTGCCGCCCTGTAGATCCCGTATCTTTCTTTGAACAGTTTTTCAAGCATATCCCTGTTTTGAAGCAGGGGTCTGTCCGCAGTAGGTGTCAGGCGATCGATGCTCCTGTCTATAAAGATCACGATGCCGTCCCGCTTTAGATTTCTTAAATTCACAGGGTTGAGTACCGCTCCTCCTCCGGTGGAAATGATCTTTCCTCCGTTTTTTGAAAGTTCTGCGATCACTTCGCTTTCAATCCTTCTGAACTCGTTTTCTCCCTTTTCTTTAAAGAAATCCGAAATCGTGCATCCGATCCTTTTGACAATTTCCGAATCCGTGTCAAAAAGCGGTAAGCCCGTTGCTCTCATTATTTCTTTTCCAACGGTTGACTTACCGCAGGAAGGCATTCCGATGAGGACAACGTTTCTGACACTTTTCAGCACGTCTCTGTATGCCTTTTCTATAAGTTTTGTGTCGGTTTCTTTAAGTCCGAGGAAATGTGTCCGTGCGTAAACTGCCTGTCCGGCAAGCATATACAGTCCGCCGCATGCTTTTATCCCGCGAGCTTCCGCTTCAAGGATCAGATTTGACCTTAAGGGATGGAAGATCGCATCAGCCGCTCCCGAAAGATTTTGGAATTTTTCCAATTCAACAGGGCATTTCGAAGTTTCGGGGTACATCCCCACAGGGGTTGTGTTTATGATGAAATCCGCATCGCTGTGGAGTGAATAGGCTTCATCATAGGTGATACATCCGTTCTTCTCGCTCCTGGAGACTCTGAAGACCTGCTTTGCTCCCAGTTTCTTTGCCACATAAAGAGCTGTTTTTGAGGTTCCTCCGGTTCCGAGGATCAGAACTTTTTTGTTTTTAAGATCCATTCCTTCACGGAGCAGCATGGCTCTCATGCCTTCCGCATCAGTGTTAAAGCCTTTCAGCTTGCCGTTTTGGTTCACCACCGTGTTTACGGCTCCGATCTCCGCTGCAGTTTCATCGATCTCATCCAGCATGGGGATCACTGTCTCTTTGTAGGGAATAGTTACATTGATCCCTTTAAAATCGCGCTTTTCCATAAAAGCTGCCACTTCATCCTTTGGGATCTCTTTAAGAATGTAATCGTAATCGTCTATAGAACCGTGGATCTGTCCGGAAAAGCTGTGACCCAGTTTTTCTCCTATAAGTCCGTATTCCATAAAGCCTTTCCTTTCAAAAGTACCTGTGGTCCGAAGCCCGTTACCAGCGCATCCGCAATGACGATGGCCGTGATGCTGTCTATTACGGGGCAGATCCTTCTTACGATTGCCGGATCGTGACGCCCGGTGATGGTGATCTCCTCTTCTTCTCCCGTAAGGAAATTAACTGTTTTTTGAGGTCTTGCAATGGATGGCGTGGGTTTCACGGAAACGCTGAATGTCACGGGCATTCCGTTGGAGATCCCGCCGTTTATGCCTCCGTTATTGTTTGTGGCTGTCACCACTCTGTCGCCGTCTTTTCTGAAAGCATCGTTAAATTCGCTTCCCCTTAAAGCAGAACCCTCAAAGCCTTTACCGAACTCCACACCTTTAACGGCTCCGATGGAGTAAAGAGCATGGGATAAAAGACTCTCAAGACTGTCAAACCAGGGTTCTCCCACTCCCGCAGGAAGTCCGGTAACGGCAGTCTTTACGATGCCGCCCACGCTGTCATGATCTTTGCCCGCTTCCTGTATGCCTGCAGTGATCTTTTCCGCCGCATCATCATCGATCACGGGGAAATTTCCGGAATTAAGCTTTTTAATGTTAGCAAGGATCTCATCTTCACTGCTTCCGAAGTCCCTGTCACTCACATTTACACATTCGCTGATGTGAGTACCGATGAAGATCCCCAGCTCATTCAACGCCGGGATCAGCACTCCGCCGGCAGCAACGATGGCTGCAGTGATCCTCCCCGAAAAATGTCCGCCGCCTCTGTAATCCTCAAATCCGTTGTATTTGACATGGGCAGTGTAATCCGCATGAGAAGGTCTTGCAGGGCCGAAATTGTAGTCCCTGCTTCTGGTCTCCTCGTTGGGGATCATTATGCAAAGAGGCGTTCCCGTGGTCTTTCCGTTAAACACGCCGCTTAAGATCCGGTAATTGTCCGGTTCTCTTCTGGGAGTGTCGATGGAAGAGGTGGGACGTCTTCTTGCAAGCATATTTTTTATCATCTCCTCATCCACGGTGAGTCCGGGAGTGAGCCCGTCCAGAACACAGCCGATGGCTGGTCCGTGGCTTTCTCCGAATATT
>JAEFAR010000029.1 GCA_016287675.1 Lachnospiraceae bacterium
TACAATGCGGCTTTGTGCCTCTTTCAAATTTCTGCTTTGCCATTTGAAATAATCCTCCTTAAAAAGAATGATAAATTGTGTTTGCTCTATTTACTCCGTACGCCCCATCGGACTACGGTAAATATCATTGAGCCTCATACTCGCCATTATATTGCATAGTATGATTTTTTTCAAGTAATTTTTACGGCTTATTTTCCGTTCTTAGCCGCAAGAACTTTCTCCTGAACCGACTTCGGAACAGGCTCGTAGGTTGAGAAGAACATTGAGTATGCTCCACGTCCCTGAGTCTTGGAACGAAGTGCTGTAGCGTAACCGAACATCTCTGCGAGAGGAACGAATGCGCTGATCAGCTTGGATCCGTTAACATCCTCGGAACCTTCGATACGTCCACGACGGGATGAAACGTCACCGATAACATCTCCCATGTACTCTTCGGGAACAGTGATCTCAACTCTCATGATGGGCTCGAGAAGAACAGGGCTTGCTTTCTGCATTGCTTCCTTGAAAGCCATGGAACCTGCGATCTTGAATGCCATTTCTGAGGAGTCTACTTCATGGTAGGAACCGTCCCAGCAGTTTGCATGAACGCCGAGAACAGGGAATCCGCCAAGGATACCGCACTTCATTGCATCTTCGATACCTGCCTGAACAGCGGGGATGTATTCCTTGGGAATAGCACCGCCGACAACGGTGTTTTCGAACTCGAAAGTCTTATCGCCGTTAACGTCCATAGGTGTGAAGATAACCTTACAATGACCGTACTGACCACGACCACCGGACTGCTTAGCGTACTTGGAATCAATGTTAACTTCCTTAGTGATTCCTTCCTTGTAAGCAACCTGAGGTGCGCCTACGTTTGCTTCTACGTGGAACTCACGAAGAAGACGGTCAACGATGATCTCAAGGTGAAGCTCACCCATACCTGCGATGATGGTCTGACCTGTTTCCTCGTTTGTTGAAACGCGGAATGTGGGATCTTCTTCAGCAAGCTTTGCAAGAGCTTCGCCCATCTTGTCCTGTCCTGCCTTGGTCTTGGGCTCGATAGCGATATCGATAACGGGCTCAGGGAATTCCATGGACTCGAGGATTACGGGATGCTGCTCGTCGCAGATGGTGTCACCTGTTGATGTAAACTTAAATCCTACTGCTGCAGCGATGTCACCGGAGTAAACCTTTTCAAGGTCCTGTCTGTGATTTGCGTGCATCTGAAGGATACGTCCGATTCTTTCCTTCTTATCCTTTGTTGCATTAAGCACGTAGGAACCGGAGTTGCATGTTCCGGAGTAAACTCTGAAGAATGCAAGCTTTCCTACGAAAGGATCTGCCATGATCTTGAATGCAAGAGCTGCAAAAGGCTCAGCATCGGAAGACTTTCTGATTACTTCGTTACCGTCAAGGTCAACGCCCTTGATATCGGGAACGTCTGTAGGAGCGGGCATATACTCAACAACAGCGTCAAGAAGCTTCTGAACGCCCTTGTTCTTGTATGCGGATCCGCAGCATACGGGAATGATGGTTCCTGCGATGGTTGCCTTTCTGAGAGCAGCCTTTAAAGCCTTCTCATCGGGAACTTCGCCTTCGAGATACTTCTCAAGAAGAGCATCGTCTGTTTCGCAGATCTTCTCGATCATTTCCTGACGATACTGCTCAGCCTTGTCCTTCATATCATCGGGGATCTCTTTGATCTCGATCTGATCTCCCTTATCATCAAGATAATAGTAAGCCTTCTCTTCGAAGAGATCGATGATGCCCTTGAATGTATCTTCTGCTCCGATAGGAAGCATGATAGGGCAGGGATTCTTTCCGAGTCTTGTCTTGATCATGGAAATTACGTTATAGAAATTTGCACCGGAAATGTCCATCTTGTTAACGAAAGCCATTCTGGGTACGTTGTACTTATCAGCCTGACGCCATACTGTCTCGGACTGAGGCTCAACACCGCCCTTTGCGCAGAAAACGCCGACAGCGCCGTCGAGAACTCTCAAAGAACGCTCAACTTCTACTGTGAAGTCTACGTGTCCGGGAGTATCGATGATGTTAATCCTGTACTCGGGAGCTCCGGCAATCTTCTTGTGCTGGAATTCCTGTGTCCAGTGACATGTTGTAGCTGCTGATGTGATTGTGATACCTCTTTCCTGCTCCTGGGCCATCCAGTCCATGGTAGCGGTTCCGTCGTGAGTATCACCGATCTTGTGGTTTACACCGGTGTAGTAAAGAATACGCTCTGTGAGTGTAGTCTTACCTGCATCGATATGAGCCATGATACCAATATTTCTGGTATGCTCAAGTGAATATTCTCTGTCTGCCAAGGTTTTTTCCTCCTAAATACGACTGCTTCGTCAATTACCAGCGGTAATGAGCAAAAGCCTTGTTGGATTCTGCCATCTTGTGCATATCTTCTTTTCTCTTTACTGCGTTACCGGTGTTGTTTGCAGCATCCATGATCTCTGCTGCAAGCTTGTCCTGCATTGTCTTCTCACCGCGCTTACGAGCAAACATTGTAAGCCAGCGAAGAGCAAGAGCCTGTCTTCTCTCAGGTCTAACCTCGATGGGTACCTGATATGTAGCACCACCGATACGGCGAGCCTTAACTTCAAGAACAGGCATGAGATTGTTCATAGCCTGATCAAATACTTCGAGTGCTTCCTTGCCTGTCTTCTCGGCAACTGTTTCGAATGCACCGTAAACGATCTTCTGAGCTGTACCCTTCTTGCCGTCAAGCATTACATTGTTGACAAGCTTTGTAACGATCTTGCTGTTGTACAAAGGATCAGCCAGCACGTCTCTTTTTGTTATATGTCCTTTTCTAGGCACGTTGCTTCCCTCCTTAATAATGACCGGATTCACGGTCTATTAATTCATAGGTACTCACATATACTCCTGTGTTCGCGCTTGAGTCTGTATCGATTTCAAACCGACAGCCACTAATACGTTTGAAAGGATCGTTAACCCTGCGATTAAAATGAGTAATGCAATTGATTAATTGGTTACTGATTTAAAACTGATTACTATTTAGCGTCCTTAGGTCTCTTTGCGCCGTACTTGGAGCGAGCCTGACGTCTCTTTGCAACACCTGCTGTATCAAGTGTTCCTCTGATGATGTGGTAACGAGTACCGGGAAGGTCCTTTACACGTCCGCCACGGATGAGAACAACGCTGTGCTCCTGAAGGTTGTGACCTTCTCCGGGGATGTAGCTTGTTACTTCGATTCCGTTGGAAAGACGAACTCTGGCGATCTTTCTGAGAGCTGAGTTAGGCTTCTTAGGTGTAGCTGTACGAACTGCTGTGCATACACCACGCTTCTGAGGGGACTGAGTGTCAATGTCACTCTTGTTGAGTGAATTGTATCCTCTTAACAGAGCGGGAGCTGTTGACTTCTTCTCTACGGTCTGTCTGCCTTTTCTTACTAACTGGTTAAATGTAGGCATTAACTTTTCCTCCTGTTAAAATTTTAAAGTTGGTGGCTGCCTGTCTTGCAAGCATATTGCTTCTCTGCGCGTTCCGACATTCTTTCGAAAGCCGCAGAATGTACGGTGTACATCTGTTTTTCGCGCAAAAATCCCGTGCGCTTCTGGCACACGCACGGGATATTATATCCACCTGAAAATGGATTGTCAAGAAATATTTTTTTATAAAAATCCTACTTAAGCACTTCGTCGATCTTCGAAATGATATCTTTGTATTCTTTCAGATATTCTTCGTGATGTTGGTCCACGAAGTCTATGTCACCGTCTCTGGAAGCATACTCCAGGGATTTCATATGCTCGGACAGTTCCGTTGCTCCGATGGTGAGGGAGGTTCCCTTTACCGCGTGAACGAAGATACGGTAGTTTTCGAAATTCCGTTCCTCGTAGGCCTTCAGGATCTCATCCACCCTGGAATTGGTCATGTAGGACCGGAGCATCTTTTTGTAGAAGCCGGTGTCGTCACAGCAATAGCTCATTCCCGTCTTTGTGTCAAGGAAGGAAGCCCGTTCAAGGAAAACTCTGTCTTCATCGGAAAGTTCGCTTTCGTTTTCCCTGTTCTCTTCTTCTCTCTCCGCTTCCCTGACAGCTTCGTCGATGATGGCAGACTCTCTGTCGGAAGAACTGAGGCCTGAATTCTTTTCTGTTACAAGGCTTTCAAGGAGCGAAACCGGAAGGAACTGGGCCAGAACCTTCAAAAGCCTCTGTTTTTCGACAGGCTTGGACAGGTACTCATCAAAGCCCGCATCCAGGTACTTCTTCTTTTCTCCCGCCACCGCATTGGCAGTGATGACCACGATAGGGGTGTCATCACAGATGTGCTCCCGTCTCAGAACGTTCAGTGCTTCGACTCCGTCCATTACGGGAAGCATATGATCCATGAAGATCAGATCGTAATGATTCTTCTTTGCCTTGTCTACGGCTTCAAGGCCATCCTCTGCATAGTCTATCTTTATCTTCGTTTCTTCAAGGAGCTTGCCTATAAGGTCAAGGTTCATGGCATTGTCATCCACCGCCAGGATCCTTGCGGAAGGTGCCACAAGTGTGATCCTTTCTTCCTTGGAACATCTGTAAAGTTCTCCGTCGAAGGTGACGTCACCGATGGGTCTCGGATCCACGATGTGAGGACGGATGGTGAACCAGAACCTGCTGCCTTTTCCGTACCTGCTTTCCGCATGGAGTTCGGATCCCATCTTTTCCAGGATCCTTACCGTAAAGGCCAGGCCTATGCCTGCGCCCTGCTTACTGCGGTTCTTGGATTTGTCGACTCTTAAGTACCGCTCGGCGATCATCTCCATGTCTTCCGGTTTGATGCCCACGCCGGTGTCGGTGACTGAAAACGTGATCTCGCACTTGTCAGTCTTTTCAATGGGCACAAAGTCTATATCGATGGTGATCGAGCCCTGCTCGGTGTACTTGACCGCATTGGAGATCAGGTTTGTGCAGACCTGAGTGAAACGCATGGAGTCGCCTTTGATCGCCATGGGTATGTTGGGATTAATGTTAAATGCGACTGCAAGGTTCTTTTTGCCTGCATTGTACTGTGCATAGGAAAGTATATCTATTATAGAAGGAAACGTTTCCGCACGAACAAATTCGATCTCGAAGTCCGAGCCGCCTATGCCTGTGTAATCAAGAATGTCGCTCACCACAGCCAGGAGATTGCGGCCTGCCTGCTCTACATTTGAAATGTATTCAGCAGTGGCGGGTTCCTTTGTCTTTTCGCCGATCATCTCACTGTAACCGAGAATGGCATGAATGGGCGTTCTGATCTCGTGAGACATGTTGGTAAGGAAATCCGTCTTTGCGTTGTTGGCTTTTTCCAGCTCCGTAAGGCTCTCGTCAAGTTCCTGGGTCCTGCTTAAAAGTTCCTTTCTCTGCTTTACGTAGGCCTTCGTCTGATACCTCAGGAAGATGCCGCAGAATGCAGTAACCGCCGTTAATCCGATCAGGATGTCCGCAACCAGTTCTTTGTCACCGATCTGACCTGTCACAAGCTCGGGATGCATCTCGGAGATCACGATCACACCCATGTATTCCACCAGTGTTATGGTGTAGAGGATGTAGGGCGATACACCTTTTGTCAGCATCCAGGGAAGAAGCAGTCCGAAGGCGAACCACAAAGGCATGCCCGACCGTATGCCTCCGCAGTTAAAGAAGATGATGGGAAACAGGATGTCTATCACCGTAAACAGCATCATGTTGGACACCGCAACAGTGTTCTTTTTAAAATATACTATAATATAGTAGATGACTCCAAGGAAGCAATTTCCGAGGATCGCACTCACTACGGTGCTGTTGTTACCCACCATCCATGATCCGAAGGTTGCAAAAAGTCCGCAGATGACAAGCACCAGCACTCCCACGTTGATCATCTTTTCCGTCATGTCAAGATCGTCGCTGAAGTAATGGGCTTTAAGGGCAGCACGAAGCCGTCTGACTGTGTCCTTTGTGTTACTCTTGTCAGCCTTAAAGGTAACGGACGCTCCGCTTCCCGCATAGCTGTCCGCATACTTGTTTTCGGAAACGGCAAGGTTATTTTGGGAAGGTGCCTCGGAATCGCGTTCCTTTTCGGTAATACCAACCTCAAATGTACCCGTTCTTCTCGTAAAGTCGATGGGCGCCTGGACAAATTCCGTCCTCTCCATCTCTTCCTCTTCCCATTCGATCTTCTCTTTGGGCAGGAAACGGCGCACCATTTCCTCAAGTGTATTACCCTGTACAGGTTTTGAAAGATAGTCCGCAAAACCTTCCTTAATGTACTCTTCCTTGGCTCCGGCCACGGCATTTGCCGTAAGAACGATGACGGGAGTCTCGGCATTTATGCAGTCCTTGACGCTCTTAAGTCTCTTAAAGGTCTCGATACCGTCCATATCCGGCATCAGATGATCCATGAAGATGATGTCGTAATGATTCTGCTTCGCCAGATCGATACAGTCAACACCGTTGGTGGCAGTGGTGATCTTTACCTTCGTGTTCTTTAAAAGCCCCTTCATTACTTCAAGGTTCATGTCCACGTCATCCACAACCAGGATCTCTGCTTCGGGTGCGCGGAAACTCTCCTTGTAGCCGGAGACACGCTTCATGCCCGCTGCGGGAGTCTCAGCAAAGACGCCCATGGGTGTGTCGTCCGTAATGGTCTGGGGGATCTCAACAGAGAACTTGGAACCCATACCGTACTCGCTTTCAAGGGAGATACGGCCGTCCATAAGGGCAACCAGCTGCTTCGTGATGGAAAGCCCGAGGCCGGTTCCTTCTATATTTCTGTTCTTCTTCTGATCCACACGGATGTAAGAAGTAAAAAGCTTGTTCTTGTCTTCGTCGGAAATGCCTATGCCTGTGTCGGTAACGGAGATAAAGAGTCTTCCTTTACTTCCTTCTTCCTTATTAAAGTCCATTTCGACGGTGACAAGTCCTTCCGTCGTGTACTTTATGGCATTGTTTAAAAGGTTGGTCAGGATCTGACGGATACGGGTCTCATCACCCATAAGCCTTGCTGGCATCATGGTGTTGTTGAAGACACGAAGCTCAACCTTCTTGTCCGCCGCGCGCTGTGCCACAACATTGTAGGCATCGCGGAGCAGCGTCATTGTGCTGTAATCCACGGGAATGATGGACATTTCGCCGGCCTCGATCTTTGAAAAATCAAGGACATCATTTACTATGGAAAGAAGTGTCTTACTGGCACTCCGGATGTTGTCGGAGTAACCTGTGATGGTCTCGTTGGTGCTCTCTCTTAAGATCATCTCGTTCATGCCGAGTACGGCATTGATGGGAGTACGGATCTCATGAGACATGTTGGCAAGGAATCTGCTTTTTTCCGTACTTGCCTTTTTGAGTTCCTTGGCCTTTTCCTGCAGTTCCTCCGCCTGCTCCTCAACCCTCGCACGGGAGATGGAGACCGAAGCACAGAAGTAGGAAACAACGCCTATGATCAGAAGTGACAGGAGAACGCTCATATAGAGCACTTCCTTTTCCTGCCTGAACACGCTCTCGTAATCCGTCACCATGACAAGATACCAGTCATCAAGTATGTTCTGGGAGAAGACCATAACGCTTCTGCCTTCGATCTTTTCTATCAGATAGTTTTCACCGGATTCGTCGGAAGCTTTTTCAATGACCTTGTTCACGATGTCGGCTTTTTCTTTGCCGAAGCGCTTCTGTCCCCCCTCGGTCTTAATGTTTAAGCCGTTGCAAAGGGGATCGTCTCCGAAGATCACCACTCCGTTACTGTTAACAAAGAGTCCGTAGCTGTCGGGAGTCTTCATTTCTTCAATGATGGCCTGTATCCTCTCGGCTTTGATGTCCAGAGCCAGGACACTTTCTCCGTCTTCAAGGAGCATGCTGACAGAGATCACCATGTTTCCGGTTTCCGCATCAAGATAGGGCGTAACAACGGTGGGCAGCCCGTTTTCATGCACCGCAGCCCAGTACCAGGGACGCTTCCGTGCGTCATAGTCCTCATCAGGTATCCAGTCGGCACCGTCGATGTACTCGCCTCTGAACAGGCCGTAAACTCCGGTAAAATCCGAAGCTGCGGATTCCCTGTAATTAGCGGTGATCCCGGAAAGGAAATCGTAAATATCTTTATTTGTTCCACCGTGCTTCATGCTGCTGGCGAGGAATATGCCTGTGGTACGGACGGTGTCTATGCCCGACGTAATACGTTCGTTGATCTTGGCAGCTTCTTCTCCGATGGTGCGCTCGCAAAGCTCGGTTTCTTTTTTCTTGGCCAGGGTGTAAAAAGCGTTGAAAGAATAGTAATCGATAAAGGTAACCAGAGAAACGGTAACCAGAAGAGTGAAAATGAAAGCAATATTTCGTTTTGTCCTTGTTGTCATCTGCATTGTCAACGCTTCTCCGAGATTTTTACAAAAGAAAAGGGGAACGTGAAAAAACGTTCCCCGATTAGGCTCTGTATCAGCAACCGAGGATCTTGTTAACCCGGTTTACAAGGTCCTGCTTTCTGAAAGGCTTTCTGACGTAGTCAACCGCCCCCAGCCTGCCGGCCTCTTTTACATGATCGAAATCTGCAATTGATGTAAGGAAGACAACAGGAATGTCGCTGAACTCTTCCCTTGCCCTTATTGCTTTTAATGTCTGTATTCCGTTGATCTCAGGCATATCAATATCCAACAGCACCAGATCGATGCCGCCTTCGCACATGGCAGAAATGCCCTCGATACCCGACTGCGCCGTGACTACATTGAAGCCCTCCTGGCGTAAAATGTACTCGTCGCGATCGAGATTCATCTTGTCGTCGTCAATGATCAAAATAGTCTTCATAGAAACCCTCTCATATTATATCTTCATATGATATGTGCTTTTTCATTATCTTATCATAAATCCCGTGGATTTCAACATAAATGATAAAATTTCTGTTTTTCACGGCAGGAGCTTTATCTGACTATTTCTTCGGCATAATCAAGCGCCTCAAGGATATCGGCTTTAAAATTGTTCTTTCCCACGATCTCAGCCAGTCCGTCCTTTTCCATGGCTTTCATGGGCTGCTCGTTGACATGGGAGAACACCACACGGATGTCCTTATTCCTGATGTTTTTAACAAGCTCCCTCAGCGCCTTGAGAGCAGATGCGTCGATAGCCGTTACGGCACGCATTCTGATGATGACCACCCGGGTGGTTTTTTCCACGCCGATCTTCATGATCCTGTCCGTCGCTGCGAAGAAGAGAGGTCCGGAAACCTCGTAAACCTTGATGGAACGGGGGATGTCACGGAGTTTTTCCGCTTCGCCGGGGGTAACGTCGGGATCGTCTGTGTACTTCCAGGCTTCAATACCTGTGGTGTCCGACATTCTCTTCATGAAGAGGATGGCCGCCATTACAACGCCTACCTCTATGGCAACAACGAGGTCAAAGAAGACGGTGAGGAGGAAGGTCACCACAAGGACAAGTACATCGCTCTTGGGAGCTGTCCTGATCAGACGCGCAAATGCCTTCCAGTCTGCCATTCCGGATGCCACGACCAGAAGCACCGCTGCCAGAGTGGTCATGGGGATATAGGCCGCAATGGGCATAAGGAGCAGAAGCACAAGAGTGAGAGTCACGCAATGGGTGATGCCCGCGATGGGTGAACGTCCGCCATTACGAACATTTGCGGCAGTTCTTGCAATAGCGCCCGTTGCGGGGATACCTCCGAAAAGTCCGGAGAAGATGTTACCCAGTCCCTGGCCCACCAGCTCTGCATTAGACTTGTGCGTGTCTCCGATCATACCGTCGGATACGACTGCGGAGAGGAGGGACTCTATGCCTGCAAGGATGGCTATGGTGAATGCGGGCTGGATGAGCTCCCTGATCATTTCAAAATTCACATCGGGCAGCGAAGGAGTGGGGAACTTTGAAGAAAGTTCGCCGTACACGCTTCCGATGGTGTTTACGGGAAGCTTCGCAACCGCAGCGATAACAGTGGTGATGACGATAGCCATGAGAGATCCGGGGATGGTGCTCAAAAATCCGGGAAGTTTTTCCGCGATCCTTGGCCATGCCATCATGATGAGCACTGCTCCAAGTCCGAGGATAAGAGCCACGAGATTTGTTGTCCCAAGGGCCTTTCCGTAAGCGATCAGCTTGTCAACAAATTCGGAAGGGACTGTTTCCATCCTGAATCCGAAGAAATCCTTAAGCTGTCCCACGAAGAGAGTTACCGCGATACCGCAGGTAAATCCGCAGGTGATGGTGTAAGGGATGTATTTGATGAGTGAACCGAAACGGAAGATACCGAAGATCACGAGTATGATGCCCGCCATGATGGTGGCCACCGTAAGTCCGGAAGTTCCGTACTTTGCAATTATACCGTAGATGATGACTACGAAAGCCGCAGTGGGGCCCCCGATCTGCACTCTGCTTCCGCCGAATACCGCGATGAAGAAACCTGCGATAATGGCAGTGTAAAGGCCCTGCTCAGGTCCGACACCCGATGCGATGGCAAGTGCAATTGAAAGAGGGAGCGCTATGATACCGACGATCACGCCTGCGATAATGTCCTTCACCAGCTGCTTTCCGCTGTAATCCTTGAAACAATCAAAAAGCTTCGGTTTTAATTCGTTCATTTTTTCTCCTTTTCCGGTTCAATTAACCTTATATTTAATGTATTTTTTCGCAACGAGCGGTAATATACACCCACTTTCACGAAAAATCAAGCATTTCTTTTATAAACCGGGAAATGACCGCATCCTTGCTGTTCAGCCTCTTAACGAAGGAAATGTGGAGCCTCATGGCAGCTCTGGTCACCGCCACATAGAACATCCTTCTCTCCT
Organism: Lachnospiraceae bacterium; assembly: GCA_016287675.1. Lineage (GTDB taxonomy): Bacteria > Bacillota > Clostridia > Lachnospirales > Lachnospiraceae > RGIG3528. The sequence goes on from JAEFAR010000029.1 coordinate 10,739, forward strand.
GTTCTGCATCCTCTAAAGTCACTGCCTTTTTGTAAGGCGTGATCCCTTCATTGACATCGGGCAGAAAAACCACATCGTACTCCAGCCCCTTTGCCCCGTGCATGGTGGTAACGGTAACGCTGTCCTTCACTTCTCCCTTTTCCATGTCAGCCCTCCGCTCAAGCTCGTTCTTCATCTTCGCCATATGCTCGAACCAGCTTTCAAAGTCCTTAAATTCCGCAGCTTCTTCCTGCAGTCTGTCCAGCACCTCCAAAAGCTCTTCCTCCCTCAGTCCCTTCCCCGAGGCATATTCCTTAAGAAACCCATCATATCCCACAGCCTTACGTATGTAGATCACTGCGGAAAGAGGGGTGCCTCTTTTAAGGAACGAAAGATCGTATTCGAGTTTTTCCACTGCATTGTAAAGCCAGGGCTTTTTACGGACCGCTGCCTTTAGCCCCTCAAAGCTGAAGGGATCATCCGGCAGACAGTCCCTTGAAATGTATCGCTTCGGGCGATTCATGACGGAAACAAGAGTCTCTCTTTTTCTGTTTCCCCGGGCAAGCATTATATAGGAAAGAACATCTTTCACGGCGAAATGGGAATATATGCTTTGGAAGTTTCCTTTAACGGAAAAAGGAATGTTGGCGGCGGAAAGACTTGATGTCATCTGCCCCGCAAGACGGTTCGTACGGTAGATCACCGCCATCTGTGACCACAAAAGCCCCCGGGCGTGATACTCCCGCATCTTGTCCGTGATCGCATCCCCTTCTGCCTTTCTGTCATCAAACACACGGACTTCGGGAGGCACTCCCTCCTCCCTGACAGCTTCTATCTCCTTGGGAAAGCGGTTCACGTTCTGCCGTATCAGGCGTCCGGCCGCATTTACTATGCTTCCTTTTGAGCGGTAGTTTTTCTTAAGGACGATACGCACAGCATCGGGGTAGTCCCGTTCAAATCCCAGCATGATCTTCGGATCCGATCCCCGGAAGGCATAGATTGCCTGGTCGTCGTCCCCTACGATAAAAAGATTGTTCCGGGGTTTTGCCAGGAGGCGGATCAGCCTGTACTGTAAAGGGTTTATATCCTGAAACTCATCTATCATTATGAACTCAAACTTTTCTCTCCACAGGTCAAGGATCTCGGGACGATCCTTAAACAGCTTTTCCGTCATCAGCATCATATCCTCAAAATCCAGCAGACTGTTTCTTTTTAAAGCTTCATCGTAACCCGTGTAGATCCTTTTAAAGATGTCAGGTGCACAGGACGAGGAGCAGTAGCCATTTTTCAGTCCTCCGTTTCCTTTGACCTTTCCGATCTCTGCCCGGATCTCTCCCATCACATCCGTGTTCCCGGTCTCAAGCCCCGCTTCATAGGCCAGATGGGAAACAGTTTTCAGTGCTTCTCCCTCACCGATCACGGAAAATGTTCCGGAGGTCATTGAAAAGCGGAGGATCTTAAAGAACAGGCTGTGAAAAGTCCCGAAGGTCACACATTTCTCTTCATCGCTCCTGCCTGCGGCCAAGACACGTCTCTTCATCTCATCCGCTGCCGCTTTCGTAAAAGTCACCACAAGGATGTTCCCCCCGGGAACATGATGTTTTCGTATTAAATTTAAAGTTCGTTCGGTGATTACCGCCGTTTTTCCGGAACCAGGACCGGCAAGGATCACAGCGGGGCCGTACAGGATCTCCGCTGCCTTTTTTTGATCTTCATTCAGATTCATTTTGATTAAAAAAGAATTATGCGATGGGATTATAACACAAAAAGACGGGCTTTAACACCCGTCTTTTAAAGAATCCGTTATTATTTTTCAAGCATCTCGATGGCTTTTTTAACTCTTCTTACAGATTCCTCTTTTCCGAGGATCTCCATGATCTCGTAAGCACCGCCGGGAGTCATCTGCTTTCCGGAAACAGCGGTACGTACAGGCCAGAGTCCCTGACCGTTCTTGATTCCCTTTTCTTCGATGTAGCCCATGAGAGTCTTTTCAACTCCGGCGATGGAGTAGTCGTCAAGTGCCTCAAGTCGGGGCAGAAGATCCTTAAGGACTTCAAGGGAGCTTTCCTTTGTAGTCTTCATCTTCTTGTGGACATACATCTCAGTGTCGTACTCAGGCAGTTCATCGAAGAAATCGATCTTCTCGGCAATGTCGCAGAAGGTCTCGATACGTGTCTTCACCAGCATAGCGATCTTCTCAAGATCGAGAGGCTTCTTCACAACCTGCTTTACATAGGGAAGGGCGTGCTCAAGGTAGGCCTTGTCATCCATTGCCTTAATGTACTCTCCGTTCATCCAGCGGAGCTTGTTCATGTCAAACACGGAAGGAGACTTGTTGATGTGGTGGTAATCGAACACCTCGATCAGCTCCTTGAGCGAGAAGATCTCCCTGTCCGTTCCCGAGCTCCAGCCGAGAAGTGCCATGAAGTTTACGATAGCCTCGGGCAAAAATCCCTGCTCCTCGAGATCTTCAAAGGAAGAATGTCCGCTTCTCTTGGAAAGCTTCTGATGCTCCTCATTGGTGATGAGAGGGCAGTGAATGTAAACAGGCTCCTCCCATCCGAAAGCATGATAAAGTCTCGTGTACTTGGGTGTGGAAGAAAGGTACTCATTTCCTCTTACAACGTGGGTGATGCCCATAAGGTGATCGTCCACAACGTTTGCAAAGTTGTATGTCGGGAAGCCGTCGGACTTGATCAGGATCATATCATCCAGATCTTCGTTATTGACGGTGATGGTTCCGTAGTTTGCATCCGTGAAGGATGTGGTTCCCTCGGTAGGGATGTTCTGACGGATAACGAAGGGCATTCCCGCTTTAAGGTTGGCTTCAACCTCTTCCTTTGAAAGATGGAGGCAGTGCTTGTCGTACTTTCTGACTTCCTTGACCTCCTTGTTGTCCTCATCATCCTCTGTTGTAGCATTCACGGGAGTTCTTAAGGACTCAAGGCGCTCCTTGGTGCAGAAGCAGTAGTAGGCTTCACCCTTCTCAACAAGCATCTTGGCGTACTTCATGTAAAGTCCGCTCTTTACTCTTTCACTCTGAACATAGGGTCCGTTACCCTTGTCCTTGTCAGGTCCCTCGTCGTACTCAAGGCCTGTTTTCTTCATGACTCTGTAGATCAGATCCGTGGCGCCTTCAACAAAACGCCCCTGATCCGTGTCCTCGATCCTGAACAAAAAATCGCCGCCCTCGTGTTTTGCCACAAGGAACTCATATAAAGCTGTTCTTAAATTCCCCACATGCATCTTTCCCGTAGGGCTGGGAGCGTAACGTGTACGAATCTTATCCATTTATATATCCTCACTGATCCTAATAATGACGAAAAAATGTTGACCGCTGTCTGCGGTCAACACAGTATAACGCAGTTTGGAACGAAAAGTCAAGGATGCTTTATATTTCGACTCTACTCAGGTCCTTGAGCTCATCCGCTATGGTCTTTACCTGTTTGAAGGCATCTTCCGTTGCGTTGGTGATGGAGCTTTCGTTCTTTGCTTCCTCCATGATCTCGTCGGCATGCTCGGAGAATCCGGCAACCATTCGATCCAGCTGCTGAGCCAGATCCTTAACGACTTCACTGTGCTTTCTTGTGGCGCCGGTCCTTTCACTGATCTCATCGGTCTTTTCGTTAAGAGTATGCTGTATCTCACTTAATGATGCAGTTCTTTCCTTTGCGCCGTAGATCTTTTCTATGCCCGACTGTACGCTTTCCACATTATGTTCATTTGTAGTCTTAACGCCTTCCAGCTTTTCTCCGACACGTTCCACCAGCTCCCTGATGGCGTCTGTAGCCTTTTTGGAATCCTCAGCCAGCTGACGCACATTCTCCGCAACAACCGCGAAACCTTTACCCTGCTCTCCCGCGCGGGCTGCTTCGATGGAGGCGTTAAGGGCGAGGAGATTGGTCTGGGCAGAGATCCCCGAGATCTTGCCGACAAAGCCTACGATCTCCTGAATACCGCTTTCCAGTTCGGTTATGGAATCACCTGTAAGATTTGAAGTCTCTTCAATAGTCTTCATGCTTTCCGCAGCAATGTCCATGGTCTCTATGACTTCTTCAGTCCTTGCCGCGATGTCTTCCGAAACCTTGGCGATGTCTCCTGTGTGGTCATATATGCCTTCGATGAGATTTCCCATCTCGGAAACGCTTTCCTGAATGGCTTTTACCTGCTCACGGCTTTCTTCGCAACCATCAGCGGTGTTCTGTGCGGAGCTGATGATGAGGCTGTTGGCCTCACGGGATTTAACGATGGAGCCTTCAAGTTCCCCGATCATGTTGACCAGTTCTCCCGATGCTTCACCGCACTTTGTAATGATCTCCGCTGTCTGTTCCTTTGCATGAAGGTTCTCCAGGATCATTCTGGAAGCCTTGGCAATGCTTACAAACACGGTTGTCATTACAACCTGTTCCATGAGGTAGCCCGCAGTCTTGCTGATGAACCACTGCATGTTCGTATCGTTCTCAATCTGAGGGATATTGATGGAACGGATGTACATCGAAATGACCAGCATCACAAAGCTGATGACCGAGATCCTCAAGGTGAATTTCGGATCGAAGAAAAGGCAGCTGAAAGCCATTGCCAATCCGTAGGTCATGTAAATGCCGATGGTCCACTGGCTTCCCAGCATACCCACAACTATACCGATAGCCACCACGCTCAGATACTTCATTATCGGTATGGGTGTTCCCATCTTGAGGGCCACTTTCGGTCCGAAGGTACAGATGCATGCAAAAGGTGTGATGATGAGAATAGTCTTTAACGGAATGTTAAAAACTCCGAGAGCTGAAAGGCCAAAAAGAGCCGGGAAGACCAATGTCATCCAAACCAGTATCTTTGCCATCCTTTCACACATCTTCCTGTCATTTTCCGCAAAAAAAGCCATGTACTCAGTCATATAAGCCTCCAAAAATCAGATTTTAAAGAAAATGGGCAATAAAACGAGACTTCCTCTCGTTTTACCGCCCAAGGCAAAATTCTTTGGTATATTTTACTATTTTTTTCTCTGTTATTCAACGTTCTCCAGAGAATTTTCGATAATTTTTACACATTTTTCCAGCTCTTTTTTATCATCCTCGGAAAATCTCGCAAATGCGACACTGTCAATGTCAAGCACTCCGTATATGCTCCCGTTTTTATGGATGGGTATCACGATCTCGGAGTTTGACGCAGAATCGCAGGCGATGTGTCCCGCAAATTCATGGACATTGTCAACCACGATGGTTTTGTCTTCCGCAACCGCCGTTCCGCAAACGCCCTTTCCCACAGGAATGGAAGTGCAGGCGATCTTCCCCTGGAAGGGTCCGAGTTTCAGTCTTCCGTCATGAATGATGTAGAAGCCGGCCCAGTTGAGCCTGTCCATGGAATCATAGATCAACGCCGAAGCATTGGCAAGATTGCTGATCTCGTAGTCCACACCTTCAAGTAATGATTTCATTTGTTCCGCTATTTCAAGCATATGCTTTCCTCACTGTTTGTTTTTTGATCAACGCTTCACTCAGTCTTCTTCCGTCTCTTCGATCTCGCAGACTTCGTACATCCTGGCTTCAAAATCGGCATACAGCCTTGTGTTTTCGCCGAATCCCGTTCCCGCGAAGGTCTGAGTCAGATTCACTCCCGCATTGTTCAAAAGACTGCCGCGGACAACGTAATTCTCTGTCTCACCGTCCAGTTTTTTGAACCGGGCCACAAGCCTGTGAAGCATCCCGTCCTGCTTTATGTGGACAGGAGAAAGCATGTTCACCAGATCGCCCATGCGGCGGATGTCGTACTTCACATCTCTGTTGCAGAAATGGTAGAGTTTTTCGTCATCCAGCCCGGCTGCCCTGAACATTGTATGGGAATAATTCGGATGGATCTCCGCATTCACAATGTAGCCCATCGCTTTCGTCTTGTCTTCGGAAACAATTATATTCCTGGTGAGGGTCGTGTCAAGCCTTGCGGAAAGAAAACCACCGGTGTACTTTTCAAAAGATTCCTGAGTAACTCTTCCTCCCAGCCTGTAGAAGTCTCCAAACTGCAGTATCTTACGCCACTTTTTGTAGATCTCCACCTCTTCCCTGATCTCCTTTATCTCCTCTTCCGGGAGATCGCAAAGATTCAGTTCGTAACCGAAAACTCCCATGGAGGCCACTGCAAATCTGGTGGCGAGAGGGGTCTTTCTTAAAGTCTGATGGTTGGGACTTGCGGAAATGTGAGCCGACCAGGTGCTTTGAGGATAGCCGTAGGAGTAACCGTTCTGGATCGTGCATCTTGCCACGGCGTCTGTGTCGTCGCTGGCCCAGATCTGAGGGAAGTAGGAAAGGATACCCAGATCGAAACGGTTTCCGCCGGATGCACATCCTTCAAAGAGAATGTGGGGGAATCTTTCGGTCAAAGTCTCCATTACTTCGTAAAGTCCCAGGATGTAGGCATGGGGAAGCTTTCCCTGAGCTTCACTGTCTCCGCTCGGAGAAAAGAAATCGGAGAAGTTTCTGTTCATATCCCATTTAACGTAGTCACAGCCGCTTCTTTCAAAAACATCCGTCATCTGGTCGATTATATGATCACGGACTTCTTTTTTGGAAAAGTCCAGGATCATCTGGTCTCTTCCTTCTGCATGATGTCTGTCGGGATTTCTCACCGCCCAGTCGGGATGCGCTCTGAAAAGATCCGAGTCCGCATTCACCATCTCAGGCTCTACCCATATGCCGAAAAGAAGTCCCAGTGCCTTGATCTTCTGAGCCAGACCCCTGATACCGTTGGGAAGCTTTTCCTTATTGTCATACCAGTCCCCGAGAGAGCAGTTGTCATTATCCCTCTTTCCGAACCAGCCGTCATCCATAACGAAAAGCTCCATTCCGCAGGCTGCCGCCTCTTTTGCCAGCTTTAAAAGCTTGGCTTCGGAGATCTTAAAGTAGGCTGCTTCCCAAGAATTCAAAAGGATGGGGCGTTCTTTTTTCTTCCATTCTCCACGGACTATATGCTCTCTTACAAAGCTGTGGTTGTTCCTGCTGATCCCTCTGTAGCCGAGGTCTGAAAAACTTAGAACAGCTTCGGGGCTTAAAAAACTCTCGCCTTTATTTACAGGCCAGTTCAGGAAATCCGGATTTATCCCCGTCAGGATCCTGCACTTTGCATGTCCTCCAAATTCCACGGACTCCCTGTGATTTCCGGAATAAACAAGGTTCGTGGAAAAAACCTCCCCCGCTTCTTCCGTGGTTCCCGGTTCCCCGTACATGACAAAAGGATTTGCATGATTTGAGGAATTCCCGCCTCTGGACTCATTCACAAACTTCCCGCCTGTGAGAAGCACGTCACACTTTTCCATTTCTCTTGCCCAGTCGCCGTGGAAAGAAGTGACTTTGCAGACATCCGCATCCAGATCCAGCTGAAGGCTTGAAAGTCCTTTCACGAAAAATGCTTCCGCACCGCAGTTCACGATCTCCGCAGATCTCGTGATCACATCGGAATCTTCATAAACGCAGTAATAAAGGTTCATTCTTACATCTTCCGTCTTTTCCTTAAGAACCACCTTTAAAGCGTTATTCCTGCTCTCATCATCATAGGAATGAGGAAGGTGCGCTTTTTTGTACAGAACACACACTTTCTTTATATCAAGCACTTCGGCGCTTTCAAAGGCAAATTCGGATGTGCTGCCGCCATTTTTCCAGAGGATCTCCACTGCAGGAGTTCTCAGGTCGCCTTTACCCAAAGTCCCCATTTCGAACTTTTCATCATCGGGACAGAGCTTGCGGTCAGCCACGTCACTCACCACGCTGCATGCGTTTCCGTGAGACCATTTCTGGATCAGTGCATTCCTTCCGTTTGCCGCAACATCGATCTTTTTCCCGTAATAAAGATGCAAAAGTTCACCGTTGTTTCCAACGGTGAACACATAAGATGTTCCGGAAGTAGTTAAATGAAACAGATTTTCATTTACAATCTCTATCATAAACCTTACCTCACAAATTCTTTAATTTGTTTTCTTTTCCTCGATCGCTCTGCATATGCGCTCGAACTCTTCCTCATCCAGCTTGTACTTCTTCTTGTAAAGGACATAGGACAGGAACATGAACACCAGAGGGATGAGGACCATGCAGATCAGAAGACCGTTGGTCTGAAGGTCCGTTACATCCTTAAGGATCTCAGAGATCTTTGCAGTCTTTTCGGAAGTGATGGCAGCGATCAGTGACTCGTTGCCCGCAGCCTCACCTATCTCTATGTTTGCGGCACGCTCGGCATCGGAGATACCGTTTGTGATGTTGATAACGCCGAAGATAGAGTATATGCCTGATGTAACAAGAAGGAACAGTGCCGAAGCCATCTTGGTAATAAAGGGACGGAGGGATGTGATGATGCCCTCGTCTCTCGTGCCCCTGTTCAGCTCATTGTATTCAACAGTGTTCATGATGGAGATCATCATGATGAGGTAGTAACTGTAGTTACCGAAGTTACCCAGCATGTAGCCTATGGTGAGTCCCCAGAACTTGAGACTGTCGGGGAAAATGAGTCCCGAAACCAGCATGAGGAGGTAGCCCACAGCGGAAACAGCCATCATCATGCCCATGAAGCTCTTTCTTCTGATCTTTCTGGAGATCATGGGGTAGGTGATCATGAGAACCGCAGTCGCCATCATACCGATAGTCTGGAAAAGTGAGTAGTTCGCGCCCTCGTAACCGAATTTAAAATACATGTAAGTAGCGCCGATACCGCCTGTGATGAGTCCGTTACCGATCTGCTGGATCAGGAAGATCAATGCGATCCACATGAGCTGGTCGTTACCGGTGATGGTCTTAATGATCTTCTTGAAGCTGACCTTTGCCTTGGGCTCAAGATTTACATCTCTGGGCTCCTTAACACCAAACAATGTGAAAAGTGCAAAGAGAGGAGTAAGCACCGCAATGATCACAGCCACTACGCCGTAAGCTGTCTGGGCATTTCCGCCGATGGTGTACTTTCCTGCCGTAAACACGGGAAGCAGCACGCCCACTGCCGTAGCTCCCACGCCTGCAAACAGTGTTGCACGGCTGGTGAGGTTGTTTCTCATGTCAGCGTCGGAGGACAGCGCAGGGACCATGCCCCAGTAGGAAATGTCGCTCATTGTATAGGTTATCGAATAAAGGATGTACATGCATCCGAAAAGTACGATAAAAGGCCATCCCTGAAGCCTTGAATTAAATGTCACGATGATAACACCGCCGGTGCTCAGGCATCCTGCAAGGAGCCAGGGTTTGAACTTACCCCATTTGCCTCTTGTGGATTCGATGATGTTTCCCATAATGGGATCGTTCAGTGCGTCAAAAATCCTTGCAAACACCATTATGGCCGTAACTGCCCAGAGCTGTCCCGCAGTCAGTTCTCTCGTAAAGAGAATGTAGGTCAAAAGATATCCCGAAACCAGTGCATAGACCATGTCGCGTCCCACGGTTCCCAAAGGATAGTAGATCAGGTTTTTCTTGTCTTGTGTTGTCTGTTTCATTTTCCTTCTCCTGTTTTTTAAGTCACAGATCGACTTATGCTTGTCCCTCTATGATATCAATCATTTGATGCTTTGTCCAGTGAATTACGAGGCTACGTGTAAAGGGAAGATAATACTGCATTACTGTTCACAGTAATATAATACTTGAAAATTTCAAAAATATGGGTAGAATATAGAGTGTATGTTTTTAAGTTTTCAAGCCGTAATGATCGATTGCAAGACAGTTGATCACAGGGATGTTGACAGCAGAGCTGTTTAACGACCGGATCGGAATTGGGGTTCGCATGGGTAACCAGACTTGTATTAAAAACGGTGAAATGTATATGGCCGGCGACGGAAAGAAATTCGAGCCTGCAGTCAGAAAAGCCATGACTGCCGTTTTTAACGTGGGTTCCACCCCCTATCTGCGTAAGCTTGAAAGCGAAATGACCATTCAAAAGATCGAGGTTTGCCCCGAAACATTCGTTCAAAATCTTATTTCTTACGAACAGAGATCTCTTTACGAAACCACCCGCGGCGGAGAAACCCAGAGAAATACGGACCGTAAGCATTACGCTACGGAGTACGGCATCTGGGATTTTAAATTTGATATTAACGACTACTTTAAAGAAGAAAAACAGGTCATGGTCGTTCCGGGAACCACCTACACCGACGTTTGTTCGGAGTGCGGCGGCACCGGCGTCAAGACATGTCCCGACTGCGAAGGTAGCGGCAAGACCACCTGCAATGAGTGTAACGGTGAAGGCTTTACCGCTTGTCCCGACTGTAAAGGAAGCGGAAAGCTTCCCTGCAAGACCTGCGACGGAACAGGAAAGCTCATTGAAGAGACCAACGACAAGTCCAAAGAAGGGCACATCATATCCTGCCCCGACTGCGGCGGAAGCGGCTTTACAAAGTGCGAACGCTGTGATTCGACGGGACGTGTTCCCTGCCCCATCTGTCACGGATCCGGTCAGATCAACTGTAAGACCTGTAAGGGAATGGGCAAGATCAAATGCCACAACTGCAAGGGATCGGGAAACATAATCAGCGAAGTCGAAGTGTCTTCGGAAATCCATGTCGCCGAAACACATAATATACTCTTCATGTCCTCTCTGAGGGAGGACATGGTGCCCTTCTTTACGGAACTGAAGCCTGAGTTTGACACACATGCGGTTGCCGTTTACGAGAGCAGCACCCCCATCACTTCCATCAGTACGGCGGATTTTAATCTGCGGATACGGGAGACCACCTTCAACACAGGTGCGGTTTTCGATCAGATGAGCGAGCAGAACGACCTTCCCCCTGAGTTCACAAGAGTCGCAAAATATAGGGTAAATGTTTTCCAGCGTATATTTTTAAAGATCACTTACTCCTTTAATGATAAAGTGTACCTCATGTATTACGATTGCGGAGAAAACACGAGTTACCTTACCGCAAACCCCTATAATGATGTTTTGCAGCGGCTGGCGGACGATATCGTTCAATCCTACCGCGAAAAGGATTTTGCCACCATCGCAAAAAAGCTGCGGGAATTCAGGACCTTAAAGAAGTCATCAAAGAGTCCCGCCGTAATCAGAAATGACCCGGAAAGGACGGCAAATGCCATCTGCGAACGTTTCACACTTGCCTCAGTCCTGGGGATGATCGTTCCTCTCCTGTTTTTCCTTATCTATTTCTCGGGAAAGGAGATCTTCTCCTCAGGAGAATTCAAGCACCTTATAATCTGGTCTGTAGGAATAGGGCTTGCGTCCATCTTCGGCTACTACAAGGCGATCTCCCTCACCTGGACCTCCTTTGTAAGGAAAATGAAAAATATGGGAGCATACCTTTCCTGCTTCGGACTGGGCTTTACACTGTCCACTTTCACAGAGGCGATCATCGCTTATCTTATACACGCACTTTAATTCAAGGCATATTAAAAGAGGCTGAACATCAGCCTCTTTTTTCACTTTCTTTTTCCATTATCTTAAGCTTTCTTAAGAAAGACACTCCGAAGGGCGCTGCCAGAAAGAAAGTCAATACATCGGCAATTGCCTGGGAGTACTGAACACCCGGAAGTCCGAGGGTTGAAGTCAGGATCAGAAGAATGGGGATAAAGAACAGTCCGTTCCTTCCCATGGAAATAAAGGTTGCCACACCGCTTTTCCCAACGCTTTGGTAGAGCATGTTCGTGCAGACCGTGGGGGGCTGAAAGATCTGTCCGATGAACTGGGCCGCAAGTGCGGTGGTTCCGATGCGGATGACTTCGGGCTCGTTCAGGAAGATGGCAACGATCCTGTCGGAAACAAAGAAGCCTATGACCGCAACAATACCAAGTATCGTCTCTCCCGCAAGGAGAGTGAATATGCATGCTTTTCTGACTCTTCCGTACTTTTTTGCTCCGTAGTTAAAGGAGCAGACAGGCTGGAAGCCCTGTCCGATGCCGAGAGCAGTGGCAAAAGTGAAGAAGCAGACACGGTTTACAATGGACATGGCAGCAACAGCCACATCTCCGTAGACCTTTGCGCAGTTGTTCAAAAGCATTGTGGAGAAGCTTGCAAAGCCCTGACGTACGAGGCTGGGGAAGCCGGTTTTGCAAATGTCCGCAATGAGCTCAAAATTCAGGGTGATGCTCTTTACTCTGATCTTTCCGGAACTCTTTCCCGAAATAAAAGGTATCAGGAGAAGGACAAAACTGAAAGCCTGAGAGCAGGCTGTGGCTATTCCTGCTCCTGAAACACCCATACCCAGCTTTCCGATCAGAAGCCAGTCTCCAAAGATGTTGAGGAGTCCGCCGGACACAAGTCCTATCATGGAATACAATGCTTTTCCTTCAAAACGGAGTATATTGTTCAGAACGCAGCTGGCACACATTAAAGGTGCTGCGATCAAAATGAATCTGGAATAATCTCTTGCATAGGGGAGAATGGTTTCAGTACTTCCCAGCAATTCCATTATGGGGTTTATGAACACAAGTCCAAGGATCCCGATCAATGCTCCTATGGCAAGTGAAAGGGCGAAGCCTGTGGAGTCACTTCTGTTTGCCCTGTCATTATCCTTTGCTCCCAATGCTTTGGAAGCAACCACTCCCGCTCCCTGTCCGAACATGAATCCGAAAGCCTGGATCCATGCCATGAGTCCGAACACAACTCCCACGGCACCTGAAGCACTTTCACCTCCGGCACTTACGAAGTAGGTGTCAGCCATGTTGTAAAGACTTGTTACAAGCATACTGACAGTGGTCGGGATGCCAAGCATTACCACAAGCTTTGCGACCGGTGTTTCGGTCATTTTTTTGTACATTTTTTCGTCAGACATATTTGTAAATGTTAAGATTGTCCTTTCCTTTTTTGCTCTGTCCCGTTGTTTCTCCCACCACAAATTTACCGTATCCGCGGATGGAGAAAATGTCCCCTTCTTTTAAGATCCTGTCCTTGTTTTCAAGAGTCTGTCCGTTAAGTATCACATGCTTTTGGGCAAAAAGAGGGAGCACTGCCCCTCTGGAGAGCCGGCAGACTTTTGCCGCAACAGCATCCGCCCTGGGTGAATTTACCTGAATGGCGATCCTTTCCCTTTCTTTTTCCACTTTTTCTTCCGGAAAAACGCAGACTTCGCAATGAACCTGATTTCGTCCAACAGACACCAGATTTTCGCAGACAAACGAAGAAAAACGTTCCTGACAGAACAGATACGCTGTTTTTTCTTTAACGATTATATCACCAAATATCCGTCTTTCAAGCCCAAGGCTCATGAGAGCACCCAAAAAATCTCTGTGGGAACAGGATGAAGCAAACTTCTCGGAGACAGGGGAGATCTCTATGCAGGAGATGGGGAAATCCACATTGTAGCCGAATTCCTCCTCATCTCCGAAACGCACCATTCTGCGTTCCGCCAGTTCGTAACCGCCGAAGAGACTGAACCTGCTTCCCGCAAAATCTTTTTTTCGCGCCGCAAACTCATCCTGTTCCGCGACCGTCAGGAAATCACTGAATTCAAATGTATTGTTGTTATAGGATCTTTTTGAAAGATCCATGAGCCTTTTTAAAGATAATTCTTCGTCCATTTAATAACCTACAGGATAATGTCTTTCCCGGCAGCAACCGAGTAAATGACTTTTTCCGAAACCTTTTTACAAGTCATGGTCTCAAGAGCCTTAGCGTAAAGATCCAGCTGAACATGATACCTTGCTTTAAGTTCTTCCTCAGCATCTTTCTTCACTCTGTCGGTCTTGTAATCAACCAGGATTATTGTATCACCCGTGTCAATATAGGCATCTATGATACCCTGTATCATTACAGGATCGGTTTCCTCTTCGGTCTTTGAGTAAAACCTGTACTCCTCAGGGGTAAGCCTGTAGACAAAGGGCTGCTCCCTGTGGAGCTTTCCGTTTCCGCAGGCCTCGATCATTCTTTTTCCTATGCCGCTCATGCAGAAAACAGCAATGTCATGTACCTTAACGGTGTCAAGGATGTCCTTTTCCAGAAATCCTTCCGAAATCAGACCTTCTATGTCTGCCTTTACACTTTCTTCCGCTGCCTTAAGTGAAGAATAGTCCCCTTCGTATCTCAGCTTTTCAAAGACTTCATGGTAAAGTGTTCCTCTTAAAGCGCCCGCATTGTCCGATTCCGGATCTACTGGCAGGTTCTTCATCACAGGTGTCTCGTACTCTTCTCCTTCTTCAGTTCTCCGAAGGTTTTCGATCTCTATGTGCTTAAGGGCTGAGACAGAAACTCTCATGGGAGCTTTGGCCTTTTCAAGTCCCGGATAGACAAAGCTTCTCTGGGCTTCGATCTCTTCTCTTACACCCGGCTCATCAATAAAACTCTTCCAAGGCTCTACGTCCTTTTTCTCCTTTGCAAGGGGTTTCATTCCCATTGACAGCTCAGCTGCCTCTTCCTTACTGTACCTGTAAAGAGAGAATCCGAAATCGGACGTATAGCATTCCGTCCCTGCGTGTCTCGAGACAGAAGTTTTAACGAACTCACCATCGTTCATCTTCCCGATCTGAGTTTCCGACAGTTCCGAGAAAAGAGTGGGACCCACAAAATCCAGCAGACACTTGTACTCCTTAAGATCGGTGTAGGTCGGGCTTTCATTTACCAGGAGACTGTTGTGATACTTCTTCATGGCATCCAGAGGCTTGTTGAGAGATGCCACCATAAAAAGCTTTTCCTTTGCTCTGGTGAGGGCCACATAGAGCACCCTTACCTCTTCCGACAGGGTCTTTTGTTTTGCTTTCTGCTGAAGATAGATCTGCTTCAGAGTCTTTCTCTTAACACGCTTTTTTCTGTCCACAAGATTTGAAGAAAGCCCCAGGTCCCTGTCCATCATCAATGAAGCATGAGTGTCTGTAAGGTTAAACTTAGTCGACAGCCTGCATGCAAAAACAATTGGGAATTCAAGTCCTTTGGACCTGTGCATGGTGGTCACCACAACAGAGTCTTCACTCGTCTCTCCTTCTGCTTCTCCGAAATCGCTTTCCTTTTCCTTAAGACGTTCTATGTATCTCAGGAAATCGTGCAGTCCCGCAAAAGAGCTCTTTTCATACTTTTCCGCGAGCGAAACCAGAATCTCCAGATTGCCCCGCCTTGCTTCGCCGTTGGGCATGACTGTGACCAGATCCCTGTATCCCGTCTTTTCAAGAAATGCATTTACAAGTTCGTGCACCGTGAGAGTCTCGTTCAAAGCACGCATATGCTCCAGGAGTTCCACAAATCTCTTTGCTTTCCCCGTAAGAGAATCCACAGAGCTTTCCCCTGCATCTTCTTTAGCGGCTTTCCTGACCGCTTCATAGAGCATCCTCGGCTTTCCGTCATCGTTTTTCCCGAAGCGTATCCTGAGTTCCGCAAGATCTGAAACGCCGAAGCAGGCATATGGAGAATATAGCGCCGCGGCAAAAGAGATATCGTCATAGGGGTTATCCAATACGCTCAGAAAAGAAAGTGTCTTTCTGATCTCCACCGCATTAAAGAAACCTGTCCCCGTGTCCGCAAAAGTCGGGAGTGACATCTTGTTAAGGGCTTTCACAAAGGCTTCCGTTGTTTTTTTGCCGTTTCTTGTGAGGATTGCAAAATCTCCCGGCTGAACGGGTCTCATCCTGAGCTCACCATTCTTTCCCGAAGGGTCGCTTATCATGTAGCCATCTTCGATCATCCCATAGATCTTTTTTGCAACAGTGAGGGCTTCTCTTTCAAGCTCATTGGTCTCGCCCTCCTCTATGCTTTCTTCCGGTTCATCCTCATCGCCGCTCTTTACATCATAATCATCATAGTCATCTTCATCAGGCTCTTCTTCCTCTGCATCGGAAAGATCCTTGTCTATCAGGATCAGCTCCGTATTGTACGCAGGGTTCACAGGGTCGTCTTCAATATAACCCGTGGAACCGAAATGAAGAGCTGCCGCATCGTCGTACTCGATCTCCGTCATGTTCTTCTTCATTACGGGCGCCAAAAGGACATTCACGGCATCCAGCACACTTTTTCTGCTTCTGAAATTCTGTGAAAGATCGATCTTACGATGAAGCCCCGTATCTTTAAAATCCTCGTACTTTCGTTCAAAAAGCTCCGGGCGCGCCTGACGGAAACTGTATATGCTCTGCTTCACATCTCCCACCATAAAGAGATTTGGGATCCCGTCTCCGAATTCACCGGAAACGCTTTTAAGCATATATTCCTGTATGTAGCTGGAATCCTGGTACTCGTCGATCATGATCTCGTCGAACCTGCCGGCCAGTTCCCTTGCTACGGCAGTGGGGACTTCGTCTCCGGAAGCATCCCTTTCGCAGAGCACGGTAAGAGCCATATGCTCGATGTCCGCAAAGGAAAAAGCATTTTTTTCCCTCTTGGCTTCGTTGACCCTTTTCATAAATTCAAGAGTGATGCGCACCAGTGCGGAAAGAGCGGGAAAGGTCCGGGCATATACGATCTCGGCCGTTTCCGAATCACAGGAAAAGAAAGAGGTGCTCAGGTCATTAAGTTTCTTTTTATAACTGTCCCTGATGTTTTTAACCCGTTCTCTTTCCCTTTTTTCATCCTCGTCCTGACTTTTGCCGCCGTTAAACCTGCTCCAATCCATATCCTTAAGTGCGGACACGGCCGAATCAAAATCCCGGGCCTTGTCTGCAGTTTCCTCCAGCAGGAGCCTGTCTTTTTTAAAAGTGTCAATTGCCGCGGCACAGCCACCCGGGCCTTCGCAAAGTTCGATACATTGTTCATTCAGCTTTTTTACATCATCAAGTGTACTCAGAAATTCGCCGTATACGGCTTTAAAAAGTTCATCATGGGATCCCTCTTTAAAGTCGGAAATGCTGTTTTCAAGCCATTTCTCCGGGCGAGGCTCGTTTTCGGAAAAGCGAAGAAGGTTGAGGACAAGATCCCGTACCTTAGTATCATCCTTGTATTCACCGTAGGCAGACATGAGCGTCAAAAAGTCCTCCGATGCGTTCTCGTACTCTTCTTCAAAGAGTTCATCCAGAACATCGGATTTGATCAGCTCATTTTCAGCCGGCTCCATTACGGAAAAGCCGGGATCGATGTTAAGCATCTGGAAGTTTTCCCTGACAACAAAATTACAGAAGCTGTCTATGGTAGAGATCCTTGCTTCTGAAAGCAGGGCATACTGCTCCTTGAACACTTTATTTTCCGGATCCGCTGCCATTTCTTCCTTTAATGCCTTTCCGATCCTGTCTTTCATTTCCGCGGCAGCCGCATTTGTGAAGGTCACGATCAGAAGCCGGTCAAGAGAAGTCACTCCCGAACGCAGTCTTTCGATTATCCTTTTAACAAGCACCGCCGTTTTTCCGGATCCCGCCGCAGCGGCAACCAGAAGCGAGCAGTCTTTTGCATCCACAACCTGCTGTTGTGCTTCACTTAGTTTAAATTCCCCCATTTTCCTGCTCTCCTCCGGTCATTTTTTCAATGAGTTCTTCTTTTTCAAACTTCTTAAGGTGCATGACCTTTCCGCCGTTTCTCGGGTCAAAGCCGCAGACGTTTTTAAAATCGCAGAAACTGCATGCATCGGTTTTTTTGCCCTTTACAGGGGTCATGGCAACATCTCCGCCCATGATCTTTTCCGCGCCCTGCCCCATCTTGTCCACAGCGTATTCCATGAGCAACCTTAGCCGTCTTTCGGAGATGACCTTGGAGCTCTTGCTGAATTCGGGTTCCGGTCCTTTTTGTTTGTTGGTGGACACGGGGATCTTAAGAGATCCGGTGCTTGCCTTAATATCCTCTCCTGGTTCTCCGAAAGCATGATCCAGGCTGATGATGACATTCCGGTCATCGTTTACCAGTCCCTTTGTGTTAAAAGCTTTGGAAATGGCCGTCTTTATGGCCTTCCTGCTTTCCTCTCCGTCACCTGCATATGCTTCGCTGTCATCCAGAACCGTGTCTCTGATAATGTCATAGAGCATCGCCCCGGGCTTGTAGCCCCCGGGCTGCAGCATTTTTGCCTTAACTCTCTGAGCCGCGTCCAGTCCCTCTATGCCCGGAAGAGGCGGACTCAGGAGTTCCGTTGCCACGTTCAGGTAGGTGGGAAGCTGCAGGGCAAGGCCGTAGTAGAGCTTTTCGTAATCAAAGTCCTTGTTTCCGGACTTGTAATCCACTACTTTTACAGCCTTCAGATCCCTTGTTTCGCAGGTGTCGATCCTGTCGATCTTTCCCTGCAGGATGAACCTCTCCCTTGAAAGCTTAAAAGATCTCTCAAAGGCATATGGTCTAAAGTCCGTGTCCTTAAGCTGTTCCGTGAACATCTCGACGGTAAGGGTCAGCGCATCCTTGATCCTTTCAGTTATGTAGCGGTTTTTCGACGTGTCGGCAAACATGCCTGATTTAACGGAATCCACAGCTTCCATCGCGCATTGTTTTATGAGTGTTTCCCTTTCGGAGGCCGGGATCGTCACCCAGTCTTTTCCGTTTTCCTTAAGTCTCCTGCCGTACAGTTCCAGCGCGCGGTGGGAAATGTCACCGAAATCCGAACTCTGCAATCTGTAAGTCTCATTTTTACGGAGCAGAAGGCCGTAATTCAGGAAATGCTTAAAAGGGCATTCCGCAAAGGATTCGAGTCTCGAAATACTGCCGGTGAGTTTCTCTCCGTAGAGTCCCCGGGCTTCCTCTTCAGTGATCCTTTCCGGGACATAGTCTTCGGTACGGAGTTTTTTCTCGTTTACAGCCCGTTCTTCGGAAAGAGCGGTGCGAAGGCCGAAGTCGTTTTCCAGCACAGCTGTGACAGGTTCCAGATCCCCTCGTTTGATCACTTTAAGATCGGTGTAGAGATCCGCTATCTCGTTCAAAACAAAGGCGGGCTTCAGATGCTCGTTCCCGTTGGATGAGGGATAGGAGATCCAGAGTCTGGATGTGGGTTTTGTCAATGTCAGATAGATGTAGAATTTGTCGTTTCCTGCTTTTTTCAAATGAGAAGGGGACAGCTCTATGCCTTTATTTAAAAGGCTCTTTTTGTCGTTTTCGGAGATAAGGGCTTTACCCCCTGCAGGCTTCGGCAGCTTGTTCTCATTGGCACCCAAAAGAAACAACGCCTTCACCTGACTCAGCCTTGTTCTTTCAATGTCTCCCACGGTGATCCTGTCCGAACCATGGGGGACCAGTCCCACCTTCGCTTCGGAAAGTCCGGCCTCGATCAGCCCTCTGTACTCTGTGGCTGTCATTTCCGAGCCACCCAGGAATTCTCTTGTCCTGTCCAGTATGTCGATCAATGCGTCATAGACGCTTGAATACTCCTTTGCTTTAAAAAACTCTTCCTTCTCTTCAAAATCGGCTGCTATGCTTTCCAGCTTTTCTTTGATCTTCCGCTTTTCAAGAAAAGCCTGCAGCTTGTCACAGAATTCCCCTGCAGTGGCCTTTTTGGCTTTCAGGATCTCAGAAACCTCACCAATCAGGGCTTTTCTGATCTCATTCACTCTTTCAAGAGAGATCTCCTGTTTTCCGTAGAATTCCCGCTTAAATTCTTTCTTAAAAGAACTGCCCTTAAGTCCAAAGGCATTGCAGTAGTTTTCCAGCAGGCAGGCATCATCGAAATCCGTTTCCGAAAGGCTGTTCTTTGCATAGGAGATCAGGAGGTCCGTATCCGCTCCTTTTTCCATGAGCTTCAGAACGATCTCCAAAAAGCCGGAGCATTCATTTTCATGAAGTGTCTTTTTTCTGTCCAAAAAGAAACGGGCCTTCACTTTTTTCAGCTCGTTGCAGATCTTTTCGCCGTAGAGATCGATGTCCCCGCAGACCACCGCTATGTCAGAATAGCGGTAACCCTCGACTCTCACCAGCCTTTCTATCTCGGCCGCCACCCTTTTTGTCTCTTCTTCGGGATTTTTTGCATTGTAAACGGTAAGAGACTGATCCGACGGGACCTTGCTCCTGCCGTGTCGGAAGAGCCCCCGCTCAAGGGCATGAAGAACTTCCGTCTCGTATTTGTTATATCGTGTAAAGACAGGCGCTTTCACATCGCAGCCCACTTCCTCCGACAGCTTCGTGAGTTTCATTATGGCTTCGGAACTCATGTGGTAAATGTCGTACTCCGGAAGAACCGCCTTTGAGGAAACCTCGTCTATGGTAAAAGAAACATACACATCTTTTCCGAGACGCAGGAATTCCTTAAGTATACCGTTCTGGGAAGGGGTGAAGCCCGTAAAGCCGTCCAGGATGAACACCGCGTTCTTTGCAAGGCCGCTCTTTTCAAGGATGTCTCCGAAGGCATCGTATATGCTCTCGTTGGTCATGATCTCATTTCCCAGAAAAGTCTTAAAGCCGGAAACAAGGGTGATCACGTCCTGCAGTTTTCTTTGAAGCACCGGCTCTTTGTCTGTGATCTTAAGTGTTTCCTTGAGATCCTCTTCCGTTATGCCGTACTGAAGAAGCTCGGAAAGAAGCGCCTTGGCTTCAGCCACGAAGCCCGCATGACGGGAATTCCGACCGTACATCACCAGTTTGTCCCCGCAGTCGTAAAGCACTTTCTTAATGATCAGGCTCTTTCCGATCTCGGGTATGAACTCGTGCTTAAGGCCAGAAAGCTTGGCAAATGCGGCATTTGCAAGTCTTGCCATACTGGTCACGTCAATGTTTAAGATGCCTCCTCTGGGATGCACTTCCAAAAGATCATGCTGTGTCTGCAGTGAAAACTGCTCCGGAACCAAAAAATAGTACATGGTTTCCGGATGCTTA
>JAEFAR010000004.1 GCA_016287675.1 Lachnospiraceae bacterium
CCTAACAGGCTGCACTATATCTCTTTTTTTGTTGATTTAGATCAGAAAACAAAAAAAGCGAAGATAAAACAAAGAAAAATGGCTCCGAAAGCTATAAAAGCTCGAAGCCATTTTGTCTTCGCTCTGAAGCAGTTCCATTCGGAACTGCTTTTTTCGTCTTTTTTATATATCTTGGTGATACAACTTGCTTTTCCTTTTCCGTAAATATATACTGTACCTTAGCCTTGGTTACTTACCGGAAACTTACCAAGAAGGAGAAGGAGAATCTCTATGAACATTAAATACATTGAATCCACCCGAAGCTTTAAGATCGACACCGTTCACACATCCTACGTGATGGGAGTCGTCGATAAAGAAGGCTTTCTTGGACATGCCTACTACGGCAGGCTCATTCCCGATGATGACGTAAATTATCTTATGAGGGTCTTCGAGCCGCCTTTTACTCCCGAAAAAAATGAAAGGGACCGCCTGAGCTTCTATGACTGCTTCCCTTTTGAATACCCCACTCACGGCATCGGAGATTTCAGAGAATCTGCCCTTCGTATCGAAGACGAGGGTGGACACGCTGCCAACAAGCTCATTTACAAGTCTCACGAGATCTTTAAGGGGAAGAAAAAGCTTCCCGGCCTTCCTGCAACCTTCGGAGATGAGAAGGACTCCATGACTCTTGAGATCACAATGGAAGATAAGGAAGCGGGGATCGAGGTCGTCCTTTCTTATTCGATATTTGAAGGCATCGATGCAGTGGCCAGATCTGCGAAAGTTGTCAACAGATCCGGCCGAAAGGTAAAGCTTACAAAAGCAATGTCCACGTCCTTTGACATGGATGACCGCGATTTTGACAAGATCACGCTTTACGGTACATGGGCGAGAGAAAAAGCAATCGACCGTACCCCCGTTGCTTACGGATCCCAGAGCATATGCTCCAAGCGCGGGATCTCAAGCGCACAGCACCATCCCTTTATCTGCCTTCTTGAGAAAAATGCGGATTACAACAAGGGTGAAGTGTACGGTCAGGATCTGGTCTACTCCGGTAACTTCAGGACATCTGTCGGGAGAAGCCAGTATGATTCCGTGCGTCTCATGACAGGTATCAATCCCGAAGACTTTTCATGGGCCCTTGGAGACGGAGAGGAGTTTTACACTCCGGAGGCAGTCCTTGTTTACTCTTCCGAAGGACTGGGCGGCATGAGCAGGACTTTCCACGACCTCTACAGACAGCATCTGATCCGCAGCCCCTACCGCAGCAAAAAGCGTCCCATCCTTATCAATAACTGGGAAGCGACCTATTTCAACTTTGATGAAAAGAAACTGATCGCCATCGCCGATTGCGCTTCCAAAGCAGGCATAGAGATGCTGGTCATGGATGACGGCTGGTTCGGTAACCGCTTTGATGACAACCGTGCGTTGGGAGACTGGGACGTAAACGAAGAAAAGCTTAAGGGCGGACTTAAGTATCTTGTGGATGAAGTGAACAAGAGAGGCATGAAATTCGGCATATGGTTCGAACCCGAAATGGTCTGCCCCGATTCCGATCTCTACAGAGCTCATCCCGACTGGGCAATACAGATCCAAGGAAGAAAGCCCGGACTTGCCAGAAATCAGATGGTCCTCGATTTTACAAGAGAAGAAGTAACGGATTACATTTATAATAAAGTGGCTTCCATTTTGAAGAGCGCCAACATAGAGTACGTTAAGTGGGACATGAACCGTCCTTTGTGCGATCTCGGAAGCGCTGAACTTCCCGCTGAAAGAATGGGCGAATTCTTCCACAGGTACACACTTGGAGTTTACAGATTGCAGGAGAGGCTGATCACCGATTTCCCGAACCTGCTTCTTGAAAACTGTTCCAGCGGCGGCGGAAGATATGATGCCGGTATGCTTTACTACAGCCCTCAGATCTGGGCTTCCGACGATACGGATGCGATAGAGAGACTGAAGATCCAGGAAGGAAATGAACTGATCTTCCCTCTTTCTTCCATGGGAGCCCATGTTTCGGACTGCCCGAATCATACAGTGGGGAGGACTACACCCTTCAGGACCCGCGGACATGTGGCACTGGCCGGAACCTTCGGTTACGAACTGGATGTTACAAAGATCCCCGAAGAGGACAGAGAGCTCATCCCCGAACAGGTTAAGATGTACCACAGGTTCAATGACATTGTCAGAGAAGGAGATTACTACAGACTGGCATCCTTCTCGGAGAACGGGGACTTTGATTCCTGGATGTGTGTATCCAAGGACAAGAACGAGGCACTGATCACGGCAGTAACAGTCATGAAGCGTCCCAATGTAAAGAGCAGAAACGTAAAGCTTTTCGGCCTTGATCCCGACAAAAAGTACTGCCTGTTTAAAGAAGACGGCTCCGATTACACCGACGGGATGACCGGATACGGTACAGACAGAAAGATCTCCGGCAGAACGCTGATGAATGCGGGCATACAGATCTGCGAAGGCTGGGGAGATTTCCAAAGTTTACTGATCCACGTGAAAGCAGCAAAATAATAATCCGGATTTATTTGTACAACTTTTGTAGGACATTGTGTCTTATACTTTGTCAAAAAAGTAAAGAAGTACAGATCCGGAAACAAAAACGACTGACAGTTTTTTGCTTCCGAAAGGAGACGATGAAATGTTTAGAAGTTTGAAGGTTAAGATGGTTGCAATCATAGCTGTATTGTGCACGCTGATGCTGATCACCGAGAGCATCTTTGCGATACTCAAGGTTAAGGCAAGTGATGAGGAGATCCTGAATGACAGCTATGACACAAGGACCAAGTATTATGCAGGGACCATTGAGGGTTGGCTCATCGAAGCAACAGGCATAGTGGGTGCAGCAGAAGCAGCGGTCGTTTCTGCGCCTGCCGGCTCGGGAACTCAGATAAACGAGTCGAAAAAGAACATTACTGCTGCACTGGAACAGATCACAAGTAGGGAACCTTCCCTTGCGATGGTTTACATTCAGATGTCCGACGGTGACTTTTTGAACGGTTCGGGATGGGTTCCCACTGCAAGTTTTAACGGTCTGACCAGGGCGTGGTACAAGGATGCAGTGACCAAAAAAGGTGAATACAACTACAGTGAGCCTTACGTGGATGCGAATACCGGCGATCTTGTCCTTGCCGTATCAAGGTACTTTAAAGGTAACGGCTGGGAAGGCGTGGCAGCTGTGGACATTTTTGTTTCAAATCTTCTTGCTGATATTGACCAATTAACGGACGGAGATGGCGACAAGGGGGCATATGTCTTTGTGACCAACGAAGAAGACACCCTGATCTACCATCCCAATCCCAAGTTCCGCTCCACCACCGAAAAGATCATGAAGCTTAAGGATCTAGGGATAGATTACAACAAGGCGGCATATGAAGATGCGGACGGCGGTATTACGGACTACGACGGTACAAATGTTTATGTTACCACTCAGGATATTGCTTCCGTCGGATGGCATGTGTACTATGTTTCTCCCGTAGAGAACTTTGACGGTATCATCATAGAGATCCAGAAACATATGCTTCTCATCGCAGCTGCCTGCCTGGCGGGAGCACTCGTAGTTGCGGTCATTGCGGGCATATTATTCACGAAGCCCATTACCGAAGCAAGTGCCAAGGTTAAAGCTCTGGGAGAGAGCGTAAAGAACGGAAATGCGGATCTGTCAAAGGACATTGAGACAAAGTCAAAGGACGAGATTGGCGAATTTGTAAGAGCGGTCAATGATCTTAAAAACTCCATGGGAAGCATTATAAGAGATGTGAACGAGGCATCTGCGGAGCTGGCGGAAAATGTGGTTTCATTAAAGAATGTCGCAGCCAAGAGTTCCGAAAATGTTACTTCCATCTCCTCTGCAATGGAGGAAATGAATGCAACATCCGAAGAAACATCCGCATCTACCGCAGAGGTTTCACAGAAGGTTTCTGACATAGCTTCTCTTACGGGTGAGGTCAGCAAAAATGCCGCTGAAAAGACATCTGACATCAGTAACATCATGAAGTTCATAGATGATCGTAAGAAGGAGATTGAAAATAACGATGCCGACATGTCAAGGCGTTTAAACAGTGCCATAGACACACTTCGCAGCAAGATCACGGATACAAAGAAGGTAGAAGAGATCAGAAATTTGACTCAGGGCATCGCAGGCGTGGCAACACAGACCAATCTTCTTTCGCTCAATGCCTCTATAGAAGCAGCCAGAGCAGGAGAAGCGGGAAGGGGCTTCGCCATAGTTGCCGATGAGATCGGAACCCTTGCAAGCAATTCCGCCAATATGGCAGGTAACATACAGGCAGTTTCGGATGAAGTGCTGGCCATTGTGGATCAGCTTGTTAAGGCAGCGGAGGAAGTCTCCGACATAATGCTGAAGATCTCCGAAGAGAACACGGCTGAAAAGAACCAGCTGATCGATGAGTTCGTGAGATCCTTGGGCGAATGCTACACCGCCATGTCTTCAATTTCGGAAGCAAACCGTGAGATCTCTTCCACCATCGGAAACATAAATGCTTCCATAGCTTCCATAGATTCCGCAGTGGAAGACAACGCCCAGGGAACCGCAAGTGTGGTTGAGGGCGCACAGGATCTTGTGGCAGCATCGGAAGACGTGGAAAAGGGTGCAAACTCCATTGAAAAGATCTCTTCCAGACTGAACAGCCACATAAGCGGCTTTAAGTGCTGACAGTAAAAGAAGGATCAGCCTCTGTAGGCAGCGGGAGTCTTTCCTGTGTGTTTTTTAAAATGATTGATGAACTGGGTAGTTGATTCGTACCCTACCTGGTAACCTATTTCATGAATCTTAAGCGTAGTTTCTTTTAAAAGAAGCTGCGCTTTTTTTATGCGCGTTCTGTGCAGATACCGGATGGGGGAGATGAAGTGATAGGTCGTAAAATCCTTGCAGATCTTAAATCTGTTCACAAAAAACAGATTCTCCAGCTCGTCCAGAGTGATGTTCTTGTAGAAGTTGTTGTCGATGTATTCCTTTACTGCCCTCAGATATTCCGGGGCAGCGCCTTCGGAATCTTTCGGCACAGGAGAAGAGTAGTCTGCCACCTCTGTGAAAAAGTCCGTCATATATCTGTGAAAGGCAAGGGGGTTAAGCTCATGAGGCTGTCCGCCGGAGGGAAGGAGAGGCCTCAGAAAGGAGCTTAATCCGGTTGACGCTACGGGGGACAGGTGAAAAGCCTCTCCGTCTCCGAGGTTTTTGGCAATCAGATCGAAGAACCATGTGCTCTGGGGCCCGGAATAGTAGATTATGTCGTACTCAAAGCCTTTGTCCGAGGCTATGGAAAAAGGAAGACTGCAATCAAATATAAGTAAAGAATCCTGAGGCATTTCATAGTTTTTTTCGCCTGAAGTTATCATTCCGAAGTTTTTTGTTACATAAAATATGCAGTAGGCCGGGAGTGAAGCAAAGGACAGTTTCATGCCTGCGGGCTGATTTATATGACCCATGGCCAGAGAGTAAAAAAGTGCTGTAAATGAAGCGGGATCCTGCTCTGTGCTTTTAGGTAAAAATTTGGTAATTACAGCTCCACCCTGTAATTTTGGCATCTCTGTTATGGCATGTAAAAGACTTCTTGAGAACATATTTTTTGCACCTTTCTGAAAAATTTTGAGTTTTTGGAAATTGAAACACGATTTTTTGTGCAAAATATCAAAACAAGAACATGATATATCTGCAAGAATCAAATATAGAATAACATAAAAGCTAAATTTTAACAAGTATATTTAGGTAAAATTTTCGGATTTAGCGACTAATTTAATTTGATTAAGCGGGAAAAAAGAAGCATGATTTGAGCGGTATGCACAATTATGATGAATAATTTTTGTGCAATAGTTACAAAATTGAATGATTAAACAAGAAAGCAATATGAGAATCAATAATATGTGATGATTAAATTTTTGATGCGGATATAATATTGGTATATTCAGAAATGGGCATAGGGTGTTTGGGTAAAAAACAGATTGTTGATTCGGGAGAGTAAAAAATGAGCCTTTATGATGAATTTAAAAATCATCTTTGCCAAAAGCTGATCCCCTTTTGGGAAAAGCTTAAGGACGAAGAATACGGTGGATTTTACGGCTATATGGGGTCTGATCTTGTAACGGACAAAAAGGCTGAAAAAGGCTGCATTTTAAACAGCAGGATATTGTGGTTCTTTTCAAATGCCTATATGGCACTTAAGGATGAGAGCCTTAAGGAATACGCCGATCATGCCTATGCTTTTCTGACGGAGCACTGTCTCGACAGGAAGAACGGTGGCGTTTTCTGGTCGCTGGACTACGAGGGGAATCCCCTGGACACCACAAAGCACACCTACAATCAGGCCTTTGCCATATACGCTCTTTCTTCCTACTATGATGCCTTTGGAGTAAACGAAGCCCTTAAGACTGCATCGGATCTCTTCAGACTGGTAGAGATCAAGTGCAAAGACGAGGTGGGTTACAAGGAAGCTCAGAGCAGTGAATTCTTTGCCATCGAGAATGACAAGCTTTCCGAAAACGGCGTAATGGCTGACAGGACCATGAACACTCTTTTACATGTGTTTGAAGCCTACACCGAATTCTATCGTGTGAGTCACAGAACAGAGGTTGCGGAAAGACTTAAGTGGATCATGGACACCATAGGGCTTAAGATCTTTAACCCCGCAAAACGCAGACAGGAAGTCTTTTTCGACAATGACATGAATTCTCTTATCGATCTGCATTCCTTCGGACATGACATCGAAACGGCCTGGCTCGTGGACAGAGGAACGGCGGTGCTTGGAGACGAGCATTATAAAAAGCTCCTCACGCCCATCACCAACACTTTGGAGGCGGAGATCTATAATGTAGCCTACTACAACCATTCGCTTGCAAATGAGAGCGAAAACGGCGTTGTGAACGAATGGAGGATCTGGTGGGTACAGGCTGAAGCTGTTCTGGGATTCTACAATGCATGGCAGAAGCATCCCGAGGAAAACAAATACAGGGAAGCTGCCCTGGACATCTGGGAGTTCATTAAGACAAAACTCACCGACAGAAGAGACGGCGGAGAGTGGTTCTGGAGAACGGACAAGGATGGGAAGCCCGACATGGAAAAGCCCATTGTTGAACCCTGGAAATGCCCTTATCACAACGGCAGACTTTGCATAGAGATGATGAAGAGGACAAGATGATACACGAGAGATATTACATTGAAGAGAAGAAGGTTGAAGATCTGATCAACCGTAAGAATAAAGTTTCGGAAAAGTTTTACAACGGGATCTACGACAGATACGAAAATCCGGTGCTCACAAGAGAGATGGCACCTGTGATCTGGAGATACGACATTTCAAAGGAAACAAATCCCTTCTTTCAGGAGAGACTGGGGATCAATGCCACGTTCAATTCCGGCGCCATAAAGATCGGAAACAGGTACTGCCTTATGGCGAGAGTGGAGGGCTCCGACAGAAAATCCTTTTTTGCGGTGGCTGAAAGCGAAAGCCCCGTTGACGGTTTCAGATTCAGGGAAAAGCCCGTGATCCTTCCCGACACCTGCAAGGAAGAAACAAATGTTTACGACATGAGACTGACCCAACATGAAGACGGCTGGATCTATGGAGTGTTCTGCTCCGAGAGCAAGGACACAAAGTCCGATGACCTGTCGGCGGCAGTTGCGGCAGCAGGTATAGTGAGAACGAAGGATCTTGAAAACTGGGAGAGATTACCGAATCTGGTAACACTTCATTCTCCTCAGCAGAGAAATGTGGTTCTTCACCCCGAGTTCGTAAACGGAAAATATGCATTTTATACAAGACCCATGGATGACTTCATCGAGACGGGAAGCGGCGGAGGCGTCGGCTTCGGACTCTGTGACGACATCACTCATGCGGTGATCGACGAAGAAAAAATGACTTCCTTGAGGAAGTATCACACCATAACGGAATCCAAGAACGGTGCAGGAGCTGTTCCCATTAAAACCGACAGGGGATGGATACACATCGCTCACGGCGTAAGAAACACGGCAGCGGGACTCAGATACGTGATCTACTGCTTTGCGACGGATCTTAAGGACCCTTCAAAGGTGATCGCAGAACCCGGCGGATTCCTCATCGGTCCCAGAGATTGGGAAAGAGTGGGAGATGTTTCCAATGTTACTTTCACAAACGGGGCGATCCTTGATAACGACGGCAAGGTATGGATCTATTACGGAGCCAGCGACACGAGACTGCACGTTGCGGGAACGGACATTGAAAGACTTAAGGACTATGTGTTCAACACACCTTCGGATCCCGGACGTTCTGCGGACTGCGTGAAGCAGAGAGTGGAGCTTATTGAAAAGAATTTAAAGGAACTTAATAACGCTTAACAGTTTTAAAGGAATTTGAAAATGCGAAAAACGATCCTGAAAATCTCATTAACGGCTGCAGCTGTTGCGATGTTTGCGGCAGCGGGATGTCAGAGCACAAACTCGACACCGCCTGTTGTGACTGCAACGCCCACTCCCACTTCCATAAAGGAAGTTTCAACTGCTCCGACAGTGACTGTCACGCCTTCGAAGCAAATTAATCCAACTTTGAAGGTGACACCCACCCCCGCGAAGAAGGTCACATCAACTCCGCAAGTGACACCCACTCCGTTCGTCAGTGAGAAGGTGGGAAGATTCGAGGCGGAAAAGGGTGAGTTTTCCGGAAAGGTGCACAAAGTGACAGCCAAGGCAAATGCAGGATTTTCCGAAAATGCCTATGTGGAGGGATTTGAGGGAGACAACGACTCCTGTACATTTGTGGCGGAGATCCCGGAGGAAGGCTTTTACGACCTGACCTTTCGCTTACGGGGTATCGGAGGCGAAAAGATCAATTTTGTGAGCGTGGATGACGAATACGTTGGAGATATTGGGATAAAGGACACCAACCTGGGTGATGCCGTGATCTCAAGGATCTTTCTTTCAAAAGGAACCCACAGGATAAAAGTGTACAAATCATGGGGCTGGATCAGTCTTGATTATATGGATATCAGTACTTCAAAGCCCATTGGGAATGAATTTTATATGGTCTCAAAAGAATTGTGTAACAAAAAAGCGTCGGAAAGCACAAAAAGACTGTTCAGCTTTCTGGTTGACATTTACGGCAATAAGATCCTTTCAGGACAGGTTTGTGATAAAGGTGAACTGGGCGGAGAGATCCAGGTTATCAAAAACACCACCGGGAAGCTTCCGGCAGTTCTTTCCATGGATCTTATGGAATACACGTCTTCCCGTCCGGACGGCGGCAAAAAAGGTATGACCATAACTTATGCCAAAAATTGGGCAAAAAACGGAGGCATACTTGAATTCCACTGGCATTGGACTTTAGGGAAGGATTATGTTAAAGGAAACTGGTATTCTTCCTTTTACACCGATTCCACTACCTTTGACCTGACAAAGGCTTTGAACGGTACAGACAAAAAAGGCTATGAGATGCTCATGACGGACATGAGAAACATGGCAGAGATCCTTAGGGAACTCAAACAGGCAGACATTCCGATCCTTTTCAGACCGTTGCATGAGGCGGCGGGAGGCTGGTTCTGGTGGGGAGCCTCAGGTGCGGAAAGCTACAAAAAACTGTACAGGATGATGTATGACATGTACACCGAAGAGTACGGTCTCGACAATCTTATCTGGATCTGGAACGGTCAGGACCGGGATTGGTACCCCGGAGATGCCTATTGCGACATTCTGGGAATGGACATCTATCCCGGAGAAAGGGTTTACACATCACAGGCTTCAAAATTCTTTGAAACTGCCGGCTGGTCAGAGGCAAAAAAACCTGTTTACCTCTCGGAATGCGGTTGCATCTTCGACCCCGATCTGGCAGTCAGGGACGGAGCTGTGTGGGGTGAGTTCTGCGTCTGGCAGGGCGAATTTGTCAAAAAAGGAAATTACAACAGATTGTCCGAGCAATATACTGAAGAATATATGATGAAGAAGGCATATGAAAGCGAGACTGTTCTCACTCTCGACGAACTGCCGGATCTCAAATCTTATCCAATGGAGTAGGAAATGAAGAAAACATTTGTAAAGAAGTGCATATCCCTGGCTCTCACGGGACTTCTCGTTCTGGGACTCGTCCCGGATGCCGCTGTATTTGCAAAAACCGATCTGACGAGAGAAGATTACGACAGACAGGTGGCAACTTACAATATCGGTGACGGTGTCAAGAGCTATCAGGATTACATCGGGGGCTTTTCAAAAGCCTTGCGTCCGGAAAATGTTGTGACTGCCGGAGCGGATGAACTGGTACGCTACGAAGAAGGAAACGGGGCTGTTGAGCCACAGATACTTACGGATTTTGAAGGCCGAAAGGGAAAAGCTGTCCTTACTTCAGAGGACAGCCTGGCAGAATTTGAGATCAATATTCCCAAGGCAGGACTTTACAACATGTCTCTGATCTACTACCCGGTAAAGGGCAAGAGCTCGGACATTCAAAGAAGCATATTTATTGACGGTTCTCTTCCCTTTAAGGAATTCTCCATGGTAACTTTCCCCAGGATCTGGGAAAGCAGGGTGAAGGAAAGCTTTAAGGATGAAAACGGAGTCACAGTCAAAAAGTGGTCTGCGGACAATCAGGGAAATCAGGAAAAGCCCGAAAGCGCAGAGATTCCTGAGTGGCAGACCAGATACACTTACGATTCGGACGGATACATTTCGGAACCGCTGAGTGTTTATCTCACTTCAGGAAAACACACGGTCACCATCGTTTCAGTGCGTGAACCCATGCTGATCGGCGGACTTGTTTTTGATAACAGGGGTGAAGCGAGATCATATGCACAGGTTAAAGAAGAATGGGATAAAAAGGGATTTAAGGACACAACGGGGCACAGGATCACAATTGAAGGAGAGTACGCAACGAAGACCTCCTCGCAGATGCTTTACCCCCAGCAGGACCAGTCATCCGCTGAAGTAAACCCCTCAAGTCCCAAAGAACTCCTTAACAATGTGATAGGAGGAAACTCCTGGAGACTGGTGGGACAGTGGATCGAATGGGAATTCGATGTTCCCGAGACAGGTTATTACGAGATCTCCTTAAGAGACAAACAGAATTTTTCCAGAGGACTTGAAGTTTCGAGAAGGATCAGTGTGGACGGTGTCGTTCCCTTTGAAGAAATGAACGCTTACAGCTTCGGTTACTCCCAAAGCTGGCGTATCGACACCATATCGGACGAAAAGGGCGAGCCCTACAGGTTCCTGCTTGAAAAGGGCACCCATACTCTGCGGATGGAAGTGGTGCTCGGTGATTTTGCACACATTGTCGGACTGGTGCAGGAGGCATTGCAGCAGTTGAATGCCATCTACAGAGAGATAATCAAGATCACGGGCGTTTCTCCCGACACCTACAGAGATTACGAGATCGAAGCCTCTCTTACGGATCTTACCGGAGAACTCATTGAAGCAAAGAGGCTTCTGGATGAAGCCCTTTTGGAACTTGAAAAGGTTGCGGGCAGCAATTCCGATAAGAAGACTGTACTCATCACCATGAGCGATCAGCTGGAAAAGCTGATCAGAGACAATGATTATGTCGTAAGAGTACTTGGATCTTTTAAATCAAACATCAGAGCTCTGGGAACCTGGATAACAAATGTTATTTCTCAGCCTCTGGCGGTGGATGCCATTGTGGTCCATTCCCATGATACCGGTTCAGGCCTTAAGAAAACGGGCTTTTTCAAAAAATTGAGCCATGAAGTCAGAAGACTGTTTTACTCCTTTGTGATTGATTACAATCAGATCGGAAATGTCTCGACGGACAAAGATGCAACGACCATCACGCTTTGGATAGGTTCGGGACGTGATCAGGCAAATGTCATAAAGCAGTTGATCGACGAGAGTTTTACCCCCAAAAAGGGAGTTTCGGTAAATGTGCAGCTGGTTGACATGAATACGCTTCTTAAAGCTGCATTGGTGGGAGAAGGACCGGATGTTGCCATTCAGGTGGCAAGCACCAACACTCCTGCAGGAGTAGTGCTCTACACCGGTAATGACACCCCCGTTAACTATGGTGTCAGAAATGCGGTGCTGGATCTCACAGCTTTCCCGGATTATAACGATGTGATAAAGAGCTTCCCCGAGGCGGTCACAACACAGTTCGGATACCGGGAGAGCGCATATGCACTGCCTGAGACCATCACTTTCCCTGTAATGTTCTACAGAAAGGACATCCTCGCGGAGATAGGACTTGATGTTCCTAAGACATGGGATGATGTGAAGGTGGCCATGACCGTTCTTGCAAAGAACCAGATGGAATTCGGAATGATGCCCAATGAGCAGCTTTTCGCATCGCTTTTGTTCCAGAATGACGGAAAGTATTACAATGCGACTGGTACGGCCTCCGACCTTGATTCGGATACGGCGGTGGAAGTGTTTAAGTTGTTCTGCAACTACTATACGGATTACAAACTGGATCGTGAGACCTCCGTTCAGGAGCGTTTCCGTACCGGTGAATGTCCCATTATCATCGATGATTACACCACTTACAACAATTTGGCGGTTTCAGCACCCGATATTGCCGGCCTCTGGACCTTCACTCAGATACCCGGAACGGTAAAGAAGGACGGGACAGTGGACCACACGGTGGCCTGTACGGGACTTGCCTCCATGATAATGGCGGATACAGATCATCCCGATGCCTCATGGGAATTTATAAAATGGTGGACTTCGGCGGAGATACAGACACTTTACGGAAGGGAGATGGAATCCCTCATGGGTTCTTCTGCAAGAGTTCCCACCGCAAACTATGAAGCCTTCACAAATATGTCCTGGCCTGTTTCGGATTTCAATGCCCTTAAAGCTTCCATGCAATGTGTAAGGGGCATCCCCCAGGTGCCGGGAGGTTACTATACATGGCGTAACGTAAACAATGCGTTCTATTCGGTGGTGACAAAGAATGACACCTCATCTCCCCGCGAGGAACTGATGGATAAGGTCATATACATAAATGCGGAGATCAAATACAAGATGGACGAACTTGGCATAGAGTGAAAGGAGGAAAGCAGATGCGCAATAAAACAACAGACATAAAAGAAATGACGAATGCGGAAAGCATTGCGGCACGGCAGAACAGGCTTTCCTACAGGATAAAAAAGGAAAGGGCGAGCTATGTCATGCTGGCACCTTATTTCATCCTTTTTACGTTCTTCACCATTATTCCCGTAGCGATGTCCATCGGACTCAGCTTTACCTACTACAATATGCTTGAAATGCCCCAGTTTGTGGGCTGGAAAAACTACATAAAACTTTTTCTTGAGGACGATATCTTTTTGATCTCCCTTAAGAACACACTGATCCTTGCGGTGATCACAGGCCCCGTATCCTACATGCTCTGCCTTCTCTTTGCATGGATCATCAATGAATTCACCGGTTGGCTCAGAGCCTTTCTGACTCTGGTGTTCTACGCACCTTCTATTTGCGGAAATGCCTACGTTGTCTGGAATCTTATCCTTTCCGGCGACAGATACGGTTACCTTAACGGTATCCTTTTGAAACTGGGCATACTTGATGAGGCTGTCCAATGGATGAAGACGGAAAACTATGTCCTTCCCACCCTTGTGGTCGTACAGCTGTGGCTGTCCCTCGGAACAGGTTTCCTTTCATTTATCGCCGGCCTTCAGACCGTGGATAAGACTCTGTACGAAGCAGCTGCCCTGGACGGAATAAAGAACCGCTGGCAGGAACTCTGGTATGTGACATTACCCAGCATGAAGCCGCAGCTTCTCTTTGGTGCCGTAATGCAGATCACATCCTCTTTTGCAATCTGTGATGTTTCGATAGCACTGGCAGGAAATCCTTCCGTGAATTATGCCGGTGCCACCGTTGTCACTCACCTCTTGGACTACGGTTCCGTGAGATTTGAAATGGGCTACGCTTCGGCGATAGCCACAGTGCTCTTCCTGCTCATGGTGGGCACCAATAAACTTGTTCAGAGGCTTCTGGGAAGGGTTGGTGCATGATGGGTAAGAAAATGAGAAAGAAAAAAACGGGGAAGATCCTGGGGATCTTTAAACGCCGTGAAAAGAAATTAAACCGTTCGGCAGCGGGAAACACCATCCTGTTCATACTCATGACGATCTGCGGTCTGGCCATGATCCTTCCTCTGGTGATGATCGTGAACAACAGCCTGAAGCCTTTGGATGAGCTGTTCCAGTTCCCGCCGAAGATCTTTGTCAGAAATCCTACATTGGAGAACTTTTCGGACCTTTTTGTTCAGGTCAATGATTCCTGGGTGCCTTTTTCCAGGTACATCCTTAATACGGTGATCATTACCGGAGGCGGTATGGTGGGGCACGTAGTCATCGCATCCATGGCTGCCTACCCTCTTTCAAAACATGATTTTCCGGGAAAGAAGATACTCTTTGCATTTGTAGTCATGTCAATGATGTTTTCATGGCAGGTTACTCAGATACCTCAGTACATGATCATTTCATGGCTTAAGATCAACAACACTTACCTTGCATTGATCCTTCCCGCCTGCTCTTTCGGTATGGGACTTTACCTCATGAAGCAGTTCATGGAGCAGATCCCGGATTCACTGATCGAAAGTGCGAGACTGGACGGAGCCAGCGAATACAGGACCTTTTGGTCCATAGTGATGCCTAATGTAAAACCTGCATGGCTGACATTGGCAATCTTCCAGTTCCAGCAGATGTGGGGAAATACGGGAAGCACATTCTTGCGTGATGAGCAGCTTAAACCTCTGCAGTACAGTCTGAACCAGATTGCAGCCGGCGGAGCGGCAAGAGCCGGAGCCGGAGCGGCAGTGACCTTTATCGTGGCGGCCGTTCCCATCACCTTCTTCCTGATATGTCAGAGAAACGTTTTGGAAACGATGACAACATCCGGTATGAAAGATTAAAGAGATTGCAACGAAGAATCAAAGGAGAAACCTATGAGAAAATTGAATAGACTGGCTCGACCTTTGGCTGTTCTGGTTGCGGTTCTGATCTTTGCAAACACGGAAACAGTGCATGTGAAAGCCGATGACGTTCCATATGACACTTACAATTATGATTACAGAGAATACATTCATTACACTCCGGCGGCTTACGTTCCGGAATCCGTACGTTACGGAAGAGACCTCTTTTACGAAGGGGCTTCCATCGGAGATTTTAAAACACCTCAGGACATGTGCAAGTCTCCCACGGGAGAGGTTCTTGTGGCAGACACGGGAAATGACCGCGTTGTCGTGCTGGATGCGAAAATGAAAAAGGTTCTGAGGATCCTCACAACCTTTGATAACAACGGAAAACAGGATAAGCTGGGAAAACCCTACGGTGTCTGTGTTTCGGAAAAAGGAAATGTTTATATCGCGGATTCCAAAAACAAAAGGGTACTGGTCTTTGATCCGGATTACAATTTAAAGCAGATCGTGTCCGAACCCAGATCCAGATCCCTTGACGCAGGTTTCGTGTTTACACCCTACAAGGTCGCGGTAGACTATGCGGACAGGATCTACGTCATTGCCCAGAATATGTTTGAAGGTATAATGGTATTTGAGACCGACGGACAGTTTACCGGATTCTTCGGCACCATTTCCGTTGACATATCACTCTGGGAAAAATTCTGGAGAAGGATAGCGACAAAGGAGGAAAGAGCAAATCAGAAGCTTTTCATTCCTACGGAATTTACGGGTATCGATGTTGATCCGGAGGGCTTTATATATGCCACCAACATCACCACTGACGGTATCCAGGGAGTCAGGAGGCTGAATCCCAGCGGACAGGATGTTATCAAAAAGGGCGAGAACGGAAACCTCGGAGGAGATCTTCAGATCAGCGGAACCGGAAGCTATTACGGTCCTTCACAATTTACCGATGTTGTTTACAGAAAGAACGGCATCTATTCCTGCCTTGACAGGAAAAGAGGCAGGATCTTTACCTACGATCATGAAGGAAACCTGCTTTACATCTTCGGAGGACTCGGAACTCAGGTGGGAACCTTTCAGATGCCTGTAGCCATAGAAGAATTCGGAAATTCCTTAAGTGTACTTGACGCCACTCTGGGAACAATAATCACCTTCAACGTGACTGAGTACGGCAACTGCATAAATGAAGCAGTCGGACTCAGATTTGACGGAGATGAGACTCAGGCAGTACAGATCTGGCAAAGAGTGCTGGAGCTGGATGAAAACAACGAGCTGGCCAATACCGGTATCGGTAAGGCCTACCTCTCTGCGGGAGAGTACAAAAAAGCAATGAAGTATCTTGAACTGGGGATGAATCGGGACTATTACTCCATAGCCTACAAGAGATACAGAAACGAGGTACTGAAGCAGAATGCCAGCTGGTTCCTTTCGGGAGTTCTGGTGTTGATAGTTGCTGCAGTTGTCTATAAAAACAGAAGAAAAGAAAGGAGGGAGAAGATTAATGCTGACTAAAGCCTTTTCGAAAGAAAAATGGAAGTATCTTCTCTACACCCTTTCTCATCCCGTTGACGGATTTTACTGGATACGTCACAGCGAAAAAGGAAGCCTTCCCATAGCTTTTATACTTGTGCTACTTTTCAGCGCTTCATTTTCTGCAAACCGTCTTCTTGCGGGGTTTGTTGTAAATGACATAGATCCCCGGACTGTGGATTCGCTCTATGAATTCATCGGAGTCTTGGCATTTTACATACTCCTGTGTGTCAGCAACTGGTCAGTGACCTGTCTGACAGGCGGGGAAGGAAGGATGAAGGACATCCTGACTGCCGTTGGCTACGGAACTATGCCCATCACTATCGGGCTGGTGCTGTCAACTGTTGTGAGCCGTTTTGTTGCAGATGAGGAGCAGGCTTTCTATTCCATTATCCTTGGGGTGTGCGTTGCCTGGGGCATTATCATGATCATCATAGGAATAATGCAGATACACAATTTCTCTGCAGGGAAAACCCTGGTGACATTGATCCTTACTTTTGCGGCCATGCTGATCATTGTTTTCATTCTGTTGCTTCTGTCAAATTTGATCGGTAAAGTTTACAACTTCTTCAGAAGCATATATACGGAAATAATTTTCAGAACATAAGGAGAATGACATGGATAAGAAAAAAGAAAAAAGTGTCAGACTCCCTATGAGTCCGGCAAAAAAAATAATGCTGGGAGTTGTACTGATCGCTGCTGCCATTGCCCTGATCTACCTGGTTTATTATCTGATCAGGTTCAAGGCATACAACGGAAACAGAAAATACATGACAACCTATGAGTATGAACAGGGTACTGAGCTTGAATTCCTTAAGGAAGCAAAGTCTGATGTGCCCGGGTTCAAACTGGTGGCGGAAAATGAGACACTCAAGCTTTACACCGACACCGCAACCTGTAATGTGGCAATTTTTGACAAGAGAAACGGTTCCGTGTCCTACACCAATCCTTTGAATGCGGATGCCGATACGGTTGCCAAGGCTGCCAACAAGAATCTTCTTAAATCCCAGTTTGTCCTGTCCTTTTACAATACCGCGGTTGCTTCGGCAAACTACGATTCTTACAGTAAAAGCGTAATGTCCCATAACTATAAATGGGAAGGGATAAAGAACGGCATACGGTACGTCTACTCCGTTGGAGAACCGCAGAACATCGGCAAGGATGGCATGACTTATTTTGTGGTTCCGCTGGAATACAGGCTTGACGGAGATTCGCTTGTGGTAAACATTCCCGCTAAGGGAATTGAAGAGCATGGACCGGGGTACATTTACAAGATACAGCTCTTACGTTACATGGGAGCATCAAGCTACGATGATAAGGGCTACATGGTGGTGCCCAACGGATCAGGTGCGGTCATCAATTTTAACAACGGAAAGAAATCCGCTGCTGCTTACTCTCAATATATTTATGGTATCGATCCAATGGTGGCAAACTACACCACCCTTGAAGAAAGTGATGATGCAAGACTTCCGATCTTTGCCCTTTGCTACGATGACAGGAGTGTGGCCGGAACGGTGGAAACAGGCGCAACGGTTGCAAACATCGCGGCAAATGTGTCGGGAGCCTACAATGATTATAATTTTGTCTATCCCAGTTTTGTCATCCGCAACATTGACAATCTTATGATGTTCGGTAATGCAAAGACAGACACTTTTGTCATGGAAGAAAATCTGTATGACATCAACATGCAGGTCAGATACTCATTCCTTACTGAAGAATACAAAGGCTACTCCGGACTTGCCAACTACTACAGGGAAAAACTGATAAAGGACGGAGTTTTAAGCCGCCTTGACAGATCCGGAAGCATCCCCTTTTACTACGATGTGATCGCGGGTGTCAAGGAGACGGGACACATTCTCGGAGTCGGATACCTCCATGTATTCAGTATGACGGATTTTGACGAAGCTGAGGAGATCGCCCGTACCCTGGCGGAAAACGGCGTGACAAATCAGGTCATGAATCTGCAGGGCTGGTTCAACAACGGTTACTATCACGACTCTGCGGACAAGATAAACGTTAACCTTAAACTTGGAGGCAGATCGGGGCTTAAGAGCCTTAAGGAAACACTTAACGGACTCGGCGGTAAGCTGTACGGAGACGTGTGCTTCCAGAAGGTTTCCTTTGTGGCAAAGAGATACAATTACAATGCGGAATCATCCCGTTACTACGGAGGCGGCTATGTTGCGGCTTTCGGACAGAACGATCCCACCACTCTCAGAAACACGGCCTCTCTGGGTTATATGGAGACGAGATACAATCTGATCTCCCCGCGTTTCCTTCCGAGGTACGTGAACAAGTTTGCTTCGAAGGTTACAAAGGTTGCCCTTGACGGATTGTCCTTAAGAGACCTCGGAAACACATTGCAGTCCGATAAGAAGAGGACAAACGTGATAGACAGAGATCAGGCGCTGAACGTGGTCCTGGGACAGCTGGAAACCCTTAAAGATACGGGAAAGAAACTGCTTCTTGACAGCGCGAACGCCTATGCCTTCGGGTACACCGAAGACATAATAAATGTTCCGACTGACGGAAACGAGTTTTTTATCTGTGACGGTTCCATACCGCTTTATCAGATGATCATCCACGGGTGTATCGATTACTCATCCAAGCTTCTTAATTATGAGGACAGCAATCGTGAAAGAGAAAGACTTCTGGAACTCATCGAAACCGGAACTGCTCCTCATTACCAGTTTACAAAAGAGGAAGCCAGCAGGATGAAGAATACGGGACTTAACCGCTTCTATGCCACCACCTTTGACAACTATATGCAGGAGGCACTGGATGCGTACGATTACGTTAACGGAGCTCTGAAGCAGGTGGAAGGAGCCATGATGATCGGTCACAGAAGCGAAGGAAGCTTACGGGCTGTGAATTACGATAACGGAGTTACGATCTACATTAATTACGGAGAAGATGATACGGTAATGGACGGCATCGTGATACCCGCAAAAGATTACAGAACGGAGGGAGACAGATGAATAAGAAAAAAACAAGATTGTCCCTCTCTCAAAAACGAATGATCATGGGTTACATCTTCATTTTGCCATGGTTCATCGGATTCCTTCTGTTTTATGTGAGATCCATCTTTATGACCGGACAGTTCAGCCTTGCAAAGCTTACTGTAAACGCAAATGTGGGAGGTTACACGCTGGAATTCCTTGGGTTTAAGAATTTTGTCTTTGCCTTCAGGGAACACGGTTCTTTCAAACAGGTGCTGACCACATCAGTGATCAACATGCTGGTGGATGTCCCTCTTGTGACATTTTTCAGCCTTTTCATGGCCATTCTTTTAAACAAAAAGTTTCCGGGGAGAGCTTTTTTCAGAGCTGTGTTTTTCCTTCCGGTAATCCTTAATTCGGGAGCGATCTCAGCCATGATGGATCTTGCGGAAACCATGATGAACGGTGGTATTTCGGCCACTGCATCGGAAGTGGCGACCGGAGACACCTCCAATATAGCGTTTAACATTGATTATCTCGTGAACATGTTCATGAATCTTGGACTTCCCTCAAGCATACTGGGCTATCTGTCATCTGCAGTCGGAAGGATCAATGACATAATCAAGGCCTCCGGGGTTCAGATCATCATCTTCATTGCAGCGCTCCAATCCATACCATCCTCTATGTATGAGGTGGCAAAGATAGAAGGCGCAACTGCCTACGAAACATTCTGGAAAGTAACCTTCCCTATGGTGATGCCTCACATCATCACGAATGTTGTTTACACGATAGTAGACAGTTTTACAAACAGTGAAGTTGTTGACCTGGCCTACAAAACGGCCTTTACCGATCACAATTACGGCGTGAGTGCCGTCTTTTCCATCGTGAGCACGGTAGTCACCTGCGCGATACTTGTCATTGTGGTCACTTTGATACAAAAACGTACATTCTATTATAATTAAGGAGGGTTGAAATGAAGAAAGAAGCCAAGATTCTTCTGGATAAGACCAAAAGAACTCTGAACGACCCTCTTAAAATGAGGATTGCGGGAAATGAGATAAAAAATGTGCTTATGACCGTGTTCAAGTACGTGATACTGATCGGAGTAAGCTACGTTATCATAGCTCCGGTCATAGGCATGTTCGTCAATTCCATAAAGTCGGATGCGGATGCTTTTAACCCTATGGTTTTCGTACTTCCGCAACATCCCACTCTTGAAAAGTACAAGCTGGCGATCCTGAGGCTTGACTATTGGAAGACAGCTGCGAAAAGCATAGGTTACACTGCCGGTCTCACGGTGGTACAGCTTCTGGTATGTTCCATGGTGGGTTATGGATTTGCCAGGTTTGATTTTCCTTTTAAAAAGCTCCTTTTCGGATGCGTGGTCGTTACGATCATAATACCGTCGCACACGGTCATGCTTCCGCTTTACATGACCTTCAGGTCCATAGATCCTTTCGGTATCGGTAAATTACTCACCGGAACGCCGGGACTCAACGGAACTGTGATACCCATGTACATTATGACGCTACTGGGTTGTGGCCTGAGGTCGGGATTGTTTATCTACATCTTCAACCAGTTTTTCAGAGGTCTTCCCAAGGAGATCGAAGAAGCTGCGTTTGTGGATGGAGCCGGAATGTTTTACACATACATGCGTATCATGCTTGTGAATGCAATGCCGGCTGTCATTACTGTCACTGTTTTCTCCATAGTATGGCAGTTTAATGATGTATTCTTTGCGAAGTTGTTTCTGATACCGGATAGTACGGCCATCAGTAAGAGAATAGCAAGCCTTCAGGGCATAATCGCCAACGAGGACCAGATCCTGTCGCTGACTCTCCAGGAACTCTACCGCGATGCCGGAGCCTTGCTTGTTATCACTCCTGTGGCAATTATCTATCTGATCCTTCAGAAAAACTTTATAGAAGGTGTCGAGCGGAGCGGTATCGTAGGATGATGCCCCGCCCTACACTCTAACTTACAATTAAGGAGGAAGAAAAAAGTGAAGAAATGTTTTTTGGCCCTTTTAATGTCCGCTGTAATGGTTCTTTCCGTTACGGCATGCGGCCAGGGGAATGAAGCCGAGAGTACTCCCGTGCAGGTCACAGCGACACCTACACCCGTACCTGCTACTCCCACACCTACATCCAAACCCACGCCTGTACCGGCGATTGAGGGCGGAGCAGCCAGTGTGGATTTTGAAGACGGCAATCTGGGGTTTGTTACCATCACACAGCCTACCATCAATTCCGACAACAGCAAGCTTTCCGTTGAGGAGATCAATGGATCCAAAGTTCTTGTTGTAAAGAATAATCTCGGAAAGAAAGAGGCTTATCTCGGAATCGATCTTTCCGCTATGTTGGGAGATAAGATCGCGGATGTCGCAAAAGTAAAGTTTGATATCGCAGATCAGGGCGGAGAAAAGTTCAGCCCCATTTCCGGAAAATTATATGCATACACCGGAGAAGGCGCTGCTAATAAGGAAGATCTCGGTAAATGGTCGGTTTATCTTGAGAATAAGAGTCCTAAGACTGTGACCTTCGACATCTCGAATCCGTTTACTGCCGGAGAGAACAACTACATTATCATCAGTAAAGAGGATGAAGTTGATGCAAATCACGGTTTCTGGGTAGATAACATCAAGTTCCTCGATAAAAACGGAAACCTCATTAAAGCCGATACCACAGCACTCGTTGCCGAAAACTCACCTCTTAATGCGGTTACAGAAAAAAAGACATTTGTTCTCGGCAGAACAACAAAGGTTGAATCAACCTATGCGGGTGACTGGTCAAGCACCAAGGCAATCCCTGCTGCTTATTTTGCAGATGTCAAGGAAGGTGAAACAGTCAACGTTGTAGTAGACATCACTCTTCAGGACGGCCTTGATTATTATCTTGCAAAGCCCATGACAGCATCCTGGGGAACATTTGAAAACGAAAGATACACAGATCTTGTTGCAGCATCGGCAGGAGATTATTTCCACCTTCAGTCCGACGGCTTCATCGTTATCGATGACAGAGCACTTGATCAGATCTGCTTCACACTTGATTCTACAGCAGCGGCAGCGGCTGCGGCAAACGGCGGTCTTGCATTCCAGACCTACGGCGTAACTGCTCTTTCTGCTACAGTGAGCAAGAACGTTTTCAGGACAAAGGTTGAAGCAACCTATGCAGGCGACTGGTCAAGCACCAAAGCGATCCCCGCTGCTTACTTTGCAAATGTGGCTGACGGTGAGACTGTTAACGTAACAGTAGACATCACTCTTCAGGACGGCCTTGATTATTATCTTGCAAAGCCCATGACAGCATCCTGGGGAACATTTGAAAACGAAAGATATGCAGATCTTGTTGCAGCATCGGAAGGAGATTATTATCACCTTCAGTCCGATGGCTTCATCGTTATCGATGATAAGGCTCTGGACCGCATCAGTTTCACACTTGATTCTACAGCAGCCGCTGCGGTTGCAGCAAACGGCGGTCTTGCATTCCAGACCTACGGCGTAACGGCTCTTGCCGCAACAGTAAGTAAGGATGTACGCCAGACAAAGGTTGAAGCAACCTATGCAGGCGACTGGTCAAGCACCAAAGCAATCCCCGCTGCTTATTTCGCAAATGTTGCTGATGGTGAAACAGTAAACGTAACAGTTGATATCACTCTTCAGGACGGCCTTGATTATTATCTTGCAAAGCCTATGACAGCATCCTGGGGAACATTTGAGAATGAAAGATACACAGATCTTGTTGCAGCATCGGAAGGAGATTATTTCCATCTTCAGTCCGACGGCTTCATCGTAATCGATGACAGAGCTCTTGATCGCATCAGCTTCACGCTTGATTCGACAGCTGCTGCGGCAGTTGCGGCAAACGGCGGTCTTGCATTCCAGACTTACGGTGTAACCGCTCTTTCAGCAACCGTAAGCAAGAGCCTTAAGCAGACAAAGGTTGAAGCAACCTATGCAGGCGACTGGTCAAGCACTAAGGCTATCCCCGCTGCTTACTTCGCAGATGTGGCTGACGGTGAAACAGTAAATGTTACGGTAGACATCACTCTTCAGGATGGCCTTGATTATTATCTTGCAAAGCCTATGACAGCATCCTGGGGAACATTTGAAAATGAAAGATATGCAGATCTTGTTGCGGCATCGGCAGGAGATTATTATCACCTTCAGTCCGACGGCTTCATCGTAATCGATGACAAGGCTCTGGATCGTCTCAGCTTCACCCTTGACTCTGCAGCGGCAGCAGCCATTGCAGCAAACGGAGGCCTTGCATTCCAGACCTACGGCGTAACGGTTCTTTCCGTAGTAGTTTCCAAGTAGTTTGAGGAGGATCATAATGAGATTAGTTAAGAAAATCATGGCCGCTGCACTTTCATGCACAATGGTGCTCGGCGTTGCGGCATGCGGAGCAAAGGAAACCGTAGAGCCTCAGACCGTTGTTGTAAGTAACGGTGACGCAGCTGCACAGGCTCCTGATACATACAAGAGAAGAACAAATGATATCCACATCGGCACATGGTGGGTTCAGCACTATGACAGTGCGGATACAGACCTTTCCGACAGCGCCGACTGGGCAGTAAACCAGGATAAGGAAGGCGATGATGAGGCTACAAAGGCAGCAAATGCTGTTAACCGTCATCAGCTTGAAGAGAGATTCAAGAATGTAAAGACCATCGAGAACAAGTACGGTGTTAAATTCTTCTGGCAGAACCTGACCTATGCGGGCGTTCAGGAGTCCATCAACACCTCCATCCTTGCCGGAGCACCCGACTGCGACATCTATCTCACAGACGCAGGCATGGCTATTCCCGCTCAGAGCAACGGCTTTACCTTCGATTTAAAGACCATCCTTCCCGCAG
This sequence comes from Lachnospiraceae bacterium, assembly GCA_016287675.1. Taxonomy (GTDB): domain Bacteria; phylum Bacillota; class Clostridia; order Lachnospirales; family Lachnospiraceae; genus RGIG3528. The sequence continues at coordinate 24,167 of JAEFAR010000004.1, forward strand.
ATCACGATCTCTTCACAGATCAGGTCGTAATGAAGTACCTTGATCTCGGAGACGGAAAGGCAAGCATACTCATCCGTCAGGGTGGTATGCAGAACACACACCCTCTTGCATTCAACAAGCAGCTCCTTGAAGAATACAACCTTGAGTCCCCTGCAGACCTTTGGGAAAAGGGCGAATGGACATGGGACAAGTTCAATGAGTATATGCAGGTTCTCACACAGGATACCGACGGCGACGGACAGATCGATCAGTACGGCTATTGCGGATGGGATACAGACCTTCTTGAAGAACTCATGCTCTCCAACGGCGCAAACATTGCTTCAACAACGAAAGAGCAGCTTTCATCCTCCAAGATGACAGAAGTCCTTCAGCAGATCTACAACATGTACAATGTTGACAATGTATGCTTCCCTGTAACCAATGACATGGACTCCAATGATGTGCGCCTTAAGTACAGAAACGGTAACATCGCGTTCTGGATGGGCGATGTTTGGCTGAACCAGCAGAACGGTTCCGACTACGACTGGGAAGGAACACTTGGTTACACACTTCCTTTCGACATCATCTACACACACTGGCCTGTAGGACCTTCAGGAAACCAGGAAACCGATCCCATGCTCAACAACGTTGGTGGAGAGCTTTACATCATTCCCGCAGGTGTTGAGGATCCTCTTACCGTGTTCAACGTTCTTTACGATCTTTGGAACTGGTATGACGGAGACACAGCTCAGCGTGATGATCCCGCAACCTTGAACTGGTGGATCAATGCTACGGGAAAGACAGATGAGATCCGTCAGTTCAACTTTAAGACACAGCAGGAGATCATGGCCAAAACAACAGTTGACCTTTGGAATTCCATGGGCGTTAACTACGATCTTTGGTCTTTGATGAACGGTACGGTTACACCCGCACAGTTCCAGGAAATGCACAAGCAGGAAGTTCAGGACGCTCTTGACTCCACTCTTGGCACAAAATAAGTTTATTTCAGGAGAAATTTATGAGTGACATTAAAATGATCGCTCCGGCGTTACCGAACATCCCCTGGCAGGAAAAACCTGCCGGGGAGTTCAACCACGCACCTGTGTGGAGATACACGGAGAATCCCATTATCAATCGCTACCCTACGAAAGAGGTCGCAAGAATTTTTAACTCGGCCGTGATGCCTTATAACGGCGAGTTCATCGGAGTTTTCAGAGGGGAACAGACAAACGGGGTTTCCATGATCTACCTCGGACATTCCAAGGATGCTATCCATTGGACCTTTGAAGAAGAGAAGATCCATTTCAAAGATGAAGACGGAAATGATTTCCAGCCCATCTATGCCTACGATCCCAGACTTGTAAAGATCGACGATGTTTACTACATCATGTGGTGCCAGGACATGTACGGTGCTGCCATCGGTCTTGCAAAGACAACGGATTTCAAGACATTCACAAGGTTAGAGAATCCATTCCTTCCCTTCAACAGAAATGCAGTACTTTTCCCGAGAAAGATCAAAGGAAAATATATGATGCTTTCACGCCCTTCAGATTCCGGTCACACACCTTTCGGAGACATTTTCATTTCCGAAAGTCCCGACCTTGTCTACTGGGGCAGACATCGCCATGTTATGGGCAGATCTTCCGAGTGGTGGGAATCACTTAAGATCGGAGGAGGAGCAGCGCCCATCGAAACAAGCGAGGGCTGGCTTATGTTCTATCACGGGGTTTCCGGGACATGTAATGGCTATGTCTACTCAATAGGCGGAGCGATCCTCGATCTTGAGGATCCTTCAAAGGTTCTTTATCGTTGTGAGAATTTCCTTCTCACTCCTACGGAGTGGTACGAGGAGAGAGGCTTCGTGCCCAACGTTTGCTTCCCTTGTGCAACTCTTCATGATCCCGAGAGCGGAAAGATCGCCATCTACTATGGCTGTGCAGACAGCTATGTAGGACTTGCATTCTGCAAGTTTGACGAGATCGTGGCTTACATCAAAGAGCATTCCGTAACACGCTGGGATGATACAGACATCGGAAGAAGATAGTTTCTCCCGGTTTTCGAGTCGGGGGGACGTTTTACAGGTCCCTCCGGCTCGTTTTTAATTAACCGTATCACATTTGAGACTTAAAAATGAGGAGACGAGAGAAATGATCAACAAAGACTCTGTTGCATATACCGGAGACATTAATCCCATAAAAGCTTTCCTTGACAGGGCAAAACACGGAGAAAGCCTTACCGTGGGCTTTATCGGAGGCTCCATTACCAACGGATCCCTGGCATCCGTTCATGAGAATTGTTATGCTGCAAAAACTGTAGCCGGACTCAGAAAAAGATATCCCAATGCGGATTTTAAATACATCAACGCAGGCATAGGGGGAACCACTTCCCATTTTGGTGTTGCCAGATGTGAGGATGACCTGCTGGCCCACGATCCCGATCTGGTGATCGCGGAATTTTCCGTAAATGATGAAAACACTCTCTTTTATCGTGAGACATTTGAGGGACTTATCAGAAGGATACTGCTTGCACCGTCACAGCCTGCAGTGATCATCCTTCACAATGTTTTTTACGATACGGGCACAAATGCCCAGGATCAGCATGAGCTTGTGGGTTGTAATTACGGCGTTCCCTGCCTTTCCGTTAAGACAGGCTTCTACCGTGATGTTGTGAGAGGACTGATCCCGGTGAGATCCATCACCCCGGACGACTTGCATCCCAACGATAAGGGACATGATCTTGTAGCGGGACTTCTTCTGGATTTCATGGATGCCGTAAGAAACGCGGAAATCTGCAGTGTATGTGAAACGGAAAAAGGAAAGCTGCCTCATCCCATCACCGAAAACTGCTACGAAAACGCAAAAAGGGTTACAGTACCTTATAATATGAAAACAAGCGGTGAGGCTTTTACACCCAAAGTTGCATCTGACACCGTGTCCAAGCCTTATGGTGTGGAGCCGGCCTTTGCGGGGATTAAAAAAGGCGATCATGCGGAGTTCAAAGTCAAGGGCTCAGAGATCGCAGCGCAGTTTGTCCGCTTTGTAAAGCATCCTGCCTGTGTGGCAAAGGCGGTTATCGATGGCGATGAAGAAAATGCGGTCATCCTTGACGGAAACTTTGATGAGAACTGGGGGGACAAACTTGACATCAGGATCCTGACCTTCCATGGTAAAGCCGGAGAACACAATGTAAGGATCGAAGTGGTGGAGGGGGATGAAAACAGTGTACCTTTCGACCTTGTTTCTTTGATCGTTGCAGGTAAATGACATTCTGAACAGCCTCCGGAGACAAAAAACTTTGGTTATTTGGCTTAGGGACTATAGTCTCACATCTTGAGATTAAACGCTTAATTTTAATTAAATTTCTATAAAAAAACGCCGAAAAAGGCTATATTATGCCCCTTTTCGGCATTTTTTTCTTGACAAAACGTGTAAACAAGGGTATAAAGGATATAAGCGTTGACCGCAAAAGCGGTACATCGTAGGCTTACAGGTATTATTGCCTGTGAAAAATTATCCTATAGGAGGAAATTTAAATGAACAAGACAGAATTAGTTGCAGCAATCGCTGAAAACGCAGGACTTACCAAGAAGGATGCAGACAAGGCTTTAAAGGCATTCATCGATGTAACAACAGGCGCTCTCAAGAAGGGTGACAAGATTGCTCTTGTTGGCTTCGGTACATTCGAAGTAGTTAAGAGACCTGCTCGTACAGGTAGAAATCCTCAGACAAAGAAGGCTATCCAGATTCCCGCTTCCAAGGCTCCTAAGTTCAGAGCAGGTAAGGGATTAAAGGACGCTGTCAACAACAAGTAAGTTGCGTTATTTAAAACCAAATATGATAGGATTATAGAGAGGCGTAAGCCTCTCTATTTTTAAACTTTTATAAATCTATTGATTTAAAAGGATATAATGGATATAATCAAACTGATTTAAAGGCTTTGCGAGGTGTTTACATGCGTTTGGACAAGTATTTAAAGGTTTCCAGGATCATTAAGAGACGTACCGTGGCAAACGAGGCCTGCGATGCGGGAAGAGTCATGTTGAACGGTAAAGTGGCAAGGGCTTCCGCGGATGTTAAGGTCGGAGATATTATCGAGATCGGTTTCGGAAACAGTACCGTTAAGGCGGAAGTGCTGAGCGTCAGGGAAACAGTTGGAAAAGATGAGGCAAAGGATCTGTTCAGGTACCTCTGATGAAAAAGAATCGCAGAAAGAGACAAAGCGGAATACTGGTGATCATGCTGGCAGTGCTGGCATTGTTTTCCGTACTCTTTTACAGAAGCCTTTCTTTGGAAAAGAAAAAGGCCGGATTACAGGCAGTTGTAGCCGAGAAAGAAGCACAGCTGACGGAAGAACGTGAGAGGACTGAAGAACTTAAGGCTAAAAAGTCCTACATGTCTACCATCAATTATATAGAAGATCTGGCAAGAGAAAAGCTGGGCCTTGTTTTTAAGAATGAAGTGATTTTTAGGGAAAAGGATGACGATTCGGAATAAGATAATTGATTTCTGCAACGAAAAAAAGCTTTTGGACAGCGGAGACGGCGTTATCATCGGACTTTCCGGCGGCGCGGACTCGGTCTGTCTTCTTTTTATGCTGTCATCAATGCAAACAGAAATGAACCTGAGGCTTTTCGCAGTTCATGTTAATCATGGCATCAGAGGATCCGAAGCGGACAGGGACGAAGCTTTTTGCAAAGAGCTCTGCGAGAGATTTAAGATCCCGTTTGAAGCTGTTCATGCGGACATCCCCGCATTGGCAGAAAAAGAAGGAATAGGGCTGGAAGAAGCGGGAAGAGGATTCAGATACGAGGTTTTTGAAAAGAAAGCGGATGAGCTGGGATTTAACAGGATCGCTGTGGCTCATCACATGAATGACAGGGCGGAGACAGTGATCTTTCAGCTCGTTCGGGGAAGCAAACTGAGCGGTCTTTCAGGTATACGCGAAAAAAACGGGCGTATAATCCGTCCGCTGCTTTGCCTGACCAGAGAAGAGATTGAGAGCTGTTTAAAAATGAATGGCCTTGATTTTGTGACAGACAGTACCAATCTTTCTTCGGATTATACCAGAAATTATATAAGAAACGTGATCCTGCCGGGGCTGGAGAGGCTGAGACCTCATGCGGGAGAACACATTGCGGAAACCGCCGATTATCTCGGAAGGGTTTCGGATTTTATGGAAAGAGCGGTCCGGGAGGTTTACGATACCTGTGTTTCCGCGGATCCCGGAAGACCCGGAAGCCTGAGGCTTTCGGTAAGTGCACTTAAAGCTGCGGATCCATTGCTTTCGGAAACTGTGATCTACAACGCTATATGCACGGTGGCGGGCAGAAAAAAGGACATTACGGAAAAATTCGTAAAAATGGTGTGGGAGCTTTGTGACAAACAGTCCGGAAGATCTGTGGATCTGAAGTATGGGCTGGTGGCGAAAAAAATATACGACTCAGTCCTGATCTCGCGGGAAAGCACGGAAAATGCCGTTGACAGTGAAGACGTAAACTGCAATAATATTTTTTGCACGGTGATACCCGTGAATGAGGGAGAAAACGCTCTTGACTTAATAGAAAATTTAGGGGGTTTTCCGAAAGATAATTTGAAAAAATTCTTTGACTGTGATAAACTTCTTTCTCGTTTCAATATAGGATCGACGGAAGGAAAAATAGTCGCGAGAAAAGCGGATGCGGCGGATTTCATGGCTGTCTATCCGGATGGAAGAAGCAAAAAGGTTTTTGACATTCTGAAGGATGAAAAGATCGAAGCGGATGAAAGGAAAAAATGTCTTGCAGCCGCTGTCGGGCATGAGGTGCTCCTGATCAGGGGAGTAAGGTCATGTGAGATCTGCAGAGTGGATGAAAAAACTAAAAATATATTATCAGTATCCTTTGGGATACAGGACACGGAGGCATAGATATGGCTGATAAGATATCGGTTTTGATCCCTGAAGAAGACGTGGAAAAAAGAGTACGCGAGCTTGCTGAACAGATCAGCAGGGATTATGAAGGAGAAGAGGTTCTCCTGATCTGCATTTTAAAGGGCAGTGTTTTTTACACATGTGAACTTGCCAAAAGGCTTACAGTTCCCGTCAAGCTTGATTTCATGTCGGTTTCCAGTTACGGAAACGACACCGTATCATCCGGAAGGGTTAAGATCATCAAGGATCTGGATGATTCCATCGAAGGCAAGAATGTCATCGTAGTTGAGGATATTATCGACTCCGGAAGGACTCTGGCTCATCTTTTGGCGGTCTTAAAGGTAAGAGAGCCCAAGTCCATAAGGCTTTGCACATTACTTGACAAGCCCGACAGACGTGAAGTGGAAGTGAAGGTGGACTACGTAGGCTTCACTATTCCCGATGCATTTGTGGTGGGTTATGGTCTCGATTACAGACAGATGTACAGAAATCTGCCTTACGTAGGTGTTTTGGAACTCGGAAAGGAATAAAAGTGGAGAACAACGGTAGAAGATATTTCAGAAATTTAGGGCTCTATGTCATTATACTTGCTTTGGGTATCGGTATACTCTGGCTGGCGTTGTCACTGGGAAATTCCGATTCGGGCTACGGCTTCGATGATTACATTGAAGACCTTGCAAAAAATGATATAAAAGAAGTTGTTATAATACAAAATGAACAGGTTCCCACAGGACAGGTCAGAGTGCTTTTAAAGGACGGAAGCGCTAGATCCTTCTATGTTGTGGACACTGCGCTGGCTTTTGATGCGGCACGGGGTTACAAGGTGGATCCGGAAGTCAGGGATGTTAAGACCCAGAGTGTATTTTTGACCACTGTTTTACCTTACATTCTGATCCTTGTGGTATTTTTCTTCTTAATGTCATCCATGACCATGCAGAGCGGCGGAAACAATTCCAGAATGATGAATTTTGGTAGAAGCCGTGCGAGGCTTGCCACTCCCGATAACGGAAAGGCTGTGACATTCAAGGATGTTGCAGGCGTTGAAGAAGAAAAGGATCAGCTGGAAGAGATCGTGGATTTCCTTAAAAATCCCAAGAAATACATTGAAGTCGGCGCCAGGATCCCCAAGGGCGTTATCCTCGTGGGACCTCCCGGAACAGGTAAAACGCTCCTTGCAAAGGCGGTTGCGGGAGAAGCGGGTGTTCCCTTCTTCTCGGTTTCCGGATCCGACTTTGTTGAAATGTTCGTAGGTGTCGGTGCTTCCCGTGTCAGAGACATGTTCATGGAAGCCAAGAAAAATGCCCCCTGCATAGTTTTCATCGACGAGATCGATGCTGTTGCCAGAAGAAGAGGCGCAGGTATGGGCGGCGGACATGATGAAAGAGAGCAGACTTTGAACCAGCTGCTGGTTGAGATGGATGGTTTCTCGGTTAATGAAGGCATAATCGTTATGGCAGCAACGAACCGTGTGGACATCCTGGATCCCGCCATCATGAGACCCGGTCGTTTTGACCGTAAAGTTTTTGTAAATCGTCCCGACATCAGGGGAAGAGAGGACATACTGAAGGTTCATGCAAAGAACAAGCCTCTTTCCGATGATGTTGATATCCACGAGATCGCTCAGGCCACATCAGGCTTTACAGGTGCGGATCTTGAAAATCTCCTCAATGAAGCTGCCATTCTTGCTGCCAAGAGCGAGATCAAGTTTGTACGTAAGGAAGATATTAAAAAAGCATTCATTAAACTGGGCATAGGCGTAGAGAAAAAGTCCAGGATCGTTTCGGAAAAGGAAAAGAGGATCACAGCTTTTCACGAAGCGGGACATGCGATACTTTTTCATCTCCTTCCCGATGTTGGCCCCGTTTACGCGGTTTCCATCATTCCCACAGGCTCTGCCGGCGGTTACACCATGCCGCTTCCCGAGCGTGATGAGATGTATCTGACCAAGGGCAAGCTCATCCAGGAGATCATTGTGAGCCTCGGGGGACGTGCTGCTGAGGAGCTGATCTTTGACGACATTACAACAGGTGCTTCCCAGGACATCAAGGAAGCTACCAGAACGGCCAGAAGTATGGTCATTAAGTATGGTTTTTCCGAAAGTGTCGGACTCATTTCCTACGATAACGATGACGATGAAGTCTTCATCGGCCGTGATTTTGGACATACAAAGGCCTACAGCGATCACACGGCAAACGTTATCGATGATGAGGTACGCCGTATCGTTGAAGACTGTTACGATAAGGCAAAGAACATCCTCAAAGAAAATGAGAAGGTCCTGAACAAGTGCGCACAGCTTCTTCTTGAAAAGGAAAGGATCAACAGAGAGGAGTTCGAAGCTCTCTTTGAGGTGTGACAGATCCGTAAACTTTTGAGAGGACAACCGCATTTGTAAAACTTGCACAAAAGATCGATCAAAAAAAATCGATGTTTGTGCACACTGATTTTGAAATTCATGTATAATAACACACGTAAACCCCAATACATTATATATAGTTTTTGCTACACCCCATAAGTAACAAAAATACCTTCTCCAGAAGAGAGCGGCTTTCCCAGGCCGCTCTTTTCACGTTTTCTTATCTTTTCATTTCTTTGGGGCGTTAAATGTGCTATACTAAAAAACAGACCGAAGAAAGAGCGATCTTTCGGATCAGAACTTTTATCATATGGATGAGAACGTTAAATGGATCCTTTAAAAGCATTTTACTCCGACGGTACGGAGGAATTCTGCCGGACATTCGGAGTCGACTCAAATGAAAATGTGGAGATCAGGCTAAGAACCCCGAAGAATATGCAGGTTAAGCCCTTGTTTATGTGCGATTTTACGGAAATAACAATGGAACTCTGCGACTCGGGGCCTTTTTTTGACTACTATTCCTGCGAGATGATGATGCCCAATTACAATCTGAGCTATGCTTTTAAGGTGGTTTACGACGGCAGGATCTATTACTATACAAAGAACGGTCTGAAAGACTACTACGAATGGCAGGACAGTCTGCGTCTCCTTCCCGGTTTCAGGATGCCCAAGTGGGCGGTGGGAGCCGTTATGTATCAGATCTATCCCGATCGCTTCTGTAACGGCGACAAGCAAAATGATGTGGAAAACGGCGAGTACTATTACGCGGACCGGATGGTGGAAAGGGTCTATGACTGGAATGCTCCCGTCGCCGATCTGGATGTTGCCAGGTTTTACGGCGGCGATCTCGGCGGTGTCCTTAAGAAGCTGGATTATCTCCAGAACCTGGGCATAGAGGTCATCTACCTGAATCCCATCTTTGTTTCCCCTTCAAATCACAAGTACGACTGTCAGGATTACGATCACATAGATCCCCATCTGACTGTTATAGTCAGGAATGTGGGTGACAAGGGGGTCTACGGAAACAATAAATACGTTGTCAAGACCACCAATAAGGAAAATCTTGAAGCAAGCAATGCCTGGTTTGCGGATTTTGTAAAGCAGGTTCACGCCCGGGGAATGAAAGTCATTCTTGATGGCGTCTTTAATCATTGCGGTTCCTTTAACAAATGGATGGACAGAGAAGGCTACTACTCGGCATGCGATGAAGAGGAAGTGGGAGCTTACAGGAGTAAGGACAGCAAATACAGAAAGTTTTTTAAATTCTCCGATCCCGACGATCCCAATTCCTACGAAGGATGGTGGGGCTTTGATACACTTCCGAAGCTTAATTACGAGGAGTCCGAGGAGCTTTGCGATTACATCTGCCGCATCGGAGCAAAGTGGGTGTCCGAACCCTACAACTGCGACGGATGGAGACTGGATGTGGCTGCGGATCTTGGGCATTCCGAGGAATTCAATCACAAGTTCTGGAAACGTTTCAGAGCGGCAGTGAAAAAAGCAAATCCCGAAAGCATCATTCTTGCCGAGCATTACGGAAATGCCGAAAAATGGCTTAAGGGCGATGAATGGGATACACTCATGAATTACGACGCTTTTATGGAACCAATTACCTGGTTCCTGACCGGGATGGAAAAGCACAGCGACGAGTTCAGGGAATATATGCTTAACAACACGGATGCACTCATGGACGGATTGTTCAACCGGAGCAAGGCATTTTCCACAGCCACCATGTATTCGGCCATGAACGAACTTTCCAACCATGACCATTCAAGATTTCTGACAAGAACCAATCACTACGTGGGACGAGTGAATTTCCTTGGAGCTGATGCTGCATCCCGGGACATTCACCCCGAGATCTTTGCGGAGGCGGTTGTCTTTCAGATGACATGGCCGGGCTGTCCCACGATCTATTACGGCGATGAAGCGGGGCTTTGCGGTTTCACGGATCCCGACTGCAGGCGCACTTTCCCCTGGGGACATGAGGACAGGGATCTGATCCATCTTCACAAGGAAATGATCGCCATACGAAAGAGACTGACAGTTCTTAAGTACGGGTCGGTGGCTCCTCTCTACGCGGAGCGTGGTGTCTTTGCTTTTGCCCGTTTTGACAGAGAGAACATTATAGTTACGATCCTGAACAACAACGATTGCGAAAAGGATCTCACAATTTCCCTGGAAGGCATAGACATAGACATGGGAGCAATGGTCACGATCATGCTGACGGATGCGGACGGATACCGCAGGGAAGCCCATTTTCATCATGTTGAGGACAGACAGTTTTCCGTGCATATGAAACCTCATTCGTCCTGTGTGCTTAAGGACCTGGATCCTTGAAAACTTTTTGACTTTACTCCTGTGCAAAGAGGATTAGATTACTTTAGTTTTGATCATGTTTTTTTGACGTTTGTATTGACACTTTAAACCGTTAAAGATATAATATTATCCACGCATATAAAGAAAATGCGTATGTTTTAAGGGTTTATCTCGTAAGAGAGAACATCCGCTTTGGAAGTGGCGGATGAAAAGAATATACAGATATGAAGTTGGGAATAACTTTTTGGAACATATCTTATTGTTTATGATTTGCTCTTACGATTATGAGGGGGCACAAGTTTCTTTAAAGGTGGAAACTTGCCTTGTTTTGATATGGTTTTTTTAACCGCTCTCATGGTTCGTATGAGGACGGTTTTTTTATTTTGCTTAAACGGAGGGAAAAAATGGCACTGATCACTGTACGGGATCTATCACTTGGATATGAAAACCGGATTATTATTGAAAAGCTGAACTTTACCGTCAATGCCGGGGACTATCTTTGCATTATGGGAGAAAACGGATCGGGGAAATCAACTCTGATCAAGACTTTACTTAATCTTAAGAGTCCTTTGGCAGGAGAGATCTTAATCGGGGAAGGATTAATGAAAAATGAGATAGGTTACCTACCTCAGCAGACTGTTGTACAAAGAGATTTTCCGGCATCGGTTAAAGAAATCGTAGTTTCGGGATGTCAGTCTCAATGCGGATTAAGGCCGTTTTATAACAAAAAGGAAAGGGAAATTGCTCAAAAAAACATGGAACGTATGGGGATCCTGAAATTGCAAAACCGTTGCTATCGGGAACTTTCCGGTGGACAACAGCAAAGGGTGCTTCTGGCAAGAGCACTTTGTGCGACACGTAAAATCTTACTTTTGGATGAACCTGTTTCGGGATTGGATCCCAAAGTAACTGCCGAAATGTATTCGCTTATTGCGGGATTAAACGATGAAGGGATCACAGTGATCATGATATCTCACGATCTGAGTGCGGCTTTACAGTACGCAGATCATATTTTGCACATTGGTGCATCTGTGTTTTTCGGAACCAGAAAAGAATACATTAAAAGCGAGGCAGGAAAGAGCTTCCTGTTACAGCAGAAAGCCGGTGGAAACATATGATTGAAAAATTAATAATGTACTTACAGTATCCTTTTGTAAGATATGCCTTGATCGTGGGAGTATTGATAGCTCTGTGTTCATCGCTTCTGGGAGTTACCCTGGTTCTTAAGCGATTTTCATTTATAGGAGATGGTCTTTCTCATGTAGCTTTTGGAGCCATGGCTTTGGCAGCAGTGTTAAACATTACAAATGATATGCTTTTGATACTGCCTGTCACAATTGCGGGAGCGGTCATTCTTTTGAGAACTGGACAAAATGCAAAGATCAAGGGTGATGCTGCTGTAGCCATGGTTTCGGTCGCATCATTGGCATTTGGTTACTTGATAATGAATGTTTTTTCAACCTCATCGAATTTGTCGGGAGATGTGTGCAGTACACTGTTCGGATCAACGTCGATCCTTACTTTGACAAAAAAGGAAGTTTTGATCTGCATGATCTTGTCTGTACTCGTGGTAGTGTTTTTCGTCCTGTTTTACAACAAGATCTTTGCGGTAACCTTTGATGAAAACTTTTCAAAGGCAACGGGAGTAAGGACAGAGGCCTATAATTTAATGATAGCTGTTGTGATCGCGGTGATCATTGTTTTGGCAATGAACCTTGTGGGATCTCTTTTGATTTCTGCTTTGGTAATCTTCCCGGCTTTATCTGCCATGAGATTGTTCAAGAACTTTAAAAGTGTAACTATCTGCTCCGCGATCCTGTCCGTGGTTTGCGCTTTGGTTGGAATAGCGGTATCGATAGTCGCAGGAACACCCGTTGGGTCAACAATTGTCGGAATTGATACTTTGGCGTTTGGAATGTGCTGGCTTTTAGGAACTATAAGAGGAGGAATTGTAAAATGAAAAGAATAATGAGTTTGGGCTTTTTGATCGCATTAATTTTGATGGTGGGAGTTGCCTGTGGTAAAGAAAGTACAAACCAAAGCGGCAGAACGATCAACATGACTTCGAGCGTGGACGATGTTTTGGCAGCAGGAGTGGCAGCTCAACAGAATGAAGAGAACAAAGAAAGATCTGCAAGCATAGATGAGATCGAGGAAACGGAAACGAAAACTGTTGAGCAGCAACAGGCGGATCGCCCGAAAACAGCTGAGGGGGCAGAAGAGTCTAAAAAGGAAGTAAAAGAAAAGCCTCAAATTGATGTGGATATCACGGAATTATCAGCCACCATGGCCTATTCCGAAGTTTGTAACATGATCTATATGCCTGATGATTATATGGGCAAGACGGTAAAGGTGAGAGGTATTTTTGATACTTATTATGATGCAGTGAATGATCTTTACTTTCACGCATGCATAGTAATGGATCCGACCGGATGCTGCGCTCAAGGTGTGGAGTTTGTTGCCACAAACGATTACAGTTATCCGCAAGATTTTCCGACAGAGGGTGAGATGATCACTGTAGCAGGGGAGTTTGATACTTATGTTGACGGACCATACGTTTACAGCACGCTTCGTAACGCGATCATCTATTAAAAAAATCAAAAGATCGTAATGTGATCACGAATGTTACGGTTTGGGATAACGCTTTTCTAAGCACCTAAGATAAGCTGCGTCTCAGGCTGTTTCAGATAACAAAATCTATAAAGGAGGTTATATGAAAAGAACCGGTAAAAGCGTCATATCTGTTTTAATAAGTGCTTTGATCCTTGTATTGGCACTTGTGGGAAATACTGATGTGAAAACAGTTCATGCCGCACAACATGCAAAGGGCGTTAAAATGGGATTTCATAAAGAGATTGCCATAAATCGCTCTGAAAAGATCTTAAAAGGTTTGTGCCTGTTCCATAAGTGGTCGCTGAGAAACACAAGCGGAGACGGATGCGAAAGCGATATTGTTGAGCATTACGTCTGCGTGAAGTGCGGAAAAACAAAGGAAAAAACGATCACTACCGCCGGCAATCATGATTTTACGGCTCCGACATGTACATCGTCTGCCGTATGCCGTAAATGCGGGGCGAGAGGAAGAGGACCGCTGGGCCATGATTGGACAGTAGCAACCTGCGATTCAAGTGCTACATGCAAAAGGTGCGGTGTAAAAGGAGAAGGACCGCTGGGACACATGTGGACATCACCCACATGCACTGATCCGAGCAGGTGTATAAGGTGCGGAAAAAGCAAAGGACCTGTTCCCGGGCATTGCTTCACCCAAGCAACATGTACCGTTCCTCAGTTGTGTATGAGATGCGGAATGAGCTACGGAGAACCGCTCGGACATGAATGGGAAGAAGGAACAGACACATCAACAGAAAAATGTAAAAGATGTGGCGTGATCAGAGGAAGTACTAATTAGAAGAATCCCTGTCAGACTGACTTTTTTACGTCGGTTTCGGAACAGGGGAATAAAACGGAGGTAATATGAAAAAAGCTATTAAAAGCGTGGTTTCTGCCTTATTAAGTGTTTTTATGCTCATAGGAACACTTTTAAGCGATACGGGAATCGAAAGAGCATATGCGGCAGAGAAAACAGAGATTGCAAAGGTGATCATGGTTGGATTTCATAACGGAAATACAACGAACATAACAAGTCCACTTGCAGCAAAGGGATGCCTGATCCACAAATGGTCATTAAGTTATACCAGTGGAAACGGATGCACTACTGATATTGTAGAGCATTACACATGTACAAAATGCGGTAACACAAAAACGAAAACAGTTCAAAGGGCAAATGGATCCCACAGTTACAGTGCAGCAACCTGTACATCGGCCAAAAAATGTACAAGATGCGGAGCGACCAGCGGAAGTGCTCTTGGCCACAATTACGGTTCAGCAACATGTACGTCAGCTAAGAAGTGTACAAGATGCGGTGCAACCAGCGGAAGTGCTCTCGGCCACAGCTGGGGTAGTTGGGTAATTGATGACAGACCGACATGTACAATTGACGGTGCAAAACACAGAACCTGCACACGATGCGGAGCTTTCGACCAGGGCAGAGAATCTGCTACGGGCCACAATTGGACGGCAGCAACCTGTACATCACCCAAGAAATGTACAAAGTGCGGAACAACAAGCGGAAGCGCGTTGGGACATCTTAAAAGTGGAAGCGCTTCATGCACATCTTCATCAACCTGTTCAAGATGCGGAACTGTTCTTGAAGCAGCATGGGGTCATTCCTGGATGAGCGCAACATGTACCAGCCCCAAAACATGCGACAGATGCGGGGCGACCAGTGGAACTGCACCCGGTCACAGCTGGGGTGAATGGGTAATTGATGAGACGATGACATGTACCTCTGACGGAGCAAAACACAGAAACTGCAGGCGTTGCGGAGCATTTGATCAGGGAAGAGAAATTGCACCCGGCCACAACTGGAGTGCTTGGAGTATTACACAAACCGTAAATTGCGAACAGGACGGAATAGAATCCAGATCATGTTCGAGATGCTCAGAAACAGAAAGCAGAGTGTATGCGAAAAAGAACACCGACCACGCATGGGGAGAGTGGGTGATAGATGAAATAGTAACATGTGTATATGACGGATCAAGCCATAGAAACTGCAAGCGTTGCGGAGCATTTGATCAGGGAAGAGAAATTGCACCCGGCCACAATTGGAGTGCTTGGACAATAACGCAAACCGTTAGTTGCAAGCAGGACGGAATAGAATCCAGATCATGTTCGAGATGCTCAGAAACAGAAAGCAGAGTGTATGAAAAGAAGTTCACCGATCATAAATGGGGAGCTTGGGAGATTGAAGAAGAGAGATCCTGTGTTTATGACGGATCGAGACATAGGACATGTTTGTCATGCGGTAAGTTTGAACAGGAAAAGATACCTTCATTTGGAGATCATGCATGGGGCGAATGGGTTGTAAATCCAAATCTTCCTTGTACCAGCCCTGATAAAAAATA
Source organism: Lachnospiraceae bacterium (assembly GCA_016287675.1). GTDB lineage: Bacteria > Bacillota > Clostridia > Lachnospirales > Lachnospiraceae > RGIG3528. The sequence continues at coordinate 39,686 of JAEFAR010000004.1, forward strand.
TCGTGATTGTACCCGCTGTAGCATCAGAGAAAAAGCAACACCGAAAGTAAGTCACAATCTTAAAACGACTATTGTTAAGGCGACAAGTACAAAAGATGGATCCAAAACGATAGAATGTACAAATGAAGGCTGTAACTATAAAATAACAGAAACGCTTCATTATGTAGATATTGCATCGATCCGCGCTAAGAATAAAAGTGTTGCTTTAGATTGCTTAGATAATGAATATACTTTCCATAATACGATTTGTACTGCGTGTGGCAAGAAAATTGATGTTACCTTGTCAAAAAAAGAGCTGACCGACAATGGATTCAATATTGAAATACAACATGTGGGAAAATTAACCGGGACTGATGCCGGAACATGCAGTCAAAAATCGGTTAAACATTATCTCTGCACTGCATGTGGTGAAAAATATACGGTTGAAGGAAACTATAATGCCAACTATCATCAAAATGAGCTTAAGGATTATGTACTTACCAACGGTATAAAAAGAGCTGACGGAACCAGTTTACAACAAAGCATATTGAAGACTGATCGTTGCTTTGAAGATGCGGTAGTGAACATCTACTGTGATTGCTGTGGTAAATATGTGCCGATAACGTTTACCTTTGATGAGGTAATATATGATTTGGAATATGAACTAATAGAACCTCATAAAATGGTGCTGATTGAAACAGCTGATAAGGGACATAAATATTCATGTGCATGCGGAAGATTTTTTGAATGGAGAGATCATGATTGGATTTATGATAGGAGCACAAGGAATGATCCGATTGTTTGTACGGAAATAGGTGAAACATACAGGAAGTGTTCTTGCGGATATTCGGAAAAAATTACAGAGAAACTTGCAGAAGATTCAAATGGCAATATAAGGCATGCAACGGGTGAAAGGTATACCAAAACAAATTTGTATATGTATACGGATTATCCTGTCGGCAGCGGTTATGAGCAAGCACCGCCGACTGTGGTAGTAGATAAAACCTTCCATGAAGTAGTCACATATTGCGCTGCTTGTGATAGAGTTGTATCGCCGACAAACCCTCTGGTTCCTGATTTGAAAAGACATACATACTCTTATGCGTATAGGAATGAATCTAAGCATACTTGTTCATGTACAGAATGCGCGTGGGATTATACTGCAAATCATAGATTAGATACGGAATCAGGTAATTGTTTTACTCAAAAGATTTGGATAAAGAAATTAAAAAATGATGACGCCGAGTATTGGTTGTTTAGAGTAACATGTGCTGATTGCGGTAAAACAGGCTATATAGTAACTGATTCTAATGGAAATTTAACTTCTGATGCGGGTGATATAGCAAAGGACTTTGGTTTGATCTTGTGGGATATCGTCCAGGTGGCTGCTGCTTTTTTTGCTCCGGAAGAGAAAGCGGTATCTGGTCTTGCGAAGGCTGCGCTTGCAATTGGTAAAGCCGGTAGCGCTTTGACTGCATTTGATGCAATAGTTAATTTTAAAAATCTGATAAATGATTGCAGTGAGTACAAAGAGGTAGAGGAACTTAATGAAAAGATTGATCAATATATTTCTTATGAACTTAGCGATCAAAGAGAACTTAGAAATTATTCCGAATCTCCAAATTATGCACCTGTGTTTAACCGGGAAGGTTTTGAGATTAAGGATATTGATTGGTAGTTGTTTGCTTTAATGAAAAACACCCCCTCGGAGTTTTCTCTGAGGGGGTGTTTTACGTCTTTTATTCAAAACTGTGATTTTTGGACTGTGTCCTGTAGGTTCTGGGAGAAACACCGAATCTTTTCTTGAAACAGTCCTTAAAGTAGTTACTGGAGTTGAAACCGCATTTCGTGGCGATCTCGGTAACGGAATCGTCCGTGGTGAGGAGCATTTGGGTTGCCTGACGGAGACGGATGTAATTCACGTACTCACTGAAGGTCTTTCCGGTAACATGACGGAACTTCTTGGACAGGTAGGTGGGACTTAAGTTTATCCTGGCAGCGGCGTCTTCCAGAGTGATGGTGTTTGCGTATTCTTCCGCCACAAGCCGCATCGTGGATTCGATGTCCTCATCAAAGCCTTTTCCCGTGTCCACCTGTTCGTATATAAAAATGCCGTAGCGCTGGATCCAGAGAAGGATCTGCTTAAAAAGAAGGATCAGGTTTTCTGCGGAGTAATCGTCAGGGATGTTGTTTTCTGTGAGCATGGAATCTATCAGTGCATCGATCTGATCCATGCCTTTTTTGATCACAAGAACTTTACCCGATACCGATAATTTGTTGATCAGTTCACGGTGGGACTCCAGATACTCTTTTCCGAGGACCGGAAGATCGCAGTAGATAACTGTTCTTTCACAGAGAACGGTACCTTCGTACTTGGTGCAGTGACTTTCTCCGGGGGCTGCAATAAAGATGTCTCCGGGAGAAAGGTGAAACTCCTTGCCGTTAACAAAGTATGTGCAGTTACCTGTTTTAAGGCAGAAAAACTCCACATAGGAATGAAGATGTTCGTAGTTCATTCTGAAAGAAGGAACACGGACCGCGCGTTCAACAAATATGCCTGCGTTGTTTTTTTCTGACGACATTATTTCTGACTCTTTCTTAATAAGATTCAGCGGATGCCTTAAATGAATAATTATTCAAAAAGACCGCTCAAAGGTGATGATAACATAAAACAAACGGTTTGTCAAAATAATATGATTTTTTGTTCGATTTAACATATTTTTTGGACTTTATTCTTGCCAAACAAATAACAAAGGATAAGAAAAAAGTTATTTTGCACAGAAAGTACATATAAATTTGGTATTATTTTGGTGGTTTTGGATATAGAATGGGATTTACAAGCTGAGAAGTGATCTCTTACGGCCGGGAGATCGCTGAGATGCTTACTAACTACCTACTAATACAGATAGTAAAGGAGAAAAGGGAAAACTTATGAAGAAAAAACTCGTAGCGCTCTTAATGGCTGCCACACTTGTTCTTTCTCTTGCGGCTTGCGGCGGCAAGGAAGATACAACTGCAAACACAGACACTAAGACAAACACCAGCAGCACAACCAAATCAAACGAAACCAAGAAAAACGATGAGAAGATCACCCTCAGAATGGCATGGTGGGGATCTCAGAACAGACATGACAAGACAGTTGCTGTCATCGAAATGTATGAAAAGTCTCATCCCAATGTAGACATTGAGTACGAATTCTTCTCATTTGACGATTATTTTACAAAGCTCAAGACTCTCGTTGCTTCAGACAACGTATGGGATGTCTTCCAGCTCGGCGGTAACTTCCCCGACTATGTAAGCAAGATCGAGTACCTTGATGCTTATGTTAAGGACGGCACCATCGATACTTCCAAGATCCCGGATGCTTACCTCAACATTACAAGAGACACCGACGGTAACCTCGTTGGACTTTCAAACGGTCTCAACACTTACGGTATCGCATACGACGTTGATATGTTCAAGAAAGCCGGCGTAGCAGAGCCCACAGGCACATGGACATGGGACGATTACGCAGATGCCGCAAGAAAGATCCACAAGGCAACAGGACATTTCGGAACATCCAGCTTCACAAGCTCCGAATTTGCAGCAGGCTGCTCCACCTATGTCGGACAGCAGGGTAAGCTCGGTGAGTTCGGTTTCTTCAACATCGGACTTACAGGAATGGGCTTCAAGGATCCTCAGATGCTCACACCTTACATCCAGATGAGAGCAGACCTTATCAAGGAAGGCGCTTCACCCGATGCAGGTGCTGAAATGGAAATCACAAACATCGAGAACGATTTCCTTGTAACAGGCGAAGCAGGCATGACATGGGTAGCTGTTAACCAGTTCCCCACAATCTACAAGGTTTGCGCAGATCAGGGCAGAACACTTGCACTTGCAACACTTCCCAGAGTAACAAAGAACGGTAACGCAGGTTCCCACATCCAGTCTTCTCAGATGCTCTGCGTATCCAAGGATTCCAAGAACAAGAAGGCAGCAGCTGAATTCATCAGCTGGTTCCAGAATGACGTTGAATGCAATAAGATCCTCGACGGCGAGCGCGGTATCCCGATCAACGATGACTGCCGTGCGGCAGTTTCGGGCAACACAAAGAATGACGCTGAGGGAAATGGAAAGAAGATCATGTTCGACTATGTAACACTTGTCGGAACATTCCCTACACCCGAAAAGGTTAACGTTACAAGCCCTGCAGGTCAGGATGAAGTTGTAGATCTTTACAGAGGTTACATCCAGAAGGTTGTAAGCGGAGAGATGACAGCATCCGAAGCTGCTAAGCTCACATACGAAGCAGCAGAAAAGCTCTTCAAATAAAAACATTTGATATTTTAAACGACGGGGCACGTCCACGGGAACGTGGACGTGCCCTTGTCGGTAAAAAGGATAAAACCATGACTGACGCTAAGAAAAATAGTAAAGTAAATAAACTGAAATACCCGGACGGGAAGACAACGGTTAAGCGACCTTTCGGCGAAAGACTCCGCCGTTTTATCAACAATGACAATACGGTCGGATACGTTTTTGCTATGCCCTTTATTCTGGGGTTCCTCGGCTTCTCGCTTATTCCGATGATAACATCTCTTGTTTATTCGTTTACGGATATGACTTTTGGAGCGAAAGAGATTCATTTTGCCGGACTTAGAAATTTTATTGCACTGAGCCGTGACGATATTTTTGCAAAATCCGTATGGGTCACCTTTAAGTACGTGATCCTTTCGGTACCTTTGAAGCTTACGTTTGCTCTTCTGGTAGCTTTTTTGCTCACAAGAAAAAGCCGTATGGTTACTTTATATCGTTCGCTTTACTATATCCCTTCTCTTGTGGGAGGAAGCGTGGCTGTTGCTCTTGTATGGAAGCAGATCTTTGCGAGAAAGGGGCTTTTTAACACTGTTTGGATGGATCTTTTCGACAAAACCGTCAACTGGTTCGGAGGAAACGGCAAACTGGCTATCTTCCCTCTGATACTCATGAGTGTATGGCAGTTCGGATCTTCGATGATCATTTTTGCCGCAGGACTTAAGGAGATTCCGGAAAGCTACTATGAGGCTGCCATGATCGACGGAGCCAACGGCTTCCAGAGATTTTTCAAGATCACATTGCCCTGCCTTTCCCCTATCATTCTCTACAACCTGATCATGCAGACGATCTCTGCATTCATGGTCTTCACTCAGGCGCAGATCATTACTCAGGGTGGTCCGCAGAATGAAACAATGATGTACGCGCTGTATGTTTACAATACCGCGATCAAGTACTCCAAGATGGCATATGCCTGCGCCATGAGCTGGGTAATGCTCGTCATCATGGTAATAATTACATTGATCATCTTCAAGACATCCAAAAAATGGGTGTTCTCGGAAGCTGATTCCTAAGGGGGCAGAAATATGAGAACTAAAAACATTATCTACAAGATCATATATCATGTTTTTGTCCTTGCCTTTGGCTTTTGTATGGTGTATCCTGTGCTGTGGATGATAAGCGGCGCTTTTAAGGACAATCAGCAGATACTTAACGGCGGACTGTCATTGATACCTTCCACTGTGATCAAGACGAATTTTACGACCGGCTGGAAGGGATTCGGAGGAATCACATTCACCACCTTCTTCAAGAACTCCGCGATACTTACCACAATTGCTACTGCGGGCACTTTGATCAGTTCCGCATTTGTATCCTATGCTCTTTCAAGAATACAGTTCAAAGGAAGAGGCTTCTGGTTCTCCTGCATGCTGGCGACCATGATGCTTCCCGGACAGGTTATCATGATCCCTTCATTCCTTATCTGGCATAAGCTGAAGCTGGTGGGAACCTACGTTCCTCTCGTTCTTCCTTATTTCTTCGGACAGGCATTTTTCATCTATCAGATGATGCAGTTCATGAAGGGCATTCCGAGAGAGCTGGACGAAGCTGCGAAGATCGACGGATGCAGCAAGTATCGTCTTTTCTTTAAGATCATTTTACCGCTCTTAAAGCCTTCGATCATCACAACGATCATTATTCAGTTCTATTGGAAATGGGACGATTACATGGGACCTCTGCTTTACCTGAGTTCTCCCAAGACTATGCCCGTTTCGCTGGCCATAAAGCAATTTGCGGATGCGACGTCCACTACAGACTACGGTGCTATGTTTGCGATGTCTTCACTTTCGCTGATACCGGTGTTTTTAATCTTCCTTTTCTTTAACCGTTATCTGGTTCAGGGAATCGGAACAAGCGGACTTAAAGGATGAATAAAGTAACATTTAAAACAGAAGATGAATCTTTGCAAAAGCTCTTTGATGAGGCTGAGGCAAAACTGCAGGGAAATCTGAGGGATTTTGCGGGGCGTCCGGTGCTCGTCGAAGGAGCAGGCTACGAAAAGATCTGGCTCGAAACCCAGCCCATGGGCGGAGAGATGTTCTATAAACGAGACAACTCGGGAGCGGCCCTCAACAATCAGCTGCTCTTCATGGAGGGACAAAGAAGTGACGGTCGTCTTCCGGGAAGCATAAAGCTGGAGGGAGGCAAGGTAATTCCCGAATTCAACAAATTACAGGGCTTTTGTTTCCCTGAACCCGCATTTAACATGTACTGGCTTGCAGGTGAAGACAAAGAGTACCTGAATCTTCTGGGAGCCACACTTGAGAAATTTGATGCCTGGCTTTGGGGTGAAAGGGACAGTGACAAAGACGGATGTCTTGAAAGTTTCTGTGTCTACGATACAGGAGAGGACGGAGCGGTCCGTTACGGAGATGCGCCGAATTACTGGACGGAAAGCACTCCTCCCACAGAGTTTCAGTCTGTCCCGATGGCTTCTTCGGACATCATGAGCTGGTCGTTTTCCGCAAGAGAAACGCTTTCCGAGATCTGCTCGATCGAAGGAAAAACAGCAGAAAGCGAAAAATGGCAAAAAAAAGCCTTGGAAGTAAGGAACAAGCTTGAAACCTATCTTTGGAACGAAGAAAGATCGGCCCTTTTTGACAGGACAAAGGACCACAGGATGCAGAACACTCTGACCCATGCCACATTGAAGGCAATGTACTGGGGGAGCATCTCAAAAGAAAAGGCCGATCGTTTTGTAAAGGAGCACTTGCTCAACACGAAAGAGTTTTGGACTGCTATGCCCATTCCTTCCGTTGCTGCGAACGATCCGGATTTCAGAAATATTCCGGAAAACAACTGGAGCGGTCAATGCGAATCGCTCATCTATCAAAGAGCTATCAAAGCACTTGAGAATTACGGGTGGGATCATTTGATCCCGCAGATCGGAGAAAAACTCTTTTCTTCGATAGGAAACGGGATGCACTTTGTGCAACAGTTCGATCCGTTTACGGGGAAACCTTCCCTGAATGAAGTGAGCGGCGGGCAACCCACTTACGGACCCGCGATCCTTTCTGTGCTTGAGTATATATCGAGGATGTACGGCTTACATCGTGAGGGTGACAAACTGTATTGGGGCCTGCAACAGGGCACCCGATACGAATACGTTCAGGTTTTGAACGACGTTGAGTATAAGATATGCTGCAACGGAAGGATATTTGAATGTTTTTTGGACGGCAGACTTGTATTTACCAGTGCAGGTAACGGTAAGGTCATCAGTGACCTGCGGGGTGAAAACACAAAATCAGTTATTTGGCATAGATAAGGAGATTAACAAAGATGAAGACAGTTGATGCAAAAAACCTTAAGATCGCCTACATCGGCGGCGGTTCGAGAGGATGGGCGTGGACACTCATGACCGACCTCGCGAGAGAAAGCGAAATCGCAGGTACGATCAGACTTTACGACATCGATGTTCCCGCGGCTAAGAAGAACGAGATCATCGGAAATCGTCTCAGTGCGAGAGAAGATGTTGTCGGAAAATGGAAATACGAAGTAAAGGAAACCATCGGAGAAGCTTTGACAGATGTTGACTTTGTTATCATTTCCATCCTTCCCAAAACCTTTGACGAAATGGAAGTAGACGTGCATATGCCCGAAAGACTGGGAATCTATCAGTCCGTAGGAGACACTGCGGGCCCCGGCGGAATGATGAGAGCATTAAGAACCCTTCCCATGTTCATAGGCTTTGCGGAAGCGATCAAAGAGTATTGCCCCGATGCATGGGTCATCAATTACACCAATCCCATGTCCCTCTGTGTAAAGGCTCTTTACACAGCATTCCCCAAGATCAAGGCTTTCGGATGCTGCCATGAGGTTTTCGGCACACAGAAGGTACTTGCTGAGATCGTAAAGCGTGAGCTCGGAGAAAAGAATGTAACAAAAGACGACATCAACATCAACGTACAGGGTATCAACCACTTCACATGGTTCGATTATGCGACTTACAAGTCGATCGATCTTTTGCCTGTTTATAAGAAATATATCGATGAACATTACGAAGAGGGAATTGAATTCGGTGATGACAACTGGATGAATTCTACATTTGCCTGTGCACACAGAGTAAAGTTCGATCTTTTCAGACGTTTCGGTCTCATTGCTGCTGCTGGTGACAGACATTTGGCAGAGTTCATGCCCGGAGATGACTATTTAAAGAACCCCGAGCAGGTCAAAGCATGGAAGTTCGGACTTACTACGGTTGCATGGCGTAAGGAAGACCTTAAGCACAGACTCGAGAGAAGTGAGAGACTTGCAAAGGGTGAGGAAGAGATCAACATCCATGAAGAGACCGGAGAAGAGGGAGTCAGCATGATCAAGGCTCTCTGTGGCCTCGGAAGAAAGGTTACAAATGTAAACATCCCCAACTTCGGCCATCAGATCCCCAATCTTCCCGAAGAAGCGGTTGTTGAGACAAATGCTCTCTTTGAGAGAGATGAGGTCCGTCCTCTCTATGCAGGGCCTTTGAACGAGAAGGTTAAAGAACTGGTAATGCCTCACATTAACAACCACGAGAGGATCATGAAAGTCGTTCTCGGCGGAAACAAGGATGTGGATCTTGTTTGTGAAGCGTTTAAGAACGATCCGCTGATGAAGGGTAAAGGTACGGATGCCGAGATCAGACAGCTTGTTACGGATATGATGAGGGCAACATTATAATGATTAAAACAGCGGATATTGTGATCAGAGATCCCTTTGTGCTGAACGAGGGAGGAAAATACTATCTTTACGGAACCAGAAGCCTCACCTGCTGGGGGGAGGCTGACGGTTTTGATGCATATGTAAGCAGTGATCTGGAAAACTGGGAAGGACCCATCGAGATCTTCCATAAGACTGAGGATTTCCCCTATGACAAGAACTATTGGGCACCGGAGGTGCACAAGTTCAACGGCAGCTTTTATATGTTCGCCACCTTTAATACCGTGGCGGAGGACAAAAAGGGAACCATGATCTTAAGAGCTGACAGCCCTCTCGGACCCTTCAAACTTCACAGCGAGGGAAAGATCACCCCTGAGGACTGGAACTGCCTGGACGGTACCTTCTATCTGAGCCCCAAGGGTGTTCCCTACATGATATTCAGCCATGAGTGGGTGGACGTTTTTGACGGACAGATCTGTGCGGTGGAGCTCACGAAGGACCTTAAGAGGCCTGTGGGAGAACCCTTCACACTTTTCAGCGCTTCCGAAGCAAGGACCTGGGTCCGTTCCATCACTCACAGAAGATATCCCGGAAAATCCATCTATGTTACGGACGGACCTTTTGCCTGGAGAAATGAGGACGGCAGCCTGGCTCTCATGTGGTCAAGCTTTGGAGACAAGGGCTACGTTGAAGCTGTTGCCTACTCCGACAACGGAGATGTTACCGGCAAATGGACCCAGAGGGAAAAGCCACTTTATGAAGATAACGGCGGACATGGCATGCTGTTCAGAAAAAATGACGGCAGCCTCATGCTGACACTTCATTATCCGAATGAAAACTATCATGAGCATCCTGTGTTCATTCCCATGCCGCAAAGCATATGATGCCGGGACAACCTGAAATCGGAAAGATCATAAAGTTGACAAAAATTTAGAAAACTTGTTAACTTTGAGATGAGTTTGACAAAATTTTGTCGCAATATGAATTTTTAAACTAATAAATCTGTTATAATCCACATTATGTGCAAAAAAGTTGAAGATTCTTGGCAGATGTGTTAAAATAGGGTTAGCTATGCGCGCTGACCCGTTTTTTTGTGCGGGTATACCATGGAGGGAAAATGAAGACAAAACTTGATAATCGGTACAGAATATTGCTCTGGTGGATCCTGCTGTTTGTGGCTCTTGTCTTTGGACTGATAGTCACCAACAGGCTTCGGGCAAGGATCGAAAAAACAAGTTATTCCGATATTTCAAAGGCATCGGAGAACAGACTGGCAGATTTTGAAAAGGATATCGATTACACTGTGTCTCTTCTTAAATTGCTGGGAACGGAAGAGATGGGGAGCGAGGAGTTTTTCAGCGGAAGCGAAAAGAAACTGGCTTTTGTCCAAAAACAGCTTGATGCAAAAACCGTCGGAGTTTTTGAATGCGCCACATCAGAGATCGTCCTTTCGGGAAATACGCTGATCAGCTCTGAACGGATCGGAGAATTCTTCAGAGACGATCTGGAAAAAGTTCATGATACGGATGCCGTAAAGCTTGTGAGAGAACAAACAGGTTCTGAAGAACGTCTGATAGCTGTTATGGTTCCGTTGACGGAAAAACAAAAAACCGTGGGTATCGCCTTTGCGGTTTTTGACATTGACGGTTACGTAGACATCATTTCGGAAAACGTTTATAACGGTGCGGGTTATTGCCTTCTTTCCGATAACACCGGGAATGTCCTTATTCCTTCAAATTCTTTTAAGGAATATGATGGAAAAGACAAGGATCTGTCAAATGATGAATTTGAAAAACTTTTTACGGGTCTTAATGAAACGGGAACTTCATTTCTGAAACTGCAAAGGAACGGCACAGGCTTTTATGTTTATGCCCGACTGTTCTCTTCCTACCCGGACTACGCTATGGTTACGGTCATTGACGAGAATTCCGTGTACCGGAACATTTCTCCTGCCACAAAGGGTATCGTGGCTGTGATCGCAATGGTACTGGTGGTGACACTGGTACAGAGTGTTTACTATGTTACCACATACAGGAAGACCAAGCATGAGTTTGATGACGTCCTGAATTTTGATGAGCTTACGGGACTGCCTACAAAAACCCATCACAAGAACATTGCACTTAATATCTTAAAGAAATCCAGAGGCAATTATGCCTATGCAGCCTGCGATGTTTCCGAATTCAAGTATTTTAACAGTACCTTCAGTTACGAATACGGAAATACGGCACTCAAATATATAGCAAATGTAATGAGCGATGCCATGCTGAAGGATGAAACAGTCAGCAGAACAAGCGGAGATCATTTCGCCATGCTCCTTCATTACAATGACCCGGATGAATTGACCGCAAGGCTCATGAGGATCCTGGACACTGCAAGTGCCCTGCCTCCTGCGGATGACGGGCGACAGCCCAGAGCTGTTTTTACCTGCGGTGTTTACCTTGTGGGTAACGAGAATGACATCAACAGGATCCGGGCCCGGGCCAATGTTGCACGAAAGGGACTGAAAAAGTCAATTTCCAATCAGATAGCTTTTTACAACGAAGCAGATTTTAATAATGAACTGGAAACTCATGAATTACAGGAAGATCTGATCCACGCCGTTGAAAATGACGAACTTGTGGTCTTCCTCCAGCCTAAGTACGGTATCAGCAATGAGGAAGTTATCGGAGCGGAGGCGCTGGTGCGCTGGAACCACAAAGACAGAGGATTGCTTTCACCCAATGTCTTCATTCCCCTGGCAGAGAAGACCGGTCTGGTGAAGGAGATCGACTTCTGCGTTTTTGACAAGGTCTGCGAGCAGCTGAACCGCTGGAAAAAGGAAGGCAGGAACATAGTACCTGTTTCCGTCAATTTTTCACGTATTCATCTGTCTGATGACGATTTTGTTTCAAAGCTCATCAGAGTTGCCAAAGAAAATGATATCGAGCCAAAGTATCTGGAGATCGAGCTTACGGAAAGTGCGGTATACGATGAGATGGAGAGACTACTTGATATCATGTACCTGATCAAGGAAGCCGGCTTCGGCCTTTCCATGGATGACTTCGGATCCGGTTACTCATCCCTTCATCTTCTCAGAGAGATGCCGGTTGATGTGTTAAAGCTTGATAAGGGCTTTTTGGATGACTGCAGTGACGACAATCAGAGGGAAAAGAAGGTTATTTCCCATGTCATTTCCCTGGCAAAGGATCTTCAGATCTCTGTCCTCGCCGAAGGCGTAGAGACCGAGTCGCAAAAGAATTTCCTGCAGGAGGCAAATTGCGACATGATACAGGGATATTACTACGCAAAGCCTATGCCTATGGGAGAATTTGAAAAGTACATTTCGTAAATACAAAACATGAGCTCCCGCCGTGTAAGGGACCCCAAAAGCCTGACCTTCGGGGACACCTCACACAGAGGGAGCTAAAATTTTTTCAGAGTGCTATTTCATCAGTTTTGAAGGGAAAAACTTAAAGATCAGAAGATAGACGAACCAGACCATCACCCTCACGGAAACATAGGCAAGCAAAACAGCGGAGGGGATGCTTCGTATCGGTGAAACGTCATATTTTGAAAAATTGTAATGCCATGCGATGATGAGGACAACGTTCAGCAAAAATCCGTAGGACAGGGCTTTGCATCTTTTAAAGGAAAAACTGTACTTTTTCCTGAGAAGAGGCAGCGGCAGGTCCTCTTTTTTTTCATTATCGGGATCGTTGCTTAAAAATCCTTCCAGTATCATGGGAAAGAGAAGATCGGTTACGATGATGTATAGAGGACTGAAGATCCTTTGGCCGATCACGATCAGGTAGATCTGACTTATTGCGCACAGGATGGCCAGAAGCCTGTTGGAGATAAGGAGTCCTCTTAAGTTTGATATGGAATTTGTAATGCCTGTCATTTCGTTCTTCATATGCCTGCTCCTTCTTTATTTATTTTAAATGAAAAAAGATTTAATTACAAGGGAGGGGTTATTTTTGGAGACAAAAATGCCGAAAAAACCAATAGGGATTTTTATAAGTGAAGAAGAGAAAAACATTTGAAAAATGATGGGAATATGTATATAATCTTTTTCATACGGGAGAGTGTTTTTTTGTGGCTCGGGACCGTTTATTATTGGGTTTTATCGAAAGGAGTTTTCTTAAGATATGTTTGGTTATGACATTGGTATCGATCTGGGAACAGCAACTGTTCTCGTTTATATAAAGGGCAAGGGCGTAGTGCTTACAGAGCCCTCGGTAGTTGCATTTGACAGAGACACTAACAAGATCCGCGCCATCGGCGAAGACGCGCGTCTTATGATCGGACGTACACCCGGTAACATAGTTGCCGTTCGTCCTCTTCGTCACGGAGTTATCTCCGACTACACCGTGACTGAAAAAATGCTCAAGCATTTTGTGGGAAAAGCCATCGGAAAGCACACCTTTGGTCGTCAGCTCAGGGTTTCCATCTGTGTTCCCTCCGGCGTTACGGAAGTTGAGAAGCGTGCGGTTGAGGATGCTGCCTATACCATAGGCGCCAAGACCGTTGCCATCATCGAAGAGCCCATTGCGGCAGCCATCGGAGCAGGCATAGACATCACGAAGCCCTGCGGAAACATGGTTGTGGACATCGGCGGCGGAACAACGGATATTGCGGTAATCTCCCTGGGAGGAACCGTAGTAAGCGCATCCATCAAGGTGGCAGGTGATGACTTCGATGAGGCCATCAGCAGATACTTAAGAAAAAACAAGAACATCGTCATCGGTGAAAGAACCGCCGAGGACATCAAATTAAAGATCGGATCGGCCTACAGAAGACCGGAATCCATCTCCCTCAATGTTAAGGGAAGAGGCGCAGCCAGCGGACTTCCCAAGACCATCGCCGTTACTTCCGAAGAGACGGAAGAAGCTCTCAGAGAGCCTACATCACAGATCGTAGATGCCATTCAGAGAGTCTTTGAGAAGACACCTCCGGAACTTGCGGCAGACATCGCAAACAGCGGTATCGTTCTCACAGGCGGCGGATGCCAGTTGTGGGGACTTGAGGAACTCATTGAAGAGAAGACCGGCATCAGGACACTTACGGCGGACAATCCGAGAGTGTGCGTAGCCATCGGAACCGGTCAGTACGTTGAAGTTATTGAAAGAATGAGATAGTTTTTGAAAGAGGTATGGAATGGTCAGAGGACTCTATACAGCCTGGACGGGTATGAGAAATGAACAGAAGCGGCTGGATGTTATTGCGAACAACGTTGCAAATGCCGCCACCACAGGCTATAAAACAGAATATGTTACTTCCCAGTCCTTTGATGATATGCTTAAGATCAAGGTAAGAGACAGATCAGAAAACTATGACAGAGACGAAAAACTGGGAAAGGTTACACTGGGCGTTAAGATCGGAGAAGAGTACACCGATCATGCACAGGGATCTCTCAGACAGACCGGAAACACCTATGATCTTGCAATAGACGGCAGCGGCTTTTTCAGAGTCAGAGTTGTGGACATTACGGGAGCCGAACACATCAGATACACCAGAGCCGGTAATTTCACCATCAATTCCGAGGGCATCATTATGGATGCGGACGGTAACAGACTTCAGGGCGAGGGCGGAGATGTCATCGTTCCCACCGATTCCGCGGTCATCGCCATAGACACCCGCGGTGCGGTCTACGCTGACGGTGAATTTGTGGATAACATCGTACTTACGGACTTTGAAGACTATAAGTACCTGAAAAAATTTGCGGATACAATGTACGAACCCGTGGACGGAGCCACTGAGGTCGAGAATGCTACCGGACTCATCAGGCAGGGATACCTTGAACAGTCCAATGTAAACGTTGTCAGACAGATGACCAATCTGATAGTTATCACCCGTGCTTACGAGGCAAATCAGAAGGTCGTTCAGACAATGGATTCCACACTGGATCAGGCGGTTAATTCCGTTGGTCGTGTAAGCTAAAGCAGACATTTCTTTGGCACATGAAAGAGAGGCAGTTTTATGTTACGTTCACTTTGGACAGGCGCATCGGGCATGATCGCTCAGCAGAATGCCGTTGACACCATTTCAAACAACCTTGCAAATGTTAACACTACAGGCTACAAAAAAGAGACAGTCGAGTTTAAGAGCCTGCTTTATACAAAACTTCAGACAAAGACAGAAGACAACGAAGGAAATCCCAAGCCCGTTATCGGTCAGGTGGGACTGGGCGTTAGAACCGCATCGGTCACATCCCGTTACACTCAGGGAAACATGCTTGCTACGGGAAACACGCTGGACTTCTGTATCGAAGGTGACGGTTTCTTCATGGTCAGGACGGGAGAAGACAGCATTTCTTACACCCGCGCGGGAAATTTTAACATTTCTCTCGCAGCGGACGGAAACCTGGGGCTTGCGGATCAGGACGGAAATCCCATACTCTCCACAACGGGAGAGCCCATTGAGTTCGATCCCACCATCAGCACAGGAAACATCTTCATTGACGATTACGGGAAATTCTTCTACAGAGAAGTGGATGAGACCATCAGGGATCTTGAAATGCAGGTAGGTCTTGTTCAGTTCAACAATCCCACAGGACTTGAAAAGCTTTCCGGTTCCCTGCTGGCACAGAGTGCCGCTTCCGGAGAGGCGAGACTTGAAGCCGAAGACGAGGCATTAAAGACTTCCAAGGTCCATTCAGGGTACCTTGAGGGCTCCAATGTTCAGACAGTGGATGAAATGGTAAACCTCATTGTCGCACAGCGTGCGTACGAAATGAATTCCAAGATAATCAATGCGTCCGACGAAATGCTTCAGCAGGCAAACAACCTTCGCAGATAATATGATACGAAGGGAAAGGAGTAGGTAAATGGCGATTTCCATCGGTTCCGATTACTTATATACACAAAAATATCAGAATACGGCTTCAAAGACTTCTGCTGACAAGCTTTCCTCTACGATCTCCAATCTTTCTTCGGATAGCACGGATGAGGAACTCATGGCTGCCTGCAAGAGCTTTGAGGAGTATCTGATCGAGCAGGTCGTAAAGAGTACCAAAGAAACTCTTCTTGACAATTCAGAAGAAAAGAACAGCGATTATCTCAGCATGTTCAGTGACAAGCTTAACGCGCAATATGCAAAGCTGATCTCCGAAAACAGTCATCTGGGCATAGCCGAAATGCTTTACGAATCCATTAAGAACAACGGACAATGACAACTAAGGGCTATATTTCAAAAATCATATACAGAAACGACGAAACAGGTTATACAGTCATGACGGTCGAAACAGAAAACGATGAGGTTTGCTGCGTAGGCGTCATGGCTGTTTTTGATGAGGGAGAATACGTGGAAGTGGAGGGAGAAAGCGTTTTTCACCCTCAATACGGTGACCAGATCCGTGTTTCGTCAATTACAGCCGTTGAACCCACGGATGCCCAGGACATGGAGCGTTATCTGGCAAGCGGTGCCATTGTGGGTATAGGAGCCGGTCTTGCAAAAAGGATCGTGAAGAAGTTCGGAGACGACACCTTCCGCATCATGGACGAAGAGCCGGAAAGGCTCGCCGAGGTAAAAGGCATCAGCGAAGCCGGAGCACTCAGGATAGCTGAGCAGTTTGCAAAAAAACACGAGCTCAGAAATGCAATGGTCTATCTGCAGAAATTCGGTATCTCAAATGCATTGGCAGTGAAGATCTACTCCTATTACGGAGAAAAGATGTATTCCGTGATACGGGACAATCCCTACAGGCTTGCGGAAGACATTACCGGAGTGGGCTTCAAGTCTGCGGACGAGATCGCTATGCGTGCGGGGCTTTCTCCCGACGACGATTTCAGGGTGCGTGCCGCCCTGTTCTACACCCTTTCTCAAAGTACAGGTTCGGGACATGTGTATTTGCCCGAGTCGGAGCTCTGCGAAAAAACCGCGGAAATGATCCCTGCGGAAGAAGAACAGATGAAGAGACAGCTGACACAGCTGTTTTTGGATCACAAGATAGTGATAAAAGAAGAGGAGACGAGAAACGTTTACATCTCATCTCTTTATTATATGGAACTTAACACAGCCAGAATGCTGTGTGATCTGAACTGTAAGTTCAATGTTGAAGAGAAGCTGATAAACGATCGCATACAGGGAGTTACGAAGGATCTTGACATTGAACTGGACGAGCTTCAGAGGACAGCTGTTACGGAAGCCGTAAAGAACGGCGTGTTCATTCTTACCGGTGGTCCCGGAACAGGAAAGACCACTACCATAAATGCCATCATCCGTTTCTTTGAACGTGAAGGAATGGATGTTCTTCTTGCCGCTCCCACCGGACGTGCCGCAAAACGTATGTCTGAAACCACAGGGAAGGAAGCCAAGACCATACACAGACTGCTGGAACTTCAGAAGAAGCCTGATGACAGCGTGACTTCGGGAGTTCTGGATTTTGCAAGAAATGAGACCAACCCTCTGGAAACGGATGTGATGATCGTGGATGAGGTGTCCATGGTGGACATTTCCCTGATCCACGCTCTTCTTAAGGCGATTACTGTGGGAACAAGAGTGATCTTTGTGGGAGATGTGAACCAGCTTCCCAGTGTAGGACCCGGTAATGTCCTCAAGGATATGATCGCTTCTGAGAGGTTCAACACCGTAAAGCTGGAAAAGATCTTCCGTCAGGCCGCCGAAAGTTCCATCATCGTAAATGCCCACAAGATCAACAAGGGAGAGAGCATTTCTCTTGACAATAAGGAAAACAACGATTTCTTCTTCCTGGAAAGAAGAGACGTAAATGCCATAGTGGAAGGCGTTATCTACCTGGTTCAGACCAAGATCTCGAAGTTTGCGGGGGTCTCGCCCTTTGAAGTACAGGTGCTGACACCCATGAAAGCCGGGGAACTGGGCTGTGAGAGGCTGAATCTCACTCTGCAGAACACTTTGAACCCCGGAGAGAGAGGAAAGGCGGAAAAAGTCTTTGACAACGGGAAGGTCTTCCGTGAAGGCGACAAGGTAATGCAGATCAAAAACGATTACCAGCTTGA
This sequence comes from Lachnospiraceae bacterium, assembly GCA_016287675.1. Taxonomy (GTDB): domain Bacteria; phylum Bacillota; class Clostridia; order Lachnospirales; family Lachnospiraceae; genus RGIG3528. Next base: position 57,610 of record JAEFAR010000004.1, read on the forward strand.
ATGGACGATAAAAAGCCGGAGAGGCATAGTTGTGGATTCCGGAACCGGAGTCTTTAACGGAGACTGCGGTATCATAAGAAGCATAGATCTTCCGGCCGAAAAGATAACCGTGGAATTTGAAGAAGGAAGGCTTGTGGACTACTCATTTTCACAGCACGATGAACTGACGCTGGCCTATGCGGTTACGATACACAAATCCCAGGGAAGCGAATACCCTGCTGTAGTCATGCCGCTTCTCTCCGGACCGCCTATGCTTTTTAACCGTAATGTTTTGTATACGGCGGTGACAAGGGCAAAAAAGTGTGTTACAATTATCGGAAGTTCCGACACAGTGAAAATGATGATCAGAAACACTATGGAACAAAAAAGATACTCCGGGCTCGAAAGAGCGATCCGGGAAGTACAATAAAAAGGAGAGGTAGTTACATGAACAAGACAGCATTGGTGATCATGGCGGCAGGAATGGGAAGCCGTTACGGCGGAGGGATCAAACAGCTTGAACACGTGGGAACGTCGGGAGAGATCATTATGGAGTATTCCATCTATGACGCTCTTAAGGCGGGCTTTGACAAGATCGTGTTCATTACAAGAAGAGATCTTTATGATGAGTTTAAGAAGATAATCAAGCCTGTGATAGCAGAAAAGGCAGAGGTTGAGTACGTTTTTCAGGAACTTGACAATGTGCCGGAAGGGTTTAAGATCCCTGACGGAAGAACAAAACCCTGGGGTACCGGACACGCGGTTCTTTCCTGCCTGGGCAAGGTAAATGAGCCCTTTGCGGTGATCAATGCCGATGACTATTACGGAAGCGAAGCCTTCAAAGTAATGCATGACTATCTTGCAAAGGTGGATGTAAATGCCAGACCCATGACATTCTCCATGGTCGGTTTCGTTCTCGGAAACACCCTGAGCGATAACGGTAAGGTCACCAGAGGGGCATGTAAAGTGGGGGCAGACGGAAAGCTTCTTTCGGTACATGAAAGATTTGAGATCTATAAAGACGGTGATGTTGCAAGGGCTAAGGACAGGGACGGAAATCCCATTGAGATCCCCCTTGATGCGCCCGTGTCCATGAACATGTGGGGCTGCACTCCCGCTTTTCTTGAGGAATTAAATAAAGGCTTTGGCGATTTCCTTAAAGGCATAGGAGGAAATGAGCTCAAGGCAGAATATCTCCTCCCCGAGATCATAGGAAAGATGGTTACGGATGGCATCGCTACGGTTGACGTTTTGAAGAGCAGCGACAAGTGGTTCGGAGTGACCTATAAAGAAGACAAGCCCTTTGTGGTGGAGTCCTTCAGAAAACTCTGTGATATGGGAGTTTATCCCGAGGCTCTTTTCTGACAGGCATAGAGTGTTAAGTTTTTATTATTTCCTTGAAGAAATCGCCTTTATGTAGTAAAATATCAGCAGATGTATATGCTTGATTATTTATTTCCCGTATGTTGTCCGATTTGTCAGAAACCTGTCGTTCCGAAAGGCGGATTTCTGCATGAGGAGTGCAAAAGGAAGATCAGATTAATAGAGACACCTTTTTGCCTGAAGTGCGGGAGAAAAATAAAGGATGAGGGCGATGAGCTCTGTTCATCCTGCAGATCCGAGGCTTTTGCCTTTGATGCGGGCAGATGCACCTTTGTTTATCATTCCGGAATCGGAGAGGCGATCAAGTGGGTGAAAGAAGAAGGAACCCGCGAATTTGTCGATTTTTTCGGAAGAACAGCTGCGGAAAGACACAGCAGTTTCATTGAGGCCGTAAGGCCGGAAGTCATTGTTCCCGTTCCCATGGACAGTAAGAAGGAAAGGATCAGAGGCTTCAATCAATCGGAACTGATCGCTGAAAGCCTTTCCGAGCATATAAATGTTCCTGTGAAAGGGCTTTTAAGTAAGGTCGGAAAAACAAAAGATCAGAAAAGACTTAACAGGCAGCAGCGGGCTCAGAATCTCGCTAAGGTCTTTAATGTGGCGGATGGCTGCGACAGAATGCCCGAGAGGGTACTGATCGTGGACGACATCTTTACCACCGGTAGTACGGTAAATGCCTGTGCAATGGCTTTGAAAAAAGCCGGAGTCAAAAAAGTCTGTTTTATATGCATTGCAGCGGGGACTGCAGATGATTGATCTTTTGAAGTCACAGAAAAAACATACGAAAGGGTGATGACTTATGGAGATGAAGAATTGTGCACATTGCGGTAAGATGTTTACTTACATCGGCGGACCGCCGCTCTGCCAGGCGTGCATGAAGAAACTGGATGAAAAGTTCGAGGAAGTAAAGAAGTACGTTTACGATAATCCGGGCTGCGGAATCCAGGAGGTTTGTGACGCAATGGACGTTACTTCCGCCCAGATCAGAAAATGGATCAGAGAAGAGCGCCTTGCTTTTGCGGAAAGCTCCGATGTTGCGATCAACTGTGAAAAGTGCGGAAAGAGGATCCTTACAGGTCGTTTCTGCGATAACTGTAAGCGAGAGATGATGAATCAGCTCGGAAATGCAAGCAGGAAACCTGAGGTTAAGAAGCCGGAACCCAAGAAACAGTCCGACGGAAACAAGATGAGATTCCTGGACACATGATGATCACAGAGCCACGTTTATACGTGGCTCTTTTAAAAATTCAGGGCATTAGGGGACAAACATGGAACACAAGATGAGGATCGTCAGGTCCAAAAGAAAGACTGTAGTCATACAGATCACCGCAGATGGGGAGATTGTTGCCAGAGCGCCCCGTTTCATGTCGGAAAAGGAAATAATCAGATTTGCGGAAAAGCATGGAGAGTGGATCGAAAAGAATCTGGCAAAGATCCTGGCAGACAGGGAAAATGCAGAGCCCGCTTTTTCGGATGATGAGCTCAGAAGTCTGATAAAGAAAGCAAGACTGGTGATCCCGGAAAAGGTCGCCTATTACTCCGAATGTATGGGTGTCAGCTGGGGAAAGATCAGTATCAGACATCAGTCCACCATATGGGGGAGCTGCAGCATTAAGGGAAATCTCAGTTTCAACTGCCTTCTGATGCTGATGCCGGAGTCCGTACTGGATTACGTGATAGTGCATGAGCTTGCTCACAGGATACAGATGAATCATTCAAAGGTCTTTTGGGCAGAAGTGGAGAAAGTGATCCCCGATTACAGAAAGAGAAGGGACTGGCTGAAAAGAGAAGGCGGAAAGTACCTGAACAGAATAAGAAAATAAAAGAAGCGGCCTCAAGCCGCTTCTTTTTGTCTGTCAGATCTCAACTCTTGTGATTCCCTCATCGGATATCACGATCCTGCCTTCCTTTTGAAGGTGTCCGATGGCACGCTTGAAGGCGTTTTTGCTGAGGCCGAACTTTGCAAGGATCAGCTCGGGAGAAGTCTTGTCGTGATAGGGAAGGAAGCCTCCTGCCGCGCACAGAAGATCGTAGATCTTTTCACCGTCCGTGCCGAGTTCAATGTAGGCTTTTTCACGGAGAGCCAGCTCGAGACGTCCGTCTTCAAGCACCTTTGCCACATGGGCGGAAACAGTCATTCCGGGAAGTACCTTTTCAAAGAGACGATGCTTAGGGATCATCGCTGAGTACCTGTCGTCGATGGCGATGTAAGCACCGAAGTTTTCAATGAGCTCGTAGCAAAGGCCGTTTACGATGTCGTCCTTTTTATAGGGTGATGCTGATTGCAGCATCTTGTAGACCCTCATGGTGCCGCAGAGTCTCCCTGATTTGTCCGTATAAAGAGAAACCAGGACTTCGTCTCCTTTTTTTACACGATAGGTCTGTTCTTTAAAGGGCAGGAAAAGATCCTTTACAAGTCCCCAGTCAAGAAAAGCTCCGATCTGTGTCACGTCCTTTACCGTAAGGCGTTTCACTTCTCCCATCAAAAGCTTGGGAGTGGTGACGGTGGCAATGGGTCTGTCGGATGAATCTTTGTAGACAAAGACCTTTACAATGTCATTCTGTTTTAATCCCGCTGCTTCTTTTCTCGGAAGCAGGATGTTTTTTGAATCAATGGTTTCGTTTTCGGGAAGTTCTCCGAAAGAAGGGTTTTCAACACCCTCGAATGTGAGATAAGCTCCGTGTTCGGCAAGTTTTGCCACACGCAGGTTCTGAATGCGTCCTAAATAAAACATAGTTTGTCCGTCCTCTTTTGTATTTTTGTCAGTGAGTTATAACATGTCTCTTTCTGTTTGTCAAGCGGGAGTTTTGAATCGGTCTCTTGATGCAGGATTTTAGAATGAGTTTACATTTATTTTTGTTGAAAAAGGAGAATGCCTGTCTTACAATTATAATGTTTTATCGATAAATACAATGAGGTGGTTTGCGTTGAATACGGTTACGGATCAGAAAAAAATCGATTACATTAACATTGCTCTTCTTGTCACATTTATTCTGATGACCGCGGTACAGCTGATCGCAAGTTTTGTGCCCGGGGCGTCAAAGCTTTTTGAGAATTTTGCCGTTAACATCATTCTGAGCCAGGGGATCACGATCCTGCCGGTGATCATTATTTTCAGATATCTGGGTCTTCGGGTAACGAAGGAGATCCGAATAAAAAAGATCAAAGGATCCAACATTGCCCTTTCGATCTTATTGGCTTTTCTGCTGCAGCCTGTTTTGAATTTCGTAAATGCACTTTCTCTTTGCTTCACCAACAATGAAACAAGTGAGATGATCCTGAATGTTTCCGAGCAGCTCCCTTTCTTTGCGGCTGTTCTCCTGGTGGCTGTTCTTCCTGCCATAGTTGAGGAAACACTTTTTCGGGGTGTTGTGTATCAGAATTACAAAAAAGCAGGCATAGGAAAAGCGGTCCTTTTGTCAGCTTTGATCTTTGGCCTGTTTCACGGAAACCTGAACCAGTTTACCTATGCCTTTGTAATGGGGATGATCATGATCTACCTTATAGAGGCTTCCGGATCCATCGTATCCTCAATGATAGTGCATTTTATCACAAATGTGATCCCGGTCTGTTCCATCTATGCCCTGCCTGTTCTGTATGAGGCGCTGAAGAGCAGCGTCAAGATCTATGAAGAGCTGGGCATGACATCCATGAAAGAGACCATCGAGTACAATATCGGAGACCTGTCTCTCACGGGGCAGGAATGGATGAGACAGCTGCTGGAAGAATCCGAAAAGATCGATCTTAATCCGGGCATAGTCATAATGAACTACCTGCCTTCCGCTTTGATCTTCGGCACTCTGGCATGGCTGGTCATCAAGGTTATTGCACGAAACAGCGGAAACTGGGATCGGTTCAGGGTTGTTTTCCTCGGAGAGGATTCCGTTCCGGTGGAAAAAGAGTCCAAGGGACCTTACACTACCGAGAGCACCACGGATCTGGACGAAATGGAAGGAGACAGTTCCTTAAGCCTTCTGACTATTCCGCTGATGGTTACTCTGGCAATGGGAGTGGTCATGATATTTGTTTATGAAACTTTGAAAATGTTACCCAGGTTGAAGTGATTACATGATTGAAAGGAGAATTACATGAGAGACTTGATCATTATCGGAAGCGGTCCTGCGGGACTCACTGCTGCCATATACGCAAAAAGAGCCGAGCTTGATTGCATAGTTATTGAAAAGGAAGCGATCAGCGGCGGTCAGATCATCAATACAACGGAGATCGACAATTATCCCGGACTTTATCATATGGGAGGCTTTGACCTCGGAATGAAGTTCAGAGAGCACGCAGATGCTCTGGGAGCAGAGTTTGTGGAAGGGAATGTGGTTGAATTCTCGAGAACAGACGAAAAGGTTACCGTAAAGCTTGAAAACGGGGAGGTTTACGAAGCAAAGACAGCGATAATCGCCGGCGGTGCAAAGCACAGACCTTTGGGCGTTCCGGGGGAGGATCGTCTGAGAGGCGCGGGAGTGTCCTATTGTGCAACCTGTGACGGTGCTTTCTTTAAGAAGAAGATCACAGCTGTTAACGGCGGCGGAGATGTGGCTGTAGAGGATGCTCTTTTCTTAAGCAGACTTTGCGAAAAGGTCTACCTGATCCACAGAAGAGACGAATTCAGAGCAGCAAAGACCATTGTTACCGCAGCCAAGGCTGCGGCTAACATTGAGTTCGTGCTTGATTCCGTGATCACGGAGATCAAGGGGGAAAACAAGACCGAAGCCATCAGCGTAAAGAATGTTAAGACGGGTGAGACGAAGGATCTGGCTGTGGACGGTGTCTTCATAGCTGTCGGAATGCTTCCGGAGTCCGAAGTTTACAAGGATGCGGTTAAGCTGGATGAAAAAGGCTACATCATCGCAGATGAAACGGGAAAGACTTCCGCACCCAATGTTTTTGCGGCAGGTGACATCCGTACAAAGGCTCTGAGACAGGTGGTTACAGCCGCTGCAGACGGAGCCAATGCTGTAACAAGTGTTGAGAATTATCTTCATTCATTATAAAATGTAAAAAATTAAGTCACGGGTAACCCCCGTGACTTAATTTTCCGGTAAAGATCACATCGCAAGTTCTGCCAGTTTTGCACAGCCCAGAATGCCCTGATCGTCATTCAGGCTTGCGGGAACGATGTAATCCTCAATGTTTTTGATCTCTTTGGTGTTAATGTATCCGTTAAGAAGCGAGACTGTTTTTTCTCTGATCAGAGGGAAAAGCTGCTCCTGATGCATCACTCCTCCCCCCAGCACGATCTTTTTGGGAGAAAGGATCATGATGTAATTGACCAGAGCTTTGGCGATGTATCCGGCTTCCAGTTCCCAGACTTGGGGAAGATCTTTGAGTTCTGCGGCTTTTTTGCCGTAGCGCTTTTCAATGGCGGGACCCGCCGCCAGACCTTCAAAACAGGTTTTATGGTAAGGGCAGTTACCCTCGAATCTGTCTTTGGGATCAAGGGAAAGCAGAATGTGACCTGCTTCCGGATGAAGCATTCCGTGAAGGAGCTTTCCGTTTGTCAGAACTCCCACACCAACTCCCGTTCCTATAGTGATGTAGATACCGTCCGAGATACCACGCATGCAGCCGAAGGAAGCTTCTCCCAGGGCAGCTGCGTTTACATCCGTGTCAAAACCGATGGGAACATTAAGGGCTTCCTTAAATGCTCCGAGGATGTTATAATTCCTCCACGCAAGTTTTGGAGTGGATGTGATGTATCCGTAGGTGGGAGATGTCTCATCAAGATCTGCCGGGCCGAAGGTTCCTATGCCCAAAGCATCGGGCTTTCTTTCCTTAAACCAGTCGATGAGGACAGGCATGGTTTTTTCGGGCTCCTCGGTGGGAAATGATGCTCTTTCGAGGACTTCACCCTTTTCGTTAATAACGGCAACAACCATTTTGGTGCCGCCTGCTTCAAGTGCGCCGTAAAGCATAAAAGACTCCTTTTGATCAAGTTCGTGTTGAAAAATATTTCTTTCTGTCGTATTGTATCAAAAAGATCTTAAAATGACCACATCAATTAAATGTGAAATATAGTAAATCAGGAAAGGAACCGTCCTTTCGGACAGAGGTAGATCGTTATAATGGACATGTACACGGGCTTTTCCGCCTGCTATGAAAAATTTATGGATAACATTCCCTACGACAGATGGGCAGAATACATCGTTGCTCTTCTTAAAAAGTATGGTGTGAAGGATGGACTTGTCTGCGAGTTGGGATGCGGCACAGGAAGCATTACAAGACGGCTTTCAAAGGCCGGTTATGATATGATCGGTATCGACAGCTCTTCTGACATGCTGGAAGTGGCTATGTACGACCACATGGAGGAAAACAGCGGTATCCTGTACTTAAATCAGGACATGCGGGAGACAGAGCTTTACGGGACCGTTAATGCTTTTGTCTGTGTCTGCGACAGTATCAACTATCTTCTTAAAGAAGAGGATATAGTAAAGACACTTAAGCTCGCCAACAACTATCTGGAGGCACAGGGGATCTTTATCTTTGACATGAAGACAGAGTACGAATTCGGAACCAAGATGGGGAACCGCACCATTGTCGATAACAGAGAAGACGGGACACTGATCTGGGAGAACAGGTTCGATCCCGGGACAAAAGAAAACAGATACGATATCACCATATACGATCCGATACAGGACGAAGACGGGATCTTTGAAAGAATAGAAGAGAGCCACATACAGAAAGCATATGCCCGGGAGGACGTGATCGGGATGATCGAAAAAGCGGGGATGGAGTTTGTGGCTGACTTTGACGCCTTTACTTTTGAAAGTCCCAAAGCGGACAGTGAAAGAGTTTATTATATAGCAAGAGAAAAGAGACAGGAAGGAAAATTGTATGTATAGCGATTACATTATAAGAGGCACTGCGGCGGATGACAGGATACGTTTCTTTGCGGCGACGACAAAAAATCTTGTGGAAGAAGCCAGAAAGGCACATAATACGAGCCCTGTGGCAACCGCTGCTCTGGGAAGGCTCATGACCGGAGCTGCAATGATGGGAAGGATGATGAAGGGAGATGACGATCTTCTCACCCTCATCGTAAAGGGAGACGGCCCCATCGGAGGCATCACCGTTACAGCCGATTCTCTCGGAAGAGTAAAGGGCTATGTGGATAACGGAAATGTGCTGCTGCATGCAAAAGCCAACGGTCATCTGGATGTGGGCGGAGCTGTGGGAAGAGGCTTCCTGCAGGTGGTCCGCGATACGGGCCTTAAAGAGCCCTATGTGGGCCAGACGGATCTGATCTCGGGAGAGATCGCGGAGGACCTCACAGTCTACTTCGCAACCTCCGAGCAGGTGCCTTCTGCGGTGGGCCTTGGGGTTCTCATGTCCAAGGATAATACGGTAAGGCAGGCGGGAGGCTTCATAATCCAGGTGATGCCCGATGCTCCGGATGAAGTGATCACACAGCTTGAAAAGAAGCTCACGGAAGTGACGGACATTTCCGCTCTTCTGGATGAGGGCATGACACCCGAAGAGATCATAGAGTACGTGATGGCGGGGATGGAGCCTGAAGTCCTTGAAAGAACGACGGCGGAGTTCTACTGTAACTGCTCAAAGGAAAGGATCTCCCGTGTCCTTGCGGGCATAGGAAGAAAAGATCTGGAAGAGATCATTAAGGAAGGCAAGGACATAGAAGTGAACTGCCATTTCTGTGAAAAGACCTACAAATTTTCTCCGGAGGAGCTCAGTGAAATCCTTGAAAACGGCTGATCTTTTCCTACTTGTGAACAGTAGCATTAGTTAAACTAATTTTACTGATAGGTTTCGAGATGGTATTATGAAAACAAGTGTAAAACACGTAAATTGCGGTAATTGCCGCAATTTGTGCTTTCATAAATAAAGAAGGAGATTCTTTTTAATGGTTTCATCCTGTGATTTTAATGAACTTCACGAAGAATGCGGCGTTTTCGGAGCCTACGATCTTGAGGGCAAAGACGTTTCCGCAAGCATTTACTACGGCCTTTCCGCTCTGCAGCACAGAGGACAGGAAAGTTGCGGTATTGCTGTAAGCGACACCAACGGACCTGCGGACCTGGTTAAGAGCGTAAGGGACATGGGGCTTGTAAATGAGGTCTTTAATGCTGATAAGATCAATTCCTTACAAGGAAATATAGGAGTCGGACACGTAAGATACTCCACAGCGGGCGGAAGTGTCAGAGAGAACACTCAGCCTCTGGTCATCAATTACATTAAGGGAACTCTGGGACTTGCTCACAACGGAAATCTTGTGAACGCTCCCGAGCTGAGAAGAGAACTGGCAAGAACCGGAGCGATCTTCCAGACGACCATAGATACGGAAGTCATTGCCTATCTGATAGCGCGGGAGAGACTGAACGCACCTTCCGTGGAAGGTGCCGTAAGAAATGCCATGAAAAAGCTTAAGGGTGCTTTTTCACTGGTGATAATGAGCCCCAGAAAACTGATCGGAGCAAGAGATCCCTGGGGATTCAGACCACTTTGCATCGGAAAGAGAGGAAACACCTGGTTCCTTGCCTCGGAAAGCTGTGCTCTGGACAGCGTTGATGCCGAGTATGTAAGGGATGTGGAACCCGGCGAGATCGTTACCATCAATTCCGACGGACAGTTACTCTCGGATAAACCCGAAAAGACAGAACAGACAGCACATTGCATTTTTGAATATATTTATTTCGCAAGACCCGACAGCAAGATCGATGATGTATCGGTTTACAATTCCAGGATCATGGCGGGAAGGATACTCGCACAGACAGATCCCGTAGAGGCCGATCTGGTAACGGGAGTTCCCGATTCAGGAAACGTTGCTGCCATGGGATTTGCTCTTGAATCCGGTATTCCCTACGGAATGGCTTTCGTAAAGAACAGCTACGTGGGAAGGACCTTCATTAAACCAAAGCAGTCTTCAAGAGAATCGGGAGTCAGGATCAAGCTGAACGTCATGAAGGATGCAGTTCAGGGAAAGAGAGTTGTCATGGTGGATGATTCCATCGTGAGAGGGACCACTTCCGCAAGGATCGTTAAAATGTTAAAGGATGCGGGAGCCAAAGAGGTACATGTAAGGATCTCCGCACCTCCCTTCCTTTTCCCCTGCTACTTCGGAACCGACATTCCCAGTTCCGATCAGCTGATCGCACACAAGCATTCCATTGAAGAGATCAGAAAGATCATAGGAGCGGATTCCCTGGTTTTCCTTGATTCCCACAGACTTTCTGAGCTCGTTGACGACAAATTCAATTACTGCGACGCCTGCTTCACGGGTAACTATCCTGTGGATCCGCCCGCAGAGGATATAAGAGGATTATAAAATGGCAAAAGACGTTTACACATCACCCCTTTCGGAAAGATATGCAAGTAAGGAAATGCAGTACATCTTCTCTCCCGACATGAAATTCAGGACCTGGAGAAAACTCTGGATAGCACTTGCGGAAAGTGAAAAGGAACTGGGACTCAACATTACCGAGGAACAGATCGCCGAATTAAAGGCTAATGCCGACAACATTAATTACGAGGTTGCGGAGGCGAGGGAAAAAGAGGTAAGACATGACGTTATGAGCCATGTTTACGCTTACGGAGTTCAGTGCCCCAAAGCAAAGCCCATCATTCATCTCGGAGCTACGAGCTGCTATGTCGGAGACAATACGGACATCATCGTCATGACTGAAGGCCTGAAGCTGGTCAGAAAGAAGCTGATCAATGTTCTGAACGAACTTTCAAAGTTTGCCGACAAGTACAGGAGCCTTCCCACCCTTGCCTTCACTCATTATCAGCCTGCTCAGCCCACCACAGTGGGAAAGAGAGCCACTCTTTGGATGATGGAACTTGTACTGGATCTTGAGGATCTGGATCATGTTCTGAATTCAATGATGCTTTTGGGTTCCAAGGGAACCACAGGCACACAGGCAAGCTTCCTTGAGCTTTTTGAGGGAGACTACGAAAAGGTCAAGATGCTGGACAGAAAGATCGCGGAGAAAATGGGATTTGCAAAGTGCTTCCCCGTTTCCGGTCAGACCTATTCCAGAAAGACTGATACAAGAGTCTGCAACATCCTTGCAGGCATAGCTGCAAGCGCACACAAGTTCTCCAACGATATCCGTCTGCTGCAGCACATGAAAGAGATCGAAGAGCCTTTTGAAAAGAATCAGATCGGTTCTTCAGCAATGGCATACAAGCGAAACCCCATGAGAAGCGAACGTATGGCATCTCTTGCCAGATACGTAATGGTGGAGAACATGAATCCTGCCATCACATCCGCTACCCAGTGGTTTGAGAGAACCCTTGACGATTCGGCAAATAAGAGGCTTTCAATCCCCGAAAGTTTTTTGGCTATTGACGGAATCCTCGATTTGTACTTAAATATAGTGGATGGTCTCGTGGTATACGAAAAGGTTATTGAAAAGCACCTTCGTTCCGAGCTTCCCTTCATGGCTACGGAAAACATTATGATGGATGCCGTGAAGAACGGCGGAGACAGACAGGAACTGCATGAGAAGATCAGGCAGCTCTCCATGGAAGCGGGCAGAAATGTCAAGGTCAACGGACTTGAAAACAATCTTCTCGACCTGATCGCTGAAGATCCTGCTTTCGGAATGACTGAAGAAAGCCTTGCAAAGTGCATGGATCCCACACGCTACACGGGATGTGCCGCAATGCAGACAAAGGAGTTTATTGACGGGGTCATCACACCAATTTTAAAGGAAAATGAGGCTGTTCTCGGATTGAAAGCCGAAATCGGCGTCTGATGACAAATGAGTAAACACACAAAGATAAAGATTATAATAGGTGCAGTGCTGCTGGTGATCTTGGCCGTGGCACTGCTTTTGATGTTCGGCAACAGACAGCGGGAGGAAAATCTGGAGAGGATCCCCGTGACCTATGGAATTCCCGAAGATGAAGCCCTGCTGATCCTGGAAAATACCGTATATGAGAAAAACGCTCTGAAAAGGGGCGAAAGCCTCTACATTCCCTATGACCTTGTCAAAGAGAGGCTGAACGACGGTTTCTACGACGACGAGGATGAGGAGGACCTGACTCTCACCTACGTTCTTCCCCGGGAGATCATAAGGCTCACACCCGGTAAAAAGTATTACATGAGTAACGATGAAAGGATGTACACCAAGGATCCCGTTTACATAAACGAGAACGGGGAGTACTTTATGGAACTCACTTTCCTCGCGTCTCTTTCGGACATGAGATACGAACATTATTCGGATCCGGAGCGAGTGATCCTTCATTACGAGTGGAATGATTTTCTTTATTACGAAATGACGGATGAGACACCGGTGCATCTTTTCCCCGATGTGACCTCCGGTGTGACCATGATGTTAGACGGCGGTACAAAAGCCTACTACATAGGAGGTTACGGAAACGGCAAAAATGATTTCGTTAAGATCATGACCTCCGACGGGCTTTTCGGATACGTACAGAGAAAACACATCGGAAGATCCAAACATGAGTATCAGGCTTCAAGCTTTACGGAACCGGAACAGGACCACCTGCTCTGTGAAGAAAAGGTGAAACTCGGTTGGTGGTATGTGGCATCAAAAACAGGAAACCTGACCTACGACGAATGCACCAGAAACATTAAAGGACTGATGAATGTAATAAGCCCTACATGGATCTCTCTTGCAGACAATGACGGGCATATTAATTCTTTTGCGGATCAGAAGTATGTGGGAAGAGCTCATTCTGACGGCTTCAAGGTCTGGATACTTGTGGATTTCCCCGACGGAGTAGTGAGCCCTCATCAGAATCTTTCGAGAAATTCCGCGAGGGATCTTCTTATCGCGAACATTATCGAGGAAACCCTTGCTGTGGGAGCAGATGGTGTAAACATTGACTTTGAAGCCCTTTCCGTGCAGACGGGAGTTCATTTTGTACAGTTTATCAAGGAGCTTTCCGTGCGCTGCCATAATGCGGGACTGGTGCTTTCGGTTGATAACCTGGTGCCTACTGCCATCACGGCTCATTACGACATTGAAAGTCAGGCGAAATTTGCGGATTACATAGTGATAATGACCTATGATGAGCATTACGCTGCAAGCAAGGAAGCGGGTTCCGTGGCTTCCATAGGATTTGTGAGAGATTCGATCACGAATACGGCCAAAGTCTGTGACAGATCCAGGATAATAATGGGATTGCCTTTTTACACAAGACTCTGGAAAACAACAGACAGCGGAGTGAGCTCCGAAGTCTATTCCATTACCGCAATGGAGAATTTCATTAAAAAGAACGGACTGAAGAAAGAATGGGATCCCATAACATGCCAGAATTACATCGAGTACTTAAAGAACAATGCAAAGTATCAGATGTGGTGTGAGGATTCCACATCCATATCATACAAATGCGCGGATGCCGTCAGCGGAGAGCTGGGGGGAGTGGCCGCATGGAGACTGGGACTTGAAAACCCTGACATTTGGTCTATAATAGATCAATACATTAAGTAACAAACGAAGGTGATCTTTTGAAAACCAAAGTAATAAAAATTGACAGAAAGCACATCGAAAAAGAAGCGTTTGCCGAGGCAGGCGAGATCTTAAGAAATGGCGGACTGGTGGCTTTTCCCACAGAAACGGTTTACGGACTGGGAGGAGACGGTCTGAACCCGGAAGCCTCAAAGAAGATATATGCAGCAAAGGGACGTCCTTCGGATAACCCGCTGATCATCCACATCGCAGATGTTGATGACATTAAAAAACTGGCGGTGGACATTCCCGAGTCCGCATGGAAGCTGGCAGAGAAGTTCTGGCCCGGTCCCATGACCATGATCCTTAACAGATCGGACATCGTTCCGAAGGAAACCACCGGAGGACTTGATACCGTTGCCATCCGTCTTCCTTCGGATGAGATAGCAAGGACTCTGATCAGGGAATCCCGTTGCTTTATAGCAGCCCCTTCCGCAAATTCTTCGGGAAGACCGTCACCCACAAGGGCAGAGCACGTGATCGAAGACCTTTCGGGAAAGATCGACATGGTGATCGACGGAGGCTCCTGTGATATCGGTCTGGAGTCCTCGATCATAGATCTCAGCGGAGAAAAACCTCTGATACTGAGGCCCGGCTTCATTACGAGAGAGGATTTCGAGGCTGTTACCAAAGGTGTGGAGTACGACCGCGCGGTTATTGCCAAAAGCCCCGAAAAGAACATTGTTGCAAAAGCTCCCGGAATGAAATACAGGCACTACGCTCCCAAGGGGAGCATCACCATCGTCGAAGGAGAGCCTTTAAAGGTGGCGGAATACATAAACAAAAGCGTTGCGGAGTTTGAAAGCAAAGGAGTCCGTACAGCAGTTATATGCTCGGATGAAAACCGCCACATGTACCGGTGCGAAAAGATCTACGATCTTGGTTCAAGAAAGCATGAGCTGGACATTACATCTCATCTGTTTGATGTATTGAGACAGTCGGACAGCGATGAGATCGGAGTGATCTTTGCGGAAAGCTTCGATGAACTCAGGCTGTCTCAGGCCATAATGAACAGACTGAGAAAAGCGGCAGGTTACAATACGGTCAGAGTTTAACGGCTTGTGGCGGAAGCCATGGGGCGATTGAAATTTAAAGAAAATGTGAGGAAAAAGATATGATAGCATTAGGATGCGATCACGGCGGATTTGAACTTATGCAGGAAGTAAAAAAGCACCTCGAAGAGAGAGGGCTTGAATACAGGGATTTTGGAACGGATTCTGCCAAATCCTGCGATTATCCTGTTTATGCAAAGGCTGTTGCAGAAGCTGTTCAGAAGGGAGAATGCGAGAAAGGGATACTGATCTGCGGAACAGGTATCGGCATTTCCATTACCGCAAACAAGTTTAAGGGAATACGCTGTGCTCTCTGTCACGACTGTTTCTCGGCAGAGGCCACAAGACTCCACAATGACGCCAACATTCTGGCGATGGGAGGAAGGGTCATCGGACCCGGTCACGCACTCAAGGTGGTGGATACTTTCCTGGACACACCCTTTTCAGGCGAGGAGCGTCATAAGAGAAGGATCTCGATGATCGAGAACTAAGTGGGAATTACGAATCTTTCGTCCGAACAGTCTATCTTTCCGTATCTGCCGTACAGCAGACGGAGATAGCTTTCGGCTGTGTGAAGGGCCCTATCCGTCATATCCGGCGTGATGAGGCCCGTTTTTTGTGCGTCCGCCAGCTCATCCATGTCTGCAACTTCAATGAGCCCGTTGGGGTTTACGATGATGTCGATCAAAAGATCCTGATAAACGATGGGAACAAATCCTGAACGGTTTTCAGTCAGAAGGAACTGATCCGCTCCGTTACGGAGTTTGCAGTTGTGATCCACATCCAGTGCTTCCGCGCCGCATTCAAAAACAATGTCACAGTACCAGTGAAGGAATCTGCCTTCATGGTCTATGATCCTGGAGATCTTAAGGCCCTTTTTTCTGTAGTAGGTGGAATAGCCCCCGGCAAAGTCGGGACGCGGTTTCAGTGATTTCCACCGGGTAACGATCTTTTCGTCATTGTAGGCGATCAGCTCATCATCCTTTAAAAACGTGAGTTCATTGGGGATGAAGCGACGTCGGAAAAGCAGGATTTTCTCGGACATAACGGACTCCTTTTAATGCACGACACAGTTTAGGCGCGAAATTGCAAATCTATTTCTTCCAGGTGCTGGGGCTGAAGAGCAGCAGCATGGGAATGATCTCAAGTCTTCCGAAAAGCATGTCTAAGATCATAACGGATTTTGATGTATAGGAGAACATGGAAAAGCTGTCTCCGACACAGATGTCACCGAGACCGACACCAATGTTGTTGTAGGTGGACATTACGGCGGCGAAGGTGGTAGTGAAATCAAATCCGTCAAGGGCGATTATCAAAGTCGATATAACAAGGATAAATACATAGGTGATGAACAATCTGTTTATGGAAGCGAGAACCTCCTCCGAAACAGCTTTGCCGTCATTTTTGATGGTGGTCACGCGATTCGGATGGATCTGCTTCCTTACGTCACGGCCTATCTGCTTGGTGAGAAGGATGATCCTGGCAACCTTAAATCCGCCTCCCGTGGATCCGGCACACCCGCCGATGAACATCAGTGTGAAAAAGATCACATGAGTAAAAACAGGCCATTCTCCGAAGTCGGCCACCGTGTATCCTGTGGTGGTCATTACGGATGCACATGAGAAGAAAACAGCGATCAGATTTTTTCCCGCACCGAAACCTTTTACCGCAAGATCGATGAGCATCAGTGCAACGGCTCCGAAGTAGATCCCGAAGTACCATCTGATCTCACTGAAATTGAAGGCTTCCCTGAAGCGCTTCAGAAGAAGCAGATAGTAGAATGAGAAGTTAAGGCCGAAGAGCAGCATGAAGACTGTGGTGACCACCTGCACGTAAGGTGAAAAAGAAGCCACCGAGTTGTTTCTTACGCCGAATCCGCCTGTTCCCGCGGTCCCGAAAGTGTGACATATGCTTTCGAAAACATTGATGGAGGGATCGAAAACTATCAGCAGGAATTCCGCCAAAGTGAGCGCAATGTAAAGCCCGTAAAGGATGAGGGCTGTCTTTTGCGCTTTCGGAACGAGTTTGCTGACTGTGGGCCCCGGGCTTTCAGCCTTCATGAGAGAAAGGGGTGAGCCTCCTGCCATGGGCATTATTGCAAGAATGAAGACAAGAACTCCCATTCCGCCCAGCCAGTGGGTAAAGCTTCTGAAAAACAGGTTGCAGTGCATTATGGACTCCACATCCGTAATGATGCTGGCTCCGGTGGTAGTAAATCCCGAAACTGTTTCGTAAACCGCATCCAGATAGTGGGGGATGTCTCCGGTGACTCTGAAGGGAACGGCTCCGATAAGACTCATTACGATCCAGCTGAGGGCTGTAGCCACGAAGCCTTCTTTTCCGTAAAACCCCTTTGACCTGTCTCTGTTTTTAACGAAGACCTTAATGATCAGAAACGCAACCAGGACGCAGACAAGTGCGAGCCCAAGGTAGACAGCTGCCCCGAAGTATTCTTTGTAGATCAGGCCGACCAGAGCCGGAAGAAGGAAGAAGATACCTTCAAGTCCGACAACGAAGCCCAATATTCTGATGACGCCTTTTGAATTCATAGTTTACCCCGAATCAGTCAAGTATATCTGTGATATCATCCAGACCCTTTACGGTGGTAACGATGATCACCGTATCGTTAAGCTGGATCATGTCGTTTCCGGAAGGAGTAATGAATTTCTTTCCGCGGACGATGGACGCCACCAGGATCGAAGGCTTGATCTTCAGATCCGCAAGGGGAACATTCAGAACCTCGTTCTCTTCGGAAATGGAGAATTCCAGTGCTTCTACTTTGCCGTCCATGAGCTCGTAGAGAGCTTCGACACTTGAACCGCTGTCCCGTCCCATTGAAGCGCGGACATGCTGAAGGATGTATTCCGCGGTGAGCTGTCTGGGAACGACAATGCTTCCGAGAGGGAGGGAGGCGATGATCTCGTCCTTTTCCAGCTTCTGGATCCTGGTGATCTGTTTGCACTCGGGAGCCACCTTGTTTGCGTAGAGTGACAGGAAAATGTTCTCTTCGTCAACGGTTGTGAGGGCAACAAAAGCATCCATGTTTTCGAGACCGTTTTCCAGCAGGGTGTCTCTGTTTTCCGCGTCTCCGTTAATGACCTCCGCCCGTGAAGAAAGCTGGGAACTGAGGACCTCGCACCGATTGCGGTCAAATTCTATGATCTTGACGTTGATCCCCGCATCGGAGAGCATTTCCGCAAGGTAGTATCCTGTTGTGCCTCCGCCGGCGATCATTACATTTTTTATGGTTTTTAAAGAAGAGTTGCTTACGCTGTTGTAAAATGTGGAGATATATGCCTTGGGAAGGATCACGGAGATCATGTCTCCCGCAGAGAGTACCGTGCTTCCGTTGGGGATGGAAACATTCCCCTCATGAACGAGAATGCATATAAGGACTTTACGGTCGAACTTCTTTGAAACATCAGCAACCTTCATCCCGTTCAAAATGGAATCTTCCGTAACCTTGACCTTAAGCAGTTCTATGCGTCCGTTGGCAAAAGCATCCACTTCCAAAGCGTTGGGGATGCTGATAAGGCTGTAGATCTCCTTGGCAGCGGCAAGCTCCGGGTTGATGACCATGGACATTCCGATGGCGTTTTTGAAGAAATTGCGCTCGGGAAGGTACTCGGGCTTTCTGACTCTGGCAATGGTAGAACAGTTGGGGTTTGCCTTCTTTGCAATCATGCAGCTGATCATGTTCATTTCATCTTCGCTGGTAACGGCGATGAGAATGTCTGCATTTTTCACACCGGCTTCCCTGAGAGCGGAAAATGTGGTTCCGTTTCCTACAACGGCCTGAATGTCAAGGTTTGCAAGAGGAGCCTGCAGCTTGTTCTCGTCCGAATCCACCAGGGTGACGTCATGGTTTTCTTTTGACAGATGTTCGGCGATGATGTAGCCCACTCGTCCGCATCCAACAATAATCACGTTCATATATCTTTCTCGTATCCTTTTTTGTGTATATATTTAAAACATTATATCACGTTGACATGTTTGGGGCAAGTGAAACGAAAACGGTACAAACCACTCTGTTTTCGGACTTGTTTAACAAAGTTTTAATACCTTTTTGACGGAAAGTGTGTTAGAATTATGTTAATGTGCTTGAATTGTAAGCTGCGGACGGTTTCAGACCCTGAAAAAAAGAAAGAGGCATTATGAAAAACACCATAGGAAAATCTCTTACAATGATACTGCAGATAGGGATTACAATGATGGTACCCATCTTCCTGTGCGTTGTCATCGCTGTCTGGCTGAACTCTTTGCTGGACACTGTGCTGTTTATGCCGATATTTCTTATCCTCGGGATCGGAGCCGCATTCAGAAATGCCTGGCTTCTTGTAAAAAGCTACACTAAAAACGACAAATCCACCGAAGCTGAAGCGAATCGTGAGATCCGGAGGCTCAGGGGAGAGGCCGAAAAGAAAAAGAAGAGCAAAGGGCAACAGCCGTAGGCTTACCGGGGGTTGTGAATGAAAAAAAGATTCATGGATGTGTTTTCCGATAAGGGCAAAAGAACAGCGTTTGATCTTGTTGCAGGGATTGTTCTGTATGACCTTTCGGCGCTGGTGATCGGAGCAGCGGTCAGACTTTTTTTTGATTTCAGCTACATGCCATATGCCCTGGGGATCATGGCAGGGATGGCGGTTGCGGTGTTTATGGTAATTCACATGTATGCGGTGCTTGAAAAAGCCGTTCTGTGTGACAAAAAGCAGGCAAAGACAAAAACAAAACTTGGAGCACTTTTGCGCATGGCAGTAATGGTGGCCGTGCTCATCCTGTCGGCATTGCTCCCCCAATTTGTTTCCATGTTGGGAGTGATCATCGGGATTTTGGCACTGAAGATTGCGGCATTAACTCAGCCGTTGATCGATAGATTTGTTTCTAAATTCGTGAAGAAGGAGGAATAGAAAGTGGTTTTAGCAGGGAACGCGACCCGAATCGCAGGTGAACTGTTGACCAAAGCCGCGGCGGAAGAGGAAGAACTTCAGCTGGGCGTCAACGGTCTCATCAAACTAAATATATTCGGGCATACGGCTTGGATCACCACGACCCACGTCAACATTCTGATCATTCTGGCGGTCATTTGCATTCTTGCACTGATAGCCAACAGAAAGATCAAGAAGATCGACGAGGATACGGTACCCGGCCCATTCCTTAACATTGTCGAGACCATCGTTGAACTGATCGACGGCTTGACAAGGAATAACATGGGCGAAAAGCACGGAGCAAAATTCTCGAACTACATCGGAACCTTGTTTGTGTATCTCATCTTTGCAAACCTTTCCGGACTGTTCGGACTCAGAGCTCCCACGGCGGACTACGGCGTGCCTTTGGGACTTGCTTTGATTACATTTGGTATCATTCATTACAATGGTTTCAAATATGAAAAAGCAGGGCACATCACAAAACTTTTCAAGCCTGTCGTACTTACGCCCATCAACATTATCGGAGAAATCGCAACACCCATGTCCATGTCTTTGCGTCTCTTCGGTAACGTAATGAGCGGAACCGTAATGCTCGGGCTTCTTTACGGATTGCTTCCGAAATTACTGAAGCTTTTCATATGGCCCGGATTCGGCTTCTTGCATGCATACTTTGACATATTCTCCGGTGCAATCCAGTCATATGTTTTTGCTATGCTTACCATGGTCTTCACGGCACAGTGCTTTGGAGATGAGAACTAAAAACGAATAACGAAAGAAAAACAATCAGGAGGAAGAAATTATGAGTAATATTACAGACAGAGGATTAATCTTAGCTTGCTCAGCTATCGGTGCGGGACTCGCAATGATCCCCGGTATCGGACCCGGTGTAGGTCAGGGTATCGCAGCCGGTCTCGGTGCCAATGCTGTAGGACGTAATCCCGGAGCAAAGGGCGACATCATGTCAACCATGCTTCTCGGACAGGCCGTAGCAGAAACAACAGGTCTTTACGGCTTTGCTACAGCCATCATCCTTATGTTTGCCAACCCGCTTATCGGAAAGCTTTGATCCAAAATAAACTTTGAAGGAGGCCGAAATGTACCATTTAGCAATATTGGAAAGTACTGTTGACAACAGAATTTTCGGACTCGATTTTCAATTGGGCTTTGATGCATTTGTACAAATGCTCGCGGTCGGTTTTCTGTTCTTTTTCCTTTCCTATGTTCTGTGGAATCCCGCAAGGAACATGCTTAACAAGCGCAAGGAAAAGATAAAGAACGAAATGGAAACAGCCAAGGCTGATATGGCAAAGGCCATGTCTTTAAAGAGCGAATATGAGAAAAAGCTTCAGAACGCTGACAAGGATGTTGACGAGATCCTTTCCGAGGGCAGAAAGAAAGCCCTCGCCCGTGAGAATCAGATTGTAGATGAGGCAAACGAGGAAGCAAGGAAGATCCGTGAACGCGCCGAACGTGAAATCGAACTGGAAAAGAGTAAAGTCAAAGACGAAGTTAAGCATGAGATGATCAATGTGGCAAGCGCCATTGCAGGTAAGTTTGTTGCAAAGGAGCTTGATGAAAAGGAACAGGCTAAACTAATCGATGACACACTTGAGGAAATGGGTGAGAATACATGGCAAAGCTGATATCAAATACATACGCAGAGGCTTTGTTTGAACTGGCTGCAGAAGAAAACAAAATAGACGACCTTTACGCACAGATTGATATGCTTGAAAAGCTTTTCTCGGAAAATCCCGATTTCATTAAACTGCTGACCCATCCGCAGATCACTGCGGAAGAAAAGATCACAACACTTGAGAAAACCCTTAAGGGAAGAGTGGACGATGAGATCGTCGGACTTTTAAGAGTTGTGACCTTAAAGGACAGGGCAGGTGAGATCAACGCCATATTCGATAATTTCCGTGCGAAGGTTTACGATCACAAAAAGATCGGTGTTGTTTATGTATCCTCCGCAACAGGACTCAATGAAGCCCAGAAAAAGAAGATCGAGGCAAAGCTGCTTAAGACGACAGGTTTTAAGAGCCTTGAAACACATTATTCCGTTGACGAAAGGCTTGTCGGCGGCATGGTGATCCGTATCGGAGACAGAGTTGTGGATTCTTCGGTCAGATCCAAGATAGAAAAGATGACCTCGGAGCTCCGTAAAGTGAGCCTGAGTTAGATGTGTAAAGAAAAATGAAAGGAAGGTGCCATAACCTTGAATTTAAGACCTGAAGAAATTAGTTCGGTTATAAAAGAGCAAATAAAGAATTATGCCGACAAGCTCGAAGTTTCCGATGTGGGTACGGTAATTCAGGTCGCAGACGGTATCGCACGTATTCACGGATTGGAAAAAGCCATGCAGGGCGAACTTCTTGAGTTCCCCGGAGAAGTTTACGGCATGGTTCTTAACCTTGAAGAGGATAACGTGGGTGCGGTACTCCTCGGCGATTCAAAGAGCATCTCGGAAGGCGATACGGTAAAGACAACCGGAAGGGTTGTTGAAGTACCGGTCGGCGACGCAATGCTGGGAAGAGTTGTAAATGCCCTCGGACAGCCCATTGACGGCAAGGGCCCCATCGCAACTACGAAATACAGGCAGATAGAACGTGTAGCATCCGGTGTTATTTCCAGAAAGTCGGTTGATACACCTCTTCAGACAGGTATCAAGGCCATCGACTCCATGATCCCCATCGGACGTGGTCAGCGTGAGCTCATCATCGGTGACCGTCAGACAGGTAAGACGGCTATCGCCATCGATACCATCATCAATCAGAAGGGACAGAACGTAAAATGCATATACGTAGCCATCGGCCAGAAGGCATCCACCGTTGCTTCCCTTGTTTCAACTCTTGAGGAATACGGTGCAATGGATTACACCACGGTTGTCGCAGCTACGGCATCCGAGCTTGCACCTCTTCAATACATAGCACCTTACTCCGGATGCGCCATCGGCGAAGAGTGGATGGAGGCAGGACAGGATGTCCTCGTTGTCTATGACGACCTTTCAAAGCATGCTGCCGCTTACCGTACACTTTCGCTCCTTTTGAAGCGCGCTCCCGGACGTGAAGCTTATCCCGGTGACGTTTTCTACCTCCACTCAAGACTTCTTGAGAGAGCTGCAAGACTTTCCGACGAATTCGGCGGAGGTTCCCTTACAGCCCTTCCCATCATCGAGACCCAGGCAGGCGACGTATCCGCTTACATTCCCACCAACGTAATTTCCATTACGGACGGTCAGATCTACCTCGAAACGGAAATGTTCAACTCCGGTTTCCGTCCCGCAGTTAACGCAGGACTTTCGGTTTCCAGAGTAGGTGGTTCCGCTCAGATCAAGGCCATGAAGAAGATCTCCGGACCCATCCGTATCGAGCTTGCACAGTACAGAGAACTGGCAGCCTTCGCACAGTTCGGATCCGATCTTGATGCCGACACTAAGGAAAAGCTGGAACAGGGCGCACGTATCAAGCAGGTGCTCAAGCAGCCTCAGTACAAGCCCATGCCCGTTGAAAAGCAGATCATCATAATATATGCAGCGGTAAACAAGTATCTTCTCGATATCGCAGTTGAAAAGGTTCAGGATTTCGAGAAAGAGCTGTTTGAATTCATAGACACCAAATACCCTGAGATCCCGGATAAGATTAAGACCGAGAAGGTTATTTCGGACGAAACCGATGCGGCTCTTAAGAAAGCTATCACGGAATTCAAGGCTCAATTCAGATAGGGAGCGTGACGTAAATGGCTTCGATGAGAGACATTAAAAGAAGAAAACAAAGCATTCAGAGCACGGGGCAGATAACCAAGGCTATGAAGCTTGTCTCCACTGTTAAGCTGCAGAAGTCCAAGAACAAGGCGGAAGAGACAAAGCCGTATTTCAGGCATATGTACGCTGCAATGTCCGAGATCCTTGCCAAGTCCGGAAACATAGATCATCCCTTCCTTAAGGGTGACCCTTCAAAGAAGAAAGGAATTATTGTTATTTCTTCCAACAGAGGACTTGCGGGAGGATATAATTCCAATATCGTAAAGCTTGTAATGAGTTCCGGCGTTTCCAAAGAGGACTGCGTGATCTACGCTGTCGGAAAAAAAGGAAAGGATGTTCTTGCAAGACGCGGTTATGAGATCGCCGAGGATTATTCCGAAGTTATGGGAGGACCGGTCTTTAACGATGCGATCCTTATCGGAAGAAAGGTTGTTCAGGACTTTAACGACGGAAAGATCGGAGAGATCTACCTCGCCTACACGGACTTTAAGAACACAGTGAGTCACATCCCCACATTTTCACAGCTCCTTCCCGTAAAAAGGACAGAGGCAGTGGAAGAGGAAAGTGAAAACGACAAGCTTCTGTTCATGAATTATGAACCGGAAGCCGAAGAAGCTTTGTCTATGATCATTCCGCTCTATATCAATTCCATGATATACGGTGGTCTGATGCAGGCATTCGCCAGTGAAAACGGTGCCAGAATGCAGGCAATGGATTCTGCTACAAACAATGCTACCGAGATGATCTCAGACCTGACTCTTAAATTCAATCGCGCCCGTCAGAGCGCCATTACTCAGGAGATCACGGAGATCGTCGGCGGTGCAAATGCAATAAGCTGATAAACTATTACATGTAAAGGAGTGAAAACAGTGGCTAAAATTGGTAAGATCACTCAGATTATCGGTGCGGTACTTGATATAAAATTCCCCAAGGAAGCTTTACCTGAGATCAACGAAGCCGTAAAGGTCAAATTCGGCGGAAAGGTTCTTACGGTAGAGGTTGCTCAGCATCTCGGAGACGATACCGTAAGATGTATCGCCATGGGACCTACCGACGGACTTGTCCGCGGTATGGAAGCTGAGGCTACGGGTGCTCCCATTACGGTTCCCGTCGGAGAGAACACCCTTGGAAGAATGTTCAACGTACTCGGTGAGCCGATCGATGAGAAGCCCGCACCCGAAAATGTAGAATACTTACCCATCCACAGAAAAGCACCTGCATTTGAGGAACAGTCCACAAAGGCAGAAATGCTTGAAACGGGCATTAAGGTTGTTGACCTTCTTTGTCCTTATCAAAAGGGTGGTAAGATCGGTCTTTTCGGTGGTGCAGGTGTAGGTAAAACCGTACTTATCCAGGAGCTCATCACAAACATCGCTACGGAGCACAACGGTTATTCCGTATTCACGGGCGTTGGTGAGCGTACAAGAGAAGGAAACGATCTTTATTATGAAATGAAGGAATCAGGCGTTCTGGAGAAGACCACCATGGTCTTCGGTCAGATGAACGAGCCCCCGGGGGCAAGAATGAGAGTAGGTCTTACGGGACTTACAATGGCCGAATACTTCCGTGATAAATCCGGAAAGGACGTACTTCTTTTCATCGATAACATTTTCCGTTTCACCCAGGCAGGTTCCGAAGTGTCCGCACTTCTCGGACGTATGCCTTCCGCAGTAGGTTATCAGCCTACTTTGCAGACGGAAATGGGCGCATTGCAGGAAAGGATCACATCCACACGAAACGGTTCCATCACATCCGTTCAGGCTGTATACGTTCCTGCAGATGACTACACAGACCCTGCTCCCGCAACAACATTTGCTCACCTTGATGCAACGACTGCTCTTTCCAGATCCATCGTTGAGCTGGGTATCTATCCTGCGGTTGATCCTCTCGAGTCGACTTCCAGGATCCTTGATCCCAGGATCGTAGGTGAAGAGCATTACCGTGTTGCCCGCGGTGTTCAGGAGATTTTGCAGCGCTATAAGGAATTACAGGATATCATCGCCATCCTCGGTATGGACGAACTGTCCGAAGAAGACAAACTTCTCGTTGCCCGTGCAAGAAGGGTTCAGAGATTCCTCTCTCAGCCTTTCCATGTAGCAGAGCAGTTTACGGGTCTTGAAGGACGTTACGTTCCCATTTCCGAAACCATCAGAGGTTTCAGTGAGATACTTGAAGGAAAGTACGATGACATTCCGGAAAGCTACTTCCTCAATGCGGGAAGCATAGATGATGTTATTGCGAGAACGAAAAAGTAGGAGGTAGTGCCATGGCAGATGACAGTAAACTCCTGAAACTTCGCGTGATCAGCCCTGACAGGATCTTCTTCGAGGGAGATACTGATTTTGTGGAGCTCAGAACCTCCGAAGGCGAGATCGGTGTTTACAAAGCACACATCCCTCTGACTGCTATTCTTGTTCCGGGACTTTTAAAGATCCATCTTGACGGTAAAGTTAAGATCGCCGCTCTTCACAACGGCTTTGTGGAGATCCTGCCGGACAGCATCACTGTCCTTGCCGAATCCGCCGAATGGCCCGAAGAGATCGACATCGAGCGTGCGCAGAATGCAAAGAAGCGTGCGGAAGACAGACTCAGGAGCGGAGACGAGAATGTTAATGTGGCAAGAGCGGAGCTTGCGCTTCGTAAGGCACTCATTCGTATCGAAGCATCCGGATTTTCGGAAAAATAAAAATATCGCTGTAGGCATATGCTTACAGCGAATTTTTTTTTATCTGTCCGTTATCACCCAGAACACATTTCCGTTCAGTCTCAATTCTTCCGTGAGGAATTCGATCGGATCGGAAGTTTCGAGACCCGTATCTCTGTCAATGTAAGTAATGAAGTAGGGTGTGTACTCCGTAATGATTATCACTCTGTCGGGGGAGGGCATTGCGTACACCGGCAGATCCTTGTAAACATAGTACAGAACCTCTGAAAGTGTTGCGCCGGTGAGGGAAATGGTATCGGAAAATCCGTTAGCCAGATATCCCTTTGCGGTCTCCACGGTGGCTTTTGAAACAGAAGCATTTTTGTTCATTACGCCTCTTTCCCAAATGGGGAATCCGCTGCTGTCTGTGACCACACCGATGTTTTCGATGCTGTCGGCGAGCTTGATGGCTTCCGTCAGATTGTTTCTGATCCCCAGGATCTCTCCGTAGGAATAGATCTCGTACTGCCCGACATTTGTTTCAAGGGCATCGATCCTTACTGTGGTGCTGGATGCGATGACAGTGATCTTGGCGCTTCCGACCTGAGGAAGCGCATTAAGGTAGTAGCCGTAAGGAAGGGAGATGTAGTACTCATCCATCATCTTCTTTGTGACGCGGACGTCAATGGAAAAGCTGTCAGTGTTCTTTTCGTTGTAGATCAGAATGTAATCGTCCGGGGCAGGCACAAGTCCCTCATCATCCGCACCTTTTTTGACACGGTAAAGATGAATGGATGTATCCGTTGCTTCCGCATCGGTAATGAAGCAGTCATCCGAGGTGTAATCCTTAAGGATCGTCTCATCTTTGTTCATGATACAAAGATTGGTCACGGGATAGTAGACGGTACCGTCGGAGTAGCGTGCCGTGTCCGCAGTATGTCCAAGGCCGCACACCATGTTGGCACCGATGGAATCAAAGAGCAGGAGCACGTCGAATCCCTCTTTACGAATGGGTTTTATATAGTCCTTTTCGGGGAAAAGGATAAAGATCTCCGATGGATTGGCATCTTCCTGCCATGCATAGTAGGACTCCTCGCGACAGAATACGCTTGAAACGATGGGGGCTTCCGATAAGGTCAGCAGGCTTCCGGTGGTCAGGTTGTAGGAATAGAGTGTTTCATAAGCCGTAAAGTAGAATATATCTGATGTGTTCAGGTAGGCAAAGCCTCCCATTTCCGCACGCATATGCTGGAAGGGCTCTGAAATGGGAATGTAGATAAGCTCTTTGATCCTGTTTTCCGATCTGTAGTAATCGTAAAGTAAAACACCGGTTTTTCCTTCGTATTCACCGTTGTTAAAGTAACCGTAGACCATAAAAGCCACATCCCCGTTTTCATCCATTCGGAGGATCTTGATCTCATGCTGGTCATAGACGTCCGACGGAGTCTTGCTGCCCTTGTCCATTGAGAAGACGGTGATGATCTCATTTTCCGCTACATTATAATAGTAGAGGGTATGGTTCCTTACAAAGCACATCATGCTGTTGTCGGAGGTGGAAAAAATGTCTGCGGATCTTGAAGAAGAGATGCCCAGCTTCAGCTGATCCATTGCAATACTTGCCAGGGCGGGATCAAAAGAGGCTTCCAGATCTCTTTCGTAATTCATGAGGAAGACGTAATTGCTTCCGATGTTTACTCTGAATTTCTCGGTCACAAGATAAGTTTCAGATCCCGAGTCCGTTTCCATTACAACTGAGTAGGTCAGTCTTGCCACCATTATGTACTTGTAAAGCTCGGTAATGGTGATGGTCACATCGGAAACAAGGGCGGGCTTCAGGTCTCCCCAGCAGACCATGTAGTAGGAATCATAGATGTCCACATGTGAGTAGGTGGTACCCTCATCACGGTAAGTACTTTCAAGATAAGGGATGACAAATTCAAGATTTTTGTTCCTGCAGGCTTCCGAGAAGTTAAGAACGAAATTGACTTTTTCGTTAAAGAAAGCTTCATCGTATTGTTTGAAGCGGTAATAGTAATAGATCCTTCTGCTTTCTGAAGTGATCAGGATCAGCTCCGTTACGTATTCCCTGGCGGGAATGATCTCGCATTCAAGCTTCAGTCTTGTGTTTTTGCCTCCGTCAGTGTAATCGAAAGCACTGATCTGTCCTTCAGCCACATTTTCGCCTGTGGCAGTGTCGTAAACGTTATAGAGAAGCTTTCTGACATCGGACTCGCGTTCGTTGATAATAAGCTTTACGGCCTTGTCCTCCTCGAGAGAGACAAAGCTTTCACGTACCGAAAGAGGATTTAGTTCGGCAGTGTAACCATACAGCCTGTTCACTGTTACTCCGTCGCTCTCAAGGGATACGATGGGAAGTCGACAGCCTTCGGGATCCGTCACCTCCACCTGTTCATCTGACATGGTTTCGGTCATCCTGCTTCCGAAAAAGAACAAAGCTGCTATAAACAATGCTATAAAGTATATGCTCTTAATAAAGTATTTCATATTAACCCTTTGATCCTAATGTGATGAAGAGACGCCTTCCGTATCACAGCGGTCAGAAGGAGCCGGTCTTCAGTATATCACATTCCGTACGAGGGATAAACATAAAGTTTCAACGGTAAGACTTGATAAGAAATCCTTACAGTGATAAAATAAAGTGCTGCTATTTTGATTGAAATAAAGTTATAAAGATAATGAGAGGTTGAATAATGAAACTATTGTCAATTGCGATCCCGTGCTACAATTCAGCGGCATATATGGCTCATGCTGTAGAGTCTGCGCTTGCCGGCGGAGAAGATGTTGAAGTTTTGATAGTGGATGACGGTTCATCCGATGATACATATAAGATCGGTCTTTCCTATGCCGAGAAGTACCCTACCTGCGTCAAGGTCATACACAAGGAAAACGGTGGGCATGGAAGCGCCGTAAATGCGGGACTTGAGGAAGCTGAAGGACTCTATTTTAAGGTCTGCGACTCTGATGACTGGTTCAAGGAGAGCGCCTATCTAAAGGCGCTTGCAGTACTTCGAGAGATGGTTTCCAACGGGACAGCGCTGGATATGCTTATATGCAATTATGTGTATGAAAAGGTGGGAGAGAGCAAAAAGAAAGTGATCAACTACCGTTCGGCATTTCCTACGGATCGCATTTTTACATGGGATGAAGTTGGGCATTTTAAGACAGGGCAGTACATCCTCATGCACTCGGTGATCTACCGTACAAAAATGCTGAGAGAGTGCGGTCTGAAGCTTCCGGAACATTGCTTCTACGTTGACAACATCTACGTCTACTACCCGCTTCCCTATGTTAAGTCCATGTACTATCTTGATGAGAATCTCTACCGTTATTTTATCGGAAGAGATGACCAGTCTGTCAGCGAGGCGAACATGATGAAACGTATCGATCAGCAGCTGAAGGTGAACAAGCTGATGATCGAGATGTATGATCTCACAAAGATCAAAAACAAGAGACTCAGGATCTATATGACCAAGTATCTTGGCATAATGATGACCATTTCTTCGGTATTCCTCATGAAGCTGGGGGATGAGGAGAGTGAGAACAAGAAAAATGAACTTTGGGATTTCTTAAAGCAAAAAAACAGGCACCTTTACAACCGTATCAGTGCCACTTTCCTGGGCACGGCATGTAAGACAAGGAGCCGTGCGGGACAGGAGATCGTTAAAGCCGGCTACGTGGTAGCCAACAAGATATTCAAGTTTAATTAAGCATGCAGCAGGAGCTCTTCGTGCCGAACATCTGCTTCCACCTTGAGGAATTTGGGGTTGTAAGCCAGAACGTAGAGCCCGAAGCTGAGTACTATGCTGCAGATACCGTCAAAGCAGGAATGCTGCTTTAAAAGAACGGTTGATGCGCAGATGCTGACGCAGAGAACGGCACTTAAGATGCGGAGCCACTTCTTGCCGGCAAGAGCCTCACTCTTTCCGATGGCGATGGTCGCTCCGATGGAGTTCAGAACATGTATGCTCGGGCAGACATTTGTGGGTGTGTCGATGGCGTAAAGCCCCCGCACCATGTCAATAAAAATGTTGTCTCTTCCCAGAGCATCCAGATCGGGACGGAGATTGATCCCGTTGGGCCAGATCTGGCAGACAAAGAGGCTGATGGTCATTCCCGTAAAGAGAAAGATGCAATAGCGGTAAAAATCTCTGCGGTTGGTGAAAAAAAAGTAGATACCCACTGCGAAGATGTATGCAAACCATGCAAAATAAGGTATTATGAAATACTCGCAAAAGGGTATTTTTGAGTCCGGTAAGAAATTGATTATATGCATATGGTTTGGTGATGTGGTACACTCTAAGTGCGTGAACCATAAAAGATAAAACGGTACATACAGGAGAGCCCATGCGTGGCGGTATCTGCGGATCAGACCGCGGGCGCCCTTTAAACTATTCTTCATAATGTCAACTCCGGTTTATTTTAAACTTACCATTATATTATCAATGCTGTAAAGTGTTAAACATCTGCTTCGGTAATTTTATCACTCATATTCGAGATTTTCAATAGGTCAAAGGTCGGAATAGGGTTGCGGGGTGTGAACGGCAACCTGTAACCGGCAACTTTCGGATACAATGCATTCCGACAAAAAGAAAGGCGGGTTTATATGGCAAAACGTGTATTTATGATCGTACTGGACAGCGTGGGTATCGGTGAGATGCCGGATGCTCATCTGTGGGGAGATGAGGGAAGCAATACCATCAGAAGCTGTTCCAAAGATCCCAATTTCTACCTTCCCAATGCGGAGGCCTACGGGCTCTTTGAACTTGAAGGCATAGACGACCTTAAGGGCGTAAATCTTCCCAAAGATCTTGATGTGAAGGCGCTTGCAAAGAAACCTTCTTTCGTTGCAAGAATGGCTGAGGCTTCAAACGGGAAGGATACGACCACGGGGCACTGGGAAATGGCAGGACTTATTTCAAAGGAACCCATGCCCACCTTCCCCGACGGTTTTCCCGATGAACTTCTGGAGGAGTTTTCAAAAAGAACAGGGCGCAAGGTCCTTTGCAACAAGCCTTATTCCGGAACAGAGGTCATTAAGGACTACGGAAAAGAGGCCTGTGAGACCGGAGCACTCATTGTTTACACATCTGCGGATTCCGTTTTCCAGATCGCAGCTCACGAAGCTGTGGTTCCCATCGGAGAACTTTACAGATATTGCGAGATCGCTCGCGAACTCTGCACCGGAAAGTACGGCGTAGGCCGTGTCATCGCAAGACCTTTTGAAGGGGAATGGCCCTACACAAGAACAGTCAGAAGACATGATTATTCGCTTGTTCCGCCGAGAAAGACGATACTGAATTACATTTCCGAAGCGGGAAAGGATGTACTTGCCATAGGCAAGATCAACGATATTTTCGCAGGCAGCGGTGTGACAAAGATGGTCCGTACCATCAATAACCCCGACGGTATAGAAAAAACACTTGAATGGATGGATCTTGACTTTGACGGCCTTTGCTTTGTCAACCTGGTGGATACGGACATGATCTACGGTCACAGAAATGATGTGCCCGGTTACGCCAAGGCCATCAGCTATTTTGATTCAAAGCTTCCGGAGATCGTTGCCAAGCTTCGACCCGATGATATACTTTTCATTACCGCAGATCACGGATGTGATCCCGGAACACCCTCCACCGATCATTCAAGGGAGTATGTTGGGGTAATGGGCATAGGCGATCATCTTAAAAAAGGTGTGAACCTGGGGACGAGAAGTACTTTTGCAGACACCGGAGCAACTATACTTGATTACCTCGGAGTTAAGGGAGAGGTTGAAGGAGAGTCCTATCTTAAGGATATACTCGCTTGAACGCATCGTAAGATACGTTTCACACAGATATTATACTTAATGCAAAGTGTGCAAATGCCGCACTTTCATAATAAAAGGGTTTAAGAAAGGTTAATACAAGATGAAGAAACTTAAAAACATTGCCATAGGCAAGAGATTACTCATCATTACCGCCAGTGTGCTTGCAGTGGTAGCATTTATCCTTGCAATTGCCATAGCGGTCATTTCCAACACGAAGATCGGGGGAAAGCATTATCATAATATCACCAGGAACAAGGATCTGGTTTCCGACATCTCTCCTTCTCAGGGATATGTGCTGAAGGCTTATGCAGATGCGTACATGTATCTTGCGAATGAAAACGTACTTACACGTTTTAACATAGAGACGGAGATCGGAGAACTTAAGGAACAATATATTGCATGGAACGAAGAGATGAAAAATAATTTCGATCCCGAGTCGCCCATGTATGGCTTCATTTTTGATGAAGCTTACACCTATGGTGTTGCAGTGTTTGAGACCATTGAGAATATGATGATCCCTTACGCAAAGGAAAAGAACGATGCGCTCATAAGCATTGCAAAAACTTCGATAAACAGCCAGTTCAAGCTTCACGAGAATGCTCTTCAGAGCGGTATTGAGGCTGCCAACGTGGAGGTTGAGGCTGCGGAAAAAAATGCTAACAGGACCATCGTATTGGGCTTTGTTACTATCGTCATCGCTACTCTTCTGGCAGCGGGTTTTTCCTTTGTTGTTGTAAGGTTCATCTCGAGATCCTTAAAAGAGGAGATCGATTCTGCCAACAGCATTGTTGAAAGGATCGCTAACGGTGAGATGGATGTGATGTTCACCTCCGACATGAAAACGAAGGACGAGTTCGGTGTTCTTGCGGGTAACATTGAGAGAACTTTGGGACTTCTTACCAATTACAGTGATTATATTAAGGAGATCGCATCGATCCTCGGCGAAATGGCACAGGGCAGGATGAAAGTTGAATTTGAACATGATTTCAGGGGAGAATTTGCTACAGTGAAGACTGCACTCCTCGGAATCTCGGAATCTCTGGGTGAAGTGCTCAAAGGTATCGATGATACAGCCGACATGGTTGCGAACAAATCCGGAGACGTGGCAAGCCTTGCAACATCACTTTCGGACGGTGCCAGAGACCAGGTTGCCACCATCGAGGAACTTTCCGCAAATGTTGAAGAGATCACAGCAACTTCGAACCTCAATACTCAGAGCGCTACACAGGCTGCAAAGGATACAGATAAAGTTATGGATTCCATTGCCAAGTGCAACAGCGAAATGACGGAACTTCTTGAAGCCATGAAGCAGATCATCGTGCAGACAGATGAGATCGTTTCCGTAACCCAGGCCATCGAAGAGATCGCGGATCAGACAAACCTTCTTTCCCTCAACGCTTCCATCGAAGCAGCAAGAGCCGGAGAAGCCGGAAGGGGCTTTGCGGTCGTTGCAAATGAGGTGGGTGCGCTGGCTGCCGACACTGTCAAAGCCGTAGCAAACACCAACAGTCTTGCTGAGAACACTAAGGCAGCCGTTGCAAAAGGTAATGAGGTGGTAAAGAGGACCGCCGACACCTTAAATGAGGTTACTGAAGGGGCCAAGAACATCGTTAAGCTTATGGAAGAGATCTCAAAGGCTTCCGAGCACCAGACTGATTCACTTGAAGAGTTCACCGTGGGCATTACTTCCATTGCTGAGATCGTCGACAATTCCGCAAAGTCCTCCGAAGAAAGTGCAGGAGCAAGTGAGGAACTTAAGAATTACGCTTACAGGCTTAGAGACCTGACAAGCAAGTTCGAAATATAATAGGAAACAAGTAAGAAAAAAATTGCTTGACTTCTAAAAAAAGCCGTGATAAAATCTACAGGCTTATGGAAGCAAGCGATTTTTTTTTGTTGAAAAAAATAGGCTATTTCAACAAAAAGCGACAAACTAGAAAATATGGAGGTGGAAGTCGTGCGAGTTAAAATCACATTGGCATGTACAGAGTGCAAGCAGCGCAACTACAACATGACAAAAGACAAGAAAGAACATCCGGACAGGATGGAAACTAACAAGTATTGCAGATTCTGCAAGCGTCACACATTACACAAGGAAACAAAATAATTGCCGTCTTTTTGGCAGAAAGGTAAAACTATGGCAGAAGCAACTACTAAAGAAAAGGGTCGCATCAGACGCTGGTGGAAAGGTCTTAAAGCCGAGTTCAAAAAGATCGTTTGGCCCGACAGAGAATCCGTCGTCAAAGAGACTGCTGCTGTTATTGTCATCACCATTATTTTGAGCCTGATTATTGCTTTGCTTGATCTGGGCGTTAAGAATCTTATCGACCTGATCTTGAACATTGGCGCGTAATCGGTAATGTGGAGGTAACTATGGCAGACGCTAAGTGGTACATTGCTCATACCTATTCCGGGTATGAAAATAAGGTAAAGACAAGTCTTGAAATGACCGTTCAAAACCGCGGACTTGAGGATCAGATCCTTGAGGTTGCCGTTCCCACAGAGAAGGCTATCGAGGTTAAGGATGGGGTTAAGAAGACGGTTGAACGTAAGATGTTCCCCGGTTATGTACTTGTTCACATGGACATGAACGATGAAACATGGTACGTTGTCAGAAACACAAGAGGTGTTACCGGGTTTGTTGGTCCGGGTTCCAAGCCTGTTCCGCTTACGGACGCTGAGGTTAAGAACATAGGACTTGACAGAACACAGGGAGGAAAGCCCGCAGAGATCGAGCTTGACTTCAAGGTTGGCGACACAGTTATGATCCTTGAGGGTAACTGGGAGAACAAGAGCGGTATCGTTCAGCAGATCAACGAACACAAACAGACAGTTATCATCTCAATCGAAATGTTTGGCCGTGAAACACCGGTTGAACTTGCATTTACGGCAGTAAAGGCAGAAAAGTACTAATGATGTCACGGCTCCGGTCGTGATGAGTGGGAGGAAGGACACGTTTTTGGTGTCAGACTCCGATAATACCACATTTAGGAGGTAAATCTACAATGGCAAAGAAAATTGAAGGCTATATCAAATTACAGATCCCTGCAGCTAAGGCAACTCCGGCTCCTCCGGTTGGTCCTGCACTTGGCCAGCATGGTGTAAACATTCCTCAGTTTACAAAGGAATTCAACGCAAGAACAGCAGATCAGGCAGGCATGATCATTCCCGTAGTTATTACGGTTTATTCCGACAGAAGCTTTACTTTCATCACTAAGACACCCCCTGCAGCAGTTCTCTTAAAGAAGGCATGCAATCTCCAGTCCGCATCCGGTGCTCCCAACAAGAACAAGGTTGCTAAGATCAAGAGAAGCGAAGTTGAGAAGATCGCTCAGCTCAAGATGCCCGATCTCAATGCAGGAAGCCTTGAAGCAGCTACAAGCATGATCGCAGGTACTGCAAGAAGCATGGGAATTGAAGTTGTTGAAGGCTAAATCTTACGTTGAATAACGTGGGAGGACAGATCGTACATACGATCATTATTCCGCAAATACCACATAGGAGGTTATAAAATGAAAAGAGGAAAGAAATATCAGGACGCAGTTAAAGCTTACACAAAGTCCCAGCAGTATGAAGTTGCTGAAGCTGTAAGCATCGTTAAAAAGAATGCAGTAGCAAAATTCGATGAGACAATCGAAACACATATCAGACTCGGTGTTGACGGACGTCACGCTGACCAGCAGGTTCGTGGTGCAGTTGTACTTCCTCACGGAACAGGTAAGACTGTTCGTGTACTTGTATTCGCAAAGGGCGATAAGGTAAACGAAGCACAGGCTGCAGGCGCAGATTATGTTGGCGGAGATGAGCTCATTCCCAGAATCCAGAATGAAGGATGGCTTGATTTCGACGTTGTTGTTGCAACTCCCGACATGATGGGTGTAGTTGGTCGTCTCGGTAAGGTTCTCGGACCCAAGGGCTTAATGCCTAACCCCAAGGCAGGAACAGTTACAATGAACGTTGCAGCTGCAATTGCAGACATCAAAGCAGGTAAAGTAGAGTACAGACTTGACAAGGCAAACATCATCCATTGCGCAGTCGGAAAGGCTTCCTTTACCGAAGAACAACTCGCAGAAAACTTCCAGACGCTGTTAAATGCAATCACAAAGGCAAAGCCTGCTACAGCTAAGGGTCAGTACTATAAGAGCATCACTCTTACATCTACAATGGGCCCCGGCGTAAAGGTTAGCGCTGCAAAGTTACAGTAATCCAAATTTAAATTTGTGATTGACATAATATAAAATATGATATATAATTCGCGGGTGTCATGAAAATGACATCCGTGAGATATATAACTACCGAAGACAGCAGGTGAGGGAAACCTCGTAAGAACTAAAACGCCTGCCGAGGGAAAAGATATGTTTGATGATTATTCAGACTGCTTGACCGTTCGGTTGGCAGTCTTTTCTTTTATAAAGAAAGGCTGCAAAGAAATCTATAAAGGAGGTTACCGATATGGCAAAAGTAGAAATCAAAGCACCCATCATTGACGAGATTAAGGAGATCGTTGCCAAGGCATCATCTGCAGTTCTTGTTGATTACCGTGGACTTACAGTTGCCGAGGACACAGCTCTTCGTAAAGAGCTTCGTGAAGCCGGTGTTGTATACAAGGTATACAAGAACACTTACCTTAAGCGTGCATTTGAAGGAACAGATTTCGCACAGCTCGACAATGAGCTTGAGGGACCTACAGCTATCGCATTCGGCATTGACGATGCAACAGCTCCCGCAAGAATCATTGCAAAGCACATTGAGAAGATCGAAGCATTAACATTTAAGTCCGGCGTTGTTGAGGGCACATACTACGATGTTAAGGGCCTTGATAAGCTTTCCAAGATCCCTTCGAGAGAAGTTCTCATTTCCAAACTTCTTGGCAGCATGCAGGCTCCCATTGCAAACATGGCAAGAGTTCTCAAGCAGATCGCAGAGAAGCAGGACGGCGGAAACGAGGCAGCTTAATCACAGCTTTCTCAAAAACGTTTGTTACGAACAAACAATTATCATTGCAGCTTAGTGCTGCGTAGTTTATCAAAAAATCCACAGGAGGATAAAAAAATGACAACACAGGAATTTATCGATGCCATTAAGGGCATGACAGTATTAGAGTTAAACGATCTCGTAAAGGCTTGCGAGGAAGAGTTCGGCGTTTCTGCAGCAGCAGGCGTTG
>JAEFAR010000068.1 GCA_016287675.1 Lachnospiraceae bacterium
TGGACAGGCAATGGCGATTTTATTCTTATTAGAGCTTAAAGCTCAGGAAATCTAAGGAGGATTCTTTTATGAAGAAAAGACTTTTGTCACTGCTTCTTGCAGCAGCAATGGTAGTTTCCGCAGCAGCCTGCGGTGGCGGTTCGGCCACACCTTCGGGCAGCACGGAACCGACTCCCACAAAGGCTGCAAAAGCTACTCAGGCGGTTAAGGCAACAACCGCACCCACTGCAACACCTACACCCGTTCCCGTTGAGACAATGAAGTTCTCACAGGCTCCTTCCATCAAGAGCAAGGACGCGGTTGAAAAGAGACTTCCCGCAAAGGATGATGTTTTCATTGAGCAGGTAGACGCTAACGGTTCCCCTCTTGCGATCGGTAACTACGGCGGACAGATCAATCTCCTTCAGGCAAGCGGAAGCTGGGATCTTTCCAGACCTATGCTTGAATCCATCATCCACTACAACACAGACGGTACATATTATGCTAACGTTATCAAAGAGTTTAGTTACAGCTCTGATTATAAGGTTTGGACATTCAAACTTCGTGAAGGCATGAAATGGTCCGACGGAGAGCCTTTCACAGCAGATGATATTGTTTTCTGGTATGAAGTTTGTCATAAGACAAACTTTGACGGAAAGAAAGACGGCTGGAGTGCTCCTCTCGAGGAGGTAAACGGTGTGGTTCAGAAGGGACAGTTCGCTGTTCTTACAAAGGTTAACGATTATGAAGTAACCTGGACATTCCAGAACCCCAAGTACCCCGCTTCCTTCATTGAGAACGGTGATTTCAAGTGGTGCTGGGCTCCCAAGCATTACCTCACCGATCTTGTTCCTTCTTATTATCTGACAGGCGAGACACTTGATGAGGACGCTACCGCCAAGGCAAATGAGCAGGCTCTGATCAATGCTCAGAAGAAGGGACTTTCTTACTCATCAATTAAGGATCTCGGAAAGGCTCTTACATATAACTGGTGGAACGTTTCCGGACTTCCTACACTTAATGCATGGGTACTTTCTACAGAACCCGGCAAGAACAGCAACAAGGGTGATTACTGCGAGTGCGTACGTAACGAGTACTTCTGGAAGGTCGATGCTAAGGGACAGCAGCTTCCTTACTGCGATCTTCTTACATTCACAAAGGTAGCCGAGAATGAGCAGCAGCTCCTTCTCATCAGATCCGGAAAGCTTGACCTCTGTGATATCGCCATGAAGGACATTTCTTCAACTCTCAGCGATATGGGCGAAAAAGGAAAGCTCATCACATATTCAAGCGTTAACTGGGGCAGCCCTCAGATCACATTCAACTACACAACAACAGATTCCAAGTTTGCAGAGCTCTTTGCAAAGAAGGAGTTCCGTCAGGCTATGTCCATCTCCGTTGACCGTACTGAAGTCTCAGGTCTCCTTAACGACGGTTTCCTTGCAGGCGGACAGTGCGCTCCTCAGGAAGGCAACTTCGGTTATGACAAAGAGTGGATCAATAAGTGGACTGAATACGATGTAGCAGCAGCAAAGAAGCTTCTTGAGAGCTGCGGTCTCAAGATGGGTGCTGACGGATTCTATGATTTCGCTGACGGAACTGACCTCGTTCTTACATTCTATTTCTACAGCGACAAGAACCAGAACGATGAGTACGAGATCCTTAAGCAGTACTGGAACAAGGCCGGCATCAAGACAGACAGCAAGGGCTTTACAACAGAAGCATTCGATCAGGAGATCGATAACAACACATGGCTTGCTGTTATCGGACCTCATACATCCATCGGCGGTCTCGGATTAAGAAGCCGTGTAGCTCCTTTCGTTCCCGTTGCACAGGCAGCCGAGTGGTACGGTGATTACGGTACATATTATCAGACAAAGGGTGAAAAGGGTGTTAAGCCCGTAGGCGAGTTCCAGAAGCTCATCGATCTCTATGAGAAGTGGAATTCCACACCCGATAAGGAAACAAGAGATAAGCTTGAGCTTCAGATCTATGATATCCACAAAGAGAATCTTTTCTCCATCGCTTACTTAAGAAGTGCCGGAGAATACAAAATCATCAACTCCGAGCTTAAGAACTACCCCACTCAGCTCATCTGGGATGACCTTTATCAGAACAACAACATTGCTCATTTTTGGGTATGCTTTAAGTAACAAACCGCAGTAGTCTGCAAAAACTTATAACCGAAAAGGCGGAAGCGGATCGTTTTCCGCCTTTCGGTCTTTATTACCAGCCATTTTAAGAAAGGATATTTCTGATGGACACAAATACAGCTGTTATGGAAAACATGGAAAGCAATAACCCGAAGAAAACCTTTTGGGAAGCTGTGAAGGATTTTTTCGGAAAGGATCTTGTTCAGTACATCTTTAAGCGTGTTCTGATGTTCATTCCGACAATATTCCTCGTATCGATCCTTACCTTTTTCGTTATCCAGCTTCCGCCCGGAGACTTTGTTTCGTCTCATATTTCATCAATGCTGACCTCCGGTGAGATGGTATCGGAGGCAGAAGCACAAGCGATGAGAGAAGACTACGGTCTCGATAAACCTTTTGTAGTACAGTACGTCAAGTGGGTAAAGGATATAATTTGGACACCCACCGACTCAAGTTATTACCGTATCAATCATTCGCATCATAACTGGAAGTATTCCTTCTCATACGGTCAGAACGTATGGACGGTCATTGCGGAAAGGCTCGGCATAACGGTTGGCATAACCGCGATCATAATGGTTTTCCAGTACGCGGTATCAATTCCTATCGCGATCTACTCGGCAACGCATCAGTATTCCGTGGGAGATTACATCTTCTCGGTAATCGGTTTCCTCGGAGCGGCGATACCGAACTTTATTCTGGCAATTGTACTTATGTATTTATCATATAAATGGACCGGCGACCCGAACCTCGGGCTTGAGCTTAAAAGCGGTGTCGGCCCGTTCCTAAAGAGCCTCATTATTCCGCTCATCGTTATCGGAACCTCCGGTACCTGCGGCATCATCCGTTCCGTAAGAGCGCAGATGCTGGATGAGATCGGAAGACAGTATACTCTTACAGCCCGGGCAAAGGGTGTAAAGGAAAGCAAGATCATCATGAAGTACTGCTTCAGAGCTGCCATCAACCCGACAGTGTCCGGTCTCGGCGGCATCCTTTCATCGCTCTTCTCGGGTTCGACAGTAACCGCACTTGTTCTCAATCTCCAGTTACAGGGACCCCAGTTGCTCAAGGCACTCCAGACACAGGATATGTATCTCGCCGGAGCCATCGTAATGGTCCAGGCTATACTGGTCGTAGTCGGAATCCTTCTTTCCGACATTGCACTTGCATTCCTTGATCCCAGAATCCGTTACTCAGGAGGAAGCAGATAATGAGCAGAAAGTTAAAAACAAAAGAAGATTATTACCTTGCCTCCCAATGGACCCTTATGGGGAGGAAGCTTAAGAAGCACAAGCTCGCAAAGATCTCACTCCTGATACTCGCAATTCTGTATATCGGAGCGTTGTTTGCGGATTTCCTGGCTCCTTACGGACTCGAGGAATTCAATTCTCTCTACAAGGATACCGCTCCTGCGAAGATCCATTGCATGTACGAGGGTAAATTCGTCGGACCTTATGTGTTCAAGCTCAGGGACGAACTTGATTTTTCAACATTCACAAGACATATATATGAAGACACTTCCGAGTATTACAAGATCCGTCTTTTTACGCATGGAGAGGAATACAAGATCCTCGGTTTCATAAAGTCGGATATTCACCTCTTCGGAGTCGGCGAAGGCTCCAACGGGGGTGCAGGAGCAAAGATCTTCCTTTTCGGTGCGGATAAGCTTGGACGAGATATATTCTCGAGAGTGCTTCTCGGAAGCCGTATTTCACTTACGATCCCATTTGCAAGCGCTTTCATAAGCTTCTTCCTCGGTATCGCCATCGGTGGTCTTTCGGGTTACTTCGGAGGCGTATTCGATATAATTATCCAGCGTATCATCGAGGTTATAGGCGCTGTTCCTCAGATCCCTCTCTGGATGGCACTTTCGGCAGCTATCCCCAGCGGTATCTCTTCGGTCAAGATCTATTTCTACATAACCGTAATACTTTCGTTCATTAACTGGACCGGTATGGCACGTGTAGTTCGCGGTAAGTTCCTTTCCCTCAAGAACGAAGACTATGTTATGGCAGCAAGGCTTGCGGGCGTAAGCACGTGGAAGATAATCTGGAAGCACCTTGTACCGGGATTTATGAGTTACCTCATCGTATCCCTGACTCTGGGTATCCCGGGTTCCATCCTCGGTGAAACATCCATGTCCTATCTGAACTTAGGTATCAAGAGCCCTGCAACAAGCTGGGGTGTTCTCCTTCAGGAAGCAAGTAACGTTACGGATGTGGCGGTTCATCCTCATAAACTGATCCCCATCATCTTCGTAACCATTACTGTACTTGCATACAACTTCCTCGGCGACGGACTTCGCGATGCTGCCGATCCTTACAAATAGAATGTGGAGGTAAGAAATGGATAAAGACAATATTCTTGAAGTAAAAGACCTCCGTGTGAACATTCATATGATGGAGGGCGAGCTCACGGCAGTCCGTGGAGTTAACTTTGAGATCAAAAAAGGCGAGACTCTGGGCCTTGTAGGAGAATCAGGCTGCGGTAAATCTCTCACCTGTAAAGCGATTCTTGCAATAAACGATAAAAAGTGTGAAGCAAAGGGTTCGATCAAGTTTAATTCCGATGAATCCGGAGAAGTTGAGATCCTGGATCTTAATCCGAAAGGAGAAGAGATCAGAAACATCCGCGGAAAGCAGATCTCAATGATCTTCCAGGAGCCCATGGTAGCCTTTTCTCCCATGTACACCATCGGAAATCAGATCAATGAATGTACAAGACTTCATATCACAAAGGATAAGAGAGAGTCAAAACGGATCTCCATGGAGGTCATGAGAAAGGTTGGTATTGCAAACGTTGAAAAGCGTTACAACCAGTATCCGCACGAGTTCTCCGGCGGTATGCTGCAGCGTGCTCTTATCGCAATGGCACTTGTGTGCAATCCCAAGATGCTGATCGCTGATGAGCCCACAACCGCTCTCGATGTTACCATTCAGGCTCAGATCCTTGAACTCATGAAATCCTTGCAGAAGGATTTCAACACGGCTATTCT
Organism: Lachnospiraceae bacterium; assembly: GCA_016287675.1. Classification (GTDB taxonomy): domain Bacteria; phylum Bacillota; class Clostridia; order Lachnospirales; family Lachnospiraceae; genus RGIG3528. Next base: position 5,125 of record JAEFAR010000068.1, read on the forward strand.
TTTCATCACCCATGACTTGGGCGTTGTTGCCAAGATGTGTGACAGAGTGGCTGTCATGTATCTCGGAAAGATCGTGGAGAGCGCGGACACAGAGACCATTTACGCAAATCCTCAGCATCCCTACACCAAGGGACTCATCGGTTCCGTTCACAAGATCGGCGGTAACCGTGAAGAAAGACTTTTCTCCATTGAAGGAACGGTTCCCCTCGCGATGAATCTTCCTTCCCAGTGCGGCTTCTATGACAGATGCACCGTAGCCATTGAAGGTCTCTGCAATAAGATCGAGCCCGAACTCGTTGAGATCGAGCCCGGACACAAGGTGGCATGTTTTGCCTGTGACAATGAAGCCTGCAGAAAAGAATGCGAGAGGGCAAGAAAAATGATCCCCGAGCTGGAAAGAGAAAAAGCAAGACAGGAAGAAGCTGCTGCTCAGGAGGCAGCATTGAGAAATAAAAAGAAACTTTTCGGAAGGAGAGCGTAGTATGAGCGAGATGAATAAGGAAAACATCCTTGAAGTCAGACATGTGCACAAGCGCTTTACTTCCAAGGGTATCACCGTTAAGGCGGTTACCGATGTTTCTTTTGAAGTAAAGCCCGGAGAGACCATCGGTATTGTTGGAGAATCCGGATGTGGAAAGACTACCCTCGGCCGCTGCATCGTGCGCGCTTACGAGGCGTCCGAAGGCGAAGTGTGGTACCGCACCGAAGCAGGTGAGGAAGTCGATTTCCTCAAGGTGGATCGCAAGAAGATGAAGAGCATCCGAAAGGAGATCCAGATGATCTTCCAGGATCCTTACTCTTCGCTGGATCCCAGAATGACCGTTCTGGACATTATCAAAGAGCCTTTAAAGGCAAACTATCCCGACATGTCCAAGGAGGAGATGGATCAGAGAGCAAAGGATATGGCTGTTAAGGTAGGCCTTAACCCCATGTATCTCATGCGCTATCCCCATGCTTTTTCCGGCGGTCAGCGTCAGAGAATAGGGATCGCAAGAGCTCTTGTCGTTCGTCCTCAGATCATTGTGTGCGACGAAGCTGTTTCAGCTCTTGACGTTTCCATTCAGGCTCAGGTCATCAACCTCCTCCGCGATCTTCAGAAGGAATTCGGATTGACTTACCTTTTCATTTCCCACGACCTTTCTGTTGTGGAACACATTTCGGACAAGGTTGGTGTTATGTATCTGGGACAGATGGTGGAGTTCTGCGAAACAGAAAAGCTGTACTCCCAGCCTATGCATCCCTACACGGAAGCATTGCTTTCGGCAGTTCCCGTAGCGGATCCCACATACAAGATGGAACGCATCCCTCTTCAGGGTGAGATCCCGAACCCGGCGAATCCCCCTTCAGGATGCTTCTTCCATGAAAGATGCCGTTATTGCACCGAAAAGTGCGTCACAGAAGCACCTCATCTTAAAACAATGCCCGACGGTCGCCTCTGCGCCTGCCACAGAGCTGAGGAACTTAACCTTCAGGGCTTTGACCTTAAGGCAATGGCGGAGAGTTCAAAAAATAAAAATGCAGTGTAAGAGATCCTCTTTAGAATTACACCCCCTGATATTTTGGGGGTGTTTTTGCTACAGTTACTGTTCACACACCCCAGCCCAGCATTCGCAATCCGCTTCGCTACTTGCTCATGTGGGTGGGGGTGTTACTGCTGCGCAGAATATGCAAGATGCTAAAACTCTTTGAAAGCAAGCTTTCAGAGTTTT
>JAEFAR010000069.1 GCA_016287675.1 Lachnospiraceae bacterium
CCATCGTTTCCCAGCAGCTTGTGCCGGGAGTTGACGGAAAGCAGCTGCCCGCTTTTGAGATCCTGAAAGCGAACAATGCGATAAGGACTTTGATACGAGAGGGAAAAGGCCATCAGATCGGCTCGGCAATGCAGTCTTCCGCAAAACAGGAGATGAAGACCATGGACATGAGCCTGATCGAACTGTACAGGGCCGGGAAGATCGGCGAGGACGTTGCTCTGGACTATGCTTCCGAGCCGGACACCATGCGCAGACTTTTGGGGATATAAAAAAATGAAGTATGGGGAGCTGACTTTTCTTTACGGAGGTAAGCTTTGCGGCAGAGGGAATTACTAAAAACAGAAAAGCTGAAATGGTTCTTTTGCCTTGTTTTTGCGGCATTTTTGTTCGCCGGGTGCGAGGTACCGGAGAACGTGGATCCGAAATCCGTGGTCGAAGCTCAGAAGACGGTTTCCAAATCCTTTACCGACAACGGGAACGGAACGATTTCTTTTTCCTATAACAATACAAATAGAGAAAAATGCAAGGTAGTGACCCAGCTGGAGGGAGGAAAGATGTACCAGTACGACATCCCTTCCGGTCAGTGCGACATCGTTTTCCCTCTTTCCCAGGGAAACGGGACCTACCGTCTCTATCTTTGCAAGAACACTTCGGGAAACAAGTACTCGGTCATAGAATCCACAAGCGTGACCCTGAACATAGACGACGAACTCAGTCCTTTCCTGTGTTCCAATTACATCATTGACTGGAACGCGGAAAACGAGGCCATCAAAAAGGCGGGAGAACTTACGGCGGGCATGGAAAAGCCCGAGGATAAGATAGAAGCCATCTACGAGTACATGGTACAGAACTTTTCTTACGATTATGACAAAATGGAAACCGTAAACGACGAGGAAAACAAGGATAAAGCCTACGTTCCCAGCGTCGATGACACATATGCCTCAAAAACAGGCATATGCTACGATCTCTCTTCTCTTACGGCGGCGATGCTCAGAAGTGTTTCGGTGCCGGCAAAAGTGGTGACGGGGTACTCAAAGAACACCATCGCGTACCACGCGTGGAACAGCATTTTCTTTGTGACAAAGGACGGATGGAAAACGGTGGACGTGACTTACGACATCCAGTGCTATCAAAAGGGGCAGAATTACAGCATTATAAAAAAGGATGAGTACTATTCGAACGTGATGTATATGTACTGATCTTTATAAAGAGGGGAAAGCTTTAGGAAGGAAGTTTTTGAAATGGAGGAGCTCTACGACATACACATCCATCTGATCTACGGGGTGGATGACGGGCCGTCGGACATCGAAGAGGCGACGGAAATGCTGAAAAGCCTTGCGAGGGAGGGTGTAAGGACAATGATCGCCACGCCTCACAAGCGCTACGGGATGTTCGATTACGACATCGAAAAGGTTGAGGCTCATTACGAAGAGCTTAAGGAGATCGCAGAAAAACTTGGGGTCACGCTGCTTCTCGGGTGCGAGTACCACGCCTGCGGAGACATGATCGACGATCTGAAAGCGGGAAGGGTGCACACCCTTGCGGATACAAACTACGTGCTGTGCGAGTTCTCGTTTTTCACGAAGGCATCGGAAATGGAGGATGCGGTCTACCGCATCACGGCAAACGGCTATCGGCCCATCATCGCCCATGCGGAAAGGTATGGGGTCATACAGGAGGATCCTTACTTTTGTGAGGAACTGAAAACCAGGGGAGCTTTCATCCAGATCAATTCCGGAAGCATTCTGGGGGAAGACGGCAGGAAAATACGCCGCACAGCACGGAATTTACTGAAATACGGACTTGTTGATGTTGTGGCTTCCGACGCTCACGGAATGAAATACAGAAAAAGTTCTCTTGCAAAAGCATATAGTTTTGTGGTAAAAAAATATACTGAGTGTTATGCGTCGGAAATTTTTACGCAATTACCTCAGGAGATTATGAGGAATGTAATAAAATCTGAAAGGAAAGTCTCTGATGAATGAAAAATTGAGGGAAAATGCAGACGAGGAAACAATAGATCTCGTGGCACTGTTCATGGCGGTGCTGCGTCACTGGAAGATCATTGCGATTGTAACGGTACTGTTTGCGGTTGGGTCGTTCCTGTTTTCGAGGTACATGATCACACCCAAGTACGCTTCCATGTCAAGACTCTACGTGTTCTCAAAGAGCACATCGATTACAAGTCTTGCAGACATACAGATGGGATCAAATCTTACAAATGACTATCTCATCGTGGTATCCAGCCGACCTGTGCTGGATCAGGTGATCTACGACCTGTCACTGGATGAGACCTATAGAACTCTTGTTAAAAAGCTTCAGGTAAAGAATCCTTCCAACACCAGATTCCTGGACATCACGGTTACCGACGGTGATCCTGTCAGGGCAAAGGCCATTGCGGATGACATCGCTGAGGTTTCCGCCAGATTCATTGCGGAAAAAATGGATCAGGATCCCCCGTCCATCATCCAGTACGGTTACGCGGACGAGGAAAAGGTTTCTCCCAGCCTCAGAAAGAACACAGCTATCGGAGGACTTGCGGGAGCATTCATTACGGTTGCTTTTGTTGTTCTTTTCTTCCTTATCAATAATACCATCGACAGTGCGGATGACGTTGAGTCCAAGCTCGGCCTTAAGCTGATCGCACAGATCCCTCTGGAACATGACGAAAACGAGGGTCATTCCAAAAGGAAAAAAGAAAAGAAGGTCAAAAAAGCCAAAAAAGAAAAGAAAGTACGGAGGGCAAAGCAGTGAAGACAGTAACGATCGGTAATCCCGGAAATGTCAGCTACGCACTTCGCGAAGCCATGCGTACATTAAAGACAAACATTAAATTCAGCGGTGATGACGTAAAGGTCATCATGTTTACAAGCGCTGCACCCAATGAGGGAAAGAGTTCCACCACTTTCAATCTGGCAAGATCTCTGACCGAGTCGGGAAAAAATGTTCTCATCATCGATACGGACATGAGAAAATCGGTCATGGTGGCAAGACTTCAGGCAGCAACAGAAGACGGAACCGAGATCCTGGGGCTTTCCCATTATCTTTCCGGACAGCAGACCATCGATGACACGACCTACAGAACGGACATAGAAAATCTTTACATCATGTTTGCGGGACCTTCTGTCCCCAACCCTACGGAGCTTCTGGAAAAGAAGTACTTTTCAAAGCTCATTAAAAACGCAAGAGACTGCTTCGATTACGTTCTTGTTGACACTGCTCCCATCGGAGCGGCCATCGATGCCGCCATCGTTGCACGTCATTGCGACGGCACCATCCTTGTGGTCGCTCAGGATGCAGAACCCAGTAAGAGCATCCTCGCTGCAAAGAACCAGATCGAAGCTTCCGGCGGAAAGATCCTCGGTGTTGTACTCAACAAGGTCAACATGGGCAAGGTGGGCTACGGAAAGTACTACGGCGGCTACTACGGAAAGTACTACGGCAGCTATTACGGTGCAGAAAAAGAAGAGCACAAGAAGCATTTCAGACTTTTCGGCAGAAGAAAAAAGGACCCCAACGCAGTAAAACCCCGAAAAGAGAAAAAGGCTAAGAAGGTAAAGGCAGAGAAGCAGTAGGTGTTTTAGCGGGAGAAAAGTATGGAAAGAAAAAGATTTGCAATACTTTTGATCATTTCCGTCATCATAGTTCTCGTAACAGGCTTTGCAATCTTTGTGACCGTTGGCCTCGGAACAGGCTTTTTGAATGTGGGCGGCTCAAAAGCCCCCGCAGGCAGGTTCACCCCCAGAACGGAATACAGTATGTCCGGCAAGTGGAGCGAGGGTGTCATCGAGTACAACGGGAGTAAGTACATCTACAACAGCAGCACGAAAGTCTACCTCCTGATGGGTGTGGACAAAGAAGGACCTGCAGTTCAGGCTGAGGATTACGTTCACGGCGGTCAGTCCGATGCCATGTTTCTCCTGATCACTGACAAGGAAAAGCAAAAGATCTCGGTGGTCCCCATCAACCGAAACACCATGACGGATATACAGCTCTGCGACCTAAACGGTCATTACTACGGAACCTTCAAAGCACAGATATGCCTGCAGCACGGTTACGGAGACGGACTCAAGGGAAGCTGTCAAAAGACGGTGGAAGCGGTTTCAAAGCTGTTTGACGGTATCCCCATTAACGGATACGTGGCCATGAACATGGATGCCATGATGATCCTCAACCGTATGGCGGGAGGAGTCACCGTGGAGGTCCTCGAGGATGTGGACTACGACAGGTTCGATGTTCATCTGAAAGCGGGAGAGACCAAGACTCTGACGGACGAGGAAGCCTATGCCTACCTCAGGAAACGTGACACGAAGGAATTCGGAACCGCGGACAGGAGACTGGAAAGAGAAAAGCAGTACGCCCTGGCGCTTTACGAAAGGCTCAAGGAAGAAGCAAGCGGTGACAGGAACAAAGCCATCGATATGTACGATGAGCTGAAGGACTACATCGTTACAAACATTGTTTTTGCGGATGTGGCAGAAGACTTGATGAAGTACGGGTTTGACGAATCGAACATGTACGAGATCAAGGGTGAACTTGTACAGGGAAAAAATTTAGAAGAATTTAATATTGACAAAATGTCTTTATACGATATAATAATTTCGATATTGTATAAAAGTACATGAGGGGATGTCGAAGTTTAGGAGGTAATTATTATGAAGACGAAATCCTTTTTAGCTCTAACACTTATTTTAACGATGTGCTTCGGAAATCAGGTTGCTTTTGCGGCACCCAGTCCGACGGCAGCAGATACAACGATCCTTGCGAACGCGGTAACCGTAAGCTCGACAAGCGGATCTGCCACAGCACTCGATCTTGAGACTCTTACCGCAGCAAACAATGCAGCAAGAGAACTTGTAGCGAACATCATCTCTTCCGCTCAGACAACAGCGGAGAGTACAGTAAATGCAGACGGAACACTTGTTCTTACCGACGAGGACATCCCTCTCGGTACATCTGCAGAACCCGAGCTTCTTGCAGCTTTCGATTTCACTCCCAGCGATTCCGTTAAGGCTGAGATCCAGAAGAAGGGCAAGGCAGAGGTTACATTCCAGGTTGCCGATGTTAAGTTCGGTGACAACATTAAGGTGCTTCACCTTAAGAAGGACGGCGTTTGGGAGACTATCGATCCCTCTTCCGTAAAGGACGGAGAAGTTACAGCAAGCTTTACCGAGTTTTCTCCTGTCGTAATCACAAAGATCACACCTGAAGTTGCTAATCTTGAAAAGACTTCCAAGGGCGTTAATTTCTATGTAGTAGTAGCCATCACTCTTCTCGGAGTAGCTGCTATCGCACTTGTTTTCGCACTTGGCAACAAGAAGAAAGTCGTTAAGAGAAAGTAGTAACCGGTTAACATACGATGCTTAAAAATCCGGGGTTAATGGGGACCCCGGATTATTTTTGGGGAAAGCTTCGGGACTTTTGTACTAATAATTTAGGGTAAGGTAGTCAAATGACCACGGAAGTGTCCAAACAAAAGAGCGGCTTCAAGCATCTTGACTTTGTCGTTCTTGATCTTATGTGTGCCTATGTTGCATACATAATCGCTTACTTTGTAAGATTTCCGGCCATGCTGGGTGTCGGATTCCATTTCAGATATCCTGAGTTTATGGTGAGTTACGCTATCGTGCAGATCGCGGTCTCTTTCATCCTCAGGTACCATTCAAAAATCTTAAGACGGGGAATGTTGGACGAGTTGATCTCAGTTGTCCTGCTTTGTTTCTTTACCATGGCAGGAACTATTTTTGTACTCTACAGCTTTCACATTGTCGACAAGATCCCCAGACTCATGCTCTACATCATGGAAACGGTTCTGATTCCCATGATGTTTATTGAGCGCGTTCTCTGGAAAGAGATCGTCATTAAATACTTCATTAAAGGAAGAAACTATGGGCTTGCGCTTCTTGTCATCACTGATTCCGCAAACGCGGATGATCTGGTTGAGAAGATCAACAGCGAAGTCGTTTCACGCTACAGGGTTGTGGGCGTCAGCCTTGTAGACGGCGTCAAGGGAGACGAGATACAGGGAGTGCCTGTGGTTTCCGACCTTGAGGGCGCTACCCATTACATCTGCCACAACTGGGTGGACAATGTTCTTGTTCATCTTCCCAAGGGAGAAACGATCCCCAATAATTTCTACTCCACCTGTTCCGAAATGAACATCACTGTTCATTCAGTCCTTTCCATTGACGATGTGGAAAACAAGAGGATCAGCGTTTCCATGATCGGAGGACGAAAAGTCCTTACCACAGGCTACGTGGGGATCACCTTTAACCAGATGATCATTAAGAGAACCATGGACATCCTTGGGGGAATTGTGGGCTGTATCTTTGCATTACTTGTGATTCTTTTTGTCGGACCCATTATCTACATTCAGTCTCCCGGTCCCATTATCTTTAAACAGATCCGTATCGGAAAGAACGGAAAAAAATTTAATTTCTACAAGCTTCGCAGCATGTGCCTTAACGCTGACGAGATAAAGAAGCAATACGAGGCTCAGAACAAGAGTAAAGACGGCTTCATGTTCAAGATGGATTTTGATCCCCGCATCATCGGCAACAGAATCCTTCCCGACGGAAGAAGGAAGACGGGCATCGGTCAGTTCATCAGAAAGACCAGCCTCGACGAATTCCCCCAGTTCTTCAACGTCCTTAAGGGCGACATGAGTCTGGTGGGCACCCGCCCGCCGACGCTTGACGAGTGGGAAAAGTACGATTACCATCATCGCGCACGTCTCACCATGCAGCCCGGCATCACCGGCCTCTGGCAGACCAGCGGCCGAAGTAATATCATGGACTTCGAGGAAGTGGTGAAGCTGG
>JAEFAR010000030.1 GCA_016287675.1 Lachnospiraceae bacterium
CCATCGGACTCAGCTTCACCTACTTCAACATCCTTGAACAGCCGAGATTTGTGGGCTGGCAGAACTATATCGACCTGTTCTTTGCGGACGAAGTTTTCCTGACAGCCATCAAAAACACTTTCCTGTTTGCTGTCGTAACAGGCCCCATCGGCTACTTCATGGCACTTTTCATTGCATGGATGATAAATGACATCAAGAACAAAAAAGTCCGTGCCTTCATGACCCTGCTCTTCTATGCCCCGACCATTTCCGGCCAGGCATATATCGTGTGGAAGTACATCTTTTCAAGCGACACCTACGGCTTTGCAAATGCATGGCTCATGAAACTTGGTATCACCTACTCTCCTCACCTGTGGTTCGAGGATCAGAAGTACATCGTTCCCATCCTCATCATAGTAGTTCTCTGGATGAGTATGGGTACCGGCTTCCTTTCCTTCATAGCAGGTCTGCAGAACGTGGATCAGTCGCTTTACGAGGCGGGTTACATGGACGGTATCAAAAACCGTTTCCAGGAACTCTGGTACATCACTCTCCCTTCCATGAAGCCTCAGCTCATGTTCGGTGCGGTAATGACCATCACATCATCCTTTGCCATCCACGAACAGCTGGCGGCCCTGGCGGGTTTCCCCAGTGTCAACTACGCAGCGCATACAGTAGTTTCACACCTTGTGGACTACGGAAGCATCAGATTTGAAATGGGATACGCATCAGCCATCGCCACTCTCCTCTTCATGGTCATGATCCTTTGCAATAAGGGGATCCAGGCCTTACTCAGAAAGGTAGGGCAGTGATCATGATAATCAAGCACAAAAAAAGAGCAAAGCAGACCCACTCACTGGTGGGAAACACCATAAGTCTTGCTCTCCTTATCATTCTCGGAGCGTTTATGGGTCTCCCCCTTGTGCTGGCTGTATGTAATTCCCTGAAGCCTCTGGAGGAACTTTTCATCTTCCCTCCCCGCTTCTTTGTAAGAAATCCTACATTTAAGAACTTTCACGACATCTTTGTACTCATGAGCGAGTCCTGGGTGCCCTTCAGCCGCTACATCTTTAACACTGTGTTCATCACACTGTTCGGTACCGCGGGTCATCTGTTTGTTGCCAGTCTCTGTGCCTACCCTCTTGCAAAGCACAGATTTCCCGGCAGAAACCTGATCTTCTGGCTGATAGTGACCGCCCTCATGTTCTCGTCCCATGTTACGGCCATTCCCAATTACCTGGTAATGGCTCACCTTAACTGGCTGGACAACTATCTTTCATTGATCGTTCCCGCCATTGTAAAGCCCATGGGCCTCTTCCTCATGAAGCAGTTCATGGAGCAGGTTCCCGACTCCCTGATCGAAGCGGCAAAGATCGACGGAGCAAGCGAATTCAGGATCTTTACCACCATAGTAATGCCCAGTGTAAAGCCTGCATGGCTCACCCTCATCATCTTCTGCTTCCAGGACCTTTGGAACCTGCAGGGTTCAAACTACATCTACAGTGAAGATCTTAAGACTCTGCCCTACGCCCTCTCGCAGATCTCTGCGGCAGGTATTTCCAGAGCGGGCGCCACTGCAGCGGTAGCGGTCATCATGATGATCATACCTATCACGATCTTCATTCTGTGCCAGAGCAACATCATCGAAACGATGGTGTCATCAGGTATCAAGGAATAAGGGGGTGCACATGAAAAGAAAAACAATTATCGTGCTTTTTACAGTTGCACTCACTTTGCTGGCCTCTCCTCTTTCGGTTTTAGCCGAAGTGCCCTATGAGACCTACAACTACAATTACTACTCCGAATGCATCAAGCAGCCTCACGTTTACATCTACGATGAGACTTACACCTTTAAGGGCTTTGAAAGGCCTTTGAAAAATCCGAGAGACATGTTCGTAAAGGGCGATCTGATCTATATCGCAGACACCGACAACTCGAGGATAGTAAAGACCAATACCAAAGGCGATCTACTGATGGAGATCACGACCGCCGACGGTAAAGACGATCCTCTGTCCAAGCCCCAGGGACTCTTCGTCACGGATGAAGATCACATTTATGTGGCGGACAGCGGAAACGGCAGACTGGTGGAGTACGACGAAAGAGGCAACTACATCAGGCAGATCGGAAGGCCTGTTACGGATCTCATCGAAGAGGACACAGTCTATGTTCCCCAAAAAGTCGTGGTGGACAACGACGGAAGGATCTATGTTACAGCCTACGGCATAAACATGGGACTTCTGGAATTCAGCATTGAAGGCGATTTCCGGAGTTTCATGGGGGCGGCTCAGGTTTCCGTTTCTCCCTTCGAATACATCTGGAAAAACTACTTTTCCACCAAGGAACAGCGTGCCCGGATGGCAACCATCGTTCCCACCGAGTACAGTAACATCTTTTTGGACAGCTCCAATTTCATCTATGCCACCATCAACAACCTGACAAACGCAGACATGGTAAACGGCGCAGATGCGGTGAGACGTCTGAACCCCACGGGTAAAGACATTCTCAGAAGGCTGGGGAACAATCCCATCATCGGAGACCTCTATCGCTCCGAAGACAACAAATGGTCCTCTTTCATAGATGTTGCCGCTACGGACTACGGCTGCTACTTCCTTTTGGACAACGCCAACGGCAAGGTCTTTGCCTACGATTACGACGGCAATTCCCTCTTCGTCTTCGGTAAAAACGGCAACAGGGAAGGGAACGTAATGAATGCGGTAGCCATCGGACTCAGTCCCGATGCTTCCACCATTTACATTCTGGACTATCAGCTCAACAGCATCCTGACATTTTCACTGACAGACTACGGACGACATCTTCTGGATGCCCTGAGGCTCAACGACATGGGTGATTCCGAAGGTTCCATCCGTGAATGGACGGAAGTGCTGAGGCTGAACAGTAACAATGAATTTGCTTACACGGGACTCGGAAAGAGTTTCCTCGCAAACGGCGAATACAAAAAAGCAATGGAGTATTTCAGAAACGGAAACAACAAGAAGTACTACTCCAAGGCTCTCTACTATCACAGGAAAGAGCTCATGGAGAAAAACTTCGGAAAGATCATGGCTGTCCTGGCTGTGGCGATCCTGGTTCCGCTAACGGTCTCCGCTGTTAAAAAAATAAAGAGATGGGCAGGTGAAGTAAAATGCGATATGTCAAAGAATTAAAATACGGCTTTCACGTGATCTTCCATCCCTTTAACGGCTTCTGGGAATTAAAAAGAGAGCATCGCGGTTCACTGGCGGCAGCCCTGACTTTTGTGGGCATCTTCATCATGCTGACCACCTTTGAAAAGCAGACAACGGGCTTTTTGTTCAACCCCGTAAGACTTAAAGACGTGAACGTGGTGGTGGACATCCTGACAGTTACGATGATCTACGTTCTCTGGTGCGTCGCCAACTGGTGCCTTACATCCCTCATGGATGGCGAAGGGAACATGAAAGACATCTTCATTGCCATGGGATACGCTGTACTTCCCATGATACTGATCCGTCTTCCCATGATCGCCCTTTCTCTGGGACTCACCGCAGAAGAAGGAACGTTCTACTACGTTTTCAGTTACTTAAGTTACATCTGGACAGGGCTTCTCGTCTTTTTCGGAACCATGGTGACCCATCAGTATTCCTTCAAAAAGACGGTTCTTACCTGTGTTCTGACCGTTCTGGGAATGGCGATCATCATGTTCATAGGATTGCTCTTCTTCTCGGTCATCCAGCAGATGATCACATTCTGCACCACGATCTACAAAGAGATCAGGTTTTAGGAAAGGAGTACGAAATGAAAAAAAAGCATATATCGGCTCTGGCCGGTCTTATGACACTCATACTGCTCTTTTCCGCCTCTCCCGCTTCCCCTGTCATGGCTGATACTAAGGCCTCAGAAATCCCTTCCGAAATGACAAAGATCGCGGAAAACGAGAACCTGGCCCTTTACTTTAACGAAAAAGATACGGGCATAGCTGTTCTGAACAAAGAAAGCGGAGATGTTTTCTTCAGCAATCCTCAGGACACCGACAGCGACAAGATCGCAAGTCCCTTTCATAAGAAGCAGTTAAAATCCCAGATCTTCCTGCGTTACTATAACGAAAATGTGCAGGAAGGAAACATGGACAACTACAACGACTGTATCGAAGAAGGTCAGTTCGAGGTTGAGGAACTGCCGGACGGCGTAAAGATCACCTATGCCATGGGTGAGGGAGCGGTAAAACTCCTTCTTCCAGGAGTTATCAGCGTGGAACGAATGGACGCCTTCGCAGCGAACCTTGATCAGTCAAAGTCCAAAAAGCTGCTCAGAAACTACACGAAATACGATCTTGAAACAATGAAGGAAAGCGAAAAGAAGGATATCCTTGAAAACTATCCGGGTCTTGAAGCTCATCCCATTTACGTTCTGAAAGCAGCTACAAAAGACTACATAAAAGAAGAATTGTCCCAGTACCTTGAAAGTGTGGGATACACCTGGGATGACTACGAATTTGACCTGACGGACAACGGTTATTCCGCCGAAAACACAAAGCCCTGGTTCAACATTCCGCTGACCTACAGACTTGAAGGCAAAAACCTTATAGCAGAGATCGATCCCAATGAGATCGAGTACAACGAAGAAGGCTACTATCTTGTGGATATCGAGTTGCTGCCCTACTTCGGAGCCGCCCTTAAAGGAACGGAAGGTTACCTCTTCGTTCCCGACGGAAGCGGAGCTCTCATCAACTTCGACAACGGCAGCACAACCGTTTACTCCGCAAAAGTTTACGGTCAGGACGTTACGATGAATGTCCTCTCCCCTTCCAAATCTCAGATCGATCAGACGGTAACGGTCAAAATGCCGGTTTTCGGAGCAAAGCTCGGATCAAAAGCATGGTACGCTGTGATCGAGGACGGAGACGGCTACGCGGACATCACTGCCTCGGTTTCCGGCCGTGTAAACAGCTACAACAATGTTTACGCAGGGTTCCAGTTTCTTGAATACGGAACCAGTTCACTGGGGGATATGGTGGGGACCAACAGCTTCCAGATGTACTCCACCGCCGATTTTTCAGGCATATACAAGCTGCGTTTTTCCTTCCTTTCGGGTGACAGGGCAGATTACTCCGGAATGGCGGAAGGCTACAGAAACTATCTTCTGGAAACCGGAGTCCTTAAAGAAAGGCTCTCTGCAGGAGATGTTCCCTTCTACCTTGAGTGCATAGGTGCCATCGACAAGAGTGCAACTTTCCTCGGTATCAAGTACAGAGCGGTGACTCCCGTCACGACCTATGCCCAGGCAGAAAAGATCGTGGATACACTTCTTGATTCGGGAGTCAAAGACATAAATGTCATTTTCTCCGGCTGGGCAAACGGAGGACTTCACGGAAGCTCAATGACAAGACTGAAGCCCATCGGCAAGCTTTCCAAGGGTGGAGTTTCGCAGAAGGAATTTGTTTCCCACATGAACCAAAAAAGTGTGGACACCTTCTTTACCGCGGAATTTCAGCATGTCTACCGTGACAGTTTAGCCGACGGCTACACATTACTGGGATCGGCTCCCAAATACTTCGATCTTTCTCCGGTCAAGGAAGCTACTTACTATCTTTCCAACGACATGTCGGATGAAAACGATAAGATCGAACTGATCAAGCCCTCTCTCGCCGACAAGGTCACGGCACAGTTTAAAAAGAAGCTTTCAGGCATGGAAAATGCCGGTGTCAACATCGGAACCATCAGCTACAACCTGTACACGGATCAGCAGCCCGAAAACTATACGGATCGTCAGAAGGCAAAGATCTGCAACACATCAGCTGTTCAGGCTCTGAAGGAGGCCTTCTCCGGCAGGCTTCTCGGGGACAACGCAAATGCCTATATGCTTGGTCAGATCACAGATCTCATCAACGCTCCCTTTGATTCAAATCACGCAAGGATCATAGACACTCCAGTTCCTTTTTACGAGATGGTACTTCACGGTTACCTGAATTACTCCGGAGACTGCCTGAACCTTACGGACGATTACAATACAACGCTTTTAAAAAGCCTTGAGACAGGTGCGGGTCTTTACTTCAAATGGATCTACGCAGAGAATTCCGTTCTCAAGGAAACAGACTTTGATTCACTTTATTCCGTAAATTACAACAGCTGGATCCATAAGGCCGCAGAGGATTACAACACGGTAAACAAAGTCCTTGCCCCTCTAAGCGACCAGACGATCTTAAAACACGAAACTCTTTCAAAGAAAACGGTACGCGTAACCTATGAGAAAGGAACGCAGATCCTCCTGAACTACTCCGGCGAAGATGTGATCATCGACGGACAGAAAGTAGCCGCGGGAAGCTTTGCGGTGGTGACCCGAAATGAAAAATAAAGGATATTTCAAACGTGTACACGGAAAATGGCGTCTCTCCCTTTTGGGGCGTGAAGCCATCGCGGGACTTGCCTTTGCACTGCCCTTTCTCATCGGTTTCTTCGGTTTGTTCCTGCCGATGATCGTCAAGTCCGTAAGCTACAGTTTCAGCAACATGACGGTCGAAAGCACCGGCTACGTGCTGACAAGAGCGGCAAAGAACGGATTTGAGCACTACATCAGAGCACTTACCATAGATCCCGACTTTAACCGGATGCTTTTGCAGGCCATCATAGACATGTTCACCAAGGTACCTCTGGTTCTGATCTTCAGCTTTTTCATGGCAAATCTTCTGAATCAGAAATTCCACGGAAGAGCAGTGGCAAGATCCATCCTGTTCCTGCCTGTGATCCTCACTTCGGGTGTTGTTCTCGGCCTTGAGTCCTCAGACCTTCTGGTCACCACCTTAAGTCCGGCGGAGATGTCGGGAACAGACTTCAGCACCATAATCAATGTCTCGGGTTTCCTGCTCAAGTACACGGATCTTCCGGATTCGGCCATCACTTTTCTCGCCAGTGCGGTGAACGGGATCTACAGCATCATCATCGCTTCCGGTGTACAGATCCTGATCTTCCTTGCAGGTCTCCAGTCCATCAGCCCTTCTCTTTATGAAGCATCATCAATGGAAGGAGCCACAGCCTGGGAAAACTTCTGGAAGATCACTTTCCCCATGATCAGCCCTCTGATCCTGGTAAACAGCGTTTACACCATCATTGATTCATTTACAAGCGAAACCAACGAGATCATGAAAGACATCAAGAACACGATCTTCGGAGAAGTCAAGTACGGACTCGGTTCCGCCATGGCATGGATCTACTTCATCTGTATCGGAGTTATCCTGCTGATAGTCGGCAGCATAATCTCAAAACATGTATTCTACAACGATGAGCGATAGGGCCGGAAAGGAAGAAAAATGAAAACGATCTTAAAAACCGGCACAACGCACAGATTCACTTCCGCTAAGCTGGGAAGGCTCCTGTGGAGCATAGTGCGTGGCGTCATAATAACAGGAATATGTTTTACTATCCTGCAGCCCATTTTTGTAAAGCTCAGTGTCTCCTTCATGAGTGAACGGGACCTCTTCGACTCGGCTGTAAAATACATTCCGAAACACTTTACTTTAAACAACTACAAGCTTGCATTAAAAGGCATGGATTACTGGAGATCCCTGATCCGCACCCTGCTCCTTTCGGGAGGTGTGGCTCTGCTTCAGCTGGGCAGCTGTATGCTTGTTGCCTACGGATTTGCAAGGTTCCGCTTTCCCTTTAAGAAGATACTCTTCGGATGCGTGATCCTGATGCTGATCGTACCGCCCCAGATCATCATGCTCCCGCTGTTCATGCACTTCAGATTTTTTGACATCTTCGGGATCTTTAAAGCCGTTAAAGGGGCTCCCGTGAGTCTTCTGGAAAGCTACTGGCCTTTTATAATCCAGTCGGCTACCTGCACAGGCTTTAAAAACGGACTGTTCATCTACATGCTCCGTCAGTTCTTTAAGGGCATGCCCAGAGAACTGGAGGAAGCTGCCTTCATGGACGGATGTACGAAACTCGGTACTTTTGTACGTATCATTGTTCCCAGTTCTGTCCCCATGATGGTCACCATCTTCCTTTTCGGATTTGTATGGCAATGGATGGATTCATTCTACACATCGCTGTATCTCACAAAGATCAATGTCATCCCCGTAGCCCTGAGTTCTTTGGGTGCATCGGTTTACGGCGAGTACTCCAACTTCGGAGGCAGCATGAATTTCATCAGTCCCGGTTACCTTTCCATGATGAACAACACAGGTACCATTCTCGCAATGGTTCCCCTCATCATTCTTTACATTATTTGTCAGAGATACTTTGTGGAGGGCATCGAGCGCTCCGGTATCGTAGGATAATTGCATAGAGATTGCCCCATAGACAGTCATATGCTTTATTTAATATTTTTTCACTGCGAAAGCAGAAAAAGGAGGTTTTTATGAAGAACAAACTTGGCAAAAAGTTGCTGGCTGCTGCATTGAGTGCTATAATGGTTTTCTCACTCGCAGCATGCGGAGACAAGGGCTCTGAGCCCGCAAAGGCTCCTGAAGCAACCCCCACAACTGCAGCTAAGGCAACACAGGCCCCTGCAGCCACCAACACACCTACACCCACCCCTGAACCGGTCATCGACTTTGGCGGAAGAGTTTTCAAGATCGGTTCCTACTACGACATGACACCCAGTGCTGACGAAGGCGCTCTTGAAGCAGCTCTCGCAGACAGGATCGCAGAAGTTGAGCAGAAGCACAACTGCAAGATCGAATTTGTCAACCTTGGCGGCGACTATGTTGCAGACTACGTAACAAGCGTACTTGCAGGCGATCCCATCGTAGACATCGGTTACGTCGTAACCCAGAAGCTCCTGCCCTCTCTCATCGAAGGCGGCATCGCTTATCCTTTGAGCAAGCTTCCCGCTCTTGATCTTTCAGAGTACAAGTGGCGTTCTGATGTTGTTGAAGCAGGAAAATACAAGGGCGAAAACTATGCAATGCTCTTAAAGGATCCCGAGATCCGTTACGGTATCTTCTGGAACAGATCTCTGTTTGAAAGATACGGTTTACCCAACCTCTATGATCTTGTTGACAAGGGCGAATGGACATGGGAAAAATTCCAGGAGATCGCTGCACTTGGCAACCAGGATACAGACGGTGACGGAACCATCGACCTTTACGGCTTCAACGCAAGAGAAAATCTCGCATGGTGCTACCTCTACTCCAACGGAGCTTACGTTGCAAACAAGACAGATGCCGGAATCGACATCAACTTAAAGGATAAAAAGGTAGTTGAAGCACTCACAGGTCTTCAGAACTTCACTCAGAACGTTAAATTCCGTGATGCCATCGACTGGTCCAAGGAAGGCTGGGACAGCTTCATTAAGGATTTCCGTGACGGAAAGTACATGATGTGCCTTGAAGAATTCTGGATCTCCTACGCTTACCTCAACAAAGCAGACAGCGGAATGACAGATGACTGGGGATGGGTACCTTTCCCGAAGGGACCTTCTGCTACAGACTGGTCTTGCTACGGTAAGGAAAACGGTGCACGTTTCATTCTTAACGGCGTAGAAAAGCCTGAAGACGTCGCTCTTATGTATGACCTCATTACAGATCTTGCAGACACCAACGAAGAATGGGATGAGCTCATGGAAGACAAGCTCGAGAACTGGTGCGACGATGCCAAGACAGCAGAGCTGGTTGCATACATCTACAACAACAAGCTTGCGGTTATCAACGGTGTACAGGGATTCGGAGATCTTAACAGTGCCATCAACAACATGATCAACGAAGTTTCAAAGGGAAGCATGACTCCTCAGACAGCCCTTGAAACCTACCAGTCTTCCATCGATGCGGCTATCGCAGACATCTCTAATCACGATTACAACGCAGAAATGCAGGAGTACAAGGTTGACGAGCCTGCACAATAATCTTTAAGCGAATACAAACAATGGACAACGAAAAGAAAACCACAATCTATGACATAGCCAAGGAGGCCGGGGTATCTGCTTCGCAGGTATCCCGAGCCATCTCGGGCAAGGGATACGTTTCCGAGGCGAACAAGGCAAAGATCTACGAGCTTGTTGAAAAATACAACTATCGTCCAAATGCTGTTGCCAGAAACCTTCAAAGGGGTCAGAGCAACACTGTCGGATTCCTTATTCCCCACATCTATCAGGAGTACTTCCCCATGGTCTATTCCGTTTTTGAGCGTGAAATGACCGAAAAAGGCTACGTTACCGTGGTGTTCAACGGTAAAAGTACACCCCAGGATGAGATCCGAAATCTCCACCTTCTTGAAGAACTGAGAGTCGACGCGGTGGTCATCATCGGAGGAAGTCTGGACTACGCCGATTGGAACAAACGTACAGAGTACGTGCATTCCATTAAAGAGCTCAGCAGAAACATCCCCTGCATATTGGGAAATGAAAGAGCCGGTACTCTCTCCTGCTCCGGCGTTTACGTAAACATTGACAAAGGCGCGGAAGAACTGGTCAGACATCTGGCCGAGAAGGGGCATAAAACCATGGGCGTTCTGGGCGGACTGCAATCGGTTCATCCATCCTATCGCCTTCAGGAAAGCCTTAAAAAGTTCGGAAAAAAGTACGGCCTGGAGTTCCGACCCGAATGGCAGGTTTTCTCTTCCTACAACTCCCACGACGGAGCCGAAGCTATGCGTGAGATGTTGACAAGGAAAGAGCTTCCCACAGCCATATGCTGCATCAACGACGAAATCGCGGTAGGTGCTATGGGTGTTGCCATGGACCGTGGGATGAAGATTCCCGACGACATCGCCTTTACCGGCTTTGACGGCGTGGATCTGAGCCGTGAATTCCGTCCCCAGCTCACTACCATTCAGATGGATTTTGAGACCATGGGAAAGAAACTGGCAGAATTGACCTATAACAGCATTAACGGCAACAAAGAGATCACGGACATAGCCGTGGATCCTTCCGTCATCTTCAGACAGAGTACGGAATGCTGCAAAAAATGTAACTAACGCAAAAAAACAGGACCGAAAAGTCCTGTTTTTTAAATGTTGCCTTCATCCTCTTCCAAAGCGGCTATGCTGTAGTCCGCATGTTTGATCATGTAGACCGCCATAACCAGCGTGACCACAAGAACTGTCGCACCGGAAACGGATGTGACGACTCTTCTGATCATTTCATTTTCCTTTTCCCCGAAAGCCGAAAAGAGTGCAGTTTCCAAAGAAAGCATGGAAACAAATGCAGCTATCAGGCTGGTAACCTTCGCAGCGGAAAGCACCGGGCTGTTGTATTTTCTGTATCTGATAACATTGGTGATGGCAGCGCCGGTAAAGATCAAGGTCATCAGCGTAAGGCCGATGGTGTACGTCATGCTGTAGGAAAAGCCCATATCATCAAGTACTATCAGAAAAACAATAACCGCCAAAAGGAAATTCATCGGTATAAGCAGGATACCGCAAAGCTTGTATCTCTTAAATTCAACAATAACATCTCTGGCTTCTTTGGTAGTGACCTCACAGTTCAAAACCAAAAATCTGATCAGAACGAGAAAGAAATAATAGCCGGCAAGAGAATAAAACCATAGCGAACGGTAAGTAATGCCTGATGCCAGCTGGATCAACGCCATCAATATGTTCATAGTGATAGAAGGATACAGGGATATCTCGGTACGAAGATGCTCGTCACCGGAAATGCGGCCCGCAGTTTTAAAGATAAATCTCTTTATATGCCTCATTCTATCCTATTATCCTACTATTCTCTTTCTTCTGTTTTCTGCGGCAACGTCAATGGCGATACCGAGGATCGCACCGACTCCGGCAAACGCTCCGATGCATGCAAAAAGATTAAAGTTTTTGAAATAGAAGCCTGCGATCACCCCAATGACAATGGCTGCGGTAAGAGTAACAGGCGTCTTAAAGAAGGAACGCTTGATGATCTTGTAGCGGGGACCTTCCTGACCGTTTGCATACATGGAAAACCCGTTGTTTTCAAGCACCTTCTGGGAAGGCTTGTTTCCTGGAGCTGTTTCTGCAGCTACGCTGTAAACATCTTTCTGTCTGAAAGCCCAATCAACCAATGCTCCGAGAGCCTCAGTCATATAGCCCTGTCTCTGAAGGCTGGGCAGAATGCTGAAACCGATCTCAACCATTCCTTTATTCTGAGGTCCTTTAAAAGCTGCATCACCGATAGCTTTCTGATTTTCCTGCAATATGATCTTCCAGGGAACGAACCAAAGGTAGTCGATGGGCTCCTTTTCACAGTTTTCCAGCATATCGGCGTAAGCCTTCTTCGCTGTTTCGTCCTTTTCTTCTCTGATCTGAATTTCCAATTCTTCTTCCGTCATCGGAATTATGTACAATCTTTCGGTTTTTAAACAAATAGATTTTTTAGACATATGCTCTCCGTTTTCCCCTAAAGAATAAGTAACCAAATCATGCTGTTCATATAAACCCTTACATAAACGGCTTTATTAAGCCGCCGAAACCGCACAATTCTTTATGATTACATTATTATAACAAATCTATTAAAGATTTACCACACAAAAATTACAAAGATATTAAAAGAAAGCTCAATCCTTTTTAGGTCCTATGATGGTTTCCATCGCAGTCATGTAGGGGCGCATCCCGACTTTCTCGTAAAAAGCTCTTGCATTCGGATTACAGTCCCAGACATGAAGGGTCATTGAGTAGCATCCGATCTCTCCCGCAAATGCCTTTGCCCTCTCATAAAGCGCAGTTCCCGCTCCGGATCTTCTGATCTTCTCGTCCACGCAAAGGTCATCGATGTAGAGATCCTTTCTCTGCACCTCGCTCCTGCCCTTCTTCGCATATACTATCTCTGCCATGCAGTAACCGATCACAAGATCGTCTTTTGTGCACACAAAGATCGGACGGTCTTTGTCCTTAAGGATCCTCTTCAGATCCTCTTCCTCGTATTTACGCTTGCCGTCGGTGAAAAGATCCGGCCTTCCCACAGCATGAACATGATTCACCTGTATCAAAAGCTCGAGTATTCTCGGAATGTCCTTTGTAGCGGCATTTCTGACAACCAGTTCGTTTTTCATTTCATTCGTCCTTAAGAAAATCTCTGAGGTCATCCAATGCGGCTTCCGCATCTTTACGTCCCAGGAGATAAGTGGAATTCAGTTTTTCGGGGTCATGCTCTATCCTGCCGGCAGCAGGCAGTTCACTGGGTCTGATCACAAATGCCTTTCCTTCTGCTTCGAGTTTCTTAACAACCTCCAGTTCCCTGTTGTAATCCTCGTGCCTGTGAGCAAGAGTGTCCAGAAACTCGGGATAGTGTCTGTATCTTATTTTTTCCAGAGGATACAAGGGTTCCGGTTTCTTTTGATAGCCTTCGGGTCTGGTGAGGATAACGATGTTCTTTTCAAAGCCCAGGTTCATGGCAGCTTCAACGGGAATGGAGTCCGCTATGCCTCCGTCAAGATACTTGTGACCGTCGATGACCACCGTGTTTGAAACCATGGGCATTGATGCAGATGCTCTGACCCATTCCATGTCTTTTCTGTCCATGTTTTCCAGTTTAATGTAGACAGCTTTTCCGGTTTCAACACTTGTAGCCACTATATAAAATTCTCTGCTGCTCTTTTTGAAGCTATCAAAGTCAAAAGGATCCAGTCTTTCGGGAAGTTCATGATAGCAGAATTCATAACCGTAGATGTCTCCGGTCCTAAAAAGCGATCTGAAAGAACAGTATCTCGGATCTTTTGCATATTTTATATTGTATCTTATCGTTCTTCCGATCTGTCCCGATATATAGTTGCATCCGAAACATGCACCGGCAGAAACGCCCATCAGCATGTCGGTTTCAATACCCTTTTCCATGAAGACATCCAGTACGCCGGCAGTGTATATGCCACGCAAAGCTCCGCCTTCACAGACCAAACCCTTTTTACTCATACATTCTCCTTTATCGCAAAGCCTTTATCACGCATCGTAATCATCCAGAAAGCTGTGCATCACACCGTTCTGCTTGTAAGCTATTACAGTGCTCAGATTCACATTGGTCACGCTGTTAAAGATGTTGCTCTCAACGTATTGATTTGTCTTCTTCATCTCCCGGATCAGTCTCTTGACCTCAAGACGGCTCGAATCCGTCTGACCGTCAGAATCACATGACGAACAGGTGTCAGTGAACTTACATGCGCACTGGATAAAATGCAGTTTGTTGTAATCTCTCCAGGCCTTGATGTCATCTTCGCGAACATAATAAAGAGGACGTATCAGTTCCATTCCCTCAAAATTGGTGGAATGAAGCTTGGGCATCATGGTCTGTACCTGGGCTCCGTAAAGCATTCCCATCAGTATCGTTTCTATAACATCATCGTAATGATGACCGAGAGCTATCTTATTGCATCCCATCTCCCTCGCCTTGGAGTACAGATGTCCCCTCCTCATTCTGGCACAAAGATAACAGGGAGATTTTTCAACATTAAACACGGAATCAAAAATGTCGGATTCATAGTATACTGCAGGGATCCCCAGCCGTTCCGCATTCTTTTCTATAAGCTTTCTGTTTTCCGCACTGTAACCCGGATCCATGATCAGAAATTTAACATCAAACTCAAATTTATTATGTCTTTTAAGCTCCTGAAACAGTTTTGCCATGAGCATGGAATCTTTCCCGCCGGAAATGCAGACGCAGATAGAATCCCCCGGTTTTACAAGCTCGTACTCTCTGACTGCCTTCGTAAATTTGCAGAATATGCTTTTATGGAATTTCTTTCGGATGCTCTCTTCTATCTCAAAGCGATCGGGTTTGTGATCTTCCTCATTTGTCCCTTCATCATCGGCTATCTCAGACATGAGCCATGCCATGTAACCGCCTTCAAGGGACTCCGCATCGATCCCCTGCGAAGACAATTCTTCTGCAGCAGTGACGCTCGCTTCTCCGCGCTTACAATAGACCAAAACTTTCTTTTCTTTTTCCGAAAGCTCTTTTGCCCTTTCGGGAAGTTCAGCCAAAGGAATGTTCACGCTTCCCGGAATGTTACCGTAATTATATGCGGTGTTATCCCTTACATCAACGATGATATAGTCTTCTTTATTCAGTTTGTTAAATTCCTGTATATTCATAATAGCGGATTATACCGCGGTTTCTTTTTAAGGTCAAGGATTCGTGAATTTAAAAAGCACCGCAGCAAAAACTGCGGCGCCTGAAATCCGAAATCTTATTTTCTCTTGTAATTCTTTGCGTAGATCGGGATCATAAGTGCGATACAAAGAGCTATCACACCCACAACGTAGATCACCATAAGCTTTGCGTCAAAATCCCTCCCGAAGGCGTAGGTCTCAAAAGGGAACACGCTCTTTATGGCTGACACGAACATCCCCCCGTCAAGGCCTGCGATCTGTGTGTCCATTTTATCAAGTACATCCCCCACCAGGGAAACTCTGAGAAGAGATGTAATGTGAGCCCCGGGGAAAAGTCCGCAGACATTTCTGATGCTTTCCGAAAACTCCGACAAAGGAATGTATGCCCCGATAACAAAACCGGACACTGCGGAGATGATACCGAAGAACGCTCCCAGAGATGACCCGTCTTTGTAAAGAAGGATTATGGGCATAAAAAACGCTGTACCGGAGACAGAGCCCAGAACTATAACCCCATAGGCTGCCGCTATCCCTGTTGCGGAGAGATAGAGTCCTCCCATGGCTTTAAGAACGATCAGTCCCAGAGAAAGGATCACACCTGTCATTATGATGGATGAGATGGCAGCAGATGCAAAGTAGGAAACCACGATCTGCCATCTTTTGATGGGAGTTGCGGAGATGTCGTAGTCGATCTTCCTCTCTCTGTCATTAACAGCTGTTGAAAGGCAGTGGAAAGGAACCGTTATAAGAGCCGATCCCAAAACGCCCACCAGCATTATCATATTTGAGAAAGCATTTATATCACCGTCTGTTATCAGACCTTTCAGTCCCGGATTATGATCCACCACATCATTCAGAGCGGAAACGTAATTTCCTTTAAGAAACAGCAGATAAAGCCCGAAAACCAGGATCGATGTAAGAAGAGAAAAGAACACCGATTGTCTGTTTTTAAAGTATATAAGTAGATTTCTTCTGATCAATGCCATTGTCTTTTTCATTTTTCTTCCATTGTCCTTCCCGTAAGATTTAAAAATACATCATCCATGCTTCCTTTGATAACTTCATAGTCCGTTATGATATCCCTGTGGGCATATAAGAACTCGGTGATGTTTTTATCGAATTTCGCATTGTAATGATCCGAATCATATGTAAATTCAAATTCCCCCAGAATTTTGTCCGATTCGGGACTCTTGGCAGTGTACCATACAAGTCTTGAATTGGCATATCTGCTTTTAAGATTTGAAGGTGTGTCATGTACAAGAAGCTTTCCCTTATCCAGTATCACCACATTATCCGCATCCTTTGTCTCTTCCATGTAATGCGTTGTAAGGAAGATGGTAAGATTCTTTTCCCGTCTCAGATAATCTATATAATCCCAGACGATCTTTCTGGACTTCGGATCGAGACCGGTGGTGGGCTCGTCCAGAAACAATATGCGGGGCTTATTGAGAAGAGCTCTTATGATGTCCACTCTTCTCCGCTGACCGCCGGAAAGATTCATATACTTGCGGTTCATGATCTCATTGAGTTCAAATCTTTCCATAAAAGGCTCCAGCCGTTTCATTATCTTCTTTTTATCAAGACCGTAGTAGGCTCCTCTGGTAAACAGGTTTTCCCTGACCGTGAGTTCGTAATCCAGAACCGAGCCTTGAAAAACGATACCGATCTTGTTTCTGATCTCGTCATCATCTTTTCCAAGTACATGGTCGAAGATTTTCACATCTCCTTCCGTTTTTTCAAGGATAGTGCTCAGAATGTTGATGGTGGTGGATTTTCCCGCACCGTTCTCACCAAGGAAAGCGAAGAGCTCACCCTCTCCCACTGTGAAGGAAAGATCATCCACTGCCTTCACATCTTTGTATTTCTTTGTCAAACCTTTAACTGTAATGGCGTTCATTTTTTGTTCCTTTCGTCATTGTACTGATCCGAAGGCCTTGCCGGTCCCTGCCCCCGTCTTTGATGAACACATCTTACCACAAAATCCGGATAAAAAAAGTGCAACTCGACTGACCCGCATTTTTTTGCCACTGAGTTGCACAAATCTTTCTTTCACTCGTCATCCCTGATCTCATCAAGGGCATTGTTGATCTTTTTGTCATCCTCCTTTGCCAGCCACCAGCTTCCGAACCATACAAAGAAGTAAATGAAGAAGTACATGACGGAGATACCTATCCAGCCCTTAAAGTCTTTGTACCATCCGAAGATGTAACCGCTCAGGCTGACTATTCCCCAAATGCTTATGATATGGAGCATGATACGGAATCTGATCATTGTCTTTTTAAGGTTTTCGTATCCGGTGATCAGGACCGAGGGCAAAGCAGACAAAAAGCCGGTCATTATTATGGAAAAGGGGATGTACCAATCCCAAACGATAGTCGAATCCTGTTCAAAAAGTGCCGCCAGCGCTCCCTGCAGTCCGATCCCAAACAGTATCGCCGTAGAGATCATCAATGTCTGACTGAAAACCAATTTCATCTTGTTCATATCACAACCCCAGCTTTCTTTTAAGATCTTTTACATAGCTTCTTGAGATCACGATCTCCTCGCCGTTAAGTAGCTCCGCTGTCATGCGTCCGTTGATCTCGGAGCGCACGCCTTTTATCTTTCTGATGTTAACGATCAATGCCTTGGAACATCTGAAGAAATTTGTATTCAGCTGTTCTTCCATCTCATAAAGCCTCAGCTTTGTCTCGTAGCAGTTTTCCTTTGTGTACACGTAGCTTCTCTTGTCTACGGATTCTGCATAGTAGATCTTGTCGGTCCTCACCATGAGAGTCTCGTTGTCCCTGGTTACAGCAAGGCTTCTGCAATTGTTCTCCAGCACATCAATGGCATATTGAATGTTTTCCGTTACTTCCACGGTCCTGATCAAAGCGCTTTCATCAGCCGCAGAAGTAACCCGTTGTAACTCAACCTTCATGTAAACTCGCCCCTTTTTCGGTGTTTTAGCTAATTATTGCATAAAAAAATCACCTTTGCAACAACTGTTACAAAGGTGATGATGTTTAAAAGAGCTTTGCATTTCGCAAAGTGCAATACATTTCATTTCCTTCCATATAGGTGTCAAAAACACCTGTCACCGTAATGTCTTCACCAAGTTTCGGATAGTCTTCCGGATACTTGAATTCATCAGTGGTGACAAACTCAAGTCCCTGTGCACAGCATGCGGTTGCGTCCATGATGATGCAGGAAAAGTAGTAAAAATCCTGTACTTCATCATACAGGTAATTGAACATACCGCTCATCTTAACCGTTTTTCCCACATAAGTTTCGGGATAGACCATCATGTTGTAAACTTCAGAATAGACCATGGTCGATGAGAGCCTGGTAAGATCCACATCTATGCCCTCTTCCGTATTAGAGGCATCGGGTGAGATTCCCGGATTCTCGGGCTCAGGGGCATTCTCATTCAGACCGCTCTGTCTCCCCCCCGGCACCGTACCGGTCTCCTTATCGTAGAAGATCTCATCCTTGCTTCCGGAAGCTTTTTTGCTGTCTTCCGCTGCCATGCCGGCATTAAGTACATCCTGTACTCCGGAACCGGTCTTAAATTCTCTCTTTGAAACCGTACCTTCGGAAGTGTTGCCACATCCCGCTGTGATCAGTAATGCCGCTGTCAACATGGGTATCAAAATCATCTTTTTCATTTTGCCAAACCTCCGCGCAGAGCTCCTGCGATCCAGCACACAAGGAACGCAGCCACATCCGTTGCAACAATGGTGGATCCCACGGGAGTACCCGCAAGGATCGAGATCAGAAGTCCCGTTAAGGCACAGATCACCGACAGGACAGCAGAAAAAATCGTCACACTCTTAAAGTTCCTGAAGATCCTCATGGCAGACAAAGCGGGGAAGATCACAAGGGCGGAGATCAGCAGGGATCCCACCAGATTCATGGCCAGAACTATGATAACAGCAATGATCACAGCGATCAGAAGATTGTAAGCCTCAGCTCTGACTCCCGTAGCTTTGGAAAAATCCTCGTCAAAGGTAACCGCAAAGATCTTGTTGTAAAACAAGATGAAAACAGTCACTACTACAAGAGACAATACCACACATAGGATCACTTCTCCCTTTGTCAGTGTCAGGATCGAAGTGGATCCGAACAGGGTACTGCAAACATCTCCCGAAAGGTTGGAAGATGTGGAAAAAATGTTCATCAGGAGATAACCGAAGGCCAAAGCCCCCACCGAGATCATGGCGATGGCCGCATCACCCTTGATCTTGGCATTCTGTCCTGTTTTTAAAAGCAGGACCGCTGCAATTACCGTAAAGAGCAGCACCAGCCACATGTCATTGGTGATCTTCAAAACCGAAGCAATAGCGATGCCTCCGAATGCCACATGGGAAAGGCCGTCTCCGATGAAGGAAAAACGCTTCAGCACAAGTGTAACTCCGAACAGAGAAGAACAAAGGGCTATCAGAACACCCACGATCAGTGCGTATCTTACAAAAGGATATTGAAGATACAATGCCAGTTTATCGATCATTTTGTTTCTCCTCCTTGCTGCTGCAGCAGGAAAAGCTTTCCCGCTTCGCTCTTAAGGTACTCTTCTTTGCTTCCGAAGAATACAGAATTACCTATGTGTAAAATGTGGTCGGCGTATCTCACCGCCGCTCCCAGATCATGAGATATCATTATGACTGTGATCCCTTCCTTATTGATGGCTGCAATAAGGTTGTACATTTCCAGCGTAACTTTAGGATCAAGACCGGATACGGGCTCATCCAGTAAAAGTACCTTTCTTGTGGCGCAAAGCGCTCTCGCAAGAAGCACCCTCTGCTGCTGTCCTCCGGAAAGCTCGCGGTAGCATCTGTCAGCCAGATTGGTGATACCCATGCGCTCCATGTTTTCCAGAGCCAGTGCTTTTTCTTCTTTATTGTAAAAAGGTCTGAGTCCGCATCGGGCCTGACAGCCGGATAAAACTATCTCTTTCACGGAGGCGGGAAAATCCCTTTGCACCACGGTCTGCTGGGGTAGGTACCCGATCTCATTCTTTTTAAGACCGTCCCCAATCTCTATCTTCCCCGCCAAAGGCGCACGAAGAGTCAAAAGTGTCTTCATAAGGGTTGATTTTCCCGAACCGTTTTCACCAACAACGCAGAGGTAATCTCCGGCATTTACGGTAAAATTCAAGTTTTCCACTATGGCTTTTCCTTCGTATCCCAATGACAGGTCACGAACAGTTATCAGGGCCATGATACTTCCTCCGATCTTTTCTTAACTGTTATTTAAGCGCTTCCTTCAGCACCTCAAGATTTCCTTCCATAACGGAAAGGTAGGTTGAACCTGCAGCCACATCCCTTGATGTGACGGACTGCAGAGAATCCATTGTTAAAACTTTCTGATCTTTGCTCTTTGTGTTCTTAACGATAGTTTCAGCGATCCTGTGATCTTTTCCTTCTATGGTGAGAACCGCTTTAAGTCCAAGTTCATCCACCTTGTTTGAAAGGAAGGTGATGGTTTCAAAACTTGCTTCGGTTTCAGCCGAGCATCCCACAAATGCCGCATAATAGGAAAGGCCGTAGTCATCCGTAAAGTAACGGAAAGGGAATCGATCTCCGAAAAGCACCGTCTTTGTTCCGGCCTTTGAAACCGCATCAGTAAACTTCTGATCAAGAGCATTCAGCTTCTCATTGTAAGCCTTTGCGTTATTTTTGTAAGCATCGGCATTCTTTCCGTCGATCTTCTGCAGAGCATCGGAGATGGCTGTTACGATCTTTGCGGCACTTCTGAGTGAAAGCCAGACATGCTCATCATACTCTGCTTCGCCTTCTTCATGATGATGCTCATGATCGTGGTCTTCATCCTCTTCATGTTCATGATCGTGATCTTCATCTTCTTCATGCTCATGATCGTGATCATGTTCCTGCATACCTTCAACTACTTCTTCTTCCTTAACGGAATCCCCAAGAGTCTCAAGAAGATTGAGAACCACCATATCCTTATTGATGGATTCTTTTAATGCATCCTCAACCCACTCATCCGATTCACCCCCTACGTAGATGAAAAGATCGCAGGAAGAGATCTTTAAGATATCGGATGCCGTAGGCTGATAGCTGTGAAGATCCACACCGTTGTCAAGAAGCATTGTGATCTCCACTTCGTCGTTGTTTCCGACAATATTCTTAACCCAGTCGTATTCAGGGAAGATGGTGGTAACAACACTGATCCTGTCGCTGCCGCTGTTGCTTCCTTTGCTCCCGCAGGCTGTAAGGCCGCAGAGTATCAATAATAATACAGTAAAAACAGAAATAATCCTTTTCATTTTAAACCTCCGTAATTTAAGCTGACATTTTTAAGCTGTTTCAAAATTCTTACGAAGATTCAATCATTCAGTCGTACCTTTTGAGAAACGAGACTTCTTTTTAACGACACACTTTTAAATACGATAAAGGCAGGTGTCACCGCAGCTGCAAACAAAGCAGCCGTGACCGCAGCAGCTAAGATCTCGCCTGCGCGACGTACCGCAGTTCTGCACCGTTCCAGTGACTCGCAGACAGAGCAGTCTTCACCGGAACAATCATGTCCCGTTTCCTCTGCTATGAACAGAAAAGAAAGCAGGAATAATGCGGTCAATACGCTGCACATTACACCGGCGATGATCATGTATGGTTTTAAGAATTTTCTTTCCTTCATTTCCCCTCACTTCGTGCTTCAATCATCCTTGCATATGGCATTATCTGCTTCGCAGCAGCCTTCACACAGACCGTAGAACACCGTTCTTAACGGATCCAGTTTGAAATTGTGCCGGCTTTCAAGATGCTCCTGTAATTCCCTGATCTCATCACAATGCAGATGGATCAGTTTACCGCATTTCTCACATTTACAATGAAAACATGTCTCTTTTTCCGCATGTATCCCTTCACCCGTAAACTCGAAACAGGCGGGGCTGTTGGCATCGATTATATACTTGTTTATGATCCCCTCGTCCACCAGGTTCTCAAGCTGCCTGTAAACCGTGGACTGACCGATCTGTGTTCCGTTTTTCTTAAAGTACTCACAAACATCATTTGCGGTAATGTGAACACCGGGAAGACTCTCAAAATACTCTGTGAGGATCTCCTTCTGCTTTGTTTTATACTTTGGACGTGAATTCATTTGCTCTCCTCCCAAATCCACGAATGACGAAACTCGCTTAACAAAACCCTTTCAGCAAAAACGGGAATCATTCCCGTTTTGAAACTGAGAACGATTCCCGATTATAGTACATGCTTTTTTAATTGTCAACAGAAATTGAGAATGATTTTCAAATTTGTTCTTCTGCCGAAGTATCTTTTTCTTTTCTATATGCCCTGAATACAACCACGGCAACGGCTGCAGCAAACACTACAAGGAAGCATTCCGTCAAAATGGCCCCTGCCATGTTACTGAGAACAAGGACACCGGCATCGAACAGGAAATGAAGACCTATGGCAATGCAAAGAAGCAGGGGCTTTCTGTTCTTCACACTTCTGTAAACAAGGTAAGATGCCGAGATGTGGAATGCGAGGGCTGCGATCCTTTCCACGCCGCTCATAAAGAAAAGCCAGGATTCGGAAAGCCAAAGTACGGAAATCTGTTGAAGAGTTATCGCCCTTGTGTTCGGATCCAGAAGGGAAAGTGTGGCATCATAGGTTCCGGAGTTGATCATTATGGAAACCATAATGTTTGAGATCATTGAGATCCCGACGAGCAGAATCGCTTCGATGCCTCCGTGACCTATACCGAACATTATCGAGTTCTGCTTATTAAGTTTCTTTTTCATAAGAAGCTTCATCGAAGCAAAGCGGCCCAGTTCTTCGAAAACAGCCGCTTCAAGTCCCCCGAACAGAGCATAGATCCAGATGTTTGACGTGAGCTTGTCTGTGCCTATAACAGCAACTACAATGCTGTTAAACACCACCTTCTCCAGGATCATGGCAAAGACAATAAATGTACCTGCTCCGATCACCACAGGGAGCCAGTCGCTTTTAAGCTTTTTTCTCGCCATCACCATTAATGCGATGGGAAGGCCGATACTGATCAGCACAGTAAAAACCATGCCTATAATAGAAATTACACTAACAGGTTGAGTCATAATCTCCTCCTTGATATGAAATATTAAGATCGCGATCCTACGACCGCTTTCTTACCCATTTTTACACCTTCCTCCCGATGGAAGGTCAAGATTTATTTTAATATATTTTCATATTATAGGCAACTCCCGATGATTCAATGTTCAACTCGCCAGGTCTCTTCTGTTGTATACTGCAAACGCCGACACTGTTGCGATAACCATCAGGATCAGAGCAATAACGACGGCGGCCGCCTTTGTTTCAACGCCGGAAAAGATCTCGGATGCATTGGCATAGGAATAGGGTCCGATCACCAGTGCCTCCTTCATGTCAGGCACCACTCTCCCGATAAGATCGAAGAAGTAGAAGCCCAGAGCAAGGGCGATCCCCATGCCCATACGGTTTTTACCGGACAGAGATGAGCACAGAAAGCATATGCCTGCTGTTTCGAAATTCATAAGGAGCTGCATTCCCATGAATTTAACGAAATCGGCTGTAGGGATCTCCTCCCCCAGTGCAGCGAAGCCGATAACATAGAAGAGTGCACAGAGAAGGGTGAAGCAGGTCAGCATCGTTGCCACGCAAAGGGCCTTGGCAGCAACCACCTTAGTCCTTGACACGGGCAGGGAAAAGAGGAATTCGCCGGTGTGGACCTCCTCTTCCTTTGACAGGATGCCGATAGCAAGGATCGCAGAAAACATCCCGCTGCCCAGGCCGTGAACCGTTCCGACTTCCGTCGCAAAGTAGCCTGTAAGGGTTGCTATGCTCAGAGTGCTCATTCCGAATGCATCGGAAAAGGCTCCCATGTTTGAAAAGGCATCAGCCATCCCCTTCATCTCGCCCTCCATGCTCTGAAAGAGCAATATGCACAAAAGCCCCATCATGCCCACAGCCAGGCTCCAGATCAGAAATGTCTTAAGATTCAGTTGTAATTCCTTAAAATAAACAGCTTTCATTTTATCGTCCTTTCCGCTACTTAATCCATATAAAACTTTAAGAAGCTTTCATCGTCAATCTTCGGAGAATCCAGTAATGTGAGCTTTCCCTCCCGCATGATGGCCGCATGCCTGCAGTATCTGTTGACCTCCGAAAGCACATGGGTGGAAAGAAGGCAGGTGGTTCCTTTGCTCACATACTCTTCGATAAGTTCAAAGAAGATCTTCTGCATGAGGGGATCCAGGCCGCTTGTGGGTTCATCAAAGACAAACAGCTTCGGTTTGTGCTGCATGGCGCAGACTATGCTCACCTTTTTTCTGTTTCCCAGAGACAATTCCCGGATCCTTTTTTTCACATCCAGCTTAAGTCTCTCACAGAGCATTTCCGCTTCTTCCCTGCAATCGACTCCCCGTACTTTGGCGGCATACCTGATGGCATCCTCAACCTTCATGGACATGTAGAACCATGCTTCCGAGGGCATATAGCCCACGTTTTTAAGTATCTCTTCATGATCCCTGACACTGTCCAGTCCAAGAATACTGATGCTGCCCTCACTGAATCTCAGGAAACCCAGCATGGATCTTATGGTGGTGGATTTTCCCGCTCCGTTGGGTCCCAGGAAGCCAAAGATGTCACCCTTTTCAACCGTAAGGGAAACATCCTCAACTCCCCTGTTTTTACCGTAGTTTTTTGTTAAATGGCTGATCTCTATAACCTTTTCCATATCTTCTCCTTTCAATGTGAAAAGTTGTTCTCTGCCATCACATTAACAAAAAAATTAAACGGGAGCAATAAACGCTCCCGTAAGATGCACTTTTCGGAGGGCAAGCAGCACTTTATCGCTGTACGCCCATGTGTTCTATTCTTTTTTATGTTTCGTCTGAAAAAGGCGAAGATCTTCATTGAGCTTTTTATCGTCTATCCGCCGTTTCGACCTGTAGATCACAAAAACACATATATAACACACTATGAGATAAACTGCCAGAAGCAGGGTGGGGATGAGTTTTCTGTCAAACCAGTTTCCGATAAATGAAACAAGGCAATAAATGCATGTACAGAGCAGTATTCCAAGGCATTCCTTAATTCCCATTCTCTCTGCTTCATCAAAATTCCAAAGCAGATACACCTGGATGTATCCGATAGCATAGCATGTAAGGATCATTTCTCCCATGTGGAGCATGCTTGCCTCAAAGATCCCGCCCGTCATCCTGTACACACAGTAGAAAAACAGTATGGCAAAGAAATATAGGCATGCTTTAAACTCGATTCCGATTTCTTTGGTGAGATACCTCTCCCAGATGGTGATCTTTTTCTTATCCTTCATTCCCGTTCACCTCGCAAAAGCTTCCTGAATTCCGAAGCATATCTTCTGGAAATAATGATGTGCTCTCCGCCTTCCATGACCGCATCGATCCTGTTTGAAGAAAGGCTTCTTAAGGAGCTCACCCGGTTCACATTGATCACCATGGATTTACTGCATCTGAAAAAGATCTCATTGTCGGCTTCAAGCATAAACGAATTCAGGGATCCTTCGATCTTCAGCACCTGCTCATCCGTGTACACAAAGACTTTGTCGTCCACCGATTCCAGATAGAGGATGTCTTCGTATCCGAAGCTCAGACTCTGATCGCCGCTCTTTCCCCAGAGTTTCCCTCCGGAATCCTTTAGGACAGCCAGTATTCTGTTAATGAAGGGAGTGAGCTGCCTGTAGCGGACGGTAACGCTGTCCTCTCCCTCCCGGATCTGCTTAACATCGATCTTCATAGTGACCTGCCTTTATATATCTTTTAATTAATGTAACTTTCCTGTATACCCTTGTCAACAAAAAAATAAGCCGAAGGAACTAGTCCCTCGGCCTGATCCCATTATTCCCATTTATTTTTTTGCAGGCTTTACCAGAAGCATGCATGCAAGCATAGCAAGCACGTACAGCACCACGGTAAAGATCAATACATTGTGATAACCTGTGGGGTTCACTGTAGCCGTGTGTTCTATGCCTTTTTCGATGTAGGTGACGGTCTCCTCTTTGCCGAAATGCTTTACGATAAAAGCAGCGGCCTGATTACCCGTGAGTCCCGCAAATGCCCAGGCTGAAAGAGTGATACCGTGGATTGCGGAGATGCTGCCCATTCCGTAATGATCCGAAAGAAGTGTGGGCACGTTGGAGAAACCTCCGCCGTAACCTGCATTTACAATGTAAACCAGCACCAGTACAAGTACAGCAAGCACGATGTTTCCGTTTCCTTTAAGGATCCCCTGTGTAAGGATCGCAAGACCGGTAAGTCCTCCGGAAAGAATGAAGATCATCTTGTAGATAGTGTTCCTGTCCTTCATCTTGTCTGCCCAGGAGGAGAAGCCGATGCGGCCTCCCGCATTAAAGACAGCGGAGATGGTGGAAAGAACGCCTACGGATGCCGCAAAACCTATGCACTTGAAGATCATCTTTTCCTGAGAAATGAGTGCAAGACCGCAGGTGATGTTGATGTAAAACATAAACCAGATGCCTATATAATTTGAAAGAGGCCTGGTCTTAAGAACCTGAATGATAGAGGGCTTTTCCCCCTTACCCTGAGGCTCGTACCAGCCGTCGGGTTTTTTAAGAAGAAGTGAGCCTATCAGCATCATGACAAAATAGATGCCCGAAAGGATCACGAACATTTTCCATATGCCTCCCTCTCCGAGACCGTTGAGCATGGCTGTCATGATGGGAGAAGCAATAGCCTTAGCCGCTCCGAAGCCCGCCACCGCAAGACCTGTGGCAAGTCCCTTGTGGTCCTTGAACCAGAGCATCAGTGTTTTAACCGGGGAAAGATAGCCTGTTCCGAGGCCGATGCCCATAATGAAACCGTAGCTTACGTAAATGCCCACCAGTGCGAGAACACTGCCCCTGTGCTGTCCGCCGTAGAAAATGAAGAATCCCGTAAGTGCCATACCGACTGAGAAACAGACTGTTGAGATCAGAGAAGACTTGTGAATGTTCTTTTCAACCATGTTTCCCAAAAAAGCTGCGCTCATTCCGAGGAAGAAGATGGCAAAGGAGAAGGCCCATTCAATGGCTCCCTTTGAGAAACCGATGTAATCAGCCACTTCCTGACTGAACAATGACCAGCAGTACACCGTTCCGATACTGCAATGGAGAAGAAGTGCCGGGATCGCTGCTCTCACCCACTTATTGTTACGCCATCCCGTTGTTTTTTTAAGACTTTCGCTCATGTTGACTCCTTTTTCTTTTCACATTCCCGCCCCCTCTTTTTTTATTCTATTAGAAAAAAATTTCGAGTGCAAGGGATTGAACGATTGTATTATTTTATCAATGAGATAAGCAAAACAAATAAGGCAGAGAATCAAAGTTCTCTGCCCCGGTATCATGGTCCTTCAGGTTCTTCTGTCTCTGCCTGTTTCTTCGTAATAACGTTTTTTGTCTTTGTACATCTCCCGCTCGGCTCTGTTGATCAGTTCCTGAGCCTCGCTGCCGCTGCCTATCATGTAGCCCATGGATGCGATCCTGTCGCATTCATAAAACTCCTTTGACAGTTTTTTCATCCTTTCCTCAAACTCTTTTTCGTCGGGATCCTTGACAATGACCACGAACTCATCTCCGCTGATCCTGCAGGGCTCCGCATCGGGGAAATTGCCGATCAGGATCTTTGCCATGCTCTGGATCAGTCTGTCTCCCGCTTCATGTCCCACATGATCGTTAACGTATTTAAGAGAGTTTATATCGCTGAAAAGAACTGCGATCCTGTCATCCTCTTTGATCTCAGCCAGCATCTCCTGAAAGCCTCTTCGATTTTTAAGCCCCGTAAGCACATCCTTGGTTGAAAGAGTGTTGTAAAGTTTTGCCCGTATGTTGGCTTCGGCCATAATGTCGGACTGGATCGTTACATATATGATCATCAGTGCCATGGCGGAAGCAATGTAACCAAAGGCGTATTCAGGTTCATAGATCTGCACAAC
The DNA here is from genome assembly GCA_016287675.1 of Lachnospiraceae bacterium. Classification (GTDB taxonomy): domain Bacteria; phylum Bacillota; class Clostridia; order Lachnospirales; family Lachnospiraceae; genus RGIG3528. The sequence goes on from JAEFAR010000030.1 coordinate 27,899, forward strand.
GGCGGAAACCGAAGGCAGCAGAAGATACGTTCCCAGCGCCAGGGTGTACTTTACCCCGAGTTTTTTTGCCTCACAGATAATCAGGATGAATATGCACACAAAACACAGGGTAGGGGCGATGGTAATAAGAGGATGCCAGGGTCCTTGTTCCACGACTCCCCGCCTTACGGTGAAAAGCTTCCCCGTATAAGAACCTATGGACCGCAGCAAAAAATCGGCAACGCAAAGCACCACAACAAAGCCTGTAAATCTTGAAGAGATCTTCTGTTCTTTTTCTTTGATCAGGGTGAAAATATAAAAAGAAAAGCAGGCGATCATCAGATCGATGAAAATGTAGGCATAGTAATTCACTGTGCTGATGATCAGATTCCCGTTAAAAACACCGTTAAAGGTGAAAGACAGCACTTTGGCCACGGTGCCCAAAAGGCAGAGCCAAATGCAGTAACGATAGTACTTGGTTTTTTCGGCCACTTCAGGCGTAACCCTGTAGAGACCGGGCAGAATAATCAAGAGAAACATTGCCGCAACAATATCCGCTGTAATTACTACCGTATTCATTCCCAACTTCCTCCCAAAAAGCTGTAAAACATGAGCCGAAGCTCCTGACCCTAAATTATGAATACATTCAAAGATCCGGACATCTTTCCCCAAAGATTTCAGGACCACATTTAGCCGTCATGTCGAAATTAAGCCATCATGAACATCTTTTTAATTATCTGAATAAATCTTTTTTTTGTCAATAACCAAAACCTAAAATAATTCGTTTTTAATGTGAATGTGACAGGCCTTCATGGCTTCGATGGCAGTTCTGTGACTCTCGGGAGTAACTCCCGCACATCCCGCTTCATCTACGTAGATCGGGACGTTGGGAAGGGTAGCCTTTGCAAGGATCGCATTTGAGATAACGCATATGTCCGTGCACACTCCCACCAGTTCGATCTCCTCGATCTTTGCTGCATTCTCGCTTAAGAAAGCGGCAAATTGCTGTGATCCGAAGGTGTACTTGTCAAAGATGTACGTCCCTTTTGGAAGCATCTTTCCGTCTTTTAACGGATTTAATTCATCCGTGATCTGCCAGCCGTCGGTTCCGTATAGACAATGCTTTACGGGAAGATTCTTTCCTTCCTCCGTTTCCGGGTAATCCTCAAAGTGAGTGTCTCTGGTAAAGCATACGATAGTGTCTTTGTCCGTTTTTTCAAGCTTTTCTTTGATGTAAGGAATAACCTTCACGCCATCATCGTTTTTCAGTGCTCCGGTCAGGAAATCGTTCTGCATGTCCACAACTACAAGTAATTTTGCCATATGGGTCCTCCCTTTGTTGCGTAATGGAACCATTATAATACTTTTATCTGTCTTTGCAAGCTTCCTTATTCTTTAATGCTTTTATTCCACAGGTCTGATCCGCAACATCTTGTTGTCTAAACAAATCCTTTGCAGTTCCAGTGAAGCACAGGCTCATAACCAAGCTTCATATACCACTTTTCAAGATGGGTATAGTGGATCCAGGAAAGGTCAAACCCTTCACGCTTTAAGATCTCTGTGCCGGCCTGCACCATTCTGAGGCCGATGCCCTGTTTGCGATACTTGGGAACAGTTCCCACGCATCCGGGTCCTCCGATCCTCAGTTCGCCCACTCGGCCCATTTCGCCGAGGAAACAGAAAGAAGCGATCGCCTCTCCGTCATAACCGCAGAAATAACTTCCGCCCTGATCAAAATACTGCACCCAGTCCTCGTCAACCTCATGAACTGCCTTACGAAGCACCTCAATATCTCCTTCAAAGTACTTAAATACAATGCCTTCGGGACAAGGCACCGGATCTGTCACAGGAAGTTCCTTCTTTAAATCCGTGACCAGTTCGGCAAATATCCAATCTTCTTCCATGTTTTTTATATACTCCCGGTCAAAAAAGCCGGGATTCAAGTTATCGAAAATCTTTTTATAATCCATTTATTCCTCCATAGGGTATCGAGCCGATGAGGCACCCCATCTGATCCTCTCAACTGCTATATGAAAAGTCGTGAGAATAGTATTCTTCAGCATCTATTCCTATTTGTATGTGATCTTTTGCCTCCGAAAAATATTTCCTTAAGTATTTCAGCAGCATTACCATTCACTGCTGTCAGGAAAGCATTGCTGAACGGATACAAATGACCACCTCCATTCCGGCATCAAAGAAGGAACCGGTCTCCCGATTCCTCTTAGGTTGATATTACCCTGTCATTTATTACTCTACATATTTCCCATTTCTAACAGCATCAGCAATGG